>NZ_MRCD01000068.1 GCF_001904745.1 Calothrix sp. HK-06
CTGTTATAGATATTACTCAAGCCGTCGAGTCCTTGCTGAATGCAGGCGCCAAAAAAGTCTTGGTTGCAGATTTACCAGATTTGGGTGATTTACCAGCAACTAAAAGCACTGCTAGTTCTCAAAGTTTAAGTGCAGTCACAAAATCACATAATCAGGGTTTAGCCAAATCATTATCACAACTGCGGCAAAAGTTTGACTCTCAATCACAAATCATCGAGTTAGATATAAGTTCGCTCTATAGGGATGCAATTTCTAATCCATCTAAGTATGGTTTTACAAACGTGACAAGTGCTTGTTTCAATAAAGGAGCAGCTTGTAGTAATCCCAACCAGTTTCTATTTTGGGATGGTATTCATCCAACAACTGCCGCACATCAAATTATTGCTGAAAAAGGTTTTACTGCTCTTAATGCTCAAACTTCCCAATTACAGTTAGGCGCCGTTTAACTCTTTCCTTTGTGTAATTTGTGTCCTTTGTGGTTATATATTTAAAACTACAAAGGACAAAAGTATTACAATAAAGAAAGAGCATTAGGGTGAGGTGACTATGCCTAAAGTGTTTCTAGGGATGAATCCATATTTAGAACAGCCAGAACTATGGAATCAATTTCATAATCGTTTAATAATAGCAATTGCTGACGCATTAACGTCTCAAATCGTTCCTGTTTATCATGTCTCAATTGAGGAACGAGTTTACACAAACAATGATGATTCATTAGCAATTAATTTAGCTCTTGAAATTACGGAAAGGTTTCTAGAAATTAAATCTACTCGAACAGGTGAGGTAGTTACCGTCATTAAGGTGCTTTCACCCAAAAATAAACGGTCAAAAGATGGTAGACAAGCTTACGAAAACAAACGGCTCAAAATTTTTGCTTCAAATACAAGTTTAGTAGAAATCGATTTATTGCGGGCTGGGGAACCGATGCCGATTTCCGCAGGCGCCAAAACTGATTATTATATATTAGTAAGTCGAGGATATCAGCGACCAGATGCTGATTTATACGCATTTACTCTTCGTGATACTTTACCTGCTTTTCGTGTACCTTTGAAACAGGGTGATACAGAGCCAGTATTAGATTTGCAGCAATTGTTACATAATATTTATGAGCGCGCAAGGTTTGACTTGGCTATTAATTACTCACAACCTGCCAAACCTCCATTATCCCCCGAAGATATAGCTTGGGCGTGGGAAATTTTAGGGACTTCTAAATAATAAAACATTCTAATTTTCTTGTGGGGTGGGCATTCTGCCTGCCTTATATTTGGAACGGGCAGGGATGCCCATTCCACGTGTTTAAAAGTATTCTACGCGCGCATCGAAACCTCTATCGCGCAGTTGGTCGCTTAGTCTTTGAGCTTCACTACGTTCGTTAAATGAACCTGCGTTTACATAATCACCCAAACCAGATTTTGCTGCAAATGCTTGTGGTAATAATTGACGAACACGGTCTAATGTGTCGTTGGCAAATATAGGAATAACTACTACATAACGATTACTCCTTTCGGGTCGCTGTACTGCGGGTGGATTTGTGCTGTTACTTAAACCCAATGCTTGCCATGTATTAAAATCTACAAACCCTGTTGGCGCCAGTTGTCTTGCACGTTGGAACTGTGCAACTGCATCTCTAGTTGCTGGACCGTAAAACCCATCGGCGTTACCTCCAAAAATTCCCCACTGCTGCAAGCGTTGCTGTACAATAATTACACGCTGGCTGCGTTCTCCAAGACATATTTCACCACGTGCCGTTGAACAATCGTTAGTGTTTGGGTTAGTGTTTGGATTGTTAGGGTTAACAAGAGCTTGAGAAATTAATGCCAAGGTTTGCGAGTCGGCGATACCATTAGGAATAAGTCCATTATTACGTTGAAAGTTAGAGACAGCATCGCGTGTTGTCGGGCCAAAAGTACCTGTTGGGTTAACAGGAAAGAAACCTAACTGTCGTAAATCTTCCTGTAATCTTCTAACAAGAAATCCTTTGTCACCATAATTTAAAGCGTTGGGCAAGCTATCTCCTCCAACACCACTACTAACACTACCGTCCAAACCACCACCAAAATTTCCAGCAGTGCGAATAGCTTGAAGAGTTCCAGCACCAACTACTCCATCTGCACGCAAATTGTTCGCTTGCTGAAAACGAATTACTGCATTTTGAGTTTGTGGCCCGAAAGTAGTGGTTATTGGCCCGTTATAAAATCCTAAACGCGATAAATTACTTTGCAAGTTGCTGACTGCTTGTCCACGACTGCCTAAACTTAGTACTCCACTTGCGCTGCTACCACCACCTGTGTTACGGCTGTTACACTGTGAGCGTAATAGTTGCTGTGTTCTTGGACCGACTGAACCTACTGCTGGTAGTCTGTTTGCACGTTGAAAGCGAGTAACTGCGTCTTGAGTTTGTGAACCAAAGTTACCTGTTACTGGGCCATTGAAGTAACCTAATTGTTTTAAACATCTTTGAACGCTACTAACTTCTGTGCCTGAAGTTCCTCGTGATACAGCTAAACTTTGTCCTGCTATACTGACGACAAATAGTGACAGCATTACAGGTAAAAATCGCATCATTGCGTTAAAAGAAAGTTTACCCCAATTCCAAGATGCTAAACCAGATTGCATATTCGTGACTTCGACTTCTTCAGGCGCCTCATAAGGTGAAGCTAGATGCAGATAACCAGTATTTTCCATAATTTTACCAAAGTTTTACCAAGTAAGTTTTTTCGGTTAAAGAAATTACCTGTTATGGCATATACCTTACAGGCGTGTCAAACACTTAGGTTTATATCAAAGTGGTGAGGCAGAGTAGTTAAAGTAGCTATCGTGAATAGTCACGTTTGCTACGTTGTGTTTATTAAATAGAATCACCTTGACTTAGTAGTATTCCGGTTTTCTACCCAAAATTTTTGCTACATCTGACGCAGCCACTACATAAAAATCAAAAATACCAGAAATTAAAGCTTTTACGCCTTATTACCCCCAATTGCACACAACTATACACAAACCGTCTATAAATGGAAATATACCACTGACTTTCCTTACATGCGTCAATTTCCTAGATTAAATTTCGATAAATATCTGCTGTACTATGCTTTTATTCTAAGTGATTTCGCTCGAAATTACTGAAGATACTATTGTAAATTTAAATACATATACTTATAGTGGACACAAAAATGTCCACAAATTGTGGACTTTGTACTGTGGACATTTTTCATTTATTAAAACATTAAGCGCCAGAAACCTGGTTTCTTTACGTAAGAGACACTTCTTTTTGGTTTTTAATGGATGCGGAATTTACTTTGTCAAGTATAGATAAAACTTCTTGTTCAAAAGCCACTTGTGCGCGGTTGGTTTTGCCACCTACATACAAGCGACCATCTTTTTGTAGTGCCCAAACTTGAGAGTGTGAGAAATAGCTCATTGCGACACCTGTCATTAAAATTGCAAACCCGCTATAAACGATGGGAATACCTGGGTCTGCTTTAATTTGCAATCCTGTACTGCCTACGACATCGAGTAACTTTAATGTCACACCATTAATTTGTGTGGACATACCTGTTCGCAAGGTGTTTGCAAGTTGTCCTTTACTGTCGTATATCAACACCATTCCCTGTAAGTCTTTCGCAAGTAATGATACACCTTCGCTTAAGTCGGGTTTGATAGGTATCCATGTACCCCAAATTCTACCTTTGCCGTTGGTATTAAGCGGCGCCATTGGTAACTGAAATATGGGACTATTATTAACGCGAACGCGAACAGCAGCAATACCCCAGTCGGTTTGGTAAAGAGTCACTCCATTATGGCGTAAAGGTTTGTTGACATATATTGTTTGATTATCAACTTCTTTACCTTGAGCATCTAATACCGACATTTTCGAGTAAAATTGGTCAATGCCACCTGAAGGTGTGTAGTCAATCCAAAAACGGTCAACATGTACCGACCAATCTTTAGGAACTTGTGATGCTGCAAAAGGACCCGCATCAATAATATTTTTGATTTGGAATGTTTCACCGCTTGGTACCATTTCTTGAGCAACGAACCCTGTCATGGCGCCGAAAATAGAACCAAGTAAAGTTATAACTATTCCAATGTGAACTATAATGGGTCCAATTCGACCAACAATACCTTTGCGTGCGTACAGTGTATTATCTTGTTGAAAGACTTTATATTGCTGATTTTGTAAAATCTCAGGTAATGAATTTAACGAAGCATCATCAAATTCTGCACTTAAAGCGAGTTTTTGAAATTGTTGAGGTCTTTCGTAAAATTTCCATTTACGTGCTGACTTCAAAGCAGGTAGCTGACGGGTAAATGTACAAGCAACTAAACTTGTGCCAAATAATATAAGTAGCGCTAAAAACCACCATGTGCGGTAAACATGGTCTAAACCAATGAAAAGTAAAACTTTCCAAGTCAGGAATCCAAATAAAGCTGGATGTTCAGGATAATTTGCTTGATAAAATGCTAGCGACTGCCCTTGTTCTATAACAGTACCAAGGATACTAAAACCTGCAATTACAAGTAGCATCACAATGGCAAGTCTTAAATCGGTCAATATTGGTAATAAATCTTGTCTTATTGAACGTTTAAGAAGAGAAAACCAATTAAGTTCTTTTTCAGTTGTGTTATCAGCAGTCATGTGGATTATATAAGCGATTATAAGCTAAATAGGAATTCGAGAAAGTAAAGAAAATACGCCAAATGCTACTAACATTACACCACTGACAGGATTTATCCAACCCGACCAGCGTCGCAGTTCGAGTATCTTTTTTATAGAAGCAGTAAATGTGCCTGCTAAAATTAACGGCGCCACATAACCTAATGTATAGGAAAGTAATAAAACTCCACCCATAAATAAATCTTGTTGTTTTGCTACCCACCCTAGTAAACTTACTAAAACTGGGGTACTACAAGGAGAAGCAACTAATCCAAAACTGAGACCAATACAATACGCGCGCACACCTTGAGGTAAATCTTGAGAAATCCAATCAGTACCACCAAAAGAGGGTAATTGTAAAGGTAAAGCTTCGAGGAGGTTTAACCCCATTAAAATAGCGATAATACTAACAATTATCGGTAAACCAATTCCAATTTGACCGTATACTCTTCCAAAACCTGCGGCAAATATACCTAAACCAGCAAGTGTGGTTGCCAAACCTAAAGAAAACCAAGTTGACTGAGAAAAAGCTTGTAAACGACTTTTAGTTTCGTATCCGCCAATATAACCGATTGTAATTGGTAGCATTGACAGCATACAAGGTGTAAGACTGGTGAGCAATCCAGCTAAAAATATTACACCAATACTGATGATACTCAAATGCGTAAGTTGACTAGCGACAATACCGTTAGCAAAGCGTTCGAGTTGATAAAGTTGGGTAGAAAGAGTTTCCAGCATGGGTGTTGATAAAGTTAGGATGCTTACTCTGCTTGCATTCTAACGTGGAACGGGCAGAGAATGCCCGTTGGAGTGCATAAGTTAACTCACATCTTGCAGCATTCTCAATAAGCTTAAAGAAACCGGGCTTCTGTACGAAAAAATCAACGTTTTATAGCAAAGTTTTTGTCAAGAAGCCCGGTTTCTAGGCAGGCGTGCAAGATGTGAGTTAATGGGTGTTAAGCTGCTTCGAGTAACGGTTGAGCAAGATATTTTCCTTATGTTTTAACTCCTGGTAAGCTGAAGAAATATTCTCCTCCAATTGGTTTGATGTATTCTTCAAGGGGTTCACCGTTAAGACGATTTTGGACTGTGATAAATTCTGTCTCCAAGTTTGCTTGGAAACATACAAACAATAAACCCATTATAATTGTTTAATTTATCGAAACCGTGCGAGTCACTAAAACCGCGTCGTAGTATTAAACGTAACTCTGATTCACAAGAGTTTGCAAAACTAATATGAGCGTAAGTATGGAATTTATTCCCCTTTTTTGTCTTCGTAATGCTTAGGAACGCACATCTGTTACATCCGCTTTATCCGTTGCCAGTTGTCAACGTGATGTAGTAATGCGTCTACGTCTTTTAGTTCGTGTTAATTCTGGGTTGATTGGTACAACTTCAGCTTCGCTACTTTCGCGAGCAACACGAACTAGTAAAGCTGCGGCAAGTAAACTGGCTATCATTGAGTTACCACCGTAACTAAATAATGGTAAAGGTAAACCAGTAGTTGGCAAGGCGCCTGTAGTTACACCAATATGTAGTAATGACTGTCCAACCATGACCACAGTAATGCCAATTGCAATAAGTCGGTAAATAGGATTGGTTGCTTTGATTGCCACAATTAAACCTAAAGTGGCGTATATAGCCAGTAATGATAGCAATACCATGCAGCCAACGAAGCCAAATTCTTCAGCAAACACAGAAAATATAAAGTCGGTATCTTGAATAGGTAGATAAAAAAGTTTTTGTTGCGATAACCCATACCCTGTTCCCGACTGTCCACCGGAACCAACTGCAAGTAAACTTTGTACTAGCTGATAACCGTTACCTGTCGCATCTGCCCAAGGGTTGATAAAAGACATTACTCGTTTACGTTGGTATTCACGGATGCTGATACTTAATGTGGCAAGTACAATTCCACCGAGTGCGGTGCTTCCTAAATATTTATAAGGTAGTCCGGCGCCGAGTGCAATTAACCATATAGTCATTCCGCACAACGAAGCAGTACTAAGGTTTGGCTGGGCAAGTATACCTAAAACAACTAAGCCAAACACACCTAGCCAAGTAAACCTCACACGCCATGTTAATCTATCCCATTGTCCAAATAATCGGGCGCTTTGAATAACCAAAAAAGGTTTAATTAATTCAGACGGTTGAATTGGAACTGGACCGAGTAACCTACGTGCGGCGCCTAAGTCACTTTTACCAAGTCCAGGAATTAGCGTCACAAAAATTAGCAGCAACATCAAGAAGATAAACCAGTGAGATATACCTGTTATCTTCTTAACTGGGGTATTAACAATAATATTGAATCCTAATATGCCAACGACAACCCAAATGAGTTGGCGCTTAAAGTAATACAATCCATCTTGGAACTTTGCATCTGCTACTGGGTAAGACGCACTAAACAAAACTGCGAGTCCTACAAACAGCCAAACCATAGTCAGCCAGCGCAATAAACGCGCTTCAAGTGCCCAACTGTTTACAGAGTCATCTAAAAATGGTATCAGGCGACGAATTATCTTCACTATCGGTACACTGGGTGAAGTTACTAAGTATAAACAACAAACGATATTACTCGATAAAACCCAAATTTACCCACCAATTCCATAAATTAGTTATGCAATAGTATTTATAGATACATGTATCTTGTGGAATGGGCAACCGTGCCTGTTCCAAAAATAAATTATGATACTGATAAAAAAGAGGTCTTTTTAGACCTCTGGGTAACTCCCGATAGTAATTTCTTGTTGGAGAGTAAGTATATAAGTTATAGAAGACCTGTGTTTAAACCTTGTTTGCCAGTAGCAAGTTCAACTTTAACGATTCTGCCACCCATTTTTTGAATACGTTGCTGTTCTTTGAACCAGTTTTCGTAAGGAACTAGTTTTGTGAAGAAGGTATTTTGAAGTTCGCGTTGGGTTCTAATCCGGGTTTGGCTAGGTACACAAGCTGTAACTTTAAACATCCGCATGGTGATAAGTCTCCTGTATGAAGTGGAATATCTTTTTTATTTCAAAAATTATGGGTGTTGAATATTTGCCTACTCATTGCAAGACTGGGAATCAATCATCAATACTAGCCTGCCAAAACTCATTAAACAAAACTTACTCAATATCTAAGTGACTTTATGTATAGTTTTGTCTATCCACTTAGCACTCAGCACTCAGCACTTTTTACTCAATAAGCTCTCAGCCTTCTAGCACTCACAACTGATTCCCAGCCCTTAAATTACGCAGTTAATTTGTAGCTAAATGCGCGCGTGTTACGACTATTAGCTCAAGCCAGAGCTAATGTAGTCTAAGTAAACGCCCATTTCTTTACCAGCGTCAGGACCTACCAAGCTAGCAGTCACTTCTTTGATTGATTGAATAGCTTGTACGGTGGCGCCTACGGGTACACCTAATGAGTTGTAGGTTTCTTTCAAACCGTTAAGTACGCGCTCATCTAAAATAGATGGGTCGCCAGCTAACATTGCGTATGTAGCATAACGGAGGTAGTAGTCTAAGTCGCGGATGCAAGCAGCATAACGACGTGTGGTGTACATGTTACCACCTGGACGGGTGATATCTGAGTACAACAATGATTTAGCAACAGCTTCTTTTACGATTGCAGCTGCGTTTGCACTGATGGTGGTAGCTGCACGAACGCGAAGTTCGCCTGTTGCAAAGTAACCTTTGAGTTTGTCGATGGCAGATGAATCAAGGTACTTACCTTGAACGTCTGAAGAATTGATTACTGAGGTAATTGCGTCTTGCATTGTTGTTATTTCCTTATTTCCAACCGTAATTACAATAATCCGGCGCCTAATTTTAATCAGATTGAGTCAAAGAAAGAGATTAATCATTTATAGATTAAATCAAAACTATGACATAGCACCAATTACGTAGTCGAAGTAAGAGCCAGCTTCACCAGCATCTTCACCAGACATAAGTCCAGTAGCAACGCTCTTCATTGCAGCAACACCAGCAACAACAGCGTCAATGGGGGTACCAAGTGACTTGTACATTTCGCGTACACCAACGATACCGATTTCTTCGATAGGTGTTACATCACCAGATACGATTCCGTAGGTGATTAAGCGCAAGTAGTAGTCAAGGTCACGTAAGCAGGTAGCAGTCATTTCTTGACCGTATGCGTTTCCACCAGGAGAAACAACGTCAGGACGCTTTTGGAACAACTGGTCGCCAGCTTGCTTAACAATGCGCTCGCGGTTGTCAGTTAATGCTTGAGCGATACGTAGGCGCTTTTCTCCAGTGGTAACGAAGGATTTGATTCTATCCAATTCGCCAGGGCTGAGATAGCGTGCTTCTGCGTCTGCATTCACGATGGACTTCGTGACGATACTCATATGAGTGGATTCCTCCAATACTAGGTAAAACCAGATTTACGACTTACTGGCACTGTTACAACGGTTGTGAATTTATCTCGCTGCCTTAAACAGCTTCGAGAACCCACTTGCGTAAATTCATCAACACAAGCGGTTAAACTCAACTACCCCTTATGGATTATTTTCAGGCATCCTGTTGAGTATTTATGACTCTTCTTAACACTTTGTAATATTTGCTTTCATGTTTGCTATAGTACACATTTTGTGCTTATAATTTGAAAGCTTTGTTAAGAAATGTTTCAATATTCAACACAAAATAGGCTGACGCCTTTCTTGATGGTCAACAGCCTAATTTAATCCCCCCAACCCCCCTTATTAAGGGGGGGTGGGGATGATCACATGAATTATTCAGCTTTAACGCTACCCAAGTAGTTACCAGCCTTTAAGGAAGGTACACGTTGGTAAGGAACAACATCCTCATTAAAGTACTGAGCGTATTCAGACGAATCTACAAGCGCGTTAACCATAGCAACTACACCTTGCTCACTCAATAGTTGGTTATATTGATTGATTTCGGCAATTGTTGCGGGTGTACGTCCTAGTAAGTGACGGAACAGTAACTCTACTACCTTGTTTTGTGGAAATGTTGTACAGAACCGCACTTTATAAGCATCAGAGCTAGCTAAACCACGAACAAATTCACGTACCGAGATGGCACCATTTTCGAGTTTGGCTTCTAACTCAGCATTACGGAATTGTTGAGGAATTTCAGTGCCGTGAATATTTAACAGTTGTGCGTAAAGCGCATTAAGAGTGGTTGCAAAATCAGTTTGATTAACACCTGCTGTAAAGCGATAAATACGAACATTTTGACGTGCGCTTACAACTTGCGAAACCGGAGTAACTGTACGACCGACACCACTATAAACAGGTTCGTTACTTCTACGTCCTTGTGCCGCTAAATCTGCTATGGCTTTACCAGTCATGGGCATGGTTGACATGTCCATTTTTGACTCAGCTGGCTCAAAGCTTGGAACAACCACATCGTTATTTTGTTTTGTGAGTTGGTTGTATAACCGCTCTGTGTTGGGGAAGTTGGCAGCAGGTAATGTTGGGAAGCGACGATAAGGTACAGTATCTTCACCAAATACATCTTGGTATTCAACGGTAGTTAACATTGCGCTAATAAACGCTTTGATACCTTGTGTCGCCAAGATTTGGTTATATTTACGAATTTCCTGTTGGTTTTGTGGCGCCCGTCCTAAGAAGTGTTTGGTTCCTAGCTCGATAACCTTGGTGTTGGGGTAAGGTGTATAAAATTCTTTTAAGTACAGGCTCGAACAACCCAAACCTTCAATGAATTCCTTAACGGTAATTTCACCATTACCTAAACGACTTTCTAAAACCTTAAATTCACGAGACGAAGCTACATAAGGTGCAATATCGCGCTCGAAAATTTGACGGTAAGCAGCACTAATAACTGTTTGTACAGCTACTTTGTCGCCAGTACCAGAGACAAGCTTGAAGATTTTGGTTTGTTCACGCTGCTTCGATACACCTTGGCTAGTACGGAAAGCAACATCAGGTTGTGTACGAGCTTCCGATGGAGTACCCAACTGCACAAACATTGGTACTTCTTCTTTGGTAATGCTGGGTGTAATATCTTCACGGATACTACCAACACGTAAGTTACGTGCAGATTGTCCAGCAGGTGTTAAATAGCGTTCGTATGGAACAGTATCTTCACCAAATGCTTGAGCATACTCTTCGGTATCAAGAATTGCATCAATTAATGCGTAGAAACCTTTTTTCGCACAAATATCGAAGTACTTGTTGGTTTCAGATCGCCCATAAGTAGGACGACCGAGCAAACGACGGTGGATGTACTCAACCGATTTCATCACGTATAAATTAGTCCAGTACATCTTGCGGAAAACATCCGACTTCGCTAGCGCACGGATAAATTCCTTAATACTTATTTCGCCGTTCTCTAACTTAATTTCTGCGACCTTCTGACGCTGGCCTTCATACACTTCGCGTCCGAAAACTTGTAAATAAGCAGCTTTGATTACTGCCTGTGTGGAGCTTTCAGAGAACTTAACGTTTGTGCCAGCTTTCGATTTCTTACCGCGAGTTCCTGGTAATTGGTCGAGTTTGAAGACTTTGGGACCTAGTGAACCAGGCGCCACACCACGCGCTCCAGGATTACTATTTTGGTTATTAATTCCTGGTCCTTGGTTAATTAACAGACGCTTGGTATCTTTACCGAAGAACGCAGGACTGCTGCTGGGGTTGCGGGTTTCTTTCGGGAAAATGGCGCCGAATTGAATTTCTAATGGGTCATTACCAGAACCATATGGATGTTGGTCGGGTAATGGCTGATTGTACGACGCAAACGTTGTTAAGAACTGGGGTATTTTTCTAAATGGTGCGCTGTAATTAAATAAATCTTGTTGTGGGCCCCAGTTACGACATTCTTGAGCTTCTTGTCCTAAACCGCGTAGGTAAGGTACAGTTTCTTCACCGAAGTAATCTGAATACTCCTGCGAATCTACCAAAGCATCAACAAGTCCAGATAGTCCTTTTGAAGAAACTACCGAGAAATAGTTTTGCACTTCTTCGCGTGAAGAAGGCCCACGACCAAGAATGTGACGGAAAGCCAATTCTAAAGCGCGACTGTTAATATAGGGGTCAAAGAAGTTTTTGCGGTAAAGCGGAGATTTACAAATACGACGTACAAACTCTTTCATCGAGATGTCGCCGTTCTTGACTTGTGACTCTAAATATGATAAAGACAAGCCATAAGCACGGGTAATATCACGTTCAAAGATTTGCCGATATGCAGCTTTGATAACGTCGTTCTTTTCAACCGCCGATAAACCGGTCTTCATTACGAACTTTTGGCGCCGTTCGGAAGCATTAAAGTAAATTTGTGGCAGTTCCAAACCTTGTTGGTCAGATGAAGAACGCTGACGAACTTTGGTTGAAGGTGTTGGTGCTTTGAATTCGCTAATCAAAACATCCATGTACTGCTTAACAATTTCGGTTGCTTCTGGGTCTTGGCGGAAATAGCTAAGTGAAGCTCCCTTTATTTCTTGCAGCGCTACAATAGTCGCTTCTGTAGAGCAAGCATTTTCAATAATTTCGCGTAAACCGCGTGTATTTACAGCGATTATGTTAGGGTCACCTGCAACAATTGCATAAGTCGCATAACGTAAGAACCAACTTAAGTCACGTAGACTTTTCGCCATGTTCGACGGACCATAGCGAGCAACGTTTATTGGTCTAAAGCCTGGAGGTGTTGGACCAGTTGAAGCGGTATTAAAAATGGAACGTAAATTTTCAAAGAAACCACCACGACTTTCAACGTAGGTGACGTTTCCTAATTCCATTCCACGACGCACATCCACTATTGAGGCGCCTAACGCTTCTGATACTGCCATCGCCACTTCTGGGTCTTTTGGCTTTTCTAAGAAAGCCATTGGCGTACCACCAACAAAAATTCGGTTCGCAGCACGCGAGACGATAATCTCAGAATTATCTGTCAGAGTTTGAGCTATTTGTAAACGCTTGGCGCCAGATGCAAAGTAGCTCGCCAACTCCGAAAGTTCGCCTGTTCCCAAGAAACGGTCTTGCTGTTCAGCTTGGGAAATTGTCGATAAAGCTACAGTTTGATATAGTTGCGGGCGCGCAACCGAGCTTCCACCACTCGCCTTAACACTCATCGGATTTCTAAAACTCCCATCAATATTTTTTTTGTGTTAAGTCTGATTTCTTTGTACTTGACACAGTAATTAATTTATGCATTACTATATGTCACTTAACAAAGCCATCAGAGAAAATTAACCCAGTCAGCTTATAGATTAGAACGTTTTGCGGTTCCACTGTGGATTTATTAAGAAGTATGTCGAACTTGTCACCTGAATGTATCAAGTTATGACAGTAACCATTCCATCTTATCTGAGAAATCGGCTAAGTTTTGTAACGATAAGTAACAGATATGCAGTTCATTGAATTTACTGATAACACATGTACTTATTTTTAAGTTATACGTAATTTCACCGCTATACAACCTCAACTGTGGCAGTCAAAATCTTAAATCGTCTATAATTTTAGTAAGCAAATGTGAATTTTCGGTGCTGTGAGTTTTCTCAGCTAATAGTTCCGGAAATACGGAGATAAGATTGTAGCTACTTATAGTTAGTACAGATAAGTACAAGCGAAAACTTCTGATCAATTATGCGTTTTAAGTATAAATTACTAGCCCTAGCTGCTCTATCTATCGCGCTTACACAAACTATTACTCCTGCAACAGCTTTACCAGGACAAAGCGTTAAATCATTTATAAAATGGGCAAAAAATAGACCTCTGCCCACGCTACAACAAAATAGTGCGTATGGTGCCGTTAACAACCAACATCTAAATTATCTAAACAAGGCGCCAAAAAGTAAGAAAATCAACAAAACAAATGTAACAGCCAACAAAGATACAACAGTTAAATTCAGTAAATATAACGAAAAAGCATTAAAGTTAATTTTAAAAGTATACGGCAATTCTAGATAAAAACCATAAACGTCTCATCTGCCCAGTATAGTTTATAGTCGAGGTTAACAAACCCCATTATTACACTTGCTACAAGTATTACAATAAATCCGGTTTGCCATATGCTGGGTTTGGTTGTGGTACTGTTTTGCATTATTCAACTACATATATATGTTGAATTAAATATAACCGTTCAAAACGCCCAACCACAGGATAGACTCAGAAATGCAGCGATGTTGTTTATACTATGTCCGATACTCAAAAAGTTAGCGAGAAAGTTGCTAAACTCTACGATACATATCCGTTTCCGCCAGAACCAATACTGGATGAGGCGCCTCCAGGTTACAATTGGCGGTGGAATTGGTTGACTGCTTATAATTTTTGTACTGGCATGAAACCGCAAAAACGAGATATTCGTATTCTCGATGCTGGTTGTGGGTCGGGTGTTGGAACTGAGTACTTAGTACATTTAAACCCAGAAGCGCAAGTTGTTGGGATAGATTTAAGTGCGGGAACACTAAAGATTGCTAGAGAGCGCTGTCAACGTAGCGGCGCCAATCGTGTAGAATTTCATCAGCTAAGTTTATTTGATGTCGAACAGCTACCTGGGGAATTTGATTTAATAAATTGTGTAGGGGTTTTACATCATACCGATGACCCAATTCGAGGAATTCAAGCTTTAGCAAAAAAACTGGCGCCTGGTGGTTTGTTTCATATATTTGTATATGGGGAATTAGGACGCTGGGAAATCCAACTTATGCAACGTGCTGTTGCATTACTCCAAGGTGATAAACGTGGAGATTATAAAGATGGAGTCAAAGTGGGACGGCAAATTTTTGCTTCGCTTCCAGAAAATAATCGAATTGTGAAGCGAGATAAGGAACGGTGGTCATTAGAAAATCATCGTGATGAGAATTTCGCGGATATGTACGTACACCCGCAGGAGATTGATTATAACATTGATACGCTGTTTGAGCTTATTGATGCTTCGGGTTTGGAATTTGTCGGGTTTTCAAATCCTGGGTTTTGGGACTTGCAAGCGCTTTTGGGTAAATCACCTGAACTAATGGAGCGTGCAGAAAGTCTAACGGAGCGTCAGCGTTATCGTCTTATAGAATTACTAAATCCTGAAACTAGTCATTACGAGTTTTTTTTAGCACGTCCACCTTTAAATAAAGCTAACTGGTCGTCAAATAGTACATTACTAAGTGCCATACCAGAAGTTAGTCCATGCATAGATGGGTTTCCAAGTCAAACAATATTTAACTATGATTACAAAATAGTAAATCTATCGAACGCAGAGTTAGCTTTTATGCAGGCTTGTGATAGCAGTAAAAGTGTTGATGAAATTTTAAAATCTGTAGATTTTAATTTGGATGGAGTCCGGCGCCTTATTGAACAACAATTAATTATGATGGCGCCAATGTAGTTCGTAGATATGTACAGGATAGAGAAAACTAAATGTAGATAACTATGATTAGTGAGTGCAGTATATTCCTCGGAAGTATTAAGTGTGATAGATAACTCAGTAAGTAGAGTCTACTGAAATTAGGTTCAGCAAGACACAAACGGGTGAAAACTAGGAGCTAAAATGTGAAGGGGAAGGATGAATATTTATCGCTTCTTATGAAATCAGCCTTGAGAGCAGGTTATCATCCTGATTGGTTTTCTAGTTCGACGCAAGGAGAGCATTTGGGAGCCATTCATGAGCGATACTGAGCAGGAAATGGTGGCAATGTCCAGTTTTCAATCACTAAATGGTCAATCAGTTGCCTAAAACGGTTTCCGTGGGGCGAATCTGGATCAAATTGGAGTTAACAATTAAGTTAGTTGTTTTTTTCTAAAGTAATGTTACCCAATCGTGATATGATTTTACTGGCTGAGTGTGCAGTCAACATAACTAGAAAATACTGGTTTAAAGTCCCGTGAGCTTGTCAGAAGAAACAACCGAACCCACACCAACAATACGACAAGAAGCTCAATCCGGTGTTGAGGACTCCGAGCCAGTTGGTTCTATGCAAGAGTTCTATCGACTCTATCAAGAGTTGCTAACGATTACTCTTGTGATAACGGGGATTATTTTCGTCTCTGTTTGGATTTTCTATTCTCTGAACATTGCCCTAAACTATTTGCTTGGGGCATGTGCCGGCTTAGTTTATATTAGAATGTTGGCGAAAGATGTTGAGGGATTGGGGCCAGAAAAACAGAAGCTAAGTAAAACGCGCTTCGCATTATTGGTAATAGTAATTCTGCTCGCATCGCGGTGGGATGAATTACAGGTAATGCCCATATTTTTGGGATTTCTGACTTATAAGGCAACTCTCATCTTCTATGTAATTCGGACGGCTTTTTACGCTGACTAGCGCTTTGTAAGCGGGATAACCGAAAAAGTAAATCTAGATTTTGCGGTTAGGTTTATATCTACCCGTGAGATTTGCCCCTGCTCTTATTTAAGATGGGAGAAACATTTGATATAGGAAGAAAATGGTGAATTTTATCAACGTCTTCCATTCTCTTACCCTTGCCGAGTTAGAAGTTGGAAAACACTTTTACTGGGAATTGGGTGGATTAAAAGTACACGGGCAAGTATTTCTCACTTCTTGGTTTGTTATTGGTCTTCTCGTAATAGCATCGCTTGCTGCAACGAGAAATATCCAGAAAGTTCCTAGTGGTATCCAAAATTTAATGGAATATGCCCTAGAATTTATTCGGGACTTGACGAAAAACCAAATTGGTGAGAAAGAGTATCGCCCTTGGGTGCCTTTTATTGGCACATTATTTTTGTTTATTTTTGTCTCGAACTGGTCTGGTGCTTTAATACCTTGGAAGCTATTAAAATTGCCTGAAGGTGAATTAGCGGCGCCGACTAATGACATCAATACAACTGTTGCACTGGCATTACTGACTTCATTGGCGTATTTTTACGCTGGTTTTAGCAAAAAAGGTTTGGGTTATTTCAGAAAGTATATCGAACCAACCCCAATCTTGTTGCCAATTGCAATTCTTGAAGATTTCACCAAACCTCTTTCCCTAAGTTTCCGTCTTTTTGGTAACATTTTGGCGGATGAGCTGGTGGTTGGAGTACTAGTTTTACTAGTTCCTTTGTTTGTTCCTCTACCAGTAATGGCTCTTGGTTTATTTACCAGTGCTATCCAAGCGTTAGTGTTTGCCACCCTAGCTGCTGCCTATATTCATGAGGCATTAGAAGGACATGGCGAAGAACACGAGGAACATTAAACAATATCAAAAGATACATCGATTTGATGTAATTTTAGATTGGAATCTAATCTAGCAACCTGTTCATTTTTTGTAATAACACCGAGGAAAACCAAAATGGATCCATTAGTTTCTGCTGCTTCAGTACTTGCTGCTGCTCTCGCTATCGGTTTAGCTGCAATTGGACCTGGTATTGGTCAAGGTAATGCTGCTGGACAAGCAGTTGAAGGTATTGCTCGTCAACCCGAAGCAGAAGGAAAAATTCGCGGTACATTGCTGTTAACCTTGGCGTTCATGGAATCGTTAACAATTTACGGTCTGGTTATCGCTCTAGTATTATTGTTTGCGAACCCATTCTCCGCGTAATACAAATTTTTAATGTAGAGACGCTGTATGTATAGTTAATAACTATCACCGTCTCTACAGTAATACGCCCCCAAATTTTGGATTTTATCAATAAAAATTGCCGTATAGTGCGCGGACGAGGCAAGAAATGTTTGATTTTGATGCAACCCTGCCTTTAATGGCATTACAATTCCTGCTTTTGGCGGCTTTACTAAACTCGATCTTCTATAAGCCTTTAACAAAGGCACTAGATGACCGCGATAACTACATTAGAACCAATAAGGTTGATGCTCGCGAGCGTTTGGATAAAGCCGAGCGAATAGCGAAAGATTACGAACTGCAACTTGCAGAAGCACGTAAGCAAGCACAAGCAGCAATTGCTTCGGCGGAAGCAGATGCTCAATCAATTTATTCTAAGAGTATTGCAGAAGCTCAACAAGAAGTTCAAAAGCAGCGTGAAGAAGCATCTCGCGAAATTGAAACTCAAAAAGAGTCAGCGATGCGTTCTTTAGAACAACGAGTAGACTCTTTAAGTCAGCAAATTCTAGATAAATTATTGGGACAAACTGTTTAGACAAAGCGATATATTTTCTCATCGCCCTATCAGTCTCAAAAGCCCAAGCAAACAAGGGCGTAAGCATTGCCCCTCCTTATATGTAGAAATATAAGGTGTGATTAGCAATTTTCTCCTTATATATTAGGAGAAATCAACGTATTAGCAGTTAAGTACGCAGTTGTAGATGGGTATAATGGGCACCTTAATATTATTGGCGACAGAGGCGGTTGCCGGTCACGCCGAAGAAGGTGGTTTCGGTCTAAACCTAGACATTTTAGAAACCAATATAATTAACCTGGCAATTCTGGTTGGCGTACTAGTTGTATTTGGACGTAAGTTTCTTACTGATACTTTGAGCGCGCGTCGTACTAGTATTGAAATCGAAATTAAAGAAGCAGAACAACGTGCCAAAGAAGCTGCTGCGTCATTAGCAGAAGCGCAAAAGAATTTAACTCAAGCACAGCAAGAAGCGGAGCGAATCCGTAAAGCTGCTAGCGAAAATGCTCAAAAAGCTAAAGAAGCTATTTTGGCACGTGCCCAAGTCGATGTGCAACGTCTCAAAGATGCCGCTGCTGCTGATTTGACGAGCGAACAAGATAAAGCAATTGCACAACTACGATCGAGAGTTGTTGCGCTGGCTCTTCAAAAAGCTGAGTCACAGCTAAAATCTGGAATTGCTGAAGATACACAGCACGCATTAATCGACCGCAGCATTGCGCTATTGGAGGTAAGTTAGATGAAAAGTACTGTTGCTACTGAAGAAATCGCTGCTCCTTATGCACAGGCATTAATGTCTGTAGCGCAATCTAATAACTTGACCGAAGCGTTTGGTGATGACGCACGGTCAATAGTCGGTTTACTTTCTGGAAGCGAAGACCTTCGTAACTTTTTTGATAACCCTTTCATTCAAATTGATACAAAGAAGTCTCTTGTTAATCGTCTACTGAGTGACGATACAAACGCCTTCTTTCGGAATTTTTTGATGTTATTGGTTGATAGAAAGCGAATTTCTTTTCTTGAACCAATCATGAGGCAGTATTTATCACTGCTACGCGAATTAAATCAAACGGTTTTAGCTGAAGTAACTTCTGCAATTCCTTTAAGTGAAGCGCAAGAGCAAGCAGTAATCGAAAAAGTTGTTGCGATGACTAACGCGCGTTCTGTGGAGCTTGAGAAGAAGGTAAACAGCGATTTGATTGGTGGTGTCATCATTAAAGTTGGTTCGCAGGTAATTGATGCTTCTTTACGCGGTCAATTACGGCGCCTGTCTTTAAGTTTAGGTAGTTAAGACGGGCGGGTTTATCTATATCCTAATAAATAATCGGAAATTTAGGTTAACCCCCCCATACAGTTGTCTCTTTTCAAAGCTATAGAAACATGAGTATTTCAATTAAGCCTGACGAAATTAGCAGCATTATTCAGCAGCAAATCGAGCAATACGACAAAGAAGTCAAAGTTGCTAACGTTGGAACCGTACTTCAAATAGGTGACGGTGTTGCCCGCGTGTACGGTTTGGAAAAAGCAATGGCTGGTGAGTTGCTTGAGTTTGAAGACGGTACAATCGGTCTTGCGCTCAACTTAGAAGAAGACAACGTTGGTGCGGTATTAATGGGTGAAGGTCGTAACATCCAAGAAGGAAGTACCGTTACCGCTACAGGTCGTATCGCTCAAGTACCAGTAGGTGATGCGATTATTGGACGTGTAGTTGACGCATTGGGTAATCCTATCGACGGTAAAGGTGAAATCAAGTCAACTGAAAGTCGCTTGATTGAATCGATGGCGCCTGGTATTATTGCACGTCGTTCGGTACACGAACCAATGCAAACAGGTATTACCGCTATTGACTCGATGATTCCCATCGGTCGTGGACAGCGCGAGTTAATTATTGGTGACCGTCAAACTGGTAAAACAGCGGTTGCTATTGACACCATCCTGAACCAAAAAGGCGAAGATGTAATTTGTGTATACGTTGCCATCGGTCAAAAAGCTTCAACCGTAGCTAACGTTGTTCAAACATTACAAGAAAGAGGCGCCCTTGACTATACTATTATTGTTGCCGCTAGCGCATCCGAAGCAGCACCACTACAATTTTTAGCGCCATACACAGGAGCAGCAATTGCTGAGTACTTTATGTACCAAGGCAAAGCTACCCTAATTATTTATGACGATTTGTCCAAGCAAGCTGCTGCATACCGTCAAATGTCCTTGTTGCTCCGTCGTCCACCCGGTCGTGAAGCATATCCTGGTGACGTATTTTACATTCACTCCCGTTTATTAGAACGCGCTGCAAAACTCAGCGATGAGCTTGGTAAAGGTAGCATGACAGCGTTACCTATCATCGAAACTCAAGCAGGTGACGTATCAGCTTACATTCCTACCAACGTAATTTCGATTACCGACGGTCAAATTTTCTTATCATCTGACTTATTCAACGCTGGTGTTCGTCCCGCTGTAAACCCAGGTATTTCAGTATCACGGGTAGGTTCAGCAGCACAAACCAAAGCGATGAAGAAAGTCGCAGGTAAAATTAAACTCGAATTAGCACAGTTCGACGACTTACAAGCATTTGCACAATTTGCATCTGACTTAGATAAAGCGACCCAAGACCAATTAGCACGTGGTGTACGCTTACGCGAACTTCTCAAACAGCCACAAAACTCCCCATTATCCGTATCCGAGCAAGTAGCTATTCTGTACGCTGGTATCAACGGATACTTAGATGATATCCCAGTTGAGAAAGTAGGCGCCTTCACAAAAGGTTTACGCGAATACTTAAAGAACAGCAAACCAGCATACGCTCAAGCAGTACAAACTTCTAAAGTAATGGGTGACGCAGAAGAAGCAGCACTCAAAGAAGGTATTACTGAATACAAGAAAACCTTCGCAGCATAAAAAATAGTTAGGAGTTAGGAGTTAGGAGTTAGGAGTTGTATCTTTCTAACTCATAACTCATAACTCACAACTCATAACTCAAGATTAAAAGATATGGCAAATTTAAAAGCGATACGCGACCGAATTCAGTCGGTTAAAAATACCAAGAAGATTACCGAAGCGATGCGACTGGTTGCTGCTGCACGTGTACGACGCGCGCAAGAGCAAGTACTTTCGACACGTCCTTTTGCTGACAGATTAGCACAAGTACTTTACGGTTTACAAACTCGCTTGCGGTTTGAAGATGCAGATTTACCACTGCTTAAAAAACGCCAAGTTAAAACCGTTGGTGTATTAGTAATTTCTGGAGATCGTGGTTTGTGCGGTGGTTATAACTCCAGCGTCATCAAGCGCGCGGAAATTCGTGCTAAAGAACTTAAAGCAGAAGGGTTAGATTATAAATTTGTGATTGTTGGACGTAAAGCATCACAATACTTCCAACGTCGCGAATATCCAATTACTGCGACCTTCATGGGTTTAGAGCAAATTCCTACTGCGACTGAAGCTACTAATATTGCTGACGAACTACTTTCTTTGTTCTTGTCTCAAAGCGTAGACAGAATTGAGTTAGTTTACACAAAGTTTGTTTCATTAGTAAGTTCACGTCCAGTTGTACAAACATTGCTACCTCTTGACCCTCAAGGTTTAGAAGCAGCAGACGATGAAATTTTCCGCTTAACAACTCGTGGTGGTCAGTTTGAAGTTACGCGCGAAAAAGTGACAACTGAAGTGCGTGCTTTCCCTCGCGACATGTTATTCGAGCAAGACCCAGTACAAATTTTAGATTCCTTGTTGCCTTTGTACTTAAGCAACCAATTATTACGCGCGCTCCAAGAATCCGCAGCAAGCGAACTTGCCGCACGGATGACTGCTATGAGTAACGCAAGTGAGAACGCTGCTGAACTTATTGGTTCGTTGACATTAGGATACAACAAAGCTCGTCAAGCTGCTATTACCCAAGAAATTCTTGAGGTTGTTGGTGGCGCCGAAGCTTTAAATTAATTGTGCATTTTGTCATTCTGAGCGCAGCGAAGAATCTCGCAAAGTTTTGATAGATCAAGAGATGCTTCACTACGTTCAGCATGACATTGTTCACATTGATAATAATTTTAAGATGTCCATAAGATTGTTGGCAATTTTTGAAATCTTGTACTACAATAAAAATATCTAAACAACACGGGGCTTTACTGGTTTCGATTTGGTGGCGAAAGCTGCTCGTTGATGCAGGTCGAGAGGGAGTGTCTCTCGTAAATAAAGGCTCAAAACAATAGATGCAAACAACATCGTAAAATTTGCTCGTAAGGATGCCCTAGTAGCAGCCTAAAAGCCTCTTTCAGGTCCGAGCGTTTCTAGTTTGACTCCGTTAAGAGCTAGAGACAACCCTCAACGGATGCGCTAACAAGTTTCCTCTGGTAGACTAGTTAGCAAAGAAATCACCAGAGCATCCTACCGTTCGGGATAATGAACGATTCCCGCCTAGAGGGTAAGATAGGCTAAACCTGTGAACGATGCGGGGGTTAATACCCATTGAAGACATGGGTTCGATTCCCATAAGCTCCATATTATACACATATACCTACCTGATATACTTAGATTCAGGTAGGTAATTTGTTTTTATGGGTGAATCAATAGTTATTGTAATTTGTCAAAATTCAAATTGTAGTAAAAAATTTGGCAAGAAACTAGCAGAAATTAAACGTAGTCAAAAATTAGGGAGACCACATTTTTGTTCAAAAGCTTGTTTTGGCAAGTTAAAGGGTTTAAGCAATTTTGGTGATAAGGCAAATAAAGACACTTCATATTTAAGAGATTTAATTAGAACAGATGTTTTTTCTCCATTCCGCTTTCATTTAAAAGTGATGCGAAAGTCAGCAAAGCACAGGAACCAGGAATGTTCAGTAACGCTGTCGGATTTAAAAGTTTTGTGGGAAAAGCAAAACGGTATTTGTCCCTATACAGGATGGAGCTTCATAAATTTGCCCTCGACTACTGAGTGTGAAAGTACACCTTTAACGATTAATCGAGCCAGTGTTGATCGAATTGATTCAGCTAAAGGCTATACACTGGGAAATATACAATTTGTAGCCGTAATAGCCAACTTTGCCAAAAACGCTTTTGAGGAAGAGGAGTTAATTAATTTTTGCCATGATGTTTATCAGTACAAAATTTTAGGCAAGAGTGATAGTGTTCGTGCGTTAGAAAATAATGCTTATTTACTAACGGGGAGAGATGAATATTCACCTTATCGTCAGCATTTAAGATTAGCAAGAAGAAGGGTCAAAGCTTCAGGGCACCTGCTTAACATTACCTTAGAATATTTAAAAGACCTGTGGGAAAAGCAGAAAGGTAGGTGTCCTTATACAGGATGGGAATTAGAAAACTTTGCAACGACTTCATTGTGGGATAATCACCAGCTACATCCAAAAACTGCGAGTTTAGACAGAATTGACTCAAAACAAGGTTACATAGAAGGGAATGTACAGTTTGTTAGCGTTATGGCAAATTATGCAAAGAGAGATTTTCAAGAAACCCAGCTTTTAGAGTTTTGTAAGGCTGTGTTTGATTATCGTACCATTAATTGATAACCCGCCTTGGATTTAAATCCAAGGCTAATTGCTCAAGTCTACTAAAATAGACTAGGTATGCTTGTCAGCATTTACCATGAAAATTAGCTTGCCACAAAAATCGAATTTATGATTTTTGAGAAATTTTTGGGAACTGCTAAAAAACAATCAGAGCGCTTACGAACTAGAAGAAAAATTAAGTGAAATTCTTAGTACTACAATAGCAAATGATATAGCTAGAGCATACGACCTAGTAAGTCGTAAAGTAAATAATTTTAGTAAAGATTCTGTAAACTAAAAACATAAACTTATAGTTCAAAAACCTATCTCAGCTTTAGCCAAGCAAATACGTCATCTACGCAAATTGTAAAATTTATACCTGGTAACACAGGTAAAATATCTTTAAGAGTTAACAAACTAGGTAGAGTATCTGGTTGATAAACAATGATAGAACGTTCGCTTGGGTCAATCAACCATCCAAGCAATGAGCCATTTCTTATACAATATAAAATATTACCTGTCACCTTAGTTTGACTTTGGTCTGGTGAAAGAATTTCAATTACCCAGTCTGGAGCAAAATCGATACCAGTACTAATAATATCGCCATTTTCATCAACTGGTAGTCTGTCTGTAGCAACTACCGAAACATCAGGAACAACCGAACGATTACCAAATGTACAGCGTAATTCTAGAAAAGCCTCATAGTTGCTAGCTGTTGCATCAATACCTGCAATTAACCGTTTCTGTAAAAGACTATGCTTGCCTCCACCCATTGGTTTTTGAGATATAGTGGTGTTTATGTACTCCCATGCGGGCGATTCGTCAATGTAAGGAAGTTGTAGAAATTCTTCCAAAGTTGTTTTTGGAATTGAAATGGCCTCCATAAACACCTTTTAGCATGGTACAACAATATTTTATCTTGATTTAATGAATCATATGATTTGTGTAAATTTGCTGCATCTGGACAAAGGCGCCTTTATGCAAAAACATGATCACAAATAGATTAACTAGATCATCAAGGGGGTTTATGATCATGTTCTTTTTTTACACGGTGTGGACAGACGTTACATGTAACGTCTCTACGTGGTGGTAATTTTTACTTATCTTTTGCGTAACTTCAAGATATTCCTCTGTAGAATAACAGAGATGAAAAATAAATATGTTGCTATATATCGGGATAAACTGCGATGAATTTGGATTTTACAAGATTTTTTCAGGCTTGTAACCCCAGTAAGACGCTAGTCGTGGGAGATGCAGAGGATAGAAAGTATTATATTGATTTTTCTAGAGTTCGAGGCGCCAGAATCATTGAGGAGTTAGGACGAACTATCACCCGTCTCTCACCTGATCAACCTACTTGTCAATTGTTTACTGGACACATAGGCTGTGGTAAATCTACTGAGTTGCTACGCTTGAAAGCTGAGTTAGAGCAACAAGCGTTTCATGTAGTTTATTTTGAGTCAAGTCAAAGTCTTGACATGGCTGATGTTGATGTTACTGATATATTGCTGGCAATTGCCCGTGAAGTTAGTCAAAGTCTGGAAGCTATCAAAATCAACTTGAAACCAGGATACTTTAAAACTTTATTCACAGAAATAAGTAATTTTTTACTAACACCAGTAGAAGTTTCTGAAATTCAATTATCTGCTGGTATTGCAAGTATTACGACTCGCACTAAAGATAGTCCCAAACTAAGAAACCAACTGCGACAATATTTAGAACCTCGCACTAACGGTATTATCGAATCTATAAATAACGAATTGCTCAAACCCGCACAAGATTTGCTCAAAAAGTACGGTAAGAAGGGACTAGTAGTAATAGTAGACAACCTTGACCGCGTTGATAACTCGATTAAACCATCAGGTTACTACCAGCCTGAATACTTATTTGTGGAACGTGGCGAACAATTGAACCAGTTAAATTGCCATGTAGTTTATACAATACCTTTGGTATTAATTTTTTCTAATGCGCTAGGAAGACTAACCAACCGTTTCGGTGTTGACCCCAAAGTACTGCCGATGGTACCTGTGCAACAGCGTGATGGTTCAGAATGTTATGAGGGAATTTTAAGATTACAACAATTAGTAATGGCGCGCGCGTTTCCTGGTGTAGATTGGGGAATAAGTCAAAGTTTGATTACAGAAGTTTTTGATAGTCCTGATACTTTAAAGCAACTATGTTTAGCTAGTGGTGGTCATGTTAGAAATTTATTAATGCTACTTTATCGTTGTCTACAGCGTGAAGACCCACCTATATCACACGAATGTTTGGATAGTGTAATTCGTCAGCGTCGTAATGAGTTAAGTTTGGCTATTAGTTCACAAGAATGGGATTGGTTGCGTGATGTTTCTAAACACAAAGATTTGCGTGGTCAAGATGGATATCAAGTTTTGATACGCAATATGTTTGTTTTTGAGTATCGTGATTACGATGGTTCGTGGTTTGATGTAAACCCGATTTTAGCAGAAGCAAAAGAATTAGTTTTTCAATAATTTTTATATTAACCGTAAAGGAGGCGTAAACCGAAGGTTCTACCGTTAACGTAAACATAGTTTTCCCGTTATCCGAAGGATATCCCGCAGGGTAGGGTAGGGTAGGACGCAAAGGAAAGAATTTCGGCTTGCATAAATGCGGGATAAAATTAGATTTGTCATGCTGAACGTAGCCAAGCAAAGTGAAGCATCTATAGGGATTCTAGCCTGCGGCAAATGCTACGCATTACGCTACACTTCGTTCCGCTCAGAATGAAAAATCATCCCAAAAATCAGCAACGCCAGAATTTATTTCTCCTCTTTCTTTGCGCTCTTTGCGCTCTTTGCGGTTCGTTTTAATCAAGATATAGTTATGACTAATATATATCAACCACAAAATATCAACGCTGAAAACGAGCAATCATTAAAAACTTTAGTAAGAACTATTAGACTTTCTCAAGGTCAGTTTTCTCTAGTTTTACTACGCTGTAATTATACAAATTTACAGCAGCGTATAACCGCACGCTTACATGAACTCTCACCTATTAAAATCAGCGAATTGTCTCTTCAACCATCTGTCAAAACTCTTTACACCACTATTTTAGAAGGCATTGGAGACGAGGCGCCTTTTTCGTTGATGGTATCGGGGTTAGATACAGTCGAAGACCTTGATAATCTTTTGACTTCAGCAAACCAAGTCAGAGAAGAGTTTAGAAAGAATTTTGCATTTCCTTTACTTGTATGGGTTAATGACCAAGTTCTACAAAAGTTTATTAAACTGGCAACTGATTTAGAAAATTGGGCAACAGTAATTCAGTTTAATAATACTACATCGGAGTTAGTTAGTTTGATACGTGATACTACAGATGATATTTTTGCTGGTAATTTTACCCCAAATGTACAAGCTTGTTGTGAAATAGAGTCAGCACAACAAGATTTACAATGGCGCCGCTCCGAAATGGCGCCGAATGATAAAGCTAGTTTACAATTTATTTTAGGTTATCGTGCATATTTACATGAACAAGTAGACACTGCCTTAAAATTTTACAATCAAAGTTTAGATTATTGGCAAGAGCATGACTTAGAACGGCAAGGAATTTTACTGCTAAATATTGCTTTAGTTTACGAACTTAAAGCCGAAAAAGCTCAAGTAGATTATATTAAATATCTTGAAGAAAGTAAAGATTATCTTCAAGAAGCTCTTGATTGTTTTGAACAAGCACAGCGTTTTGATTTAGTAGCTAAATATATTACCAAATTGGGTGATGTGTTACGAAGCTTACAAACATGGGATAATTTAAAGTGTCTTGCTCAAAAAGCTTTGGAATTGAATCAAAAATATGGAAATGCGCTACAAACTGCTATAAACTACGGTTTTTTAGCTGAGGTAGCGCTTGAAAATTCACGATGGCATGATGCAATTTCACTAAGTGGACAAGCTTTAAAAGCATTATCTAACTCGAAAGAACATTTACACTACCGAAGTTTGTATAAGTTTATTATTGCACGCGCTCATCAAGCTTTAGGAAAAATAGTAGAAGCTATTAAAAGTTTAGAAAAAATTCGTGTTGCTAGTAGTCCCGAAAATAATCTGCAATTATATATTTCAATTTTAGAAACACTACGCGAGCTTTATTTTGAAGAAGGTAATTATTTAGAAGCTTTCCGAATTAAGCAAGAACAAATTGCTATTGAACATCAGTATAGCTTACGAGCATTTATCGGCGCTACTTATTTACACCCTAAACGTTATTGTAGTAATTCAATTACTAATAAAAAGGAGCAAGCGATAGTAGCACAAGAAATTGCTGCTGCTGGTCGGCAAAAAGATGTTGATAATCTCATCGAACGAATTAGTCGTAATGACCATAAATTGACTATTATTCATGGTCAGTCAGGTGTAGGTAAAAGTTCTATACTTAAAGCAGGATTAATACCAGCATTGAAACAGCAGTCAATTGGAGAACGTGATGTTTTACCGATTTTGGTCAGAGTTTATACCGACTGGATAGGAAATTTATGTAAGCATTTACCAGATGATATAGATAATAACATAGAAGCGATTACTGCACAATTACACAAAAACGCAGATAATAATTTACTCACAGTATTAATTTTTGACCAGTTTGAAGAATTTTTCTTTGCCTATCCTAATAAAAAGCAACGACAATGCTTTTATGAGTTTCTTGGCGCCTGTTTAAATATTAATTTTGTTAAAATTATTTTCTCACTACGCGAAGATTATTTACATTACTTATTAGATTTAAATCGTACTATTAATCTTGATGCCATAAATAATAATATTCTGGATAAAAATATTCGTTACCATTTAGGATTATTTTCACAAGCAGAGGCCAAGGCAGTTATTGAAAGCCTGACAGAACAAGCTAAATTATACCTGGAACCACAATTAATTGATGAATTAGTCAAAGAGTTAGCATGTGAATACGATGAAGTGAGTCCAATTGAGTTGCAAATAGTTGGCGCCCAACTTCAAGCAGAAAAAATTACCACTTTAGAACAATATCGTCAGCTTGGAACTAAAAAGAAACTCGTTGAACGCTTTTTAGAACAAGTTATTAAACATTGTGGAGTAGACAACGAACGCTGCGCGCAATTAATTTTATACATGTTGACTAACGAAAACGGTACTCGTCCTTTAAAAACACGTAGCGAACTAGAAGCAGATTTAAAAACCTTTGATTTAATCTCAAATACCGAAATTGATTTAGTCTTAGAAGTTTTGGTTGGTTCGGGATTAGTCCTTGAAGTTCCTGAAATTCCAACAAACCGCTACCAGTTAGTACATGATTACCTTGTGCGTTTTATTCGTCAACAGCAGGCGCCAGAACTTTTAGCAGCACTTGCAGCAGCAAGAGAAAAGCAAAAACTCACTGAAGAACAACTTATCAAAGCACTACAAGAAAAAGAAAAAGCATTATATAAAGAGCAACGAGAACGAAAACGTGCAGAAATTGCAGAAATAGAAGCCTTAGTATCGTTATCGCAAGCTTTATTTGTGACTCATGACCAGTTAGGTGCCTTAGTTGCTAGTCTTAAAGCAGGTATACAGTTACAACAAATTGATGTAGCATCATCTATCAAAAAGCGTGCAGTCGATAGAATTCGCCAAGTTGTTACCGAAGTTCAAGAACGAAACCGTTTGGAAGGTCACAGTAACTGGGTAACAAACGTAAGTTTTAGCCCCAATGGTAGAACAATTGCCACAGCAAGCGCTAACCGTAATATCATGGTTTGGAATTTAGATGGGACTTTGCTGAATATTCTACAAGGACATGGGGATATCGTTTGGAGCGTTTGTTTTAGTCCAAATGGCAGTAAAATTGCTTCAGCAAGTGCCGACAATACCGTCAAAATTTGGAGTGTAGATGGTACTTTATTGCATACCCTCAAAGGGCATACCGACCAAGTTTTTAGTGTTTGCTTTAGTCCTAGTGGTAACGTTATTGTCTCTGCCAGCGCAGATAAAACTATCAAATTTTGGAGTATAAAAGGCACTTTGCTGCGAACGCTTCATGGACATACCGACCAAGTTATTAGCGTTTGCTTTAGTCCCGATGCCTCAATGGTGGCTTCTGCTGGCGCCGATAAAACAATTAGACTTTGGAGTACAGACGATATAAATACTAAATTACTTAAAACTCTTACAGGACATACCTGTAGTGTTAACAGCGTTGTCTTCAGTCCTGACCGTAAAACTATTGTATCAGCAGGCGCCGACCACACAATTAGATTATGGAGCAAAACAGGTAACTTGCTCAAAACTCTCCACGGACATACCGCAAGCGCAAATAGCGTTAGTATTAGTCCAGACGGCAGAATTGTTTCAGGTAGTTCAGACTATACCGTTAAATTATGGAGCAAAAACGGTCAACTACTAAAATCCTTTCAAGGTCATAACGGCGAAGTCAACGGAGTTTGTTTTAACTGCGATCGTAACCTCATTATATCAGCAAGCGCCGACCGTACAGCAAGAATTTGGAGCGCAAAACCTCCAAAACCAAAATCATTTGAACTAGATGAATTAGTCGCATGTGGTCGTGAGTGGACGCACGATTATTTAAGTACTAATCCCAATGTGAGACAAACAGATTATATATAGAATATTCCAAAAATTAAATTAATCATTCTTGTGGAGCGGGCAAGGATGCCCGCTAAGTTGGAAATACGGTGTATCAATAGGTAAAATACCAGAATCACCTCTACAAAAACAAGACAAACCGCTTCGTTGGGATACAAATATAGGCGCCAAAGTTGGGTAAACCTTGAAATGCCTCAATCATACTTGGAATTGTAATATCAAAAAAATATATTAGATTCTATCTAGCCACTGCTTTGGATCAAGTTTGGAATGGAAGCAAGCTTGTAGCTCCAAAATAATATCTTTAATATGAATCTAAATATGGTGGGCAGTGCCTACATAGTGCCTTATGAAAATTAAATAAAATATTAGTAAACTATCCGTTACATCCGTTTTAATCCGTTGCCAATTTTTTCACCACACTTAAAAAGTTCTGCAAAACCTTTGAAATTTCACCTTTACGCCAAACTGCGGCAATTTCAAGCATCGGCGCCAAATCAAGCGGACGATATACTACATTCACTTTATGCCGTGTTTCAGCGCCTGCGGCAACAAGAGAAATTCCCATACCTGACTCAACAAAACTCAACATTACTTCTGGTGGACTTGCTTCTTGAACTATATTTGGTGTAAACCCTGCTTTTTGACATGCATTTATAATTTGTGCGTATAAATCTGGTTTAACGTGTTGAGGGCAAATTATAAACGGTTCGTCTGCTAACGCAGCAAAAGATATAACTTCTTGTTTTGTTAATGGGTGATTACATGGAAGCGCAACTACTATAGGTTCGCATAATAGCGTTAATATCTCAACTTCCTGAAGCTCAACAGGTGGATGAATAAAACCAATATCAATTTTTTCATCTTTTAACGCGCGTAATTGGTCTTGAGAAGACATTTCCCTTAATGTTACCTTCGCATCGGGACAATTATTACGAAATTCTTGAATAATTTCAGGCAATACTCTATTAAATGCACAAATAGAAAATCCAATTGTAATATTTTGGCGCCGCACTTCTACAGCTTTACGTGCGGATGAAAACGCCCGTTCTGCTTGTGCTAGTGTTAAACGTGCTTCATCTAAAAATGCTGTTCCTGCATCCGTTAGCAGTACACCACGTTTGCTACGTTCAAATAATTCAACTCCCAATTCATCTTCAAGCTGACGAATTTGACGACTTAGCGGTGGTTGTTCCATATACAAACGTTCTGCCGCGCTTCGAAAGTTCAATTCTTCAGCAACCGTGACAAAATATTTTAGTTGGCGTAGTTCCATATATTAGATGGGTGATACTTTTTAGGTATCAGTTTAACGCAAAAAAGGTCTTGGACATAATCATTTAACGCTTGCATAATCAGGGTTATAGAATAGTGGTAGTTATATGAAGACGATAGAACTACATGGTTTCGGTATCAATAACCTGAAAGTCAACGAACAACCTGTTCCTGTTCCTCAACGGGGAGAGGTATTAGTTAAAATTGAAGCTGTGTCGCTTAATTATATTGACTTACTAGTAGTCAAAGGTTTACTCAATCCAAGTTTGGAGTTACCTTACATACCTGTATGCGACGGTGCCGGAATAGTTGAAAGTATTGGCGCCAACGTCACAGCATTCCAACCAGGTGATAAAGTAGCAACAACTTTTATACCAAATTGGATAAGTGGTAAACCTACTAGCCAAACCACTGATTACTCAACTCGTCAAGGATTAGGTAATGTAGCAGGACAATTAAGCGAGTATAAAATATTCCAAGTTAACCAATTAATCAAAATACCATGTAATCTCTCACTTGTAGAAGCATCTACATTACCAATTGCTGGTTTAACAGCATGGAACGCACTCAAATACGGCAACCTTCAAGCAGATAATACAGTATTGCTGCATGGTACAGGAGGAGTATCTATTTTTGCACTGCAATTTGTAAAAGCAAATGGCGCCAAAGCAATTATTACATCAAGCAGTGAGGAAAAGCTTGAAAAAGCACAAAAATTAGGTGCCGACTTTACAATAAACTATAAAACTACACCCGATTGGGAAAACATCATTCATAAATATACGGATGGAAAAGGTGTAGATATAGTCGTCGAAACTGTTGGTGGCAACAACGTTCAAAAATCACTTAATGCACTGCGAATGGGTGGACATATTTCAGTAGTGGGTTTACTCAATGGCTTTGAAACCAATCTTAATACATTAGCTCTACTACATCAACAAGCTACGATTAAAGGAATGGAAGTAGGTTCTACCGATAATTTTGCAACGATGAATCAAGCAATTGAAGCTTATAATATTCATCCTGTAATAGATAAAGTTTTCACCTTAGAACAGACTCAAGCTGTATTTGAATATTTAGACAATGGTAAACATTTTGGTAAAGTAGTGATTAAGCTTTCAGATTTTCTATTATGATGCAGAAGTTTTTTTCTCCAGTTGTATTAACAGTATTTCTTTTAACCTCAATAGAATCAGTAGCTCAAAATTCCAATGTTAAAGCTCCGATTGAATTACCTCCTAATTTTCAATATCCAAATGGAATCGCGCGCTCTTCTAAAGGAATTTTATATGTTGGTTCTGTGACAAGCGGTCAAATACTGCGTATTGACTCCCAAGGTAAAAGCGAGACTTTCTTCCCAGGAAATAGTGAAATCTTTGCTGCTAATAGTTTACGGCTTGATGAGCAACGAGAAATTCTTTGGGGAGCTTCTTCTGATTTTCTTGGAATTAAAAATTCTAAGGGTGAAATAGTTAGGCGCCCACATCGGATTTTTGCAATTGATACCCGTACAGGTAAAATATTGCGTGTTATTCAAATGCCTGATAACGGTTTTGGGAATGATATAGCGCTTGATAGTAATGGTGGTATTTATCTTACCGATAGTTCGCGTCCTCGTATTCATTATCTGGCGCCTGGAGCAAGTAAGTTACAAGTTTGGTCAGAAAATCCACTATTTAATTCTAAGCAAATAGGACTTGCTGGTATTGCTCGCAGACCAGATGGTGTAATTATTGTGGGTATGTTCTCTACTGGAGAGCTTTTTAAAATTACACCTCAACTTAAAGGAGTTGCTGTTGAAAAAATATCTCTAACACGCAAACTTGAAAACCCTGATGGAATGCAATTTGCTCCAGATGGAAAACTACTTGTAACTGAAGGTAGTGTAACAAGTGGTAACGGGCGCCTACTTAGTATTGATGTGCTTTCACCCAAAAACACACCTCGGTCAATAGAGACTATAGCAGCAAATATGGAGTCACCAGTTAATTTGACTGTTGTAGGTAATGATGTTTTAGTTACAGAGTCACGCATTCGTCATCATCTTTTACCGGGACAAGAAAAAAATGTTCCAAGTCGCTTCTTTATTCGACGTTTTAATTTGAGGAAGTAAATATGAAAACTAGAAAACTAGGTAATTTAACTGTTTCTAGCATTGGTTTAGGTTGTATGGGAATGTCGGGAATGTATGGAAGTGCGGACGAACAAGAAGCTATTGCAACTATTCATAAAGCCATCGAATTAACACACGGAGGCGCCACTTTCCTTGATACTGCGGATGCATACGGTGTTGGGCATAATGAAGAATTAGTTGGTAAAGCAATTCGAGGTAAACGAGAACAAGTAATTATTGCGACAAAATTCGGGCTTGCTAGCACGAGTAAAGATGGTAAAGCAATGCCTGTAAATGGTAAACCCGAATATGTTCGACAAGCTTGTGAAGCGAGTTTACATCGTTTAGGAATTGACACTATTGATTTATATTACCAGCACCGCGTTGACCCTAATGTACCAATTGAAGATACTGTAGGAGCAATGGCTGAGTTAGTCAAAGAAGGCAAAGTTAAATATATAGGTTTATCCGAAGCATCAGCGAAAACTCTATATCGTGCAAGTAAAGTACATTCAATTACAGCAATACAAAGCGAATACTCCCTATGGAGTCGAGATGTTGAAACCGAAATTCTTCCTGCTTATAAAAAATTAGGAATTGGTTTTGTACCTTGGAGTCCTTTGGGAAGAGGGTTTCTTACAGGAAAAATTCAGAAATTTGAAGACTTAGCACCCGATGACTGGCGCCGTAATTCTCCCAGGTTCCAAGGTGACAATTTTCAGCATAATTTAAACTTGGTTACTGAAGTGCAAAAAATCGCAGTTGAAAAAAACTGTACTTCTGCACAGCTAGCACTAGCTTGGTTGTTAGCGCAAGATGAAAGTATTGTTCCTATCCCAGGAACTAAACGCATTTCTTATCTACTGGAAAATTTGGGCGCCTTGGAAGTTCAGCTAAGTAACGAAGATTTAACGCGGATTGATAGCATTGTACCTAGAGGCGCTTTCTCAGGTGAGCGGTATCCAGCAGCATTAATGCAAATGGTTAATATTTAAAACTAATGATAATCATTACTATTATATTGATTTTCCTAGAGGATATTTTTAAACTTATTTTATCCTCTAGGAATTTAATGAATGCACAGGCTCCAAGCCTATGCTACAAGACGATGGTTAATTCAAGTAGCGGCGTAATTTTTGTGCTGTGTGCTTGGCGTTGGTCCTGACTGAGTAGTTGTGACTACCAGGAATGTCAACTACTTCGATTGGTTTTTCTGTAAACTCTGACCAACCTAGTCCACGGTCGTGTTTTATCCACCACTGTTGTTCTAAGCAGCGAAACAAAGTTATTTTACCTGGATAAATTTGAGGTTTGTAGTTACGGACGGCGCCAACAAGGGTATAAAATAATCTTTCGTATTCTGGGTCTTCTGGTATTGGATGTTCGATAGCAACTTTTGGTACACATGGTTGAATAATCTTGTTCCAGCGCTGTTGTAATCCATTGAGTAAGTATGCTAGTTTTTCTTGTGATTTGAGAGTTTTGAGTATACCCCAGTGATGAGCGAATAATTTATCTACTGATTGATGTTGAAAATATTTTGGGCAGGCAGTATCAAAGAATGCTAGTAGTTTAACTTCTTGTTCTTGCGCTACTAGCTGTTGCGCCATTTCAAATATAATTACTCCTCCAATGGAATAACCTGCTAAATAATATGGCCCAGTTGGTTGAATTGTACGAATGTGTTTGATATACTCGCTTGCTATATCTTCGATTCGGTTTAGAAAATCTTGCTCTCCATTTGGTCTTTGTGGTTGTAATGCATAAATTGGTTGTTCTGAATCTAAATATTCAACAAAGTTTTGAAATACAAGAACATTAACATCGGCGCCATGAACACAAAATAAAGGTGCCTTTTTTCCATGAGGTTGAATAGGTACTATAGTTGACCATATTTCTGGAGTCTCTTTTTGAATAACATTTGCAAGTTCTTTTATCGTCGCTGCTTTCAAAAATGTTGCTAGTGGTAGTTTTTTTGCAAATCTATTTTCAATCTTTATCAACATTTGTGTTGCGAGTAAAGAAGTACCTCCCAACTCAAAAAAGTTGTCAAAGATTCCTATAGACTCAATTCCTAGAAGTTCTTGCCAAATGGATGCTAGTTGAATTTCAATAGTTGATTCAGGTGCAACAAATTTTTCAAGCTGTTCGCGTGTGTTGTCAGGAGCAGGTAAAGCATTACGATCTACTTTACCGTTCGCGTTGAGTGGTAAAGCTTCTAAAATCATAAATGATGAAGGAACCATGTATTCAGCTAATTTGGAAGTGAGATAGTTCCGAATTTCACTCTTTGCGATTGTTTGTCCTTTTTCAAGAACTATATAGGCAACCAAGCGCTTTTCTTGTCCTTCATCTTGACGCGCGATAACTACAGTTTCCCGTATATTTGCTAGTTGCAGCAAAGTCGTTTCAATTTCTCCAAGTTCGATGCGAAAACCACGAACTTTGACTTGGTGGTCGATACGTCCAAGAAATTCAATATTTCCATCGGACAAATAGCGTGCTAAATCTCCTGTTTTGTAAAGTCGCTCTTTTGAGCCGGTGCCAAATGGGTTAAGAATAAACTTTTCAGAAGTAAGTTCAGGACGGTTGAGATAACCATTAGCTAAACCGGCGCCACCAATATATAATTCTCCAGCTTCACCAGGTAAAGTTGGTTGTAAGTTCTCATCTAATATATAGATACTCGTGTTCAAAATTGGTTTACCGATAGGCGCCACAATAGTACTAATATTGCGTTGACATTTCCAAAAAGTGGCATCGATAGACGCTTCTGTTGGTCCATAAACGTTATGCAACACTCCATCTAAACCCAAGCACGCGAAAAATTGCTCTATTAACTCTGTAGGTAAAGCTTCACCACCACAAGAAATATGGCGTAAATGAGAACAAGCTTCGACACCCTTTTCTTCAAGAATGACTCGCAGCATCGAGGGGACAAAAGCTGTAATGGTAATTTGCTGTTCAGCAATGAGTTTTACCAAGTAAGCACTATCTTGATGTCCTCCTACACGAGGTAAGACTAGCTGTCCTCCAAAGCATAGTGGCCAAAATATTTGCCAGACTGAAGGGTCAAAGCTAAATGATATGTTCTGTAATACTTTATCTTTCGCAGTTAAACCAAACGTTGACTGGCGCCACTGAAGTTGATTTACAATTCCACGGTGAGGAACCATTACACCTTTAGGTTTTCCAGTAGAACCAGAAGTGTAGATAACGTACATCAAATCATCAATGCTTGCATCACAGACTGGATTTTCTGGACTGTGTTGAGATATTGTATTCCACTGTGAATCAAGACAAACTAACTTTGTACTCAATGCTGGAAGTTTTGGAAGTAAATTACTTAGAGTCAGTAAAATTGGTGTTTGAGTATCTTCTAATATAAAACTTAGTCGCTCAGATGGGTAGTTTGGGTCTATTGGTACATAGGCGCCGGATGCTTTAAGAACTCCTAAAATTGCCACAACCATTTCTAAAGAGCGCTCTAAACAAATTCCAACCATCACACCAGCTTTGACACCTAGAGAACGTAAATAGTGCGCTAGTTGATTTGCTTGTTCGTTTAGTTCACGGTAAGTAAGAAACTTATCTTCTAAAACTACTGCTACTGAGTCAGGAGTTCTGTTGGTCTGTGCCTCAAAATATTTGTGTACACACTGCTGCAAAGATGTACTGTAATTTTGAGCAACCTCGTACAAAGTATCATTTAGAGCAATCATAGATGAATGTATTTTTAATTACGGTTTATATACTGAGAGTTTAACTACGCGCGTTAGTGAATGAAGGTATTAAATGCTTCTAACTCTTGCTTTGCTGTTGTTAATGCTTGCATCGCTTGGTGATAGTTTTTTTCGTCTTTAAAATTGTTAGCAAAACGTTGTAAGTAAATTTCAAGATATTTGATACGTATTTGAGGTTCATCACTAGAAAGTTTAAGAAAAGGTAAATCAGCTTCTACCATAAAACGAATAGCTAGCATTGGGATAGGACTACGAAGAGGACGAAAGTTAGGATTATGTAAACCTGGACTTTGATTACGCATATGAAATTCACCAAGCATTAGACCTGCTTCTACAAAAAAAGGCTTTAATTTTTTTTGTACATCATCAATTAAAGTTGGAGTATCCTCAATGTTTATATCAGGGAAAAGCAGCAAAATGACTTTGTATATTGAAGCATCTCCAAAACTTGGTTCTGTTTGCAAAAAAGCATCCCTATAACCCTTCACAATGACTTCTATATCTTGCTGTATATAACTTTGAGGACGAATAACTGCTAGTTGAATAGCATCAGCTTTTAATGAATAGGGTATATGAGGGCAAACCTTACCGCTTCGACCTAAATCAGGATGTGATTTAGCAAGAAAACTCCTTATCCATTCAGATGTTTGAATTAAATAAGGCAAATCATTTTGAATATTTTGAATTTCATTTGATGTATAGAGTTGCATAAATACTACCATTAAAACAGATATTTTTTAGAGATATGAACCTGTATAAACGCGGATAATAAAAACTAAAAATATTTATTAATTAAGAGTTTTTAGTTACTTTAGTAATCAATTTATAAAGTTTATATTTGAATCAACTTTATATTTTTGAGCTTTTATTGTCTCTTAACTTAATCACACTCATTACTTTTATAAATACATAAATTAATTTATACATTTCTTTATAATAGTTACAGTATTTTCTCTTATACGGTAGTGGTATTATTAAAGATGATGTATATTTTGTATGTTTTTTTGATTAAGTATACTTACAAAAATAAAGACGTAGCACTGCTACGTCTTCATAGTATTTTTGTATTTGCCGCAAAAGAGTATTGATAAATCTGCTAATCAGCCCTTGCGCGCAGTGCTGGAGATGGGAAAACTGCCTGAAAACCTTGCTGTCGTTGACCAGGGTCTTCGGGACCAGTATCCCATAAACTTTCATAGTAGAAAAAGGCGACACCTAAACCGCGTTGTTGTGCGGCTTGTACTTGTGACTTAATTTGCTGCATTGGAATTCGGCGTGTCCTTAAACCTGCCATAATACCAATGCCTGTTGGTATATTTAGTTGTTGGGTTTCTATAATTTCTGGACGGGTAATTTTAGAAGTAAACGAACCTAAATCGTCACGATAGACTTGCATTACCAGCTCGTCAACAATATTTAACCGTACCCAGTTCAACCAGTCTTGGAGTTGGAACTTATAAGCGAAGTTGTAGTAATTGGGCGAAACTGAGAAAATAGCATTTGGTTTGCGTGCTTTGACTGCTTGGTTGAGTTGCAACATAAAAACTGTAATTTTATCCGCACGCCAGCGCATCCAAGCTTGGTCTTGAGGGTTAGATGGAGGAGCTTTTCCAGTTTCTTGAGTATACAAAGATATTGTATATCTGTCGTAACCAAATTCATGAGGCAAACTCATGTGGTCGTCGAACTGAATACCATCGGCATCGTATTTAGTTACGATTTCTAGTACTAAATCACTAATAAACTTTTGTACTTCTGGGTGGAAGGGGTTAAGCCATGCTACCTCACCCGCTGCACTAATTGATGTTTGGCTTCCATCACGTTTTCGTGTCAACCATTCGGGATGGTTTAAAGCTAACTCTGAAGTTTCAGGCGCCATAAAACCAAATTCAAACCAAGGAATTGCCAACAACCCGCGACGATGCGCTTGATTAATTACATCCGCAATAATATCATGACCTTCTGTGCCCCTATATACAAACGGCTGAATTTCCGCACGTTGTGCAACATCGCTTGGATACATTACATATCCCGAATTCCAAACAACCGGGTAAACGGTATTAAAGTTTAATTGGCGTAGTTTATCCATCGCTTCGCCAACTTTAGTCCTATCCCTCAAAATATCAAGGTCATTATTAGTCATCCATACACCCCGGATTTCCTGCCGTGGTCGTTGTACTCTTTGAACAGGTTGTGGAACGGGTTGAGGAATTGGTTGTGGAACGGGTTGTGGCTGTGGTACAGGTTGCGGTACAGGAACAGGTTGTGGAAACCCATCAGTTTCAGCAGGTGGAAACTCAGGAGTTTGAGGTAATGGAATAGGTATTGGAACGGGTTGAGGAAATTGCGGTTGTGGTGGAATTGGTTGTGGTGTCGGAAACTGTGGTTGTGGTGGAATTGATTGCGGCGCCGGAAATTGCGCTAAAGCAGGAGCAAAAGTATCTAGTACTATTACTCCAACAAAAGTGAATAGAAAGAAAATTGGTACAATTGACTTCAGTTTCAACCGCCATCGAAAAATCGAACTAGGTTTTATTGATTTGAATGACATGTTAGTTACCCACGCACGCCATCGCATATTTTTGTGATGGAATCTACTCGCCATATAGTTTACAGTTAATGTATGTTTACTCCCACGAGCAATTGGCAATGCTTCTCTTTATGCCATATCGTGCGCCAAAGCAGTGCATCAAGTAACTTGATACAACACTTCTTGGCAAACTACTTATCCTGACGCACCTGATTCGCGAGTAGTGCCCATGACATATTTATTTGTGATATGAAAATGTGATGAGTCGCTGGCAACGGATGAGAAACGGATGTAACGGATAGTTTATGTAACAAATTTTGGTGGGTTGATGTAAGTCTCTGTGGTAAAAAAATACATGGACTGCACAGGCAAGGGCACTTATGCTACAAGAGATTAAAATTACGGCACCCCTCAATACCATCTGTTACATCCCTTCGGGTTCGCCACTTTGGCGCTCCGGAAGCCGACACCGCCAAGTGGACTCACCGTTACATCCGTTGCCAATCTGCCGCCTGGAGTAAAATAGATACAGTAAAGCAACGGAGCAAATAGCAGTGAACATCACCGCTTCAATAACCAAAATGCTGAAACTGGCTATTTTGTGCCTGATGGTGTTCCTGCTGTGGACAAGTAATAGCTGGGCACTAGTTACTGTAGATGAAAAAATTGCTCCTCTGGTTGAAAAATTAATCGATAACAACGCGCGTGTTCGTTTAGAAGCGCACGATGCACTTGTAAGTATTGGTTCCGGTGCAGTTCCCGCACTTGTAGAAACTTTAAATAATCCAGATTGTAATATACGTTGGCGCGCAGCTTGGGTATTAGGAGATATGGGCGCCGAAGCTGCATCTTCCGTTCCAGCACTGACGCTCAGTTTACAAGATGTAGATGCCCAAGTACGGATGTATGCTGTATTGGCATTAGGCGCCATTGGTACGCAAGCAAAACCAGCAGTTCCAGCTTTAATGGCAGCGTTACAAGATAAAGAACTGTACGTTCGGATTTATGCAGCTTCGGCATTAAGAAGAATAGGTATGGAAGCAAAAGTAGCTGTTCCATCTTTAATAAACGCACTCAAAGATGATAACCCGCGCGTTCGTAAAAATGCCGCTTTGGCTTTGGGTGCAATGGGAACTGAGGCAACTTCTGCTGTAAAAGATATGATTCCGTTGTTAAATGATAGCGAATATTATGTCAGGTATGGAACGGTAAAAGGGCTAGGTGGTATTATTGGCGCCTATCAGGATGTTGCCGATAAATTACCAAGTGCTAAGTTAACAAAGGTAATTACTGACTTTGAGCAAGTTACAAAAATTTTAGAAGAACATAAACAGAATTTTACTGAAATTGACGCTGCAAGAATCCGGCGCCCGTTGGAAGCTTTGAAATCTGAGAAAGAAACGCGGTTATTTGATAGAGTAGTCGAATGGCTTCTCAAGCATAAGTTACTTTTGGGTATTGCAGCATATGTGACTTTGTTGCCTACACTGTGGTTTATACTGCTGCGAGTCAAACCTATATGGCTATTAAAGATTAATAATGCTCTTAAGCCTTACACTGATTTTTCATTACCGTTTATTAGTATAAACGTACCTTTAAGATATGTGTTATTTGTTGGATGGTTTCATTATCATCCTAAAGTACTTGATGCGTGGGTAAATAAATATATTGAATCAGCGCGCGAACAGTTTCCCAAAAAAGATACTGTTAGTAATCGTAATACCTATATTTCCATTCCAGTTGTGCTTGATGGTAATACCGTAGCACAACTGGCGCCGGATAATTTACGTGCTACTTTTTCAAAACAGCGTAGTTGCTTGATAATATCAGGCGAAGGTGGAATTGGTAAAACCAGTTTGGCTTGTCAAGTTGCTAACTGGGGAATGAGTGATATTGTAGATAAACGCTTGTGTCGGCATTTAATGTTACCTGTGCTGTTAGAAGAAGACTTTCGCACGGTAGATGGAAAGTCATCATTGAAAGAAGCTATTCGTGGACAGTTACAAGCATTAATAGACGAACCAGAACCAATATGCGAGGAATTACTAGTTAAGCTGTTACGAAAACAACGTATATTAGTAATAGTAGACCGTTTCTCTGAATTAAATACTACTACGCGCGAAGCATTACAACCAGACTCACCAGACTTTCCAGTTAATGCGCTGGTTATTACATCACGGTTAGAAGAAAAATTAGGAAGGGTAAATAAAACTAACATTAAGCCATTGCGAATTGAAGCAAATAAACTTTCCTCATTTATGGAAGCTTATTTAATGCAACGTGGAAAGCGTGATAAATTTACAGACCAAGAATTTTTTGACGCTTGTAATCGTTTGTCCTTAATGGTCAGTCACAGTAATATTACGGTGCTACTAGCAAAATTATATGCCGAGCAGCTCATAGCCAATGTTGAGAACCAAATTGTATATGATATTCCGCAAACAATACCAAATTTGATGCTTGGGTATCTTAACGAATTAAACCGCGATATCGCCAGTGAAAAACTTGATGATAGAATTATACATCTAGATACAAAAGCAATAGCTTGGGAATGTTTACAGCGTAATTATCAACCAGGTACAACTTCGCGCATGGATGCTGTTGCTGCTTTATCAACTATAAACCCTTTAGATGTAGACAGGCGCCTCGACTACCTCGAAAATCGTCTACATTTAATTCAAACCGTTGGTTCCGCAAAAGATAAAATTAGGTTTTGTCTCGACCCATTAGCTGAGTACTTAGCTGCTTTGCATGTTGTAGAGATATACGGTAACAACGATGGTAAATGGCGTTCGGGTTTTTTGAAAAAAGCTGATGATTTAGTAAAAGCCAATGGGCAGGACATCATTAAAGGGTTTTTATTGGCAGTTTATGATTGCTACTTATCACAAATTATAGGCGCCAAACCTTCTGATTTTGTAATAGTTAGATTAAGTAAGCTGACAGGTGTTACAAGTGCGGTACAATCAGTGGCGCCGTGATTTTATTAATGATTTATATATATCTTGTGGAACAGGCATCCCTGCCTGTCATAAAATTATAAATCTTATAGAACGGGCAAGGATGCCCATTCCACAAGAGCAATATTATTTAAGCAACAGCATAACCAGTATATTGTCTAACATTAGGATGATGAAACGCTAAAACAATCTTGTCTTTAGGCACACCAGCAGCCACTAAATCATCAGTTATTCCATCTTCTATTCCATCTCGATAAATCCAAATTTTGCCGTTTTTAATAATAACATCAACTACACATCCATGAATTCTTAAATCTTTATCCCAACCATAAATCATCAATATATAATGATTTCTATCTTGGTTGATAACAATTTCAGATTCAATCTCACCATATGAGTAAGGGATATCAGCATGATGCTTCAAAATTTTATAAATATTTTCTCGATAAAACTCTAATGTATCCATTGAGTAATCTCCTTTTTTTCAGGATCGAACACAATTAATCTAACTACAGTTCGTCTCATTATTAATTGACAAATGGGTTCTGAAAAGAAATCGCGGAATATAACTTTAGTGACTGCTAAATAAACTAAACGCTCTGGCTCTTGCTCCTCCAAAATTTTAGAGTAAAGTACGTATTGACCTAGAGCTTCTTACAAATCACGAATTGGAGAAGCACCGACAAAACTTTTTATCTCAACTGCTATTTTACGTCCTTCTTTCTCGGCTGCAAATAGTTTTTCTGCTCCTAAATCAACAAAAACTATTATTTTAGGGTTACATCCACCGTATAAACGTCCGTATACAGGTTATGGTGTAGCGTAGTATTTTATTATATAAACGCATGTAGAGACGTGACATGTCACGTCTCTACATTTATGTTATTCAATATTATTGGCGACTATTTTGTTCTACTAGTTTACAGTTTTGCAGCGGTAGATTCTAAAATAGTTTTGAGTTGCTTTCTAAGTACTTGTTCGGTTTGAGCTACTGTTGCTCCAGCTTTAGCAGCTTTTTTATCTGCTTCTGTTTGATATTCGTCTACAGGAGAAGGTTCACCGTTAGCCATTTTTGTTTTTGTGGCATTGTATGAAGTTTGTGCTGTTTCCCAACGTTGCTTAACTTGGGTGTAACGGTCGCCATATTGCGCTGTTAATTTATCATCCCAGTTAGCCAATAAATCTTTGAGGGAAACATAATCTTTCTGAAGACTTACAGATAATTTGCCTCTTAGAGCGTTGAAAACTGTTAAGAGTAAAGACATTATACGATTGCGGGGTGCTTTTTGCTTTTGGGTTTCGACTGCAACAAGAGCGCCATCTACAGCATCTAAAATTTGTTGTTCACCAATAGCTTGGTTGGTAACTGTTTGCTGTTGAGTATTGCTATCTTTTACTCCTGCAATGGCGCCTTCCATTGCTGCCATTGCTTCATCCTTAGCTTGCTGACCCTTGGTCTTGAAATTTTCTATAACAACTGTAACGGCATCCTTAGCAATATTACGAATATCTCCAGAACCACCTTTAAGCTCATTTACAGCTTCATTGACTGCAACTTGGACAATTTCACGGATTCTTTTAGTTCTGGCGCCGCCTGTTTCTTTGACTTGTGCTAAATCTTGAGCAATACGTTCTTTAATTGTAGACATATGATATTCCTCCTAATTTTCTTAATTAAAATAATGACGTGTGTTTAAAATGTACACAGATAATAAAATACAAGTAAATCGTAATTGTGTTTAATTTACAGTCACAGCTTCAACATCAATTACATTATTTACTACATTATATACTTTGTTAGTATTGACTTCGGTATAAGTATCATGCTTTTTGCGGTTTTGAAGTTTATCCATAACAATTTGCGATACTTCAGCAACTAAAAAGGTAGCAATTACACCATCATCAATAAGTCCTAAAAATGGTATAGCATCTGGAACTATATCTATAGGACTAATGAAATAAAATAACGCTGCAACAACTGCTGCCCAACGATACTTAGGATTACGTAAAGCTTTACGAATTCCGTTTTGCAATACCTGTGTAATAAACTGCTTTCTCATTTATACTTCCTTTGCCTCACAAATTTATATTGACAGATATATCTCAAAAAATCTGGTGTAGATAACCATCAATAAATTCGTAAAAACACACCGTCCGCCTTCTGTAGTGCCAACCGTACATATTGTGTAGTATCTTGTGGAACGGGCATCCTTGCCCGCCCCCTATATTAAACTAAAAATATTTACAAACATAACTTTTGACTACCTAAATTTTAGTCAAAAATATTACTTATTTGTATGGTTCCATACGGTCGCAGTAAATGTTATCGCCTATACTCACACCCAACATCTGGCAAAAATGCTGGTAAAAACCGACTCTATCATTTACTTGAGGAGGGGTGGGTTTGCCGCATTCAAGACCACCATTAATGATGTTAATGGTCATGCCAAAGCCTGGGGCGCGTCCCTTGCTTCCATCGTCACTCAATGGCGCCCAACGACCACTCATTACATCATGGCAAGAAGGCTTGGGTAGTTGGGGAGTCATCCAGAACCACAAGGCAGTTTGAAAGGCAATATTACCATCCGACTTTACAGAGTCAGGATTGTTGAGCAAATCAATGCCCAAAGCTTGGCCTGCTGCACCATAGATATAGTTCCACGATAATTGAATCGGACCGCGACCGTAATATGACTGACCTGGCGCACATGGATATGTTGCATTCGAGGGGTCACAGTAATTGCTTTGAGGATTTTGCTCTTCAATAAAGTGCAAACCCCAGGCAAAACGTCCATCAGGGGCAGCATCCCAACCTCCCGTTGTTTCGTGGGCTATATTCGCCAGAAATGCTGCCGCCTCACGTTTACGTTGCTCATCCGAACCCTCGTTGCAAAAGCTAGGGTACTTACTCGTTGCTCTCACCAGACTGTCGTAACTATACAAAGCGTTACGATGGGGAAACATCGCTTCATAAGTTTGTTGCGATACGATATTGCCAAAACCAGCACCTGATGGCAGTGGTGGAGATGGAGGAACCGTACCATTGGGAAGGCAAATCTCCTGACCCACTTGTAAATTACTAGCGTCATTGTCTGTCATTTGGCTACCATCTGGCTTCTTAATTTCGCGCCAACGGTTGCCATCACCCAATTTCTGCTGGGCAATATTAAAAAGCGTATCTCCAGGTTGAATGGTGTATGAACTACCAATTGCACAAGACATAAAATTTCTCCATATATAATAACGTTTCGGCATTAAATGAGATTTTTCGCTCTTGAGTTTACGCACGTTTATGCAACCTGATTCATCGCTCCGGTGCTTCGAGCGCAAAAAAATGTCCCGATAAAATCGCTCGTCCCCACCCATATTCTTGGGTTGGGTGGGGAGGATTCAAATTAACCAATAGTTAAAAAACAGGTTGACCTGTAAAGTTTCCAGGAGGATTATATTGACAAACTAGATAATCATTGCGCCCATCACTGGCTATTGCACAACCAACTTCGGTTGTGTTTCTCCAAACTACTTGAGTGTAGTGACCAACATCTGTCCAATTACCAGTACTGGAAACATTGGGGAAATTACCACGAACAAAAAATTTTTTTTCATTACCCCAAGAATCTACCATTCGAGAGTAAGAAAATCTTTTGGTAGTACCCATCCAAAGGTTTTCACCAACACCACGAGTTCCACTATGTTCAAACTTACCGCTTGCAGCTAAATTATTTGCCCATTGTTGAGCGCTTGAGGCTAAGGTATTTGACCAACGAATTGAACTAACACCAACTTCTGCTCTGTAGTGATTATGGGCTGCTAATATTTCGTCAATCATGGCATTTCCAGAACCGCTATGCCCATTTCCTCCGGGTAGGCAAATTTCTTGACCTACTTGTAAATTGGATGCTTCTTGTTCTGAAAAAGGTGAACCATCTGGTTTCTTAATTTCACGCCAACGGTTGCCATCACCCAATTTTTGCTGGGCAATGTTAAAAAGTGTATCTCCAGGTTGGATGGCGTAGGAACTACCAATTGCACAAGACGTAAATTTCCTCCTATATTGTGTAATGTATTGTGTGTAGGTTTCTATTAGTTAATAGGTGCGACCAAAGTTGACTTATGCACTTTGTCAGCTAGAAGCATTCCGTGAGAGGCAAAAAAATCTTTTAAAAAAGTGATAAAACTTCTTTAAGCACAATTTCCATAAGGGTTGATAATTTTCATTTTGTGACATTTTTATTCTCCAAGAAGAGTCTTTTCTAACAAGTTTTAGCTTTTAACCTTGCCCTTTGAAAAAATAGATAAATACAAATGAAGTTAATTAGTAATTCCAATGGAGTTAAATAGCTCCAATGTCCAAACATTTTATCTATAATATGCCAGGGAAGAATAAATATTATTAGGTAGGTTAGTTGATGCAGCTTTACCCAGTTTTTCTTTAATGCTTTTACGCTCCAATCGTTGGAAGTCACTGCGAGTAGCGTCATGATGAAGAATATTGAAATACCTTGAAAGTAGTGAACATAAGTACTGGGAGCTAGTAAGTTAATATTTTTTTGCACTACCATTAGTAAGGCATGGTTTGAACCTAGTACATATGATGCGATACCAACATGGCGCCTGTTTTTGAGTAGCCAAACTAAAGTTTTATTACCGCGCATGTTTGGAAAAACAGTTCTGCATATGCTTGGTGCCAGAGTTGCTGTGTAAACTAGTAATGCCAAGCAACCAAGAAAGTTAGCTAGAGGTACAGGTCTAAAATATAAACCTAGAAGTAAAAATGCGATGTAGCTGCTTAAACTTAGAGCTAAAAATATTAGTGATTTCTTGCCCTTGTCAATATTTGTAGGCATAACCAATTTAAAGATAGATAATAAGGGACTAGAAAATGTAACAAAATCTTTTCCTTGTATATCTTCTATAGATGTAAGCAGTATCAACTTATTCAGTTAGGTTACATGGGATAAAATTAAGTTAAAACGGATTGTTGAGAAAAGCTTTTGTTTGGCTTATTCCTTTTAGCTGTGACTACCATCTTGATAGGAGATGCAGGCGCCGTCACTAAACCACGGCGCCCAGCTTTTGAAATTAAATACTTTTATAATCTACTGTTCTTGTGGGATGGTCATCTTTGTCTGTCTTATGTTCTTGGGGCAGGCAGGGATGCCCGCTCCACAAGAAGGGTGTTTACTTGGGTAAGTAAATAGGTTCTAATATTTTGACACTTATGTTGCAGTACTGCACTTATCACTATTTGATAGTCTCAAAATTTAGATCAATTATTACGGATATAAAAATAATTTGTGCTTTTTAATTTTGCATTTGATTTTTGCATAATTACGTCTCAACAAGACCTATAAGATTATATAGAATAGTTAAATATAATGAAATACATTAGTTCTATGTTTGATTGATTGAAGTTTACCTGCCTGTATATTTTGTAGATGAATTTTCTGGCGTTGCATAATAGAGGGATGAATTGAGGTGTTCTACTATGAATTGTCCATACTGTGAATCTACTGACATTAGAAAAAATGGTAAGCGCCGAGGTAAGCAAAATCACATATGTACTAATTGTGGGCGCCAATTTATAGATACCTACAGTCCTTCACGCGGATACTCAAACGAGAAAAAAATAGAATGTTTAAATGCATACGTTAATGGGGCCGGATTTAGAGCGATTGAAAGGCAAACAGCAGTTCATCACACAACTATTATTAACTGGGTAAAACAAGTTGGCGAAAAATTACCCTCGGCACCACCGATTGATAAAATACCATCCGTTGGAGAATTGGATGAACTAGAAACGTTTGTTGGCTCAAAAAAGCGAAAAGTTGCGTGCGGGGGTTCCCCCCGTTGAGCAAACTTTTCAAGACAAACAAAATTTGGATATGGACGGACTTAGACCACTTTCATGAGGGAATATTGGCTTGGGTAATAGGAGACCATAGTACGGAAACGTTTAAACCTTTATGGGACATTGTTAGACTGTGGGGATGCTATTTTTACGTTACTGATGGGTGGCCAGTTTACGCCAGTTTTATCGACTCAGGAGACCATATTGTAAGTAAAACGTATATGACCAGAATAGAAGGGGAAAATACACGTTTACGCCATTATCTTGCACGCCTACATCGTTCACGTAGTGTCTCCGGAGGAGAAAAAACATTGTGTTACTCAAAATCAGTAAATATGCTTAAAAACTCGGTTCGCTTGTTACTACACTATTTAAAGTATAGAGGAATACCTGTATTTAGCTAATTCATCCCGCATTTATGCAACGCCAATTTTCTTTCTTAAAAATATTTATTTTAGGTAACGCAGATGAAACAGCATACCAAACGGCGCCACCGGGGCGTTATCCTCACTCTTAAAGGCTGGCATAAGCTTTAAACCGCTAGAGCCACTACTGAATTAAACGAAAATGCTGGAAATAGCTTTACTTTAGAAGAGCTTGCCGACCGCATGGAATTAGCACTGCACACAGTTTCTAAAATAATGGGGCGCACTGATGTTGTAAATAGAGGTTCTTTACAAAAAGCCTTTAGTGCCTTTAAATTGGAGTTAGTCAAAAGTGATTATACACAACCGACCGAAGAGTCTAAGGATGTGGAAGTACGTTCATGTGCAAACCCGAAGCGAGACTGGGGAGAGGCGCCGGATGTGTCGATATTTTATAATCGCTCTGCCGAACTGTTGCAGCTACGACGGTGGTTACTAGAGGAACGTTGCCGTTTAGTGGCATTGTTAGGAATTGGAGGTATTGGTAAAAGTACGTTAGCTGTAAAGTTGGGGCTGCAAGTTCAAAGCGAGTTTGATGTAGTGGTGTGGCGCTCTTTGCATTCATCTCCACCTGTAGGAGATAAACTTACGAGCATACTGCAATTCTCGTTATGGTCGGCGAGAAAAGAGGTGCTGATCCCTGACAGCTTTGATGGAAAACTATCTAAGCTAATAGAATGCTTAAGCTCAAATCGATGTTTAATAATTTTAGACAATGCCGAGACAATTTTATCTAGTGGTGGACAAACAGGACTTTGCCGTCCAGGCTATGAGGGGTATGCTCAATCAATTAAGACTATTGCTGAAGTCCCTCATAATAGCTGTGTTATTCTCACGTCAACAGAGAAACCAAGAGAAATAGGACTTTTAGAAGGAGAGGCAACTAAAGTAAAATCGTTGTAAGTAAAGGGATTACACGTTGCTGAAGGGCGCCTACTA
>NZ_MRCD01000069.1 GCF_001904745.1 Calothrix sp. HK-06
AGCTTTTTTGGCGCCGCGACCGCGAAGCGGTCGCGTGCTTTAGTCTAAAGTCCAGTAAACTAGGATTGCGAAGGTTGGAATCAGTAAAATCCACTCTGCTTAAATTACCATTACTAAAATTGGCATTTTTTAGTTCTGCACTCGATAAATTGGCGCCAGGAAGATTAGCACTAGTAAAATTTGCGTTATTTAAATAACCTAAAAATAAATTTGCACCACTTAGGTTTGCATTGGTTAAATTAGCATTCTCTAAATTAACCATTGACATACCAGCATTGCTCAAATTTGCCCCTGTTAAATTTGTACCTTCAAGATATAATTTATGTACAGCAGTTCCAATCACATTAATGCCACTTAAATTAAGATTTGATAAATCTGACTCTAAATATATTTCTGTATCAGAGAAATTCCGTTCAACGATTATGTAACGGATTTAACGGATAGATTTACTAGTTATGTTTGCTACATTTCTCTTGTGGGATAGGCATCCTTGTCTGTCCCTTGATGCAAAGGACGGGCAGGGATGCCCGTTCCACAAGAGTCATTCCACAAGAGTGTTACACTATGAGTTTGAGTTATTTGGCTTTTATTTTTTAGATAAGTTTGGTTCGACGATATGAGGATAATTATCATAATTACGTCGCACCCAGTCCATACCAACTTCGTTGTTGAGTTTGATTTTTTGTGGTGTGTTGGGATAAATCTTTCCTAAGATATCTGAGTCTTGTTCAATTACGACTTTGACTAAATCTAGGAATTTGAATTTAAGCAATTTAAATATTGGGTTTTTTGCTAGACCAAACATTATTGCATAAGTGCGTGACTTTGTTGGTGACTCTGGAATAAATGCATGAATTTGTTTAAATTTCCCGGCGCCTGTTTCACCATGAAGTACTGCAAGTGAAGGAAAATAGTTTTCAAGGTGAGCATTAAGTACTTTGGGAAACATGAATAAACCAGGGTTGCTTAGTTTCTCCTTCAAATCGGTAAGCGCAACGGGCATACTAAAATAAGCATGTGAATGATGCCCATTGTCTATAAACTTTTCAAAATTGACTTCTTGAATCTTAAATAATGAACGATGCGTGCCGTTTTGGTGATTGTAGTCGTGCATGTTTAGCAATAACGACATTAAGTTAGCTTCAATGCTGGTATCTGCTGTACATCCAATCAATTCATACTCTGTGGCAATTTCATTCAATATATTAGGTATAGGCTGTTTTGGTTCTTGATTTCCATACGACCAAATAAAATCACCTTGGATAATTAATTCTAAAGGCGCCAACTGCGGTAAAGTCTTTTTATTTGAACCAGGTAAAACCGTACATCCTTCACCATCAAACTCCAGCGCATGAAACGGACAAACTACCACACTTGTTTTATCTACATGCGCTTCACACCATCCTTCACTAAGCATGGCGCCCATATGTGGACAAGCATTAGGTAAAGCATTAATATTACCTAGCGCATCTTTCCATAGTACATAGTCATTACCATACAACGATACTTTGAATGGCTTATTGACTTGCAGCATTGATTTGTGCGCCAATAACCAAGGGGCGCCTTCTAACATTGACATAATATATATCCTGGTTTAAATACTCGCTCACATGATGAAAAATTCATGTCTATCATAAAAATATGAGCTTATACTCACATTTGTCAATATCTTATACAAAAATCATTGCAATTTATTTAGTTCTGGCATGAACCCCAACCCTCAAGACTCCCAAGAAAATGTAAAAATGCGGCGCCAACCTAAGCAAAAGCGTGGTCAAGAACGTGTTGAGCGAATTTTGGATGCAGCAGTAGAAGTATTTGATGAAGTTGGGTTTGATGCTGCGACGATGAATAATATAGCTTTACGCGCGCAAACGGCTATCGGTTCCGTGTATCAGTTTTTTCCTGATAAACTAGCTATTTTTCAAGCTTTAGAACTGCGTCATCTTGAACGAGTTCATGCTGCCTGGACAAAACTTAGCACTCTTAATATTGCCGAACTGCCATTTGAGACTTTTATCAAAACGATGTTAAAAATATTCAAAGAAATCTTTGACGAACCAACATCGCGGTTACTGTTCATTCAGTATTTCACTTCTAACGCGATGTTCCAAACCATCGATGATAGTTTGACGCAACAAGGAATAGATTTCCAGGCAAAGCTACTACACGCACGCAACCCAAAATTGAGCGATGAAAAGTGTCAATTGATTGCCGAAATATGTGTTCAAGCTGCAAATGCTTTACTTGTAGTCGCCCTTCGCAAGCCAGAACCATGCCGTGAACAGATTTTTCAGCAAATTGAAGAGTTAATGATTGCTTATCTACGTCCTTACGCTGGTGATGAGTTGATAAATGATATGCACAATGAAGTAATGAAGGTAATGATGTGTCCACACTGTAATTCCCGGCGCCTTTCTAAGAACGGACATCGGCATAGCAAACAGCGGTATCTTTGTAAAGACTGCGGAAAGCAATTTCTAGAAAGCTATTCCCCGTTAGGTTATAGCAATGATGTTAAGCAACAGTGTTTGGAGCAGCACAATAGAGGTATAGGATTTCGGGAAATAGAGCGGCAAACAGGTGTTTCCCACAACACAATTATTAATTGGGTAAAGAAAAAATAATTACAGAAAAATTTTAATATTACTTTCTCGTATACCTGATAAATATTTCTGTTTTTATGTGTAATAATGTCACGAGTCAAGCTAAAGAATAAATTACCATACACGGAATTTATTTTTGGCTGTTTGGCGCCGCTGTTAATTCAGTAGTATGTAATATCATCAGCTAGTACTCCGCCTGACAAAGAATTCAAAGCCAACAAGTAACTCTGTTTCGACTCTTTCTTTGCGTCCTTTGTGCCCTCTGTGGTTTTTTAGCCAACTAGGCTAGGCAGACTACCAAGCCCGTAAAAAAATAGAAAACGTGATTTTGTCAAGGAAATCACGCTTATCGAAATTTAAAACATTTGTTCTATCACCACTAGGAGTAAATAGTGATGAACTTGTTAGAATTGCACGAACAAGAAGTAAAGCTCAGTTCGGGTAACGATAAAAATATAAGTTTCAACCCAAGACAAACTGCTTATCCACGTCCGCAATTACAGCGACAGCACTGGCAAAGCCTAAATGGTCAATGGAAATTCGCATTTGACGATGAAGGGAAATGCACGAAACCGGATAATATCAAGCAGTGGATTAATAATATCGAAGTTCCGTTCGCACCTGAATCTATCAAAAGTGGGATTGCTGATACGGGTTTTCATCCAAATTGCTGGTATGAGAGGGAATTTGAAACTCCTCCCTCCGAGGGAAGACTAATATTACACTTTGGTGCAGTTGACTATCGTGCGCGCGTTTGGGTTAACAATCAATTCGTGGGAGAGCATGAAGGTGGACATACATCCTTCTCGTTTGATATTACCGATATGCTTTCAGATACTGGCATCACAAAAGTAACAGTTTGGGCACATGATGACCCCCACGACTTAGCAAAACCTCGTGGAAAACAAGACTGGCAACTGGATGCCCATAGTATTTGGTATCCTCGCACGAGTGGTATTTGGCAAACAGTTTGGCTCGAACGTGTAGGCGCCACTTATATAGACCGCATCCAATGGACACCCCACATAGAGCGGTGGGAAATTGGTTTTGAAGCCTTTATTCAAGGTACACGCCAAGACGATTTACAAATCAAAGTAAAACTTAGCGTTGGCGATAATGTCTTAGTAAACGATACATATACAGTATTTAAAGGAGAAATTCACCGTCGTATTGCGCTTTCTGACCCAGGTATTGATGATTACCGGAACGAGTTACTTTGGAGTCCAGAAAAACCAACTTTAATTGATGCTTCCATTCAACTCTGGGATGGGGACGTACTCTTAGATGAAGTCAAATCATATACAGCAATGCGCGCGGTAGGAATTCAGCGCGACCGCTTTATGCTGAATGGACGCCCTTACTATTTACGCTTAGTTCTTGACCAAGGATACTGGGAAGACTCATTAATGACGGCGCCGAGTGATGAAGCGTTACGTCGTGATGTGGAACTAGTTAAAGCAATGGGTTTCAATGGAGTACGTAAGCACCAAAAAGTCGAAGACCCCCGTTTCTTATATTGGGCGGATGTACTAGGTCTATTAGTTTGGGAAGAAATGCCAAGTGCTTACCGCTTTACACCAAAAGCTGTAGAACGGATGACGCGCGAATGGACTGAAGTTATTAAGCGAGATATTAGTCACCCTTGTATTGTGGCATGGGTTCCGTTCAATGAATCTTGGGGAGTTCCCAATTTGACCGAGACACCAGCTCATCGAAATTACGTCTTGTCAATGTATCACTTAACCAAGACCCTTGACCCAACTCGTCCAGTAATTGGTAACGACGGTTGGGAAAGCACCGATACAGATATTCTTGCTATTCATGACTATGACAATAACCCAACTACCTTGGCTAAACGTTATGGGGATGAAGTCAAGTTATCTGACTTGTTAAATCGTGAACGTCCCGGAGGACGAGTTCTCACCCTTGATAACTATGCTCACAATGGGCAGCCAGTAATGTTAACAGAATTTGGTGGTATTGCTTACACCCAGGAACATGAAGCTAATAGCACTTGGGGATATGCCAGAAGTTCAAATATTTCTGAGCTACAAATGCGCTATAGCGGGTTGTTAACAGTAGTAAACCGCGTTGAAATGTTTAGTGGTTTCTGCTACACCCAGCTTACCGATACTTTCCAAGAGGCAAACGGGTTGTTATATATTGACCGTACACCCAAAATTCCAATTCAAGCAATCGCTAGTGCTACTCAAGGTCACGATTTGCAACACTCGGCAGCTCAAACCAACTGGTTAGAGTCAACATTAGTGCAAGAAACTGCTTATTGCGGTAGCGATGGTTGTAAGTAAAAGCCTAATTCGTGTATAAATTACGGCGTATTGTAGGGAGGCGATTAATCGCCTCTCTACATCATGTGTCGCCATACGAAATGATAATCAATCTAATTGCCTCAAACAGCGCGCGCAGACTGATTGGGCTAACTTGATATTTAACAGTTAGTACATCAATCCAATTGTTTAAATCAACATGGTTAGGACTTGCTAAGTCCATAGTTTCTACCCAAGCAGTGTATATTTCTTCACCTAAATCAGGATGTGCAATAGCTCCCGCCTCCGCACGCACCATCAAAATACAACGTTGGTCCATACTACAGGCATTTTCTAGCTTCATAATTTAATTAAAGCTGTTCAGCTTTATCCAAGAAAGAATTCTTCCAAAAATGCGTAAAACTTCGGCGCCAGAAACTCAAATTTTTCTCCAACACAATCAGGGGTACTAATTTTATATCCTTTGCCATTTAACCAATTATGATTATTAAATGGCGTATAAATAAAATGAGCCATTCCTTCGGAGTAGTACCCTGATAAGGTCATAGTATTAATTTTTGGGAAAAAGCACATGCTGAAATTAATGTTTTTGCCTATATATTTTTCTGTTTTGAAAGTTATAGACAAATTATTACTACCAATGTTTTGAGCCAACAAACTATATTGACTTTTTGGAAACATAAAAGCTGCATCAAAACAGCTAGCTTGTCGATACAATAACTTGAACTCAGTTTCCGGAAATACTAAAGCCGCGATGTTAGCAGCCTCTACCAGCAAATCTGGTTGTATACTATAAATGACTTTGATTGCATCACAAGACATATTTTTACCTTAAAATTATTAGTATTGAACTGGGAGTACTCGTCCGAGATCAAGTTATATTATTTTTTAATTATTTTAATTTTAGCAATTGCCGAATACATCAACCTCATATAAATCTCATATAAATCTCATATAATTTTATTCGACGATAATTATTATTGTATAATTTTATACAGTGATAATTATATTAATTCTGAATAAATATTGAAAAATTGAAAATTTACAACTTTATACGCTCCTGTGGCTTCCATGAATCTCGATTCTCTGCTTGAACTTATTAACAGCAAGCTAATTGCTATCCAAAGCCGCCCTCTTAATTGGGCAGAACGTTTGATTGTGCGGGGAATTTGGCATGATTGGAGTTATAACCAAATGGCTACTGAGGGGGGTTATAGCCCCGGATATCTTTCTAATGTTGTGGCGCCTCCTTTGTGGCAAAGACTGTCTATACTTATTGATAGGCGCCTGACCAAAAAAAATTGCCGTGGGCTGCTCTTAGACTACGCGGCTAGTTTGAATGCAAAAAAAATGCAATCAGAGCAACTTTCTACTAGCTTAAGAGAGAATGTTAACTTAGATATGTTGCCTTGCTTCCCTAGTGGCTCAGTTCCTCTTGGCTCTCCTTTTTATATTGAAGATTCTTCTCTAAAAAATATTATTTGTCAAGAGATTATTAAAGCAGGCGCCTTGGTGACAATTAAGGCGCCTAGAGAAATGGGTAAAACCTCACTACTGCTGAGAATTTTAGACTATGCGAACAGTATCAATTACCATACAGTTAGCTTAAACCTTGAGCAAGTTGACTCAACAATTTTGAGCGAACCAAATCGCTTCTTGCGCTGGTTATGTGCTAGTGTAACTCGTCAGTTGCAACTCAAAACAAAACTAGACGAATATTGGGATGAAGATTTAGGCAGCAAACTTAGCAGCACCTTATACTTTCAAGATTATCTGCTAGAGCATATAGATTCTCCTATCGTCTTGGCTTTAGATGAGGTGAATAAAATATTTGAGTATCCTACGGTAGCAAAAGAGTTTTTACCTTTACTGCGCTCGTGGTACGAAGAAGCTAAAAGACTACCGATATGGCAAAAGCTGCGTATAATTATAGTCAAGTCAACTGAGATATATATTCCCTTAAAGCTGAACCAATCGCCTTTTAATGTGGGACTACCAATTGTTTTAAATGAGTTCAATATAGAACAGGTACAGCAGCTAGCCCAACGTTATAAACTCAACTGGAGGGACGACCAAGAAGCAAAACTTTTGATGGTAATGGTTGGAGGACACCCCTCACTAATACATACAGCAATCTATCATCTTAGTGTTGGCAAAATTAATCTAGCACAACTGTTAGAAACCGCTCCTACATCTACCGGAATTTATTCCCACCATTTACAGCGTCTTTGGGCTATTTTGCAAGAACAGCCAAACTTGGCTCTGGCTCTTTATCAAGTCATAAATAACTCCCAACCCGTACAATTAGAACCAATTTTGGCTTATAAGTTAAAAAGTATGGGGGTGATTAAATTATATGAAAATAAAGCCACACTTAGTTGTCATCTATATTGGCAATATTTCCAGAAGCACATAGCGATTGAAAAGTAAATACATTTTATTTATATGTTTTTACAAAAACAAGTAATATTTCGATGAGCAAGATTTTGATATAATAGAAATTGCATCACTACAATTTAACAGACCTAAAAACCTGGTTTTTTTGCGTAAGTCCTATTTAGAGTATTGTTGAGTACATGGATATTTTAGGTTATGATTGTAGGGAAATAATCTACGAAAGCGATAGTTCGTTGATTTACCGCGCGCAGCGAAAAGTAGACAACCAAAAAGTTATTCTCAAAATTGTCAAACCCGCTTATCCTAGCCCAAAAACAATAGCTAAATTCCAACGTGAGTATGAAATAACTAAAAATCTTAACTTAATAAATACCATAGATGTATACAGCTTAGAAAGCGAGCGGCACCAATGGCTGATGGTATTAGAAGATTTTGGTGGTGAATCCCTGACAAGATTAATGCAAGGTAAACAATTTACCTTAAACGAGTTTCTGCCGCTTGCTATTGAAATTGTTGACATTCTCGGTCAGATACACAAGCGAAACATTATACATAAAGATATCAATCCATCTAACATTCTTTGGAATCCGAAAACGGGTCAACTTAAACTAATCGACTTTGGCATTTCTACAGTTCTTCCAAAAGAAGTTTCAACTTTCCGCAACCCAAATTTATTAGAGGGAACCATCGCGTATATTTCTCCAGAGCAAACTGGAAGGATGAATCGCGCCATTGATTATCGCACAGATTTTTACTCGCTGGGAGTAACATTTTACGAATTACTGACTTTTACGTTGCCCTTCCCTACTCAAGATGCGTTGGAATTGGTGCATTGTCATATTGCTAAACAACCTGTGGCGCCACACAATCATAATATAGACATTCCTGTAGTAATTTCTGAGATATTACTAAAATTAATGGCAAAAAATGCCGAAGACCGCTATCAATCTGCTTATGGAATTAAGGCAGATTTGGAGGAATGTAGAAGGCAATGGCAGAGTACAGGGAAAATTAACTCCTTCAAGCTGGGTCAACATGATGTTTCAGGCTTTCAAATTTCACAAAAACTTTATGGAAGAGAGCAAGAAATTAAAACTTTGTTAGCTGCAATGGAGCGCGTTAGCCACGGAACTAATAATAGTTTATGTTCTACCCAAAGGGCTGAAATAATTTTGGTGACAGGATATTCTGGCATTGGTAAGTCATCTCTAGTACAAGAAATTTATAAACCAATTACGAAGCAGCAGGGATATTTTACTTCGGGTAAATTCGATCAATTTCAAAGGAATATTCCTTATAGTTCGTTTGTTCAAGCGTTTCGTTCTTTAATTCAACAATTACTTACAGAAAGCCAAGCCAAAATTGATACTTGGCGAGAAAAGCTGTTAGCTGCTTTCGGCGCCAACGGACAAGTGATAATTAATGTGATACCTGAAGTGGAACTAATTGTTGGTCAACAACCAACACTACCGGAACTGGCGCCAGCAGAAGCTCAAAATCGCTTCAACTTCGTGTTTCAAAACTTCATCCAAGTATTTACCCAAGCAGAACACCCACTTGTTCTGTTCTTAGATGATTTACAATGGAGCGATATTGCTTCGTTAAAATTGATTGAACTGTTAATAGCAGCTTCGTGCAATCGTTATTTATTGATTATCGGCGCCTATCGAGATAACGAAGTCAGTGCAAGTCATCCATTGATGTTGACGGTAGATAAAATAAAGAAGCTTGGAGCAACTGTCAATGAGATATTACTCACCAATTTAACTTTACCCAATATTACGCAGTTAATTGCTGATACTCTTAATGCTTCTATTGAAAAGGTTAAACCATTAGCAAAATTAGTACTTGATAAAACTCATGGTAATCCATTTTTTATCAATGAATTTTTGAAGTTACTCTATAGTAAAAAAATATTAAAATTTGAATTTCAAAGTGGCGCCTGGAAGTGCAATTTAGCACAAATTAACAGAAGCGAAATAACTGATAATGTAGTGGAACTAATGGCTAGCAGGGTGCAACAGTTGGGAGAAAAAACGCAAGAGGTCTTGAAGCTAGCCGCTTGTACTGGCAACTCATTCAACCTCGAAACCTTGGCAATTGTTTATAAAAAAGCTCCTAGAGAAACGGCGTTAAACTTGTGGGAAGCAATCGCAGCAGGTCTAATTTTGCCTTTGACCGATACTTATAAATTAATCGATTTTGATATCCAAGGTTTGGCAACGGACGTTAACGTCGAATACAAGTTTGCCCACGACCGCATTCAGCAAGCAGCTTATTCACTAATTCCTGGCGCCCAAAAGCAAGCCGTGCATTATCAAGTAGGACAATTGCTTTTAGAAAACACACCATCCCAAGAGCAAGAGCAGAAAATCTTTAATATAGTTAACCAGCTGAATTTAGGCTGCAATTGCATTATACAGCAAATAGAAAAGGACAATTTAGCTCAATTAAATCTCAAGGCAGGAAAGAAAGCAAAGGCATCGACGGCCTATGAAGGGGCGTTAAGATACTTAATGGTAGGAATCAACTTGTTAGGGGAAAGCTGGCAAAGACTTTATGACTTAACGTTGGCACTGTATGTAGAAGCAGTGGAGGCAGCTTACTTATGTGGTCAATTCGACCAAATGGAGGAATTAGCCTCAGTTGTACTACAAAAAACTAGTATACCCCTCGACAAGGTGAAAGTCTATGAAGTTAAAATTTCTGCTTACAGTACACAAAATCAAATACAAAAAGCAATCGATACGGGACTAATTGCTTTGAAGCTTTTAGGAGTGACTTTACCGAAGCAACCCAGCAAAATTGACATTCTACTTTACCTATTAGAAACAAAGCTAGCATTACTCGGAAAACGAATCGAAGATTTAATTGACTTGCCCCAAATGAGCGACAAGATAGCACTAGCAATAATGCGGATTCTATCAGCTATTACTCCTGCCGCTTACTTCGCTACTCCTAACTTGCTACCAATAGTTATTTTTAAAGGAGTCAATTTATCAATCAAGTACGGCAATACAGATTTATCAGCAATGATGTATGCGTGTTACGGTCTAATTCTTTGCGGTAGATTAGGAAATATTAGAACTGGCTCTGGCTTCGGTAATTTGGCATTAGAATTGTTAGACCGATTTAATGCTCAAAAAATTAGACCTAAAGTAACTCATATAGTTAATAGCTTTGTCAAACATTGGCACTCACATGCTCGGCAAACATTAGCATCTTTACTTGAAGGTTATTCCAGTGCTATCGAAACAGGAGATTTACAATATGCGACTTATTGTGCATTTAATTACTCTTTCTATTCCTATTATGTAGGTCAGGAGTTAGGGTTTGTTTCTCAAGAAATAGCAAAATTTAGCGAGTTAATTCAGAAATTTAAACAGGAGCTATATTATGAAAGTATATTAATAACTTGGCAAACGGTTTTAAATCTAATGGGATATTCTGATTGTCCATATCGTTTAGCTGGTCAAGTTTATAATGAAGAAGAAACCTCACTGAGTCAACTTGAGGCAAAGAATAACCAAAACATTATTTTTCAGCTATATTTTGATAAGCTGATACTTTGTTATTTATTTGAGAAGTACCAACTAGCTCTTGAATATGCAGCTATAGCTGAAAAATATTTAGATGGTTTAGTCGGAACTCTAAACGTTCCAATATATCATTTTTACAACTCACTTATTCAACTTGCAATATATACGAATGCTTCTAAAGTAGAGCAAAAGCGATTGTATCGAAAAATGCAAGCAAGCCAAAATAAAATAAAAAAATGGGCACATCATGCTCCAATGAACCATTTAAACAAGTTTTTTCTTATAGAGGCAGAGTGGTATAGAATTTTAGGACGAGAAATTAAGGCAGCAGATTGTTACGACAAAGCCATTGCTCTTGCCCAAGAAAATAAATATCTTCATGAAGAAGCTCTTGCCTACGAGTTAGCAGCAAAGTTCTATCTAGATGCGGGCAAAACTACTATCGCTGAAGCTTATATGCAAAATGCCCGCTATCGTTATTTAATTTGGGGCGCCGCTGCCAAGGTAAAAGATTTAGATGAAAAATACCCACAATTACTCAATAGTAAGTTAGATATAATAGATACAACGACTCCAATTATATCTACTATTACATCATTAACTAAAAGTTCTAATGCACTCGATTTCGATACAGTCATGAAAGCGTTGCAAACTATTTCTAGCGAGATTATGCTAGACAGTTTGCTGGTAAAGCTGATAAAAATAGTAATTGAGAGTGCAGGCGCCCAAACTGGTTTTATTGTTTTGAAAAAGCAAGAACAACTACTTACTGTCGCTCAAGGTAATATAAACAAAGATGAATTTATAGTCATTCAATCAGAGATAAATAAAAATTATCAGCTACCCATATCTTTAATTAATTACGTAGAAATAACCAAGGAAGATGTTGTTTTAAATGACGCGGCTTATGAAGGAAGATTTACAAACGACCCTTATATTATCAATAATAAACCACAATCTATTTTATGTGTACCTCTTATTAATCAAGGTCAACTCATTGGATTACTTTATTTAGAAAATAATTTAAGTAAAGGTGCATTTACATTCGACCGATTAGAAATATTAAAACTATTATCTTCTCAGGCAGCAATTTCTTTGAAAAATGCTCAACTTTACGAAGAGAAAACTGCCGTTAGTATAAACTTGCAGCAAGCAACACAAGCATTAGCCGAGTCCAACCGAACTTTAGAACAAAAAGTTATTGAGCGTACCCAAGAACTTTCGCAAACACTAGAAGTGCTTAAAGACACCCAAGCCAAACTAGTATTTGAAAACGATTTGCTCAGAAATGCAGAACAGCCTTCGACCTACGATTATCAGGTTGGAGGGAGTCTACCAATGGACGCTCCCACTTATGTAGTGCGTGCCGCAGACCGTCATCTTTATAAGGCATTAAAGCTTGGAGAATTTTGTTACATTTTAAACGCGCGGCAAATGGGCAAGTCAAGCCTCATGGTACGCATGATGCGCCATCTTCAGCAAGAGAAGTTTAGCTGTGGGGCAATAGACTTAACCCGTCTTGGCAGTGAAAATATAACCCCTAACCAATGGTACAAAGGGTTAGCCGTGGAGTTATGGCGCATTTTTGGGCTGCTCTCAAAGGTAAATTTCAAAGCATGGTGGAATTCGCACCAAGATTTATTACCCGTCCAGTGCTTGAGTCTATTTATCGAAGATATTCTGCTTCAGGAAGTTAAAAGTGAGAAAATTTTTATTTTTATAGATGAAATAGATAGTATTTTAGGTTCAAATCTTCCAGTTAATGATTTTTTTGCGTTCATCCGCTTCTGCTACAACCAACGCACCATTAATATAGAATATCGGCGTTTAACCTTTGTTCTATTGGGAGTAGCAACACCAACAGAATTTATAGTTGATTATAAAAGAACACCTTTTAATATTGGTCAAGCAATTCAGCTAGAGGGCTTCAAAGAGCATGAAGCTCAACCTTTGCTTCAAGGATTAACAGAGAAAGTTAGTAATCCGCAAGTGGTGCTGAAAGAAGTTTTAGGCTGGACAAACGGTCAGCCTTTTCTAACTCAAAAACTTTGTAAGCTGATTCGCAATTCTTCATCTCCTATTCCGACAAATCAAGAAGCAGAATGGATTGAAAATTTAGTGCAGGAGTCTATTTTAGATAATTGGGAATCCCAAGATCAACCAGAGCATCTAATAACTATTCGCGACCGCATCCTTAGAAGTGAATACCAACCTGCTCGACTACTAGAGATTTATAAACAAGTATTGCAACAGGTCGAAGTTGCCGCAGTTGACAGTCCAGAAAAAAGGGAATTGCTCTTGGCAGGACTTTTGATTAAGCACCAAGGTTGTTTAAAAGTGCATAACCGTATTTATAAATCGATTTTTAATAGTAGTTGGCTTGAACTATACTTATAAAAATTTATGAAGTATATGATACTAAGTAACTGGCTAACAGAATTATATATTGCGTCTCTACATCGTTTGATAGAGATATTGATTGCTCTAATTCAGATACAACTTTGATGGTAACTAAATAAGAAAAAATGTATACTCAAAAGCTGATAAAGCCTGATGGTCGTAACCTAACGTTATATAGTAGATTTCCAATTGCAGGACTCATAATTGCTCCTAGTCCTAGTAATGAACCAGTACTAGCAAATCCTCATTTACGCTGGCATCCATTACGAGGTGAATGGGTAGCTTATGCTAGTCACCGTCAAGGACGTACTTTTATGCCACCTCCAGAGTATAATCCTTTGGCACCCACTAAAGACAAGAACATTCCTACAGAGCTTCCTGAAGGTAATTATGATGTTGCAGTATTTGATAACCGCTTTCCTTCTTTAAATTTGACAGCACATGACCCACCAAAGTCCATCGTCGAAACTTTACCTGCTAACGGTGCCTGTGAAGTAGTAGTTTTTACTCAAGACCCGAAAGCGTCTTTAAGTTCATTAGAACTAGACCATTTAGATTTACTATTACAAGTTTGGGGTGAACGTGTACGTTTACTTGGTGCAAATGCTGAAATTCAGTATGTTTTACCTTTTGAAAACAAAGGTGTAGAAGTAGGGGTTACACTGCACCATCCCCACGGTCAAATATACGCTTATCCATTTATCCCTCCCGTTCCCGCACGAATGCAACAAATGCAGCAACGATTTTATGAGGAACATCAGCAGGGATTATTAGCCGATTTGATACAAAAAGAGATAGCTGATAACAAACGCATTATTTATCAAGATGAACATGCTATTGCTTTTGTGCCAGTATGCGCGCGCTATCCATATGAAGTATGGCTTGCACCAATTCAGCCAGTTTCGACGTTTCATTATCTCAGCTCAGAACAAAGGTGGTCACTTGCTAAAGCTTTAAAAACTGTGACACTTAAATATGATGGCTTATTCGGGCGCCCGTTTCCTTATTTAATGGCTTGGTTTACTGCACCAACAGATGGGAAAGCACATCCCGAAGCGCATTTACACGCCGAGTTTTATCCACCATATCGAACAAGTGAAAGACTCAAATATTTAGCAGGTACAGAACTTGCTGCGGGAATGTTCGCAAACGATGCGCTTCCAGAGGAAAAAGCCAAAGAGTTACAAGCAGTCATCGTAAATATAGAAGAACCATCACGTTTGTAAAAGGGGTGTTAAAAAATGAATCAGTATACTGATGAAGTATCTACCAAACTCGAATTTATCCGTCAAACCCTTAAAGACACTGGTGCCCAAGGTGTTCACTTGTGCGGTACAGACTGGTTTGCTTGGATAACTGCTGGCGCTAGTAATACTGTTTTGCTTACTGCTGAAACCGGAATAGCATCAGTATTGGTAACTGCGGAAGATGCTTGGGTGTTAACCGATGAAATTGAAGCGCAACGTTTACAAGACGAAGAACTACCATCTAACTTAAAATTACATATCTATCCTTGGGCAAATACGACTGCACGTAAGTCGTTTATATGCGATGCTACAGAAGATCGAGAAGTATTAAGCGACCGTCCAGTTGAAAAAGAAAAATCATTACCTGCATCTTTACAACAATATAAGAGAGTAATGATATCGAGCGAACTAGAGCGCTATCGCGAAGTTGGACGCAAAGCAAGCGCTGCAATGACAGAAGTACTACTAGCTGCAAAACCGACTTGGACGGAATATGAATTAGCAGGTGCAGGTGCAGAAGCGCTATGGGCAAGAGGGTTACACCCAGCCTTAACACTTGTTGCCGGAGAAAGACGCTTACCGTTATATCGTCATGCTACAGCTACAAATGAACCAATTGGGCGCCAAGCAATGATGGTATTTTGCGCGCGCGGGTATGGTTTGTATGCAAATCTAACACGATTCGTTAGTTTTGGTACTGTTCCGAATAAAGAAAGCGAATTGCACTGTGTCTGCCGTGAAGTTGAAAGCATAGCGCTAAATATGTGTAAACCTGGAATTGCTTTAAATGAGGTTTACCAAGCTTTAGCTGAAGCTTACGAACAACATGGTTTTTCCAATGCAATCCGCGAACATCATCAGGGAGGAACGACCGGATACCTAGCGCGAGAAATTGTCGCCAATCCCACTACAACTGATACTTTGAAAGAAAATATGGCTGTTGCGTGGAATCCAAGTCTCGTAGGTGCAAAAATTGAGGATACTTTTGTAATTACAAGTGATGGTAAGTTGGAAAATTTAACTTATGATGCTAACTTTCCTAGCGTTGAAGTAGAAGAGAGATTACGTCCAGTTGTTTTAGAAGTTTAATATAATAGGTGCTATGGATTAACAATGCCGTAGTAAATACTCGCTAGGACTTACGCTAAGAAACCTAGTTTCTACGCATTCATTGTCGCAGACAAATCGTCATTGTTATTACATGCTATCAACGTATATTCAAGGTTTCTAGGAAGCTTGATCAATTTCCTATAATTTCAATTCAAATATTCACTCATTACAACATCATTCTTTAAGACTAGCTTAAGTAAAGTTTTAATGTGAAATTCTATACATTTAAAAAAATGATTAATTTACTAACCAAATATGGTTTAATATTTCGTATCATGTTTTGTAAATTAATTGTAGAGGCGCTTTCGTATTGCGTCTTTACAATTTTTTAGGAGTTGTGACAAATTTACTATTAAGATTATGAATTTTCAAACAATATTTAATCAAAAATTTCCTCAAGTTGAAGCGTTGGCGCCTGGAAGAGTTAACCTACTTGGTGAACATACTGATTACAATGACGGGTTTGTTCTGCCTACAGCAATTCCTCAACAAACAGTAGTACAAATTGGATTGAGTGATGATAGGATGTACCATTTCTATTCAGAAAATTTAGATGAGCGAGTAGATATGGTCGAAGAGTCTTTTAAATCAGGTGAGATGCAAGAGGAATATGCAAGGTATATTTTTGGTTGTATTCAAGTTTTGAAAGAAGTAGGGTATACAATATCACCTATAAATCTGTACGTGAAATCCTCAGTTCCGCTAGGTTCGGGGTTATCCAGTAGTGCAGCATTAGAGGTAGCAACGATAAGAGGAATACGCCAACTTTTTAATTTGCCTATCGATGATGTAGAAATTGCTCAGTTTGCACAAAAAGCTGAAATTCAATATGCCCATGTCCAATGTGGGATTATGGATCAGATGGCTTCAAGTCTGGCTGATACTGAACACATGCTATTTTTAGACACCCGTACTTTGGAACGTCGTGTTTTACCTTTGCCTGAAGGCGCCAAGATTGTAGTGATAGATAGCGGTGTACCTCGTACTTTAGCTGGTAGTGGATATAACGAACGGCGTGCTGAATGTGAACAAGCAGCGCAATTACTAGGAGTGAAAGCATTACGAGATATTACTGATGTTAGCTTGGTAGAAACATTACCAGAACCGTTGCGACGACGCGCGCGTCATGTGGTAACAGAAAATAATCGTGTTTTAGAGGCATTACAAAATGTCGCGTCTCTAGAACAATTTGGGGAATTGATGAATGCTTCGCACGCTAGCTTACGTGATGATTACGAAGTTTCTGTACCTGCGCTCGATATATTAGTAGATATATTGCAGAAAACTCCAGGGGTGTTTGGCGCCAGGTTAACAGGTGCCGGCTTTGGGGGTGCGACTGTTGCTTTGGTCGCAGCAGGAGAAGAGAAAAATATTGCTGAAAAAGTCCTAGAACAATACAATCATGCTGGTTACACCGGAAATATATTAGTAGGCGCCTAAACTTTACCCATATCAACTAATAAATTTTCATCCTCAAAGCGGATTTTAATTATTTCATTTTTAGATATTTTGCATTTATAGGCATTTGGATGATTCGGAGCATTATGGCTGACTCGACTAGCAAAACAGACAAGGAACTAAATACAAGGGTCGAGGGCAATATTTCAGATATACCCATCGACGAAGATATTGACCTTGTTTCGGATATACCCGTAGAAGAAACAGACGAAGAAATTATTTCAGATTTACCCCAAGCAATAACTGAATCTTTTGGAACGGGTGTTGCCGTAGAACCTGGGCTTGAAATTGGTGGACGAACCATGCATGACCGGATGGAGCAGTACACATCGACTAGTCCAGAACTAACGGGAGGTGATATCGATGCTCGTTGGGACCAGGCTGAAGCGGTTGGCGACGAAGCAGTAGGGGGAACTGTTGCCACTCCCGACCAAAATATTGTTCAAGAACTCGGCACCGCTGTTGGGTTAGATTATGATGACGGGGTATCGCTTCAAACAATCGATATTTTGGATGAACGTGATTCTGGTAGATGGGAATTAGACCCTATCTCATCGGAAGATTATGAAGAACGTTGATAATGTGGAGACGTTACATATAACGTCTCCACAGTATTTTATATATCACAAAAATTAACCAATCTAAATTAATATTATTGAGAAGCAACTTATGGCAACCCCAGCAGAGCGCGACATTAAAGAAACAGACCTAAAAATTTCTGGAAACGTTGATGTACCAGATACACCAGCTATGCCAAAGCCAGATGCCAGCGTTACATTAGGCGATTCGGCAAGCAATCCTCTAACAATTTCTCCGTTATCGGAAGAAGAAGAAGCAACGGAGTATTGGGAAGACACAGAAGATACTGAAGAAAAGTGAGCATCAAGGCAACTATTACTCAATGTTTTTAGTTTTGTGGGGTAGGCGCCGCTCTTCCATCTCTCTGTAGAGACACGATTAACCGTGTCTCTACTTTGTGTAATTTGTGTCTAAGAAAGCGGGAAATCCTCCGGTTTATGTGGTTCATTCCTCTTACCCTTCAGAATTAATAACAGGCAGTAACTACGCACTTTGATAGAAGCAACTCAAAGCTTTCTTAACTACAACCTAAATAAAGTACAGACTTCGTATCTAACGTCTCTACCAAGTTCGGAACCCAGCGCGACTTCCTATGTTGATTTCCATCGATGCCCACATCCCCTTTCCTCGTTATATCGTTTATGTCACTTATCGAGATAACCTAACCGACCTTGTACCTTACATGTCAAAGGTTAGGCAAATTCAGTTTAAATCAAGGCAAGAGCAAGACGGGCTTTTACATTTAGTACACGAGTGGTATGGCGGTGCCGATGTTCCAGCACTAGCGCGCGCTTTTTTAAGCGAAGATTTACTCAATTGGACAGAAGAATCTATTTGGGATAATTCAGAATATACAAATACTTGGCAAATCAAAACCCACTTTTTTACTGAAGCAGTGTACTGTAGAGGTAAAAATTACTTTCTTGAAGATGATAAAGGAACGGTTATTCAGAGCCGAGGCGAACTTATCATTGACCCGCAGCAAATAAAAGGTACGCCACAACAGTTAACAGTAATGATTGCCCGCATTGTTGAGAATTCATTAACAAAACAGATTACACCGAATTTTCAACAAATGAGTCAAGGAGTTTGTGAATACTTGAATAAATCTCAAGCTGGGGAGATGTCAAGAAATAATTATTAAATAAATTTTAAATTAAGTTTAAATCAATTATGAGTCATTTTGGTATTATTTGTCCTCCCTATCCTGGACACTTAAATCCCTTGTCTGCATTAGCTAGAGAACTTCAATCGCGCGGTCATTATGTAACCTTTTTACAAATTCCAGATTTAGAATTGAAGGTGCAATTAGAGGGAGTAAATTTTTATCCTATAGGACAAAATATCTATAGACCTGGTTCAATTGCTGAAACCTTTGCTCAGTTGGGTAAGTTAAGCGCAATAGAAGCGCTGCGTTACTCCCTTAATTTTGAAACGCAAATGGTTGAAATAATTTGCCAAGATGCGCCCAAAGCCATAGCAGCGACAGGTATTGAAGCTTTGCTAGTAGATCAACTTGCACCTGCTGGTGAGACAGTCGCAGAATATCTCGACCTACCTTTTATCTGTGTTTCTTCGGCTCAGGTAATTCATCGTCGAGTCGATGTTCCTCCTTTTTTCACTCCTTGGAGTTACAAAAATATACATTGGGCAAAAATTCGCAATCAAATAGCATATTCTCTATTAGACCGTAGCTGTCAACCAATTTTACGAGCAATTAATTATTACCGCAAACAGTGGAAGTTGACTGACTACCGTCATATTTACGCTTCCAATTCAAGACTTGCTCATATTAGTCAACAGCCTATAGCGTTTGAATTCCCAATTTCTGATTTACCATCACATCTTCATTACGTAGGGCCGTTACGAAATCCTTCGCCACAGTTAGTTTCCTTTCCGTATGAGAAATTAACTCAACAGCCAATGATTTATGCCTCTTTAGGTAGCGTGCAAAATACCAAGTACTCAATATTTCACTGCATTGCTGCTGCTTGCGAAGAGTTAGATGTACAACTAGTAATGGCGCATGGGGGTGGGTTAAATCCACAAGCAGTAAGTTCTCTACCTGGCTCTCCGTTGGTCGTTGAGTATGCCCCACAACCAGACCTGCTAGCATACGCAAGTCTCACCATTACCCATGCGGGAATGAATACAACATTAGACTCCCTTAGCTATGGTGTACCTCTAGTGGCAATACCCATCACGTTTGAGCAACCAGGAACTGGCGCCCGAATTCGCTCGACAGGAGTAGGAAAAGTAATTTCTCTATCAAAATTGAATCAATCAAGCTTAAGATTAGCAATTAAGCGGGTATTAGAGGAAAATTCTTACAGAAAAAATGCACTCCGGATTAAACAGTCAATTCTTCAAGCAGGTGGCGCCAAACAAGCAGCAAATGTTATTGAGCAAGTTATTAAACCTCAATATTCTGTTGTTGCAAGGGCAAACCAAACCAGCATCAAATATTAACTGGCGCGTGAAAGATTTTTTGAATGTGGAAATAAGACTTCCCAAAGCTGACCCAGAGGTATAGAACGCTGCTCCCAAATAAATAACAATGGTAGCAGTGCAAAAAGCCGCAGACCAGCAGACAGAGAAAATAGCACGTCCCAACCATCAGTACTAGCAAGAGTTGTGCTGACACCACCAACAATAATTCCCATTGCTCCAGTCACACCAGGAACTGCTGCTGCAAGCGCAAAATAAATAGACCTATTTGCTGTCTTAGCCACTCCCATTAAAAGATTTCCGCTGCACAAGTCAATTGCCGCCCAAGTGGCACCACCTAGCAAGTGCAATAATGGGAACCAAATCCAAAGCGAAACTGCGTTACATCCACCAAACAGCCACAGTAAAGGTGTTAGCGCAACCAAAACTCCCACTGTTACCAAAAGCGGACGATTTCCAACTCGGTCGGCCAACTTACCCCAAAAAATTAACATTAACAAATTGGCGCCAGTTCCCAAGCTGTTATAAATCGTTACCACACTGACATCTATAGACAATTTGTCCAGCAGGTAAAGGTTAAAGAACGGAGCGCTGACATTAACAGCAAAGCTCCATAAACCAGAGTAAAGTAGAAATTTTAAAAAATTAGCGTCTTTGAGGAAGCTAGCAACAGTTTCCCACCCCTCTAACGGGACTGTATTTTTACTTAATGGAGATTCTTCTATCGGGTTTACATCAGTCATCAAAAATTGATAGCCCAGACTGATTAGCCCAAACACAATTCCTATAATCAAGACCACACCAAAGCCCTGCACTCTTCCACCAGGGGACTTTGACACCATTAATCCCAACAACGGTACAGACACAAGATTCATTAGGTTAATGGAACTATTGCGAAAGCCAAAATATCGTCCTCGCAAACGCTCTGGTACTAAAGCTGCCATCCAGCTAACATTAGAAGCACGACCAAAAGCTTCGATAATATTAGTCACTAAGATAATTGCCAAAGTCAACTGTACCAGAAGAACATGTTCGACGATATGGAATGAGCCTCGAAAGAAAATAGCGAGCGCAACAATTAACCACAACAACCGCGACGATAAGAAAATGCCTATCGACCACTTTCTTCTGCTAGTACTTCTATCTGCAAAATAAGCTCCTAGTGGTTGAAACAGATTTAGCAGTTGAGGAATAGAAGCAAGCAAGCCAATAAAGACCGGACTGGCGCCTAAATCTAGCAAGAAATTACTTAGTAATACTCCACCAATAATGTTGTAAAACAGTGTAGCGAAAACACCTTCAATAGTTGATGCTCGAAGGCTAGACCTAATTTCTGGTTTAGAAATTTTTTGAAGCTTCTCTGCAACAAGTACGCTTTCTGCTAATATCCTTTGTTGACTTTGCTCTAAGGATATAGGACAGGCTAAATATGAGATTTCGTCTCTAACTTTTGCATTCATGTTTATAGCCAATATTGCAAGACTTAACAGCAGCAAGCTATAGCGCTTAGACTCAGACGCCCACAGCAAACAGATTATTCTGTAAAAGCTCCTCTTAAATCTTCCATGTCAGTTTATAATCTACCCGGAGGTAGAAGTAAATACTACAAAACAGTGTATAATCAAGCCACACACTGTTATAAAGTAGCACATTAATCAAAAGTTGGCAATTCTACAATGAATACGTAGGTTGGGTGTAAGGTAGCTTGAGCGCAGGGTAGTGCAACGCAACCCAACATAGATAAGCTTTATACCTTTACTTAAGCAAACTCAATAGGTAATTATTTATACAAAATAATGTTGTTTTTACTTAATATTAATATATAAATCTTAGTGATATTCCCACAGCGAATGCAGCTTCACTCCCCAAGCTGGTATTTGACGTTGTTCAGCGATTAAATGCTCAAAAATGGCTGCAACTAGTATTATATAGAAGTCACATTCTTACATACTAGTCACAAATTTTAATATTGGATTACGATAATGCAATCGAGTCATAATAAAGTTGTTTTTGGTAACGCTAAACTTGAAGGTGCAAGTCGGGGGGGTTGGTTTATTGGGCACTTTATCAACCCTCCTGACGACGCCCGCTACAGTGAAGAAGTTGAGGTTAAATGGGCTGTTCACTCGAATGGCGATAATAGAAGCGAATGGGCTGTAAATAATGAAGCCACTACGTTATCTATATTAATAAATGGACGATTTCGGCTGGAATTTGAAGATAGAGAAATTGTACTATCTCGTGAAGGCGATTATGTTTTGTGGCGCCCAGGTGTTCCGCATACTTGGGAGGCTGAGTCTGATTGCACTATCCTGACTGTTAGATGGCCTTCAAAGGCAGGGGATAGCGTAGCAAAATGAACGCTGAAAAATCAAATTTTTAGTAAGTGTTTAGCTGCTTTCAAAATCAACACGCAACTAGGAGCGTGAGTAATTTTACTATCTATTACCATTTGCACAGCAGTATCTAAAGGGACATAAAATTTTTCTATCGTTTCTGTACCTTCTTGATCTGTTTCGGTTGTTGTTAGCTGCTTCGCCAAAAACATATGCATAGGGCAACGTACAATCGATGTATCTAAATCAACTACGCCTAAATCAATTAATTCTGAGGCTATGATGCCAATTTCTTCTCTTAGTTCCCTATGTGCGGCTGACTGTCTTGGCTCTTTCTCCTCTACTGCACCAGATACAACTTCAATACTTTCTTTACCCAGTGCATAACGGAATTGTTTAGTTAGATATACATTCTTATCATTATCTATTGGCAAAATAGCAACGCCTGGTTTCATCTTAACAATAGCATATGTCCCAGGTATACTATCAGGCTGAAGCACTTGGTCTTCACGAATGCTAATAAATGAATTATGATACTTTACTTTCGTTTGTTGTATCGTCCAAGGACCGTGTTGTATTGGCATTTTAAATTAGCCTCATTATTTGACTTCTGATATAGCAGATTTAGGTGAAACAGAGGAATATACAAATATGGTAAATAAAATGCCGAAAATTAGGTCAATAACACCTGGAAGCAAATAAAATGGGTGAATATTGCCTACTATACTATGATAAGCCAAGACAGAAAAAACCGAATATTGCGCGTAAATTCCTAGTTTGACAATGCTGAAATTCTCAGGGATATCTTGACCAACCCACCAATAGCCAATTCCAATAACAAATACCAATGCTAGAAATAGATGTGAATATTCAGGATTGATTAAGGGTTCTACATTAAGTAACTTGCGAATCCATTGGTCGGATAATAGTAAAAACACAGATTCGACCCAATTAATAACAGCTTTTAACTGAAATATGTATTTCCATGTATTTTGATTATTCATAACTTATGCCTATTAGTTATTAAATAAACTCATACCCAGCTATAGATAATAAGGTAGGGGGGCAGTGCCCACCCCTACAAGAGCAAACTTGAGATACCGCAGCATGTAATTAATTACAAGCTTTTTTAAGAATAGTTCCAGTAATTGCGTTCTTACTTCTTCCTTTAGGAATGTCTATGTATTAAGTTATTTTGTAACGACAAACACAAATATAGAAACGTGTAATTTATCTAGTGGGAGACGATAATGTTTTCCCGTGGTGTTGGAAAATTTGTGCTGCTGATATATTTAACAATAAAACCTGCTTTTAGGAATAGTATTTAAAGAGTTTTTAATCCCAATAGTTAGAGGCAATAAAATTTACTTGTTTCTAGGATAAGCGTACATAGATACGATTAATACGATTTAACTAATATAAGTAATAAAAAACAAAGAATGGTTATGACAGTAACTTCTACGCAAGCAGCTTTGGTGGTCAGAGATGCAGCACACCCACTCTCAGGCGCCGCATCAGACTACGATAGATTATTAGATTTAATTGGTGATGCTCGCTTTGTTCTAATTGGTGAAGCTTCCCACGGTACCCACGAATTTTACTCTCAACGCGCGGAAATTACCAAACGTTTGATTCAAGAAAAAGGCTTTACAGCAGTAGCTGTTGAGGCAGACTGGCCCGATGCTTATCGGGTTAATCGTTATGTGCGTGGAGTAAATGACGACTCCACACCGAGTCAAGCATTAGAGGGTTTTGAGCGCTTCCCCAGTTGGATGTGGCGCAATACTGATGTAGTGAATTTTATTGGCTGGTTGCGACAATATAATGATGCGCTACCCCCACAGGCAATTAAGACGGGTTTTTATGGACTTGACCTATACAGCATGTATGCTTCAATCGATGAGGTGCTGAAATTTCTAGACAAAGTTGACCCAGAAGCTGCACAGCGCGCTCGTTCTCGATATAATTGCTTCTCACATTTTGAGGAGGATAACCAAGCGTATGGATATGCAGCTACTTATGGTTTGAGTGAGTCTTGTGAGAAAGAAGTTGTTAATCAGTTGTGCGAATTGCAACAGCGAATGCAAGAATATGCGGAGCGCGATGGGCAGATTACAGAAGATGAATTATTTTATGCCGAACAAAACGCGCGCTTGGTAAAGAATGCTGAGGAATACTACCGAACAATTTTTCTCGGGCAAATACTGTCATGGAATGTCCGGGATAAGCATATGGCAGAGACTCTTGATTATCTCGTACAACATCTTAACCGTCAACACGCTCCTACCAAAGTTGTAATATGGGCACATAACTCTCATTTAGGCTATGTACGCGCGACAGATATGGGAATAGCGGGTGAACTGAATCTGGGGCAAATGGTACGTGATAAATATAGTGATGATACCATCTTGGTAGGGTTTACCACTTATACAGGAACAGTAACAGCAGCATCGCGTTGGGGTGGGTTATCGGAATTAAAAATAGTGCGTCCGGCTTTGCCAGAAAGCTACGAAGCTTTATTTCATGATACAGGATTACCTAGCTTTTTCCTGAATTTAAAGCAAGATGCGGATGCTGTGAGAGAGTTAGAGAAACCTAGATTAGAACGAGCAATTGGTGTTATTTATCAGCCACAGACTGAGCGGATAAGTCATTACTTTCACGCGCGGCTTCCTGACCAATTCGACGCAGTGATTCACATCGATGATACCAAGGGCGTTCAACCACTTGACCGCATCCCACATCAAGACAATGTAGAACCACCTGAGACTTATCCTTCTGCTCTTTAGTACTTTATCACTCATGTTCTACTTTTTACAATACTTGTACCTATCCGACACATGCGCGTAGGAGTTTTAGTTTGGTAGGAAAACTACGAAAGTGAGACACGGTTATTTACTCCTTAAAAAGTGTGAGAAAACGGTAAATGTTTAAGATTTAACTTGACTCGGCTCTTTGATAAACTGGAAAATTCAGTTTCCGATTTCGGGCAGTTGTATTCTTAGCACAAAAATCATAACAATTGATTGCTTCTTCAGTGAGAGCATAAGTGGGGTGTATAGTACATTTGAGACGAAAGTCGTCTGTGAAAAATCGACAATTTGGACAAGGAATTTGATGCAAACGCTTTACATTCTTCATTCCAATATGTGTAGATACCCACATAGACCGCAACATCAGAAAAATTAATGCACAAATAGTGACAAAACTAAGAGGAGCGGTAACAGGGCGTAAAACGAAAGCCTCAATTAGGGGACGAAGTAGTTCTGGCATAGCTTATAACGATGCATTCTGAAAGTAATTTGCAACTCCTCAGTGTTTTTATGACTCCTCAGAGTATGCAAAATTACCAGAATTTTGAACAGTATTGTATATTTTGTCAAGATTTGTTAACTTTCCCGCTGTAATTAAGGCATTAACCCAACATTCTGTAAAAATGAATACAGAAATTATTTTAATTACTTCTCTCTGACTTGGTTAAAGGGAAGTGTTTTCAGAAGTTTCAATGGAGGAAGGTAATGTCTCTTCAAACAACTCATTCAGTTTGCTCACCAGCACCCGCCCTCGTTAGAGCGATAGTTTCAGGTTGGAATCCGGTTTGTCACATCACCTACACTCGCGATACCTGGGTTAAAGTATTGCAGGCGCCTAGTGAATACGCATTTGATGAAGCTAAATTACTCTGTCAAGAATCCCCAGACACTTGGATTGCCTGGGTACCAGACTATGGTGAGGTTATTCTCGATAGAAGCCATTTTTATTGTTAATGGTCGGGTGCGTTCATACGGGACGCTATGACAAGTTAAATCAATATATAAATTATTTATTCTTTGACTGGTATGAAGACTGAGTTATCTATAGATTGGGATGAAATGTTTGAGTATCTACCGGGAACTATTGTAGAACTCACAAATGAACCGGGAGTTTTGTATCGGATTGATTACTATGAAGTTATGATGGTACCTCCAATCTGGTTAGTGAATAGTCCGCGTCCACGTTATCCCCATGAATTACGGATTGTGTCCCGTCAAGAAGTACAAGTTTGTGAATTGAAGACCCAACTTGCTGTGGTTTGAACAGGTTAGAGCAATTACTAGAAAGCTCCAGAGCTAAATTTATAACCTGGAGCATTTTCCATTAGTACTACTGGTTTAAGACACCTTTTTTATGTTGAGGTGCAGCAGCAACTGTTGTAACTTCTGCGAGTAAATCCAGAGAAACCCCCATTTATTTCAAGGTTTCCATCAAATCAAGAAGGGTTTGTTGTAAAATTTTCCAGAGAAGAATTTTTTCAAGTTCTGTTTAAGACAATTGCAATTGTTGTAAGAGTATTAATCAAGTTTCCAACTATTAAACAAATTTATAAAGAGACTTTACCAGAGCTTACTAATCAATCTTTTTGGGAAAGCTATTTAGAAATCAATAAATACTCTCAATAGTAAGGTAGGCACTGCCGACCCTACATAAAGATTTCAACAATATCCTAACAAACTATACAATCTCTGAGCATCACGAATAGCATGTCCATCAGGGTCATTGTTGAAGTACACGTAAACATCAATGTTCTGTGTAAGAAATGAGCGGATACGTTCAGCCCATATAGATAGCTCTTCATCATTGTAACCAACACCCCATTGCCCGCTGTGCATCCGAATATAAGTCCAAGAGGTAGTTAAAGATACATCAAGGGGAACTGTTGGGCTTACAGGTAGGCAAAGAGCTGCACCCGCATTTTCCAATAGTTTGTAAACTTGGGGTATTAGCCAGCTCTGATGACGGAATTCAAGTGTAAACCGTTGTTGTGGATAGGTTTGCAGTAATTCTAAAAACGGCTGAAGGCGCCCAATATTAATATGCCAAGTGTGAGGAAACTGAAATAAAATAGGGCCAAGCTTTTCTTCTAACCCAGACGCGCGTTCCATCAGACGCTCTAGGGGTTCTATTGGGTCTTTTAGCTTTTTCATGTGGGTAAGATAACGGCTACCCTTGACGGCAAAAAGAAAGTTAGAAGGTGTTTGTTGGCGCCAAGTTTCAAACACAGACCTTTCTGGCAAACGATAAAAGGAAAAGTTAATTTCTACAGTAGAAAAGTGTTGAGCGTAAAATGATAGTTGCTGGTCGCTATGCAAATGCAGTGGATAGAAAATCTCCATCCAATGCTTATAAACCCAACCGCTAGTACCAATTTGCAGCTTACTCATTTAATTGTCAAAAGTTTATCTTCTCTTGTAAACCACCAAGCCCAAGCGACTAATAGAGCTTGAAAAGGAAGTCGTAACCAAATTAGTGGCGGGTCGTGTGGCAATGCTGCAACCTCGATGTTATTAACTGCTTGATAAACATTAGCTGGAAAAACAACAATATAAAGTATAACAAGAAGCCATGCAGCAAAACGGCTGGCGCTAGGAATTAACAACCCTACGCCAGCCAAAACTTCCAAAAACCCACTACCATAAACCAATGGTAAATGGTAGGGAAGAAAGTCTGGTATAATCTTTTCAAATCCCTCTGTGTGAGTAAAGTGTAAAATACCAACTACTACCATTGCAATTGCGAGTATGATTTGAAAGAGTATTTTGTACCTTCTCATATTATATATTTTCACCTCGCGGTTTCAGAATTCGCACGAGCCATTTGTTCTTGCAGTTTGCTTTTAGCTGTTTTAAACTCAGTTGCCATTTGAAGAAGCTGCTGATAGCTAAAATTGTCGCGGTTTTCAAAGTTAACTGTATTTAAAGGATTAATCGCAGCTTCAATATCGGCGCCAACAACTTGAGCAGCTTTGTGGATAAGCAGTCCAGTCATCGTTTGCTTATGCTTGAGCAATTCATGCTCTTGTACTTTCTCAAACAAACTCAAATCGGAACTTTCCATTAGTTCCCGAACTTGCTCAACCATTTTTTGGGTCGTTTGATTAGGCTCACCCTTGACGCCGTACTGAACAATTACAGTATCAAGAACACCTAGATTTTTGTCATCGTCTTTAAGCATATGCTGTAGGTGCCCACGAATATCATCATCAGTACAATCTTCGATCAATTGCTGCTCATTATTAATCAGCAGATTTTGTATTACTTTCATATCTGCCAATTTTGCTGCAATTGAAATACGCTTGATGTCATCAAGGGTTGTAACCATTTTTTTACTATGTGTTTTGATTAGTTTGAGTCTTTATGCATTTTGAGTTTGGAGCGAATCATAAATACCCCAATACTCAATATTTAGGTCACGTAGTATTGGTTCCGCGCGCTCAATTTCTTCTTTTGTACCATTTAGTATAAGCATATAATTGCTCTGCTGAAGACGGTCGCTATAAACTCTGGCGCGTTCTTCGGGTACACCCAAATCAGCTAGTGCTTTCACCAAATTCTGAGTTGCTGCTGATCCTACAGCAACACCTCCCACGCTAGCTACTAATGCGACACCCACAGACCCTGCTGCTAAAATAGCTCCTAAACCAGGGAGTGCCAGACTACTCAACCCAACTAACACACTGCCCCAAGTTGTTGCTGCCAGCGTATCTCCTACCGCTCCGGTGCTATTTACATTTTGATCACCAATAGTATCGCTTAATTGGGCTTCGCTAATACTTTCGCCTTTCTCTACATCTTTAGCAATAACAGAAACTTTCTCCATAGGAAAGTCAGAAGCTTTAAGCGCATTCACTGCTTCCTCGACTTTTTGAGAGTTGTCAAACACTCCTAATGCATGTATTACATCTTTACTTGTCATTGCAAATACTCTTTAATCACTCTATTACATCCAAATTTACTTACTATTACCGTTACAGTTCTCTGTCTTTAGGATGAACACTTATTTACTTTTGAAACAACTGAATTTACATAATAATCGTAAATTTTTGTAAAGTTTATTGTAATCAGCTATACTAAGCTGTACCGTATTTTAGGAAAATGTCTTAACCGAGTAATATTGGGTTGGGTTTAAATCAAGATTTTTTGGAAGTAATTTTATATATTAAAAATAATTACCATCAGTAATTTCAATTGAATAAACCCGCATTACAATATAAATCTACACTATAACTAATGTTCCGTGTAAATTTTTAATATAATTGAGACTTCTATAGCTAATTCTGAGTTACCCTCAATTAGTCAAGATAAACACCCTGCTAATTGGCGCCACTTTTTATATTTTACTCTGGCATCTTTAAATTACTACTGGTAAAAATAATATACTCTATTTATAGATTCATTGTAATATTAAGACATATTGTGTTGATGAATACTAAAAAATATTTCAATAAAGATGTTTGACAAATTTAGGTTTCACCTAATTAGTCATTATCCCAGTGTTCATCAGTGATTAAATCGCAAATGCGGTCGTTAAGCTGAAAATGTTTGTCTTCCAACTCGCGTTCAATAAAGAGCCATTCGCGGATAGGAATATATCTCAAAAGAATATATATTGATTGTTGCCGATTAATAAATCCCTTTTCTACAAGACAATATGCTGCGTCTTGGATAAATTTTAGGTCGTATTTATAAGTCATTATTATGCTTTAATTATTTTTTTATTAATTAAATTAGATAGTAACTTTTTTATTTAAATTATATTTATACGTCAAAGTATAAAATAATTCAACTGTATTAAGTTTTTTGGTTATCTATACAAATTTAAATGTACGCGTATCAAAAATGGTCAACATGGTGCCAACAAAATTGTTATTTTTTTAAAGGATATCCTGCAAACCTTATTTTTGGGAAGTTAATTGAACATGTATTTTAGGTAAATAATTTAGTACTATTGTTCGCACCATCAAGGGCTGGGTGGGCACTGCCCACCCTACAACCTTCCAGAACCACTAGTCTTCTTTGTGAATACAGCTGGTTTTTCATGTGAATCAGTCATATAAGCACATGCCATGTCTGATGAGTTATGTGCCCAGCCAACACGTCCTTGAGGGTCTATGAGAATACAGCCTGCTTCTCCTGTCACCTTAGATTTCAGAGTTTCAATTGCCATTTGCGCTGCTTTGTCTGGGTGCTTGTCTCCGGCTAAAAAGTCAATTGCAGTTTTAGCTAGAACCACTGGTATAATCGATTCGCCATCACCTGTTGTGGAACAGGCGCCGTATTTATTGTCAGCGAATAAGCCAGAACCAATTACAGCACTGTCACCAACACGACATTGATGCTGATTCATAATGCCTCCGGTTGATGTACCCGCAGCTAAGACTCCTTGACTATCTAAAGCTACACAACCAACGGTGTTGGGACGATCAGTCACTTCTTTTTCTTGTTCCCATTCTTCGCGTTGCTCTTTGGCAATTAACTCTTTAGAAGGACACATCTCAATACCGTGGTCTTTGGCAAAATGTTCTGCACCATAAGACACTAGCAGCATTGGTTTTTTATCCATTATTTTGCGCGCGACTGATATAGGATGGGGTATTCCCTTAACTGCTGCGACTCCTCCCCATCCGAAATTTGCACCCTCCATGATTGCTGCATCTAACTCGACTTCTCCTTGGTCGTTAAGAACGGCGCCCATTGAAGTGTTAAATGTTGGGTCACCTTCCAAAACTCGAACGGCTGCTTCAACCGCTTCGGGAGCAGTACCTCCATTTTTCAGAACTTTCCAACCCGCTTCTACTGCTGCTAAACAACCTGCATTATTAGCTTCTACTTTGTCTTCTGAGATAGTTTTGGCGCCGCCATGTACAATGATACTTATTGTCATAAATTTGTCCTGTTGTGGAGTGAGATATTTTTTGTCGGATAGGCAAGAGCGCCTATCCTACGGTGATTAAACCCTTATTTTTGAGGTTTTGCTCAATGTGTTGCATTTCCTCAATAGTCTCTCCTGTAACAATTCCGTAGATTTCGGTGTGAATTTTTCCATAGTTGACAAATTCTTGCGCTGAGAGAATGATAAAGTCTTTTCTTTCTAATTCTGCTTTAAGAGCTTTAAGAGTAGATTCTAATGTGCCAATAATCTGGTAGTCAGTCGAATAGTTCGCTACCTCTTTACTAACCTTTAATAAGGTATGACGCTGCAAGCACAGAGGAGTTGAGCCATTAACTCGAAAATTAGCATCAATTACATAAAGGTATCCGTCTCGGTCTTGGAGAACATCAAAACCAATAACACCGAAATAACCTTTGGAGTGTGCGTACTGGCCAATGGCAGCAATCATATCGAAGAATATGCTCATGTTCTCGCGATAATGAATCAATCCTCCTATATAATTCCCTTCCGACGTGACAATTTGATTTGTTACACCAATAAGCTGTATATCTCCCGTTTTGCTAATATAAAACTGTACACAATAGTTGTTTACAACATTTTTAATGAACTCGGAAACAATAATTGTTGAGAGCAATCTACTTTCGGCGTATTTCTTAATTTCAGCAAAGCAGTAATCTAAATCACTTTGACTTTGTATAATATAAGTTCCTTCTCCTGAAAGTCCGTGGGATGTTTTGATTAAGTATGGAAACTCTGGTAACTCTATGTCATCAATACTTACAGAGTCAAGATTGTAGGTTTGATATTTTGGACATGGCACCCCTAACTCGCCTAACGTTGCCTTGCTGAGTAAGTGGTAATGAGTATCAGGTAAGACTGCGTGTTTTTCCGGTTTCAGACAATCAAAGGGAAATAATGTGATAAATTTATCAAACCGTCCAGTATCATTGAGGCAATCTAAATAAATAGATTCTTTTAGTGTTTCAATATTGGTATGGCTATTTAAATGCTCGTGCCAGTATTCCAGAAGTAACTTTGGCGCCGGACTAACGAGAATACCTGGAATCAAATTACCTAGTACTGCAAGATTTTTCCAAGGTTCGTTTTGAAAAATCTTACTATAAGAAGTTTTGCTTGCTTCATCACTACCATCTTGAATTAAGTATTTCTGGGTGTTGGGATAAGTTACCCAATTAGCAGTAGCAGGGTAATTTAAAATAAAGGCATAAGATGCATCTGCAACATCTTGAGTAAATAAATCAGATAGAGAACTCCCTTGGAAGTAATCAAAGTTATTTGAGTTCATAAAATATTTTGGTCTTTCAATATGACCATTGTCATTCTGAATGTAGCAAACAATCTGTCATTCTGAGCGTAGCGTAGAATCTTTAGTAAAGAAAGCATATTATTAAGATGCTTCACTACGTTCAGCATGGCAGACATCTTTATTGTGACAGAATCGATGCTTTTAAAACATCTTCTTAGAGGTACATAAAACGAATGGCGCCCCTACAAAAACAAGAACATTAATAAGCGAATGACTGATAAACCTCTGTTTCGTTCAGTTCATCAAGTGATTCAACAATTGGATTAAAGCGCAATAAATGGCGCCCTCGCTCGGTTAATGTGTTGATAGCAGCGCGCGGAATTTGAATCGACACTTCAGGACGATACAGCCAACGACGACTATAACCAATTACCACCATTGGACGAGGTGTTTCTGTACGGTTAGGTGTACCACGGTGTAGACCACGGACATCGCGAATCATTACGTCTCCTAGTTGCATCGTAATCGGTTCGAGTTCGATTTCGCCCGAATTAATACGAAGTAATCCTTCTTCTTTGGACATCATATGTGTACCCCGTGCAATCTCAATTGGTCCGTTATCTAAGGTGACATCTACCAAAGGAAAATTAATTGCCAATTGATAAGGGGGAGTCTCTATACCAGATTCGGGGAAGAGCGGCGGAGTATCCCGGTGTACATCTTGAAACTCTGAACCTAGTAAAGGTGTATCTGTCGCCAGTTGACACATCACAAAATCTTTTCCTACCAAACGTTCGACGATGGCTAGGATATCTTCATCTTCATAAATACTAGTATCAGCGAATGGAGGTTGAAAAGGTAAAGTTACATAATAGCGGGCGGTGCCACGATTTAGTAAGTGTCCTTCACGCGCGATATGTTCACTTAGCTTGGGGATGAAAGCAGAGTGCCATGCCTTAAGTGTTGCTTTAGAAAAATGATTGGGCAACACGCAGAAGCCGTCTTTAAGTACCGCTTGGGTAAACGACTCTATCTTTTGAGAGTTATGCAGGTTGGTAATCATACTTTTGATTGTAGACAAAACCAACAACGCGCGGCATCTTTTTGTTACCCAGCTTTATATATAGTCATATATATTCTTTGTACGCTGGGCACTGCCTACCATACTACAGTCGCATTACTTTAAAGTTGATATAACGCCTCAAATTGTGAGACACTAGTATCATTAGTAACTTGTACCAATAAAGACTTTAGAGCATCCAAACCCAAGCGCTGAGTTGCCGAAATAAACACAGCTTCAGGATAATCTTGCCGTGCTTTTTCCAAACTTTCGCTATTTGCCTTATCAATCTTATTAAAAGCAATCAAACTCTTTCCCGGAATAGCCGGCATTTCTTCGAGTATTTCCTCCACGCTCTTCATATGACTTTCCCATGCTGGGTGCGACAAATCTACCACATGCAGCAAAGCGTCTGCTTCTACAACTTCCTCCAAAGTCGCGCGGAAAGCATCCATTAGTGCTGGTGGCAGTTCATGTATAAACCCTACCGTATCAGTTAGTAAAATTGACTTACGTTCTTGGTCTGTTTGTGTAATAACTAGCTTACGTGTTGTCGGGTCAAGAGTCGCAAAAAGTTGGTTTGCTGTATAAACGTCTGCATTAGTTAATACATTTAACAAAGTAGATTTACCAGCATTAGTATACCCAACTAATGCGACAACTGGAATATCTTGTTTTTGCCGTTGTTGCCGAATTCGGTCGCGATGTGCTTGCAAGTCGTTTACTTGGTGCTGTAACTGAGCGATTTTTCTTTGAATTACACGTCTTTCGGTTTCTAATTTAGTTTCACCTGGTCCTCGTGTACCAATACCGGCGCCTACTTAAGAAATAAATAAATTAAAATTTCGACATTTTTGTATTTGTAATTACATAAAAAATTCATATTCATTACGAGCTTAAAACCCCCCTATTATTTTCATTAATTTTTGTTACAATTTATACTAAATGTCAGCAGTATCTTAGAAGCGCCAAAGTAAAAATTCTTATCCTACGGTACGGTAGCGGACAGACAAACAGCTAATGACTGAATAGACTAGTATTAATGTGGCAAGTGTATAGGAACATTCTGTCATGCAACATTGCCGCAAACAAAGACATATTACATAATTTGCGTGAGGTGACAATATAAGTTATGGAATTATTAAGTAGCGATATTAAGGCAAGCTTGCAGCCAGGAACAACTGAAGAAGAGCAACACCATACATCGTCTCAAAGAATCGATTGTTGTCTAAGCAAAATAAATCAAGCTATTAAGACAGTTGAGCAGCTGCTATTTTCTGATAACGAATATAATCAAAATACTCATCAGGCTTTAGTAGAATGCAATGGTAATAGTGACATAACAGCAGAGGACAAAGTAAAGCTTTTAACCGCGCAGGTAGAAAGTCTTAAAGAACAGCTAATTCTTAAGGAATCTGAACTGCAAGCGACACAGCAAGAACTAAAACACACAAATCAGGATTTAATTGCAGCACTAAAACCAGATATGCTTACCCTTGGAGATGCTAAAGAATTAGCCAAAAAAATTTTTGAAAAAAATTCAATATCTGAATATGCAGCCAAACTCCTGAGTGGCATTTATAATTCAACCGTTGAAGCTTCAGAATTGGCGCCAACAAATGAATATAATAATAAAGAAAACACCATGAACGCTCAACTTAATAAATTAACGTCTATACGTCAGACGTTAAAAGAAGAAAGTAGTGCGTTGAAATATGAGTCTTTGAATCTAAAAAATAGAGTTGCTGAACTTAAAGCTAAATCTCAAAATATTATTGCTAGAACCGCTAAATTGAAAAAGAAATAAAAACTTAGGCAGCATATGGTCTCATAACTAAGTTTACCAATTGTTCGGAAATCATATCTAGGGGTAAAACCATATCGACTTTGCCAGTGTCAATAGCTGCGGACGGCATACTAAAACACTCGGAAGTAGCTTCGTCTTGAGCAATTACTATGCCGCCATACTTTTTAATGTCTAGCACTCCCAAACTGCCATCACCATCTTTTCCTGTAAGCACAACTGCAACTGCCCGCGTTTTATAACTAAGTGCCACCGACGTGAACAGTTTATCCCCAGCAGGACGAGAAAATTTTACCTTTGGCTCATCTGAAAGACATACAATACCGCCTAGGTTAACGAGCAGATGTTTATCAGGGACGCAAGTGTAAACTGTCCCAGCACACACTATTTCGCCTTGCTCTGCTTGCTTAACACGCAAAGTCGTGCATTTACTAAGTATTTCAGCCATGTAGCTACGATGGCGCCCAGATAGATGCTGTACTATAACAATGGCAGATGGAAAGTCAGATGGTATTGTTGACAAAATTTGGCAGATAGCTTTTAGCCCACCGGTAGAAGCTGCGATTGCCACTAAATTGAAAGCAACATTTGGAAAGTGAGAGAAAATTCTGTCTTGCTGTACTTGTGTCACTAGTTTTGCTCAAAATTTTTTTAAAATTTGGTTCGCTTCTGGCGAACCATAAAATACTAAAACTTTGATATATAATTATTATATTACACACCATATATTATTTATATTATAAATAATATGTTGTTCTATACAAAAAATCTTTACACAATAGTTAGTCTTCAGCTAGAAGCCTAGTGCCAGTGCCTTCAGCTATGTTACAGAGATAAAAGATCTTATTGAAGGCTTTTTATGTCTTTATCAAACTCGCGTAAATCAAAAAATCGACTTCTTGCTGCATTACCCAAAGAAGAATACGAACGCCTACTGCCTCATTTTGAGTTAGTTTCCTTAGAACTTAAGCAAATTCTTTACGCACCCAATGAACCCATTGAGTATATCTACTTTTTTGATAATGGCATTGCCTCTTTGCTGACTCTGATGGAAAATGGTGAAGCGATTGAAGTGGCAACAGTCGGTAATGAAGGAATGATCGGTCTTCCAATATTGCTAGAAACTTCGACGATTCCAGGTGAGGCTTTTGTGCAGATTCCTGCTGAGGCAATGCGGATGAAGACGGATGTATTTAGACGCGAAGTTAGTCCAGGTACTGTAATTTATGCTTTGTTACAACGCTATACGCAAGTAATGTTTAATCAAATTGCTCAATCTGCTGCTTGCAACCGTCTGCACTCAATTGAAGAGCGATTTTGTCGCTGGATGCTGATGACTCAAGACCGAGTTTCTTCAAACGAGTTTCCTATGACTCACGAGTTTTTGGGAGAAATGCTAGGTGTGCGTCGCGCTTCAGTAAGCGTGACCGCTGCGGTTCTTCAAAAAGCGGGAATTATTCAATACAATCGTGGCAAAATGAAAATACTAGATCGTCCGCAAATGGAAAACATCGCGTGCGAGTGCTACAGAATTATGAAGGCTGAATTCGACCGCTTGCTACGCAATAATCAAAAAATCTAATTCACATGTCGCTTATTATGCCATTGCCAAGCGTGGCTAATAATTTTCTTTAGGTCTGCATACTGTGGGCGCCAACCTAAAACTTTGCGTGCTTTCTCACTACTACCAACTAAAATTGGTGGGTCGCCAGGTCTTCTTTCACGTTCGACTATTTTCAATTCTTTTTCTGTCACTTGCTTTGCAGTTTCTATTACTTCTCTGACAGAAAAACCATTTCCATTACCTAAATTAAAGACTTCGCTTTCTCCTCCTTTAAGTAAATACTCTAAACCCAAAACGTGAGCTTGTGCTAAATCAGCTACGTGAATATAATCGCGGATACATGTCTTGTCTTCTGTAGGGTAATCAGTACCAAATATATAAATAGATTCACGCTTACCTAAAGCAGCTAATAACACCAGTGGTATAAGGTGAGTCTCCGGTTCGTGGTCTTCACCTAACTTACCATCTGGGTCGGCGCCAGCAGCATTAAAATACCGAAAACGAACAGATTTTAAATTATATGCTATATCAAAATCAGACAAAATTCGCTCTACCATCCACTTGCTAGTAGCATAAGGACTAATAGGGTCAATCGGATGGTCTTCGGTAAGCGGAATAAACTTAGGTACACCATAAAGGGCACAAGTAGAAGAAAAGATAAATTTCTTAATAGAAGCATTAACCATTGCTTCTAACAGCGTTAAAGTACCTGTAACGTTATTACGGTAATATTTGGCGGGGTCTGTCACCGACTCACCTACAGCAATAAAGGCAGCAAAATGCATTACTGCTTCTATATTATGATTTGAAAATATATTATCTAAAAGTGCGCGGTCGTTCGTATCGCCCACTATTAACTTAACCTTTAAAACCTCTTCCACTAGTTCCCGATGTCCATAAGACAAATTATCAAGAACAATGACTTCATAACCTGCATTTTTTAGAGATAATACGGCATGGGTGCCAATATATCCGGCGCCACCCGTGACTAATATTGTAGACATAAAGAAAAACTGTTAATTGTAAATTGGCAACGGATACAACGGATAAATTATTAGTTACAAACAAAATCTTTTAATTGTAAATTGGTAACGGATACAACGGATGTAACGGATAAATTATTAGTTACAAACAAAATCTAGTTAAATCGAGTCATTTGGAACCAACTATCCGTTACATCTGTTTATCATCCGTTGCAAGTAGTCTATGTTACAGCAGATTTAAATTAAATGAAGTACAGAATAAACCTCTCCCCTACCCCTGCCCGTTGCGGGGAGGGGTCGCGTAGCGGGGGAGGGGTGTACTTCATATAAATGCAAAACGCTGTATCTCTTGGAAATAACGCTCAATTGCAAAATCAAGGGTTGGTAGTAACTCACCTCTATTGCTACCAAGAACACTATAGCTAGGACGAGGAGCGACTAAACCAAGTTCTTGTGTTGGTAGGGCAATTAAACCGCTAATACTTACACCTGCACGCTTCGCTGCCAGTCGCGCAAAGTCTGCCCAAGATACGGCGCCAACATTAGCTAAATGCCATAATCCAGACTCACCATCTATTAGTAAATCAAGACTGGTATTAACTAAGTCAGGAACATACGTAGGCGACACAGTTGAATCAAACGCAGCAGAAAATGTGTTTCCTGCACTCAACTGACGCAAGGCAATTGTGACAAAATTATAATCATCCCACGGGCCAAAAAAGGCACTGGTACGAATCACCAACGATGCAGGATTAACTTCTAATACTCCTTTCTCAGCCAAAGCTTTACTACGCCCATATACATTTAAAGGCGCCACAGGATTATTTTCGACATACGGATTAAAAACAGTACCATCAAAAACCAAGTCTGACGAGAAAGTTAGAAAAGCGACATTATGTTGCGCGCATAAAAGAGCTAAGTTTTTTGCACCTTCAGTATTTACTCGTAGGCAAACATCAGGCTCTGCTTCTGCGTCGTCTACTCGAACGTATCCAGCAGCATTAATAACTGCCCAAGGTTTTAATTCAGCCAAAACGGCATCTATTGAATTGGGGTTAGTAATATCCATTTCTCGACGCGATAATAAACAATACGTAATACCGCGTATTTCACACAACCGCGCAAAAGCTCTACCCAAAGTTCCTGTGGCGCCGACAATTACAACAGGAGATAAAGGCTTGAGAACAGTAGCTTCTCCCTTATCAAGGGGAGCCACACGAAAGGTGCCAAGGTTCCTCTGGTTGAGCGAAGTGGCGTGGGCAGGGGGGGATTCAAAATTACTACGACTCACTGCTGGGTACAATAAACGCTCTTGTCGATGCCACCATCCAGGTGTATCTAGTAGTGGATGATTGGGGTTTTGCCCTGTTGCTAAATCTTGCACCATTTTAGCTATTGCTGTTGGTCTAGGAAATTCTGACCTTAAGTCAAATACCCCTGGTTCATAATGACCAACAAAACGAGTCAATAAGCTATTCCAATCATAACTACCTAGTAACGACCAAGCAGTAATAGCACGTACATCTACATCTTCTTCTCGTAATTCTTGTACTGCATTCCAAGCTTCATGAAACCAGCGCAGTTGTTCCTCACGAGTACAACCAAGATGAACTTCTGTAATTGCAAGTGGTAGCTTGTAACGCTCCCATGCTTCTAACAACAATGCTTTATGACCCGTCGTACCTTCTGCACAAACTCGTACTGCTTCCACATCAGCATACTCGTGCTGATTATTACCTCCGTGCAATGAAGCAGGATAAAGTTCTTTACGCTCATCTAAAAAGCGGTCACTTGTTAAGTAATGATTAATGCCTATAATGTCTGGTGGACAAGGATTTCCTAAAAACCATTCAAGTTCAGTTTGAGTTATTCCACAGTAAAGTAAATAACGCCACATTGGATGATTTTGATTGATTCGACCGCACAGTAAATCAAAGCTTAACCAGCGACGTTCGTTTTCAAATTCTGCTTGATAAGCTAATGTTGGTGTACTGTAAATCTTTCCTAAATCATCTGTTTGTACTAGTTTGGCATTTGGGTTTACTTCACGAATAGCTTGCATCGACTTAGCTACACCTTGGCATTGCCCAAAAAAAGCGCGTGCGAAAGTACACTCCGAACGGCCGTGAGGATACCAGTGTCCGTATAATCCACTAAAGCGCGCTGTTGTTAATGGTTCATTAATTGGTGTGTAATGTGTTACCCAAGGATAGCGTTCTGCAACTGCACGAGCAAAAGTTGCCAGTTTCACAGGAAATTCTGGGTCTACCAAACTCGTGTAACGGGCGCCACTACCATGATGTACTAACCCTACAATTGGGCGAATACCAAGTTGTTGTAGTCTCTCTAAGCGTTCATCCGTCCATGACCAGTCTGCATTTTCAACTCCCTTGGGCGCCACCCGTTCCCATAACACTGGGTAACGAATAGCCTGTATACCAAGTTCGGCAAATAAATCTAGGTCAGATAAACGTACATTATGACCATTGCGTTCTAACTGGTCAAAATATTCTTCACCTACACGATTAACCGTACACTCTAAACCAGCCCACATTTCTAACGGCTGTTTTGAAGTATTATCTTTATTTGAATTAGATATAGAAGTCATATTTAAGTGAAAACACGTAATTTTTTTTATAGCAAGTATTACAAATATCTGTAATCCAAAGCCCCCCTTAACAAGGGGGGTTGGGGGGATCATCTAGCTTTAAAACACCTTAACGGCAATTTGCTTGTACATAGCCAAAGCTTGAGCCACACAATGGTCCATATTCAGATACTTGTATGTAGCTAGTCTTCCTACAAAATACACTCCAGATGTCTCATCAGCCAAAGCTTTATATTGCTTGTAAATTTCCTGATTTTCAAGACGCGGTACAGGGTAATATGGGTCTCCCTCGGCTTTGGGGAATTCGTAAACAATGCTAGTTTTAGAATGTTCTTGACCCGTTAAATACTTAAACTCTGTAACGCGCGTATATAAGTGGTCGTTTGGATAGTTAATTACAGGCGCCGACTGAAACTTCGGGGTATTATGAGTTTCATGTTTGAAATCTAACGAACGATATGGTAGTTTACCGTAGCGATAATCAAAAAACTCATCAACAGGCCCTGTATAAACAATTTCCCGACAAGGTATTGCTTTTTGAATTTCACGATAATCAGTATTTAGCATCACCTTGATATTCGGATGATTCAACATATTCTCGAACATCCGGGTGAAACCGTGTAATGGCATTGCTTGATAACTATCAGTAAAATATCGGTTATCGCGGTTGGTGCGAGTTGGTACGCGCGCTGTTACTGATTTGTCTAGTTCAGATGGGTCAAGTCCCCATTGTTTGCGGGTGTAGTTACGGAAGAATTTCTCGTAGAGTTCTCTACCAACTTTGCTCACCACTACATCTTCGCTAGTACGGATGTGTTCGCGTGGTTCTGCGACAGACTGGAAGAACTCCTCGACCTGAAATGAAGTTAAATTCATTCCATATAGTTGATTGATTGTATCAAGGTTAATTGGCATAGGAACCAATTGCCCATCTACACTAGCAAGAACGCGATGTTCATAAGAGCGCCATTGCGTAAATTGTGAAAGATGTTCAAAAACTTCACGCGAGTTAGTGTGAAAGATATGGGGACCATATTTATGGACAAGAACACCGTGGTCGTCGTAATGGTCGTAAGCGTTACCACCAATATGGGTACGTTTATCTACTACTAGAACTTTTTTGCCAGACTGACTAGCAAGTCTTTCTGCAATTACACTTCCAGAAAATCCGGCACCGACAATTAAGTAATCAAATAAAAATTCTCTGGTAATAACGTTTGGCGCAGTTGAGACACTAGCAGGCGTTGAGGCTTTGCTGTTGCCATTTTGTTGGGTGTCTAATGTTTCATTTATTAATTGCATCATCGAGTTCCAAGTTCTATCCCAAGATATTTGTTCTAAGAAAGCATCTACCCGACTCAACCAATTAGATTTTGGGGTATCTTCTTGCATTGCCTTTTCGGCTTTTTCGATAAAATCAACAGCACTATCAGCTATCCGTACTAAATTTAAGTCTCCATAAGGACGTACCACATCTCGAATTGAGGTCGATACTACAGGTTTAGCTGCTGCAAGATACTCTGGAGTTTTTGTTGGACTAATAAAGCGTGTTGATTCATTACGCGCAAACGGCAACATCGCTAAGTCCCACCCACCAAGATAAGCAGGTAAATCTTGATAATCTTTCCCACCCAGATAATGAATATTTTCGTGTTTGGGTAAAGTTGCTGGGTCTATTTTTACAACTGGCCCAATCATGACTAGATGCCAATCAGGACGCGCTTGTGCAATACCAGCAAGCAACTCAATATCCATACGTTCATCTATAACGCCGAAAAAGCCTAGACGAGGATGAGGAATATTTGCTTGGTCTGCTGGTTCATTTTTAATAGTTCGTGCTTGTGCAAAGTGTGGAACATCAACACTGCTAGGAAATGCATAAACGTTTGAGTGTTGATTTACTTTACTTTCGTAAAGGCTTTGTCCTCCAGTAAATACTAAGTCCGCGCGCTGGAATAGTTCTGCTTCGTAATCTTTCAAAGTAGTAGAGGCGCCTTTGAATGCAGCTAACTCATCCATACAATCATATACTATAGCTTCTGGTTGTAAGTGACGTGTAAAAGCTATAGCCATTGGAGTATAGTACCAACAGATATATTTGTTAATCTTATATTCCGCAAAGAGCTGATCAATCAGTACTTTTAAATCTTGGTTTACAGCATCTTGGCTCAAATTTTGGGGAAAGTGAGGTACTACAACCCAAACCCCATTTTTATCTTGAGTAACTTCAAGGCGCCAGACTTCTTCAGGTGTAAAAATTGGCTCCTCAATAAAAAACACCCTGCTACCAGCAGCACAACGACTGAGAAGATGTTGCGGCCTTTGATAAACAAAGTTCCAACGCAAATGTGATAGACACACTATATCTGGTGTATATGAAGCAATTGCTCGAAAGCTTTTATTCGATATAGTTTTCGATAACAGTTGTTCAGTTTCAAGTATATTTGTTTTTCCGTTACTGGTTTGAGGTTTTTGGGCTACCATAAATTTTCTCGATTTTTGATGAATATCGAATCAGAGTATTTTACAAATGATATAAATTCCAAAATTTCACAAAATAAGGGCAGACAAGTCCCTGTAAGATACGAAGTGAAGTTTAGCAGTTTTTAATTTTACTTAATTATCTTTGGAAATTCGCGTGTCCTTATTTGAAGTTTTATTCGTAAAGCAATAAACATAAAATTACCTTATATCAACTTATTTATCTTCTGCCGAAAGTTTTGAACTCTTTTTTACAATCTATACCTTTAGTAGTAATTTTAAATACAAAAAGTGATTTTGTAATTCAAATGATATTAATTTAATTAAATCAGGACTTACGCATGAAAACCTAGAAACCTGGTTTCTTCGTTGATAGCATGTAATAAAAATGACAATTTGTCTGCGACAATGAATGCGTAGAACCCAGGTTTATGCAGCAACGCCAATTTTTAACATATTCAACAGTTCAGAGATATATAGCAGTTCTATACGAATCATTCAAAACTGCAATAGTTTTTTTGTATCTATAATCACAAAAATATTTAATATAAAGACATTTATTTTTAAGCGATAATATATTTTTTGCGAGACACTACGTGAACACATCTCCACAATTTAATGCTAATTTAATAATTATTTTTATAACTTACTAATGAGATTATATTAATTGTTTATGTATTCATCAATACACTTATTCTACACTTTTAAAAAGTAAAAGCCTTCTTTAGCTAGTTGAGTTTATGTTGTGTACAAAGTGGATAATAAATTCTTTTATATAAACAGTTGGGAGGTGAATTTGTGAGAACAATTAAACTAGCAGAGTCGAATTTAAGAGTTGCGGAATTAATTGAATTAGCAGAGCATGATACTCTTAAACTTGTACTACCTGATGGCACAGAGTTTATTTTATCAGCAATAGATGATTTGGGCGCCGAAGTTGGGGCATTACGTCAAAACAAAGAGTTTATAAATTTTTTGGCGCAAAGGTTACGCTCAAAGATGTCCGAAAGTAATTAGGTACTTTATGATACATTACAATGATAAATGTCTTTGAATTCATTAGTATAAAGTATCTAAAACTACTTGTGGAGTGGGCATCCTTGCCCGCTAATACCTTTGAAATAGGACGGGCACGGACGCTCATCCCACAAGATAGAATACAGTTTAAGTAAACATATCTTAATTGTGGTTACCTTTTGAAAAATATATGTTCAATAGCGATTATACTTGATAGATTTATCTAGTTGAATTTATATCGAAAGTAGCAAAATAATTTAAGCTAAATCTACTTCTTTTTAAGGATAAATTTAAGGGTGACGAAAGATAAATTATACAGAGATGGTTAATACCTCAAAAGTTATTTGAATTCAATTTAATCGTTTCTCTAAATTTGAATGTTAACGAATAATTCAAGGCGACTTTATTCGATATAAACTAAGAAATTATGGCTATTTCACTCAAAGCTCTCCGAAATCAAGTAATAGTAATTACAGGTGCCAGTAGCGGAATTGGACTAGTCACCGCTAGAATGGCTGCTGCTCAGGGTGCAAAGCTTGTGTTAGCAGCGCGCAACGAAGAAGCTCTAAGTCAGCTTGTGAATGAAATTCGCGATAAAGGTGGTCAAGCAATTTATGTAGGTGCCGACGTAGGAAAAGAAGAAGATGTCAATCGGATTGCAGAAAAAGCAATTGCAGAATTTGGCAGCTTTGATACTTGGGTTAATAATGCAGGTGTATCAATATTTGGTCGCTGCATGGATGTAACCATACCAGACATGAAGCGCATGTTTGATACGGACTTTTGGGGCGTTGTTTACGGTTCGCGCGCTGCTGTTAGACATTTTAAAGAGCGTGGAAGTAGTGGCGCCCTTATTAATATTGGTAGCTTTTTCGGAGACCGTGCAACACCTATTCAATCAACTTATTGCTGTGCAAAACATGCGCTTCATGGGTGGACGGATGCGCTGCGAATGGAGTTGGAAAAAGAAAGAACGCCGATATCAGTAACATTAATTCACCCAGGACGAATTGATACTCCATACAATGAACATGCTCGCAGTTATATATCTAACCAACCAGCACATCGTGGCATGATATATCCACCCGAAGCAGTAGCTGAAGCGATTTTGTATTCGGCAGAACATCAAAAACGTGATATGTACGTTGGTTTCCAAGCTAAATTCTTTGCTGTGTTGGGTGCTTTGGCGCCGCGACTTATGGATAAGTTAATGGAAGCATGGATGTTTTACTCCCAACAGTCTGACCGTCCATCGAAAGATAGAGAAGACAACGCGCTTTATAAACCTGGTTATGGAATGCACGAACGAGGAACACATCAAGGGTGGATTCGTTCGGGAAGTTGGTATGTAAAAGCCGAAAAGCACCCGCTTATCACAACAGTTGCCCTTACTACCGTGGCTTTAGCACTTTGGTTATTCACAACATCCTCGTTCATAAGCTAAAGAAACCTAGTTTCTTCGTTGAAACCAGGTTTCTAACTAATTACGGTGCCACTATCAAAAAAAGGGCGCCGTAATTTTTTACGACCCATATTTAAGTAGGTGAGTTGCGAAAATCCTTTGGTAAAGATTCTCTTCAGTCATTCCGTCATGACTCTCAAAATCATTACCCATAGCCATCGCGTACCATAGGCGCCGCGTGGTCGGGTCTTGTGCAAGGTCTTGACTAAACTTAGGGTATTTTCTTGCCATGTATTCTACTTACGTCCTCCTTTTAGTTAACTGCAACCAAGTAGAAAAGGCTTTTGATGACTTAAAGAAAACAAACTTGACGATTTATCTAGTAGCGATGCAGTTCACTCCCACAGAAGTAACTGTTCAATTTAAAAGTTACTACTACTAATACTTACTGATTCTATACCCTAGGATGGAGATTGTTATTAATTTATTTTGTGTTCACTAACACATTAATATGGCAAGTTTGGCAGCTTGTTTTGTAATGATAAAAGACATTTGTAAATATTTGTAATACTAACATTATTACAGTTGATTATTTCACTTCTAAAGGTAAAATCAAAGTAAAAGTAGTACCAACCCCAACCTGGGATTCTAAAAAAATTTCGCCCTGCATTAGTTTTACTAGCTGCTTAACAATTGGTAATCCTAAACCAGTACTATCGGGTTTAAGCGCCCTAGAAGCACCTCGATAAAACGGCTCAAACACACGTGATTGTTCTTCCAAAGAAATCCCGGTTCCAGTATCAATAATTACAATCATCCACTGAGTATCAGATAAACTGTAGCAAGTTAATGTTATGCTCCCGAACTCTGTGTAGCGAATTGCATTGCTGAGAAGATTTGTAATAATTTGTTGTAATCGCAGAGGGTCTGTTTTAACTTGATCTGGAGCAAGCGTGCAATCTACTATTATTGGCAATTGTTTTGCTTGCGCTAACGGCTCCATCATTTCAATTGCACTATTAATTACAGACTTTACATCCAAATTGACTAACCGCAATTGCATTTTTCCAGCTTCACATCGCGAAAGCTCCAACGCTGAATTGATTAGGCAAATTAACTGGCGCCCATTACGTAACACGCGCTCAATATTTTCAATACTAGGAACAGAATCTTTTAACTCAGAACGTCTTCGTACTTGGCGCAAAAATAAATCTGAGTAGTTAATAATTGAATGTAATGGAGTTCTGAAGGGGTGACAAAGGCGCCTGAAAAGCTTTATATGTATACTGTGTAACGTTT
>NZ_MRCD01000007.1 GCF_001904745.1 Calothrix sp. HK-06
TTACAAAAATGACTACATAGATGTGAATTTCATTTGACAAATCACATCGTTATAATCTTTGTCGCCGCCCATTGCTTGGTCTTCAAAGCCAAAAGTGTTGGTTCCTAACAATCGAACATGGCTAGCTTTGCCTGTGTTGGCGCCTAAGAATGAGCAATAAAATTTTGGGTCATTTGCAGTATCGCTATCGAGAAGTGCATCTGCTGTGCCATTAGCAATAATAAATGGAGCAAAAATTGCACCAGCTTCAAATATTCCGCTAAATGTTGCTGTCGTTTGGTTTGTTACGCTCATGTCCATACCAGAAACGCGCGCTTTTACAGCAGCTTGAGCATAGAGAGCATCTTCCGGACGAAGGTCGATAGTACCATCATTGTTGGTATCAATACCACCGTTTTCATCATTAACCCGGTAAAAACCAATCAAATTATCGAATGCTGCTTCTCTATGAAGTTTAAATTCGGCTTTGATTTTAGTTTTGACTTCACGGAAATCTAAGAGTTCTCCCTGTGACTTACCTTGGAGATTGGAACCTAAAGGCAATTCCCCATCAGTAGCTTTAATTTTGACTTTGAAATTTCCGCCTTTTTTAGTGTCTTTAAAATCTAGCTCAAATCCATCGTCTCCCATGTCAAGAGTTTGGAAGTTTGTACTTGAAGAAAAGATGACTTCATTATACGAGCTTTGTCCAGATAGCACAGCATTGGTAGTGCTATTGTTAACCATGTAAAATCTTATGTTTGTACTTGAGCTAAATTCCAGTACGCTGCTCAAGTCATCAAAACTAAAACCTTGAGGGAGATTTGCAATAGGTGAGCAAATGACTTTTGCGCGCGCAAATGCTGCTTGTGCGTAACCTGCTGCACCTGGAGCAATGCCGTTGATTGTACCTTGAGCATCATCAACAGTAAATACACTTAGCTCATTGACAGATTTAAAATTCTGTTCTTTGAGCTTAAATGAGATTTTGACTTTACCGTTACCATTATTAGTTTTGCTCTTGAAGCTAAAGGTATCATCACTAATCTTAATTAGTTGGGTAATTTTTGTGTCTGTAGTTCCAGTACTTAGATTAGAGTCTTTGAAATTCAGCGTCAAATCCTTATCAAAGAAGAGTCCACCAGCATCGGTAGTGCGAACACGAAGCTTATAACTTGATTTAGTTGCAGAAGCTTTAATTTTTAGGCTACCTCCTTCAATCGTAAAGGCATCATTATCATAACCGTCAGTTCCTGCTAACAAGCTATAAGTATACTTATCGCTCTTGTTCAAGTCTACACTTCCGAATGTCGCGACTTCTATCCCAGCAGTTATTGTTCCACTGAAACTAATCGCATTCAATATCAAATCTGTGGGAGCAGAATTTATATCTAAGCTAGCTGTATATGCTTGGGTACTGTATTCATAGTCATCACTTATTTTAAACTCGAACTTAGCATACCCATCACCACTGGCATCACTAGCCGATTTAAACTTTAACTTAGTAAGGTCTGCTTTGAGAATTTTTTGATTAACGGTAATAGCTTCACCACTGCCAACAATGTTATCGCTGTTGATATCCAAGAAAAACTCGCCCTTGGTAGGCAGTTGAGTTATTTCTATCTCTTTAAGACTGTCATCTTTATCAGTATCAGCAAAGTTAAAGTCAGTTGCCGCAAAAGTATAAACTGCGCCTTTATTTACAATAATATTCGTGTTGGCAGCAGTGGGAAGCGCGTTTTTGTAAAGGACTTGCAAACCATTCCCACCGTTAGCAGCGTAGAGATATTTTCCTACGGAGGCTAAATCAAAGAGTTGGTCAGTAGTTGAGTAGCTACTTTGAAGAGTGGGTTTAGTCGGGTCGCTGATGTCAATGACTTGCACTCCCTGATAGTTGTCAGCAACATAAGCTATATTTCCATCTATGGCAATACCATAGACATACTCCATTCCATCGTAAGAGCCTTTTTTAGTTGGTTTAGTTGGGTCACTAATATCAATAATTGAAAGACTTGAGGCGCCACTAACATAAGCTAGGTTTCCGACCACGGTTACACCATAGATACTATCTGAGGTTTGGTAAGTACCTTTGAGACTGGGGTTCGCTGGGTTACTGATATCTATGATGGAAAGACCTGCACTACCATCAGCAACATCAGCAACATAAGCAACATAAGCAAGATTGCCTACTAAAGTTACGTTTTGGGCATCACCGAGTGTATTATATTCACCTTTTTTAACAGGGTTACTTGGGTTACTGATGTCAATAATTTGCAGACCTGCACCACCATCAGCAACGTAGGCATAGTTCCCTACAACAGTTACGCTATCAGCAGAAATTAGGGTATTATAAGCACCTTTAAAGATGGGGCTTTTAGGGTTGATGATGTCAATAATTTGCAGACTGGGAGTGCTTCCTAGGTCGCCTGGAACACCGTCTGCAACATAAGCATAATTTCCTACTACAGATACACCTCTAGCGTAGCCTGGGCTGTCAAATGTACTTACTAGAGTAGGCTTAGTTGGGTCACTGATATCAATAATAGATAGACCCTTATTACCGTCACCAACATAAGCATAGTTCCCAACCACAGTTATACCCCAAGCCAAGCCAGGAGTGTCGCTAGTACCTTTGTTGACAATACCAAGTACCGACGAATAAGCATCCACAACTTCACTTGTAAATGCTCTTTGATGAGAAACTGCGCCAATACTAACTTCTAAATTCCAGTCACCACCAAGATTCACATTACCTGTTTTTGTGGCAGAAGCGCCGATATTAGCACCAGTAAGTTTGTGTAACTTGGTGATAAATTCTTCTCCAGCATCTCCACTCGCAACATTACAACCGTACAGAAGCAACGAGCTTTCTTTGGGTAATGAAGCGAACCACTCTTGCAACTGCTCAGTATAATGCAGCAGGTTATTGAGTTCAAGAGTGCCGTTGCCTAAGTACAGGGTTCCAGGGGCGCCGTGGGAAACGATGTGAACGTTTTCTACTCCATGATACCGTGAAAGTGCAGATGTTATTTGTGCTACTCCATCTTGGGCAGCGTCTAGAACAACTGTTTTGATGCCTGAAGTGACGAATTGCAAGAGTATTTCGTAGTTATCTACAGCCGAATCAATAAACAGAATGCTAGTATTTTTCATTTTTGATGTAAAAATAAACACTTTTTCATCCTTATACTTCCCAAAAATACTGCTAATTAACAAGCTGTCCTCAAATTTTATATTTGTAATGTTAAGAAATATTACAGTTCCAGCGAGGATAAATCCTCTCTAAACATATCCTCGCTTGAAAATTAATATGTTTTTTCACAGGCAGGGATGCGTATGCCACAAAGACAAAATATTTAATTATAGATTAAGGAATTGTTATGAAATGTAAATTTTTTATTGAAACTGAATAATTTTTTAAGAAAATATTTAGAATTCTGTGATAGTCAGATTTCGTCAAAAACTCAGTTATTTTACCGTTTTGAAGGTAAATAACCCAACATCGTTGGTACTGTAGAAAATTGCAGCGAAAGAGCAAGATGTAACAAAATCTACTAAAACTTAGTGTCAAATCAGCTAAGTTGATAACAGCCACAAATGTAATTCAGGCTACAAACAATGCGACTAGAGCAGCTGCAAGCTTTTCTGGGTATTGCTGAAGCTGGTAGTTTTCAAGGAGCAGCGCGTAAATGCGGTGTAACACAATCTACTATCAGTCGTCAAATTCAGGCATTAGAAGGGGACTTGGGGTGTGAACTATTTCACCGTACAAGTCAGGCAAAATTGACGCTTGCGGGTGAGCGGTTGTTGCCACGCGCGCGTAAAATATGTGCTGAATGGCAAAGCGCGACGCAGGAAATAGCTGATTTGGTTTCTGGAAAGCAACCAGAGCTATGTGTTGCAGCTATTCACTCGCTATGTGCTTATTACTTACCGCCAGTATTACAGCAATTTTGCCACGATTACCCAGATGTTCAATTGCGAGTAACTTCGTTAGGTAGTGACCGTGCATTAAAAGTTCTCAAAGATGGTTTGGTTGATTTGGCTATCGTGATGAACAATCGTTTCTTGACTACGGGTCGCGAAATGATTGTAGAAACACTATACGAGGAACCAATTGAGGTTTTAGTCGCAGTTAACCATCCTTTGGCACAATATGACATGGTTCCTTGGGCGGAGTTAGTCAATTACCCGCAAGTTGTGTTTAAAGATGGGTATGGAATGCAAAGGTTAGTACAAGATAAATTTGAGCGACTCGAAGCAACTTTACAAGCGGCTTTAGAAGTAAATACGCTTGATGCTTTTAGAGGAGTGGTTCGACAAGGTGAATTTGTAGCGTTACTGCCATATTCAGCTTTAGTCGAAGCACGCAATGACCCCACCCTTGCAGTTCGTCCCCTTGCTGGTAACAGTAGTCTTTTAAACGAGACCACATCGAATATGACCCGTCGAGTCGTTATGGTAACTACTAATGACCGTTTGCAAATTCCCCCAATTCAACATTTCTGGCAGTTGGTGCGTCAACATATACCACCTCAGTTTGCTTTGGATATGCGAAACGCAAGTTAATTATTGGTGAAACGGTAAATAATATGAGTAATAAATTTCGGGATTTGCTTAAAAAAGTTGGCAGTGGAAACCATACTTCTGAAAATCTAACTCGTAATGAGGCCTTAGAAGCTACTAAAATGATGCTGCTGGGTGAAGCAACACCAGCGCAAATTGGTGCATTTATGATTGCTCACCGCATTCGGCGCCCAACTGGCGAGGAATTAGCGGGTATGTTAGATGCCTATAATGAGCTTGGCCCAAAGCTTAGACAAATTGAGAATCAACGTCAGGTCATAGTTTTGGGTATACCTTATGATGGTCGTACTCGCACGGCGCCAATCAGTCCCATTACAGCTTTATTACTCGCAGCAGCAGGACAACCTGTTGTTATGCATGGTGGAAATCGTTTGCCAACTAAATATGGTTTACCTTTAATAGAAGTATGGCAGTCATTAGGAGTTGACTGGACTTTAATCTCATTCGAGAAACTAGAGCAAGTATTTGAGCAAACAGGTATTGCTTTAGTATACACACCCAAACATTTTCCTTTGACTAATGCAATTTGGGAATATCGCGACCAATTGGGTAAACGACCTCCATTGGCCACAATGGAATTAATATGGAACCCTTATGATGGTGATGCTCATATTATTTCTGGATTCGTTCATCCTCCTACCGAAGGAATGTTTCAAACGGCTTTAGGATTACAAGGTATTACTAAATTTACTACTGTTAAGGGGTTAGAAGGTAGCTGTGATTTAGCACGCGACCGTAGTGCCATAATCGGTTTAGGCTCTACTGTATCTCAAACTGCATCAATCGAACGCTTAATAAAGGCGCCTCGTGATTACAACTTTACAACCCAAGATGTACCATTGACATCTACTCAAGAACTAATTATACACATCAAAGCAACGCTTACAGGTTCAAATTGTGAACTTATGCAAAGTACATTATGGAATGGAGGCTTTTATCTGTGGCGTAGTGGTATATGTGAGGATATCCAAGCAGGTATCGCCAAAACTGAAGAACTCCTTAGCAATGGAACTGTCCTTAAAAAACTCGAAGAAGTATCTCGTGCAATTACTACAGTCTGCCAAAATATCTTTCAACCAGCTTAAATTTTACTTCGGTGCCCTCTAAAATGTCCACAATTTGTGGACATTTTGCTGTGGACATTTGTTATTACCAGATTTTCATTTAAGTATAAATAATATTTTTAGTAACAAATGTAACAAATTTCCCGATGTCAATGACAGTTGAGATACAGGAGCTTTCATACATTTTTTAATATATTTAAAACTTATCTATAGACTTATCTATATTTAATACCAAACCTTCGTGTGCCAGTACTGCTGAATCAAAGACTGATTTAACCTTTGTTTGCATTCCATCAAGAAAATCATCATTATCATCAGGATGATGATGTGAAATAACCAAACGCTTAACCTCACTTTTGGACGCTAAGTCAACAGCAGCTTGCCAGGGTAAATCATCATTTTGATGGTTTCGTGGTGTCAGTTCTGTATAAGTTGAGTTAGCAATCAACAAATCCGCACCTTGTACTAACTCAATCACGTTTGCTAATTCAACGTCATCAACACTATTACTCAAATCTGTAATATAAGCAACGCTATAAGAGTTCCAACTAATTCGATAGCCAATCGATTTCTGAGTATGGTTAATTAAAGCAGTAGTTATTGTAACATCATCTAAAGTAATTACACGGTTTGGAGTTAAATAACAGAACGCTAACTCTGACTGCATTACTTGCAGTGGATATGGAAAGTGGGGTTGTAGCATTTGGTCACCCAAACACTGTTTAATTGAGGCGCCGTTACTTGCAGCGCTACCATAAATGTGAAGATTATTATTAGCAACAAACGCAGGAGCGAAAAAGGGAAACCCTTGAATACGATTAGACTGGGAGTTGGTAAAAAATAAATGCGTGCTGAGAGGAGCATCTCTAAACAGCAAACTTTTACCCAAACTTCTTAAACCAGTACCACCATCAAAAATCAAGTGTTTACCAGCTACAAACATTTCAACACAAGCAGTATTTCCCCCATAACGGTCAGTGCTACTACCAGGTGTTGGAATTAAACCTCGTACACCCCAAAATTGTACGGCAAAATTTCCCGCTTGCCTAGAGCACAAAGAAACCCTTGAAGAGTCTTTAAGTAGGTAATCTGGAGCTGATGACATCTCTTTCATTAGACATTTTCATGTTCAGGAATGGTTTGACGATAGCAGGTCATCATAGTGTCGCACTTCTAAAAGTCGATTTTTTTCGTCTACAAGTACAACCGTCGGAGAGAAAGTTTTTAACTCATCCGTTGTGAACTGCCCGTAAGACATTATAATCAAGCGATCCCCTAAAATGCCTAGACGTGCCGCAGCCCCATTTAGTTCTATTGCTCCTGAATTAGCTGGTGCGGGAATTGCATAAGTCGTGAAACGCTCACCGTTATTGATGTTGACAACTTGTACCTGCTCGTAAGGTAAAATCCCTGATTTATCTAATAATACTTGGTCAATACTAATACTACCAACATAGTTGATATTTGCTGCCGTCAGAGTGCAGTTATGAATCTTCGCCAAAAGAATTGTACGATACATCTGAATAAGTTAGGAGGGGGGCGGGTTTACGAAATTTATAATTATAACTAGGGTATGGGTTAACCCGCCCGTACAGGAGGGGCGGAGTTATGAGTGTAATGGTAATGAAGGCGCCTTTATGGCTTTAGTAGAAGTTCATTCAAGATTTTCACACTCAAAAACTACCACACTTCAAGAGTACATCTTATTCCTGATACTAACTCCAGACGCGACATCCAAGGCATCTCTACAATTTCCAACTCCGCTTTTCCTGTAGACGGGCGGGTTAACCCATACCCTAGTTATAATTATAAATTTCGTAAACCCGCCCCTTTGCGCCTCCGCACTTTTATTTGGCGCCAGCTTTAATACACTTGTCAACTAGAGGTTGAACCTTATCAACATCTTGCCAACCAAGAATTTCAGTAACTTTCTTTTCTAAATTCTTGTAGCTGCGGAAGAATTCGGCAATTTCATCTAGTTTGTGCGGAGCAAGGTCATTAAGAGATTTAACGTGAGCATAGCGCGGGTCTTTGTCGGGAACGCAAAGAATTTTCTCATCACGGTCACCACCGTCAATCATCTCTAACATGCCAATTGGTCGTGCGGCAATGACACATCCAGGAAAGGTTGGTTCATCCATAATTACCATTCCATCTAATGGGTCACCATCATCAGCCAAAGTGTTGGGCACAAAACCGTAATCGTAAGGATATTGTACTGACGAATATAATACGCGGTCTAAAGCAAAAGCATTCAAATCCTTATCAAATTCGTATTTATTTTTACTCCCGCCTGTAATTTCAATCAATACGTTGATGATACCGGGTTTTGGTTGGGCTGGGATACGGGACAAATCCACAAAAAATCTCCTTGCTTCATACACACGAATACAATGGGTAGTGTTTTTCAGCCACCCGTAATAGATTTTAAGGCGAATATGTCTTCTGTTGACTAATAACTTTGTTTTCAAGCTTTTTGGCAAGTTATGTCCAAGTAAAAAAACTCCCCGTCCGAGAACTAGGGAGTTGACAAATTACATTAAATCGTGCATGTATAAAAAATGCTTCTTGAAAACGCGCGCTTCGCTTTCTGATGAGTTATGCATTCTATACTCTACACATAGGCACTTGTGGCGCGAAAAAATTTAGCGAATGCTAAAAGTATTGAGTTATTGATTGAAAATATGCTGTTGTACGTGATTTAGTCTCGACTTTGTTGCAATCTAGACGTAATTGGTTGCGGTGTGTTAATTTCGACATTATTTGATGAATAATGAGCAATAACAAACAAAGGCAAGCCTAAAGTTAAAATTGCAATGAAAGTTCCGACAATGTCTGCCAAACGATGAGATGAACTATCAACATTAGCAGACTGACTATTAGAATTCATAAAAAACCAAAACCGTGACATTATTGCACTGACTCCCTAGCTTGAGAGTCTTGATACCATTTTAACCAATATCCAACGTGAGTATTACCTAGCATTTGAGTATTTCAAACACTTTCACGCGGACACTGTAATCAAAAATATTACACATCAATTTTTCAATTGCACGCGCAAAATTTGTATTCTGTGTTTCAATTTTATTATACATAACCTTAGATGCATTACTCCACCCTATCCTGATTACCCATTACTTTAAAGCTATTTCTAGCATTACAATTTACACTAACTGTACATATATTATTTTAATTGCGAATTTTCAAATCAGCAACATTAATCTACTTAAGGCAGTATCTTAAATACTTTCAGCGCTAATATCTTACTCACAAACAGCAAAATTTACTGTTGTCACACTTAGCCAAATACATTCGCTTTCATTACTGAGGCAGTAACCTTCATATTATTTATATAGGTAGTTATACTCAAAATCAATCATACTTCCGTAAATTACTTAGAAACTGCGCTTATAGCTACCAAACAGTACGAATAAATACATACAAAACTTTATTAGTAAAAATAATTATCTATTAACCAAAGTCAACAAAACTTAAAATTTAAACTTGTACTCATTTAGTATGCATCATATCAAAAAATCAGCAATCCTTCCTAAGATAGATTGAATATATCTCATGACTTAATTAATAAGCACAATTCAGGCGCCCAATAATAACAAAAAAACCGCCCCCACTCAATTTTGGGGGGCAGTCTAGTTAAGCAATCGGAGGGTATTCATAGCTTACTCTGCCCACGAGTAAAATTGTTGTAGCCAAGTTATCACTTAAGGACTGGAATACAAATATTAAAATCAATAAAAATCACGAAGAGCGCATATTGTAAGCACGCATTGGTTCTTTGATGAATCGAATGTAAAGATGTTTAAAGGTAGATTTAATTACTCTAGGCATTCCAAAATCAATTGGAACCAGTTTATCAGGCAGGCGCCAATCCGAGACTTGTAAAGTATGAGGTTGTAGAAGTGGAAAATTAATATTTGTTAACTCAGGGATTAAATTAGCACGTTGCCCAGCAGCGATAGTTGGTACTTGTTTCGGTGGAACTTTCAGTATTTCTACTATTGCCCTATCCAAAGCAAAGACATTATCGGAAGCAGCTAAAACATTGAGTTGACGTGGTTCACCTCCACTTGGTCCATTACCTTCGTGTCCAATAATGCCATCGAGTATAGTTAAATCAGGGTTAATAACTCGTGCAGTTTCCACGAGCATATCAGCAAAACGATTAGCATCTTTACCAGCTTCCATGTGCCACCAAGCTTTCATTTTGCCAGGAACACAGCCAAATAAATTTTTAACCCCCATCGTGAGAACAAGCTGAACGTGCGATTTAACTTTTGGTAAGTTAATTACAACATCAGCTTCCATAGCTTCTTTACACAGCAACAAATGATTAAAATCTTCGCTTGCTCCTTGGTAACGTTTGCCATGAAATTCAACGACAGGCAAATTCAGTTCATCCAAAATAAACTGATACCCGCAATTCGTAGCAACACCCTTAGCACTACCAAACGCAGGACTATCACCCAAAAAAGGTTTACCACCAGCGTCAATAACCATTTTGGCAACAGCGTATACAAGTTCCGGACGGGTGGTACACTCTTTGGTAGGACGGGCGCCTGTTAGTAAATTCGGTTTTAAAAGAACACGGTTTCCAGGTTTAACAAACGCTCTCATCCCACCCAGAGGTTCAAGCAGAGCTTCAAGAGATGCTTGTAACATCTCACGTTCATAAGAAGTAGCACGAATTAAACTAACAGAAGGCGCCATATTTTTGTCAGGAGTCAGGAGTTAGGGGGAGTTAGGGGGGGTCAGGAGTTGGGAGTTAGGATTTATGATTCTGAATTCTGAATTCTGAATTCTGAAGTTAGGGGTACAATTGCGCTCATTTGTTCGAGGTTAAGAACTTCGGCAAGTTGAGCTTCAGTCATTAGTTCCTTTTCTAACACAATTTGGCGAAGAGATTTCCCTGTTTGTAGCGATTCCTTAGCAACAGCAGCAGCATTAAGGTAGCCAATATGGGTATTTAGCGCAGTAACCAAAGCTAAACTACCTTCTGCGTATTCCAAACATCTTTCAGTATTAGCAGTAATACCTTTGATACATTTCTCAGTCAAGGCGCCAATAGTATTACCAAGAATCTCAATACTATGGATTAAATCATAAGCAATCAGCGGCATCATCACATTAAGTTCAAGTTGTCCTGCTTGAGCCGCAAATGTAATCGCATTATCGTAACCCATAACCTGGAAGCAAACCATACTAGTCATTTCCGCCATAACAGGATTATACTTACCTGGCATAATCGAAGAACCAGGTTGTACGGGTGGAAGTTGAATTTCTTTGAACCCAGTTTTTGGGCCTGAGTCCATTAACCGTAAATCATGGGATATTTTAGCTAAATCTTGAGCCAAATTACGAAGGGCGCCGGATACATTAACAAAAGGCGCCATACTTTGCATAGCCGCCATGAGATGTGATGCTGGTTGTAAAGGACAATCAATAAGCTGTGATAGTATTTCTACCACACGCGCGCGGTATTGAGGATGAGTATTTAACCCCGTACCAGCAGCACTACCCCCTAACCCCAACACCATCAAATCACTCGAAGCTGTATAAATACGGTTTTGATGTTCGCTTAAAATTTGTGCCCATGCGCGGAAACTATCACCCAAGCGTACAGGAACAGCATCTTGCAAGTGAGTACGACCCGACTTTATAACATTCTCAAATTCGTCTGCTTTCGCGTTCATCGCTTCAACAGCATTATCCAAAGCAGGGTGTAGCGTCTGCATTAATGCCAACAACCCACCAATTCTAATCGCAGTTGGAATTACATCATTAGTAGACTGACCATAATTTACATCATCATTCGGATTAACTCGTTTATAATTACCCATCTCATCACCAAGAAGTTCCAATGCACGGTTCGCCAAAACCTCGTTAACATTCATATGATGCGACGTTCCGGCGCCTGCTTGGTACACATCAACTACAAACTGGTCACGAAGCTTGCCAGCAAGAACCTCATCAGCAGCTTCAATAATAGCTTTACTCGTTTCTTCAGCAATACAACCAAGCTCACCATTTACAATTGCCGTAGCCTTTTTAATATAAATACAAGCATCTACGTAAGTAGGCAAAGGCTTAATCCCGCTAATAGGGAAGTTTTCAACCGCACGCAGCGTCTGAATACCGTAATAAACATTACCAGGTATTTGCATTTCTCCCATCGAATCGCGTTCGATACGGAATTGAGAATCTTGTGTTTGCGACATAATAATACGGTGTCGGGGCGGGTTAATCCATAATATTCAACATCAACAACAATATACGTAAACCCGCCCCGATGATTAATAATCAAATCCATCCATAGGCGCCGATACCGTAGGGGCGGGTTAACCCATAATATTCAACATCAACAACAATATATGTAAACCCGCCCCGACCATATATATTAACCCGTCCCCACCCACATCAAAAACCATGTCCCAAATATTAAATAATATACAAATCCAATTATTGGCGCCCTAAATCACCGATAGGGGTCGAAGCAGCACACACCCACTTAAAATTTAAGTTTTTTCAAGAATTAAAATTGGAACTGACATTATATATTATACGACTATTATATCTAGACATTTGACAGTGCCTCCCAAGAGCATATATCTATTTAAAAAATAATGAAAAAAACTTTAAGAATCCTTAGTTTCCTATTGTTTAAAAGATTTTTCTAGGTTATATGTATACTTGTGTACTATATGCGGCTCTTGCTTTTCCTTAAAGAATAGGGAATAGCCTGTCTTTTGCAGTACCTTTATAATGACATTAGTGGTTTGTAATATATTTTAGGTACAAAACTATGCTAGTGACTTTAAACATTCCAGAAGAATTAGCCATGCGTTTAGATTCGCTTGAGCATAAACTGCCGCAAATATTAGAATTAGGATTGCGTGAACGCAAATTGTTAATAGAGGCTGGAATCTATAAAACGTTGTTGTAATCCTAAGAAATTATAAAATTATTAAAAATATTCTTTTTTCATGAATATTCCTAATTTAATTACTTTCTCGCGACTTTTTGGTATACCGTTTTTGCTGTATGGGTTGCAGAACCCGACATCACAGGCAAGATGGATATGCTTGGTGATATTTTTAGTATGCGCGCTTACTGATTGGTTAGATGGATATCTTGCGCGTAAGTTAAATCAAATTACTGATTTGGGTAAGTTTCTAGACCCTTTAGTTGATAAGTTACTTGTACTGGCGCCTTTACTTTCGTTAATTGAGCTTGGGCAAATTCCAGCTTGGGGAGTATTTGTAATTTTAGGTAGGGAATTAGCAATAGCTGGTTGGCGTGTTAATCAAGCTACTATATCGGGAGCGAATATTTGGGGTAAGCTCAAAACGGTTAGTCAAATTATTGCGATAGCGTTTTTAATTGCACCACTTGGAGAAAGTTGGAAAGTTACTGCACTTGCTGCTTTTTGGGTATGTGTGGCACTGACTGTTATTTCTGGGGTAATTTATTTGTTGCCAGCAAAATCTTCTGATGAATTGGAAAAAAGTGACTTGTAGGGTGGGCAGTGCCCACCCTACTTTGGATAATTTTAAATTTAATTCAAAATCCTCTCATCAAGTTAGGCGCCACGGAAAAGTTGTAAGCGAGGTCTTTGTAGCACTTGAGTATATAATTCTTCTAGCATTGAAACATTTTTATCGAGAGTATAGCGTTCGATAGCGCGCGCTCGTGCTTTTTGTCCAAGTATAGTTGCCATTTCTGGATGGTCTTGGAATAAAGGCAGTAAAGTTCTTAGTTGTGAACGCACAGTCTTTGTATCTATTACTACGCCTGCTCCTTCTAATGCTTCACCATCGGCGCCAACGTCAGTAGCAATACAAGCTACTCCACACGCCATTGCTTCGAGTAATGACAGTGATAACCCTTCAACTAACGAAGGTAATATAAATACATCTGCTCCTCTTAATATTTCGATGCGTCGCAGTTCGTCGGCAACAAAACCCAACCAACTTATATTATATTCGGCGCCATAGAATGGTTCGAGGGAATTTTTTAATGGCCCATCACCAACTATTAATAGCTTGCTTTGTGGTCCCATTTGTGCTTGTTTCCACGCGCGCAGTAATGACTCTACGTTCTTCTCTGCGGCAATACGTCCTTGATAAACAAACAAACGTTCGGCTCTAAATTCAGATTTAATTCTGGAGGCGCCAGGAGAATATTTAATGGTATCTACCCCGTTGGGAATGACAGCAATATTATCTTCAGGTACTCCTAAGCGTGCTAATAATTCGCGTTGTATTTGCGAGAAAATAATTGTCGAGTTGTAGTTACACAGAAATGGTGCATAGAGTTGGTACGCTAAAAGCTGTGTTCCTGATACCAGTTTGGCGCCTTTGCCCGCGAATGGTGTGTGGAAAGTGGCAATTAGTGGTAAATTTAGCTCTTCACAAATTTCTGGTAGTACAAAATCTAAAGGTGATAGCGTTAGCGAGGCATGTACTATATCAGGTCTAATGCGTCGCAGCGACTGCGTTAATAACTTAGTCGCTTTGAACGAGGGAATTGTATAAACCTGAGATTTATAAATAAAAGGTAAAGGAACCTCTTGACAATTCCATGAATTATCTGCACGAGATTCTGTCGCAAAATGTAGAAAACTTACCTGATGTCCTCGGTCGAGTAATGCATTTGTAATTTCTCGACTGTAGGTGACATTACCACAAAAGGGCGTTTTTTTTCCAATCCAAGCTATACGCATTCTTTATTAGTTATTAACTTGCGGGGGGTAAATATTAAATTCTGTCTTTAGCACTGTGCTTCGATAAGAAGTACACTTTATGGACTTTTATTATCATAAAATCCCGCCGAAATATATAATAACTAGTAAAAATTAATTTTTGTCAATCGCTACTCATCGTCTTTGTACATCACCAATGGTAAATAGATTACATTCAATCTCAGTAAAATTCCTTGAGATTGCGTGTAACATCAATTAATCAATGACTACTTTGTAGTTGGTTCTGATTTAAACAGTACCAAACCACAGCTTAAAATCACTATTACCGCAAGTCCTAAAAATACAGTTTTGAGTCCAAAAAATGTTTCAGCTACACCTGCTAATGCTAAAGGTAAAGAAAGAGCAATATTAATCACATTGTTTTGTAAACCAAAGACTTTGCCACGCATTTCTGGTGGGGTTTGAGTTTGTAGCACTGTTTGCATTGGTATCCCAATTAACGCTCCAAATACTCCCAGCAACATAATTAATGCGACTACTATATAAAGTTGTTTTGTAAATATTGACAATCCAATCAGTGATGCTGCCATCCCAATACATCCCAACAAACTCATCTGGCTATGCTGTAAACGCGCGGCAAATTGCCCGATAAGTATGGCGCCAATAGCAATACCTACACCTCCGGAAGCAAGTAAAAAGCCAAATTGTTCAGCTTTCATATTCGGTATAATTTCTGCTAGCCTTACTGCTAATACAGTCAGTGCAGCAAACACAGAGAATAATACTATTAATTGTACTAATGCACTACGAAGCGGATGATTGCCTTTCAAATATCGTAAACCGTCGCGTAAATCAGAAAGTACATGAGGCGCCTCAGTATCTGGATGAGGCTTTTCCTGCGTGCCAATCAGCAATAAAATTACGCCGGCTAACACATAGCTTCCACCAACCACAAATTCTTTACCCAAACTTCCAAACAAACCTACCTGACACCAAATTCTATCGGCAAAGTTAAGCATCGGTTCTCCGACTGCAAAACCAATAATTACCGATGCCATCATCGTGGTTGTATACAGCGAGTTTGCCGACAGCAAATTATTTTCTTCAATTATTAGAGGAATTGCAGCTTGTTCAGCAGGTGCAAAAAACTGGGTGAGAGTAGAGACTAAAAAAGTCACTGCCAAAATAATTAAAAATCCTACAGGTAAGGCGCCAACGGGTTGAAAGTCATGTGTCAGCCATAACAATACAGGTATAGAGAAAACGAACATCCCCCGCAATACATTAGTAGCAACTAATACGGCTTTTTTTGACCAACGGTCTACAAATACACCAGCGACCGAACCAAATAATACTGCTGGGATAGTAAACGCCATCATAATCGCCGAAACCCAACCGCTTATGGTTTGCTCACCTGTTTGAAAGTGAGTTTTGATTATGGCAATCATTAGTACTAAATAAACTTTATCTGCCAATTGGCAGAAGACTTGGCCTCCCCAAAGTGCGAGGAAGTTTGGATTCTTCAATACAGGCAAAAAGCCAATGGGGTTACTATCTGGCTTAACGTCAATAGAATCTACACTCGTCTTACCATTAGAAGATATGGTGCCATTTTTACTCACATGTACCAAATCGCTCGCATCAGTTTTTGAATTAACCGAGGCGCCATTTTTAGTCGAATCTAGAGGGATGACATTTTTGCTAAATCCCTGTGGGGACGACTTGGAATCGGGTGAATTATTACTAATGGGTGTTCGATTTGGCTTTGCAGGATGGCTAGATAACGAGTAATTGGTTTTTCTTTCACTGGAAGACGGTTGCATCATAATTAGCGGCAAAAAATGAATCGATTAAAGCAGCAGAGCGAATCGAACGTCCTAAATGATACTGAGCGTATTGGCGCAATACCTGCTCAACAGATAACCAACTTTGGTCTTGAGTATTTCCCACAGCATCGCTGTTAGAAATATCTAATTGTGATAGCTGCTGAAACAGAAATAATTCTGTCGCATTTAGGCGCCTACTCAAGGTAGGTAATTCCTGCGAGTGGTGAATTGTTTCGTAAGTTTCGTATGTGTCGTGCGGCAATTGTTGTGGGGATGTATAATTTGCCTCAACTTCGCGTACAGTAATTTTTTCCTCCTCCTGCTTTAAAAGATTTTGTGATGAACGTAGTTTTTCCCATGCATCCAAATAAATAGCTCCACCAGCATTAATGCTAAACCCGACTTGGTTACGAGCGGCACCAAAATCAGCAATTAGAGGACGCTGCGTTAAACAACAAGCATCAACTTGTGGTGCAAACCCCGCTAAAGCCATAAATTGGAATACTGCATGGCAAAGGAAAGCAACTACTTGTAGTGAGTTCTTACTACTGACATTTTCCAAACGGGATAAATGTTCGTTGAGTAATTCATATAGTTCTTCTTGTGGGTTTTCGCTCAATGCTTGAGACAAAACGATTTCAGCCAAGTATTGACTCGCGGCTAATTTCCCCAAATCTTTAGCCAGACCCGGATATGATTTTACAGTCGAAGCTTGTGTAATTTTGTCGAGTGACCGTCCTTTGGCAATCAGTACTTCGTTTACTACAAACATTGCGCTTCTGCCGCCTAGACTAGAATTGTGCTTACGCGCGCCCGGTGCAATGGCTGTGAGTAAACCGTACTCTTTTGTCAAAATAGTCACTAACCTATCCGATTCCCCAAAAACTTGGGTTTTCAGATTAATACCAGTTGCCTTATAGGTTTTACTCATTAGCCACCGAATCAGTAATTACCCTTTTGTTCCAGCGTATCGTACCCTTTAAGTAATTCGACACTGCGGGAAGTTCCCAGTCGAGTTGCCCCCGCTAATATTAAGTCTAAGGCTGCTTGTAACGTCCGAATACCCCCCGAGGCTTTAATTCCTACTCTATCTCGTGCAACCTCTTTCAAAAGACGTACATCTTCTACCGTGGCGCCACCGTTCCAACCTGTACTAGTCTTCAAAAACGCGGCACCAGCGTCCATTGCAATTTCCGCAGCCAAAACTTTCTCAGTATCAGTGAGTAAGGTAGTCTCTAATATTACCTTAACAGTTTTTCCAGTTGCTTCACAAATATCAGCAATTTCACGGTGTACATCATCGGTCTTGCCAGCTTTCAAAAAGCCTAAATTTAATACCACATCCAACTCAGTGGCGCCGTTTTCTACCGCTTCTTGTGCCTCATACAGCTTCGTTGCTTTTGTCACCGCTCCTGTAGGAAAACCAATAACAGTACAAACAACAGGCTTTTTATTACGGAGAAGTTCCGTTGCCAACTTAACGTAAGTAGGGTATATACATACTGACGCAAAGCCATATCTATCAGCCTGCTCACACCATTGAGTAACCATATCTGGCGTTGCCGTCGGAAGCAGCAGCGAATGGTCTATAAATGGCGCAATATCAATGTCCGAATACTCTGTATCTGAATACCTTGCTGCCATTACGTTTTTAATCAACTATATATTACTAAATCTTATCAAAACTTAAGAGTCCTTTAATCATTTTAACTTTTATTACGGATTTTACGGATAAATTTCCATAAAATTTTGCCAAACTGGCAAAATACAAGCCTTGTCAAGTCTAAGAGTAGAATGGTTTCTTGTGGAATGGGCTGCCATATTGCCCGTTCCTAAACCATGTGTTTGTGAAAATTGCTAATTAATAAAATCAATAATAGATTGTGCAATAGCTTTTGATGCTAAATAAGGAACACCATTTCCAATAGTTTTAAACATATTTGTGAGTGACATATCATTAGGCAAAACAAAACTTTGTGGTAAAGATTGAATTGCCAAAGCTTCAGCTACAGATATTCTCCGAACTTTATAAGGGTGTAAATGTACTTCGTTATTACCATAGCAAGCAGTCGGAGAATAACGCCAGCGATGCAAACGTTTAAACGATTTTCTGGAATCATCTCCTTCTGCAATTGAAGCAAATTTACTAATGCCACCTCTCGGTTGAAAATAGTGTTGAGAATTAGGATGATTTAAAACATTATTTTTTCTAAACCAGGATTCGACTGTCAGTTCTTCTGGAATTGTTAAAGGGCAAGGAATAACAGAGTCTACTTCAAAAGGTTCGCATTGGCGCCAAGGATAAGAAAAAACAACATTTCGAGGATACACAATATATTTTTGCCAAGGAAATTCAAGTTCAAAAACTCCAATCTTGCTTAAAAAATGACTATGAAAGCCGATTAGGATAATTCTGTCTCTATCTTGTGGGGCGCCGTATTCGATAGCATTAATTAAGCGGTCTGTCAATATATAACCAGCTGACTGTAATTTTACTTTTAGAGATTGATAAAATAAATTATGCTTTTTTGTCTTCCATAAACCTTTGACATTTTCAAACACAAAAAAATCAGGCTGTTGTTGACAAATCAATTCAACATATGCACTACTCAGCTTACCATTATCACCCAAATAACCACGATTTTTGCCACCTATAGAAAAATCAGGACATGGTGGTCCACCAATAAATGCAATTACATTTGTATTGTTTGTACGACAATCTTTTACAAAATTCTTTAAATAATTAGCATGAGAAGATTCTATCAGCTTATTAACATCATTATCTTCCCCGTCATGATATCCATATTCAGGCAAAGGCAAATTTAGATTTACACGTGAGTATTTATATGCTGCCATGAAAGGCTTAAAAATCTCGTTTACATAAACAATCTCATACCCACCAACTTCAAATCCCAAATCTAAAAAACCAGAGCCAGCAAAAAAAGAAAAAATCTTCGGTTTAACAGCCATTTACTTAATTATATAAATTCCTCTCTCTGTGGTAAAAAATTATTTACTATAATCGTGTTTTGTTGGGTTCCGTTCCTACACCCAACCTACAAATATTTTTTAGCCCCCTCACGTACAAGTTGCAACTTTTGAGCAAGGGAGTCTCTAAACCTACAAATGGCGCCAAAGTATTATTTAATGTTCCTGCAACCAATTATTCAAATCATCAATATTAGTAAAATCTAACAAAGCTTCGGCAAGTGCTTCTAACTGAGTTGAATTCATAGACTCAACGCGCGCGCGTACTTGAGGTGATAATTCTCCAAAGCGTCGTGACAGTTGTCGTAAAATCAATCCTTGTTCACCTTCAACTCGCCCCTCAACTCTACCGCGTTTGTAACCAATACGTTCACCTGTGGTAAGATAAGGCATACTTTGCTCCTCTTCAAATTGTTTTAATTCTTCCCAAAACTTATTTTCTAACCTTTCTGGTAAGATCATAACCCAGTCTATAAATCTATAGAGGTTACGAATATCCTGCTCGTCTAGCCCTTTTTCGTAAAGCTGACGTATCAAGCCAAATTTTGACTCTTTTCGCTGCTTAGGTTTTCCTTGGGTTTGCTGCATTTTCAAGTGTGCCATCACAACATGAGCAAACACGTTATCACTAGCCTCAAGTTGAGTAATGCGATTTTGGTAATCTAAAAGCTTAACGCTATCAAATTGAAAATCTAATTTTGTACCGGGATAAGTAAAATTAAACCCCTTCGGGCGCCAGTTTGGGCTACTATCACATAAAATGGCCAAGCTAATTGCTGGTTTATCAAAACGGTCGAAAATCCGGAAGTTATATACAAACATGCGTTTTTCAAAGCCTTTTTCCGGTTGAGCCTGAATTTCTATATGTATCAGTAACCAAAGTTCTTCCCCTTTATGTCCCCATACTTTGACTAATTTATCTGCATATCGTTTGCCTTGTTTGGCTTTACGAGAAATTTGTCGAAACTCTTTATCTAAAAACTCGTGTTTACGACTCCAGTCAATAAGACATGCAACTTCCGGAAAGAAAAACTGCATCGCTTGGGGAAAATAAGTTTCAAGAATTTCTTTCCAGGGTGAATCGTTATCAGCACGCTTTTTCTTAGTAGTTTTCTTAGTAATTTTCGTAGTTGCAGCCATAAATGTATTTCATTGGTAGTGCAAATGTTTTTTCCATTAAAGGGTAAACTTTGCATTTAAACAATATCAATGAAATAATTTAGAAAATGAACTCCAATCTTAGTATAAATTTTAATCCGTATCAGCGATATAAAAGTCTAATTTAGTGTCAAAATCTCACGGAATATTGAATAAACCACATCCAAAAGAAAACCCTAAATTATTGCTAATTTTAGTATCACCGTAAAATCCACAAGTAAAAAAATACGCATAAAATTCTATAGTTTTATTAAAATTAAACCCCCCTTATTAAGGAGGGTTTAGGGGATCAAACACCTTCAGGAACTAATTTCTTAACACCTTGACTAACAAACCCTTGTAAAGTAGCCACTTGTTGACTTTGCTGAAAAACATTTTGCAAAGACGAACGTAACTTATCCAAGTTCAGCGCATTACCAGTTTCAATAGAAACTTCCTGCGCTTGGAAATACTCAACTAAAGCTAACCCAGCAACGCGCGTCAAGTATGCAGCACTTACACCTTGAATAACACCACCCACAGCGTAAGTAACAGCATTAGTCTTAAGCACAGTACTAATAGCTTTCGTCGAAAGTTCAACTAAACCAAGTTTAAGCATTAACCCTCCCATTTCCGCAGCTACAGTCTTAGCTTGGTCAAGAGAGAATTTTTGCTGGTACACATTACCCAAGTCCATAACCATTTGCGCGTTAATAGCAGCAGTCGCTAAGATATCTAACGCAGGTAAGGGGTTAGCAAACGCAGCAGCAGCAGCTATCCATTGATTTTGTTCAATTATTGGAGTAGCACGTGACAGTCTTACTATATTTAATGCTGTTTTAGCTTCAGTTTTGAGTAAGTTAGCTTTTCTAACAGTAGTTGCCCATATTAACTTTTGCCCTGTAGTCGCAAATACTTGACTCAATTGAGTTGTTAATTGCTGTATATCAGGCGCTGGCTGTTCCATCCATTCGCTAGTTGTACCATTAGCATTGTGCTTGCGAACTTTAATTGGTACAGGCGCCACTGATGTTGCAGTAACATCACATTGCAAGCGTTGTTTTAAAGATGACAAGATACTTGCACGCTCATCAGGAATGTATTGGTCTTGCTTATTAAAGACCACCATGATGCGACCACTGGTAGCGTTAAGTTGCTGAAGCGTTTGATATTCTGTATCGGTAATATCACCGTTAGTAACAAATAACACGTAGTCAGATGTTATAGTATTATTTAAAACTTCAGTATCACTGTTAGAAGCCTCAATAAACAAAGGCGCCGTCTCGTAAAAGTTCGCCTTGGTAACGGGTAATAATTCACAGTTTTGCTGTAAAGTGTTAATCAGCGTAGATTTACCTACAAATTTTCCACCAGTTACAGTTAGTTGCATTTCTTGTCTGTCAATCTCGTTCTCTAGTTTAGAGATTTGATTTTGCAGCAGAAACGCAAAGTTTTTTGTCTCTACATCATTTTCACAGGCGCCTGCTAACTGACTGACAACAGCAGAAGCCTTTAATATCGCTTTTTCAACAGCCGCACGGTCGCTAGGTAATTCTTCAAGCAGTACGTCGGGGCTAGTACTACGCTGCTTAAATAGCCATAAAGAACCACCAACAGCAACTAAACCCAACAAGCTAAACTCGCTAAGAAAGACGAATGAGTCTTGCAAGGTATCGAACAGCCACAATGCAAAGCTAAGAGACAGTCCTCCTACTAATATCGGTCGCTGCAACTTCACAGTTTTATTCTCCGTTCACCAGACAATTGGTTTCTCTTACAGGATAATCCATTATCCACGGCTTCGATTCAGTCCAAAGAAACCGGGATTCTTGTTCTAAATTACACTAAGTATTAAAATTATCGTAAAGAAGCCCGGTTTCTAGAGCAGTATTTTCACTGGCGTAAATAAGTCAAAGAAACCGGGCTTCTTTACATCAACTACACTAAGTATTTTAGCTATATTAAGAAGCCCGGTATCTGGACAATCAACTATCCGGTAGTGAAATAATTGAAGTAGAAGTGTGTAATAAGCGACAAGTAGTGTACATCTGAGGCAAGTGTTCAGTTTATGAAATTTAGTGTCGTAATTACGACGTATAACCGCTTGAAATTACTGCAAAGGGCAATAAACTCAGTGTTGCAGCAAACAATTGACTGTGAAATAGTAGTTGTGGATGATTGCTCTATTGATGGAACACGCCAATTTTTAGAGACTTTGTGTGATGAAATGTACGCACGCGAAGATTATCGGTTAATTTACTATCGCACCCCAAAAAACTCAGGACACGCTACTACGGTAAATATTGGCGTTGAAAAAAGTAGTGGGGATTGGATAAAGTTTTTAGATGATGATGATTACTTGGCGCCTAACTGTTTAGAAGAAATGGGTAAAGCAATTACACTTAATGAAAATGCTGCCATTTGCTCCTGTGTTGCCGCTCAAGTAGATGATAATGGTGTTGAAAAAAGTCGCACTCCACAACTAGGCCCAGGCAAAGCATATTACATCCCACAAGCTGACATTCATTATGGAATGCTGCTGGAAGTTATTCCTTTTGGTACGCCTGTACAGGTAGCTTGTAGGCGCCAAGCTTTTTTAGAGTCAGGTGGATGGGATATTAATATGACTTCTTGCGATGATATAGATTCTTGGATTCGGATTAGTCAGTTTGGAGATGCGATTTTTTTGAATCAATGTCTTGCGTACCGTACCCAATGGAGTGGGGGGTATGACCAAAAAATAGCTTATTTAAAGCGACTTGATACGAATATATTGATGAAAGAGAAAATATATGCTTTGGTGGATGTGACCCATAGTCAAAAAATTCCAAAGTTGGAACATATACGAAGTTATCTGAAACTGCATTGGATGCTAGTGGCACTTAAAAATAAAAATATTCATACTGTTATCAAAATATTCGAGCCAGCCATTTTATCTCAAAGCGCTTGCTGGTTGTTAATTACCGCTTTTCTAATTCGACGCTGGCGCCATCAAAATTACCAGATTCGTAAATTCATTTTAATACATTCGTAGAGACCATATTAATTCGGCCTCTACAATTAGAATTCGGTCTCTATCCAAAAAATTTCTTCGGTACTCCTAAGCGAGATAAAATCGGCTTCCAAGAGCGCAAATTGAAAAAATCGTGAATCATAACATAGAAACAGGGAATAATAAACAGCGTTAATACTGTTGCTAAAGATAAGCCTGAAAACACAACTACACCCAAAGGTTGCAAAAATTCAGAACCTTCACCAATACCTAAAGCTAGGGGGAACATACCCAAAACAGTGGTAATCGTAGTCATTAAAACTGGACGTAAACGTTGTGGTGCAGCTTCTAATATTGCAGTTCGACGGTTGATACCTTTTTGTTCTCTAAGTTGATTTGCAAGTTCAACCATAATAATGGCGTTATTCACTACAATACCAACTAGTAAAACTGCTCCAACTATAACCGTGGCGCCAATTGCTGTTTTAGTAATATAAAGTCCAAAAATACCTCCAGCTAACGCGAGTGGAATTGTGAACATAATTACTAATGGGTCTATGAGCGAGTTGTACTGTACTGCCATCACGACAAATACAAGAAATGTCGCTAATCCCCCCAATAACCCAAGTGAACTTTGCAATTGTTGATTTGATTCAACGGCGGCACTAGGTAAAACCGTTACGCCTTGTGGTAATTTTATATTACCAAGTACTTGATTAACTTGGCTAATCGCATCACCAAGACTGGCGCCTTCACTCAAGTTACCAGCAATTAAAAACACTTGACGCTGGTTGATACGCTGCACTTCTCCCGGCGCCTGACCTTCGACTATTGTAGCAACATCACTAAGACGAACTTGGCGGCTACTATCAATAAATAAAGGTATTCTTTCTAATTGCGAGCTATTAGTAATAGACTTTTCATCTAACTGCACCCTAACATCAACTAAACGGTTGCCACGTTGTAACTGAGTTGGAATACTACCTTCAATTGCAGTTTGAATTGTATTACCAATATCAGTAGTTGTTAGTCCTAAAGCAGCTACTCTTTCCCAGTCGGGACGAATTTGAATTTCTGGTTGACGCGCGTCAGCATCAGGACGGAATCGTGCAGCTTGCACTTTTTCTTCTAAAGCACTTAGAACTTGTTGACCAGCTTGTTGTAAACTCTTTTCATCATTACCTTGAAGTATAACGTCAACATCGGCGCCACGCACAGGCGAGTTACTAAGTATTAAACCTCGAACTTGTCCGGGTGCTAGACGTAACCGAATTCCCGCTAAGTTTAATTTATTAAATTCTTTAGTAACTTTTTCAACATACGCTTCAACATCGGTTCCTGGTTTCAGGGTAATAGTACTCGAACTTCGCAACGGGTTTTCCGAAGTATTACTACCAAATAAAGCTCCACCAACTGTAGAAAATACATACTCAGTCTCAGGCTGTTTAGCCACAATATCATCGACTGCCGTCATTACCTTACGGTTAGTTTCTAAAGGAGTACCGGGAGGAAACTGAGCATTTAAATTTGCTTGTCCAGTATTGATACGAGGTAGAATTTCTTGAGGAATCTGTGGCGCCATCCACAAACTACCACCACCAAACAAAACAATAGCTAGTCCCACAGCTAATAGGCGGTAGTGCAACACCTTATTTAAGAAACCACCATATCCTTTAGTTGCACCTTCAAAGCGACGATTAAATTCACGCAAAAACCAAAATTTACCTATTCCACTAGAAAAGCGCCAAGCTAACATCCGCGAAGTTAACATTGGTACTACTGTCACAGCAATCAAAATTGAAGCTGCCACTGAAAAACTAATTGTGAGAATCAATTCATTAAATAGTAATGAAATAAATCCACCAATCAGTAAAAACGGTAACACAGCGACTAAGTTAGTACTCGTAGAAGCAATCAGTGCCGATTCTACTTCGCTACCACTACGTTGCGCCTGTTGTATCATTTCTTGCTGACTCAAGCGAGTTTTGCTGTCTTTGCCTGGAGTTACACCCGCACCCTCGGCAATATTCTCTAGCATCACGATAGAGTTATCAACAACAATACCCACACCTAAGGCTAAACCACCTAAGCTAAATACATTCAGAGATAAACCAAATAACCCCATGAAAATAATTGCCGCAAGAGTAGCGAGGGGAATAGCAACAACAATAATAAAAGTCTGACGTAGCGAACCAAGAAAAAGTAAAACAGCTAAAGCAGCTAAACCGGCGCCAATTAATCCGGAACTAGTAACGTTAGAAATCGAATTACTAATAAACCTCGACTCATCTAGCGTTGCTGTTAACGTCATTTCTTGAGGTATCAACCCTGACTGTCTAAGCTCATCCAACCGCTTCTTAACACCATCAACAACATTAATTGTGTTAGCATCCGGTTGTTTTTGAACACTGACTTTCACCGCTGGTTGCTGATTTAAAAAAGCAAACACTCGTTGATTCTCTGTACCATCAATAACAGAAGCAAAGTCACGGAGATAAACACGTCTATTTGGAGTTGAAGTGGTTGAAGCGCTTGAAGTACTTGAATTAGTTGAAGTATTTGAAGAAGTTGAATTAGACGGTCTAGACGTAGAAGGAACTTCAAATGAAAGATTACGAATTTCATCAGCACTTTGGAAGCGTCCAACCGTCCGAGTCAAAGGTTCAGAATTTTGTCCGAATATTCTACCGCCAGAAATATCTTGATTACGGTTTTCCAATTCGTCTAAAACATCAGTCAAACCAACACCTAACGCTTGCAACCTATCCAAATCAATATTGACATTAACTTCTTCCTGCACACCCCCCGATACATCAACCCCCGCAACCCCCGCAACTACACCAAGTTCACGCGCGAGTTCTTCTTCAGCAAATACCCGCAAATCAACTGGCGCCAATTTAGGTGAAGTCAAAGCGAATTCATAAACAGGTAACTGTGAAGGGTCAACTTTAAAAATGCGAGGTTCTTCGATAGTGTCAGGTAAATTGCTGCGCGCACGGTTAAAAGCAGCAGTCGCATCATTCAAAGCTTGGTCAATATTACCCCCTGTCTCAAAGAACAAATTCAAATTTATTTGTCCTTCGCGCGTTTGAGAAAAAATTTGTACTACTCCCTCAGTTGCCGCAAAAGCTTCTTCCAAAGGTCTTGTCACTTCATCAATTGCCACCTCTGGTGATATTCCAGGCGCCGTAATATTAACACCAATGCGGGGATAAGTAATTGATGGTAGTAAATCTACAGGTAATTTTAGGATAAAAAAGACACCCATAACAATTACCGCTAGCGTCAACATCAACGTACCAATATGCTGACGAATCGAAATTGCACTAATACTAAAGCCTGTGGTGTTAGTTTGCTGCATAGACCCAACATCAATTTATGATTTCTCCGAAAGAATTGAAAGCCCGACGGTTTCACCATCTTTGAGAGGTTTACCGCTTCTCACAACAAAAGACTCGCCCGCTTGCAACCCTGATAAAATTTCAACGTTTCCATTACTTCTCTGCCCAAGCGTTACGCTTCTAGCGCTTACCGTTGGTTTTGCGGCGCCTTGTTGCAGGACAAATATCGTACCTTGACGACTTTGATTTTCTTCTTGTCTTCCTTTATTTCCTGCTGCGCTTTCAGTTAGTGCTGTTAACGGTATAACTACTCGCTGTGCTGTATTAGTAGCAAAAGTCACCCTTGCCAAAAGTCCGCTGCCTATCTTAGCGTTGCTATTTGGTACATCCACCTCAACAGGAACTAAGCGTGCGGTAGCATCAGCAACAGGAGAAATACGCCCAACCACACCTGTAAATGTTTGATTGGGAAATGCATCTAAACTGACTCTTACTGATTGTCCAACTCGAACATTTGCTATTTCTAACTCTGAGAGTTGAACCACAACCTTAACGCGGCTAAAATCGCTAATTTTTAAAACTTCATTACCTGGTTGTAATAAGTTACCTGGTTCGGAAACTTTTTCTGCCACTACACCATTAATAGGAGATATTAACCTAGCATAAGAGCGACGTTTTCTAGCTTCGGCTACAACTGCTTGTTGAGCAACTACTCGACCTTGGGCAGTTGCAACAGCTTGTTGCTCTGTATTTACTTGTGAAATTGCCGCGCGCAAAGCTTGGGCAGCAGTTTGTGCTTCGGTACGACTAGTTTGTGCAACTTGTTCAGAAATGGCGCCTTCTTTAAATAATTGCTGTTGACGGTTAGCATCAGATTGCGCTTGCACAAGTTCTAGCCGTAAGCGTTCAACTTCAGCTTTTCGGTTGACTATTTGTGTGTTTGTCCGAGCAACTTCTGATTTTAACGAAGCAAGTTCTGCTTCTGCTTGATTTAATGCTGTTACTAACAGCGCATCATCTACTTGTCCAAGCGTTTGTCCCTGCTTAACAGTACTACCCACATCAACCGAAAGCGCTAATAGTTGCCCTTCGATTTGCGAACGTAATGATACAGTTCGATATGGCGCCGTTGTGGCAGTAAACTCTGGTTTTTCTTGCAGTACACCTGTTTGAGCAACCGCTACATCTACAGGTGTCGCTCTATTTGCAGTTGCAGCAGGTTGCCGTGATTGTGCATCTGCTTTGTCCTTGACTCCGGCGCCGCAACCTGAGCATAAAACCCCAAGACCAAATAAACAAGTAACTAGTAATTTATTACTTTGTATCCTTGTAGTATAAAAGTATTTACCCACGTCAATTTTCACGTTAATCACCTAGCTAACGTCTGAATAAGCTTTCATTGATAAAAAACCAAATATACGAACGAACGAACTTGAATTTTATTTACCTATAGCAACTAACACTCGCTTATTCGTTATTAGTACAAATAGTACGGGTGCTTAACAATATATACTGAGTTGCATATCAGATTCAATTATACTATAAAGATTATTAAGTTTTATAAACTCTATCAAAAGATTGAAAATAAGCTTATTTCTTAGGTTAAGTCAACTATTTGCTGTATGGGTATCTGAATACAAAACTCGGTTCCTTGTCCAAGCACAGAAAAACACTCCAATTTACCATGATGTTTATCAGTAATAATTTGGTAGCTGATAGACATTCCCATACCTGTACCTTTGCCAACTGGTTTAGTTGTAAAGAAAGGGTCGAAAATGCGCTGCTTAATTTCTTCGGGAATACCACATCCATTGTCAGCAATTGTAATTTTTACCCCCCATGTATTTATTACAGATGTACGAATTGTAATTACAGGGGCTTTGACTTGACCGTTCCTAATTCCTTCTTCGAGTGTATCGATAGCATTTACCAGTATATTCATAAATACCTGGTTAAGTTGCCCAGCGTAACATTCAATATGAGGAATATCGCCATAATCTTTAACAACTTCAATGGCAATACGCTTAGGTTTTTCTTTTAAGCGATTTTGTAAAATCATCAAAGTACTATCAATACCTTCGTGAATATTAATAGTTTTGATATCAGCTTCATCGAGACGTGAAAAAAGGCGAAGCGATTTTATAATTTCACGAATTCGTTTAGTCCCAACTTGCATTGAAGAGAATAACTTTGGTAGGTCTTGGCGGATAAAGTTTAAATCTATTTCCTCCATTTTGTCAGCAATTACTTGTGGTTGATTTAAGAATTCATCTTGATAAAGTTGAATTAGTTCGAGTAATTGTTGGGTGTATTCGTTAATATAAGTAATATTACCGTGAATAAAATTTACAGGGTTATTGATTTCATGAGCTATACCAGCCACTAATTGACCCAAGCTAGACATTTTCTCTGCTTGCAGCATTTGAGCTTGAGTAGATTGTAATTGTTTGAGGGTTTCTTCGAGCTTTTCAGCATAATCGCGCAAAGTTTGTTCTACCTGCTTGCGTTCGCTGATATCTAAAATTACGCCCATCATCGCAATGGCGTTGTCGTCAGCATCAAAAACGGCGCCTGACCGTAGCAATGCTGGAAACTGGCGCCCTGTTAAAGATTTTAGTTCAACTTCGTATGCACATGCTCTTAAAGTAACTTGTTGTATAACTTTTTGAAAATCGGCGTTATTAACAAAAAAAGCGGGAATGCCACCACATTTATCGAAATCATCATTAGTCGGACAATCGAGTAATTTAGAGAATGTAGAATTTTGGTAGATTTGCTTCCCAGACATGTCGGCAATGGCAACAGCGTCTGCCGTACTATCAAGTGCATATTTATATAGCTTTAGTTGTTTTTCTCTCTCTTTTGCTTCTTCAACAGCTTTATGAAGAAGCGATTGTGTTTTTTCGTTAGTAGATTCAAGCTCTACTAATTCTGCTTTTACTCTTTCTAACTTTTTTTCTAAAGTGCGGTTAGCTTGTTCAAGTTCTTGAATACGAGCTTGATATATTTCAATATCTCCCTGCATTTTCTACACTCCTACGAGCAATGTGACAAATGTTTGATTATGAAAACGACTGACGGCGCCAATTTTGGATGGCGAAATTTCACCTGCTGTCGTTCCACCAATCAGTTCAATTCCAGAGAAAACCCGATTGATTTGGTCAAGAATCAGAGAATGCTCAAAATCAGACGCAGCAAGCAAAATACCTGCTTTCGGCGCCATACCCTGCAAATCCTCCACACCAGAGCGCAGAACCTCCCTAATTGCCGAACGCGAGTCAGGGTCATCACTATGACCGACAACAACCTTGAACATATGCACTACGAGTAAAACTGCTTTTACTCATAATTCCCCACATTTCACCAAAAATCACAAAAAGTAATGTAGAGGTGCCTGCTCCAATTCATATTACACGCAGGATAGCTAAATGCTTGTCTTACCACTAGCTATTCAATATGGTATACAAAGCCAAATTTGTTGGTACAGCGATTGCTTCACTAATTATTAATGGTTTAATAATATGACTCTAATTCAATATTGAACGAACTAAAAATCATTGCCGTACCATTGTAACTATGAAGCGTAAACAATGATTTTTGAGCGGACAATTACCAATTTTATTTAATTTTATTTTGACTTAAATATTGCTAATAATTATTTTTTATATGCCAAAATTAATGATGTGGAATATTAATGTCTGTGTCATGTGGGGTGTTGTAGGGTGGGCTTCGGCCCACCCTACTATCACTCTCTGTGAGAACTAAGCGTGTGTCTTTGTGGTAAGAAATATATCAATTAACAGGTGCCGAATGCCTGTGCTATAACCTACTGGGGATCAAATTATTAGAACTCACAATATAAAACCACACTCCGCCCAAGAGAGACATGACATGTCACGTCTCTACATTATTATTTAGGGGGTTCTGACGATATAAGGGGAAGGAATAGCTTGAGCTTGACCGGCATTAACTAAAGCTTGGTAAACAAAAGCTGCAACTTCCGCACGTGTTGCTTCGCGAGTTGGGTTGAGTTGTTTAACGGTAGGATAGTTGACCACTAGCCCTCTAGAGGTTGCGGCTGCAACTGGACTAGCTGCATAGTTAGGAATACGAGCAGCATCGCTAAAGAAAGAATTAACGCTAGCGTTGGGAGCAGTTAAACCTAAGCCATTTGCGAGTGCAACAAGTACCTGTACACGTTCAATTTGTTGTGCTGGTTTAAATGTACGGTCAGGATAACCAGAGATAAAACCACCACGTGCGGCAGTTTGAATTACTTGGAAAGCCCAAAAGTCATTCTTTACGTCTGTAAAGTTAGCTGCTTCTCTCTTGGGTGCTGGGTTGAAGGCTTTAGCAATAATAGCCGCAAATTGTGCGCGTGTTACTGGTTCGTTTGGTTTGAAGGTGCCATCGGGGAACCCGGCAATAATATTACGCGAAGCTAAAGCTTCAATATGCGCTTTTGCCCAATAATCACCAGTTACATCTTTGAAAGCTGTTGCACCTCCTACTGGTGGTTCAACTTTTGCTACTACTAATTCGACTTTACCTAAAGTTCGGGTTGGGTCTACATCGTTACCAACAGCGGTAATAATTTTGTTTGTAGTGAAGTTATAAATATCAAAGAACTTTTTCGGGTCTTTTTTACCGTTGTTGCGAATTAGATTTTTACCTGGACTTTCTTGAGTACCTAAGTCTGGTTCTGCATTTTGAATTGCTATCAAACCGTGGTCACGGTTATCTTGAATGACGTTGTTCCGCAATACTGGTTTAGCTGTACTGCTTACTACAATACCACCGTTGTTCTGAGTAATTTGGTTATCAGTAATTAAAGGTGATGCGCTGTCGCTAACTGCAATTCCAAAACCTGTGTTTTGAAACTGGTTGTTACGAAGTTCACCTTTGGCATTTTTAGCGACTGAAACGCCATTGCCTTGGTTAAGAGTAAAGATATTATTTTCGATTTTAGGATTACCTGTACCTGTGACAAAGACACCTTCGCGAACGCTTTGTGTAAAAGTACTATTTTGAATAGTTGGATTTGTCGATTCTACCCATACTGCGGTTCCGCGTCCGTTAGGGTTAGTAACTGTGACTCCAGAAACTACCGCCTCATTACCTGCCAAAATTGTAATATTCTGACGTGCAAAAGTACGGCTTGTGTAAAATCCACCGCCACTTATCAACACTGTTTGACCTTTAGAGTTGTCATCTCCCCTTAGAGTGATTCCTTGTCTCAAGTCTATTGGGAATGTTTCGCCACTTTCGGCGTTATAAGTTCCCGGCGCCAATTGAATAATAGTACCTGGTTGTGCTTGTTTAAGAGCAAAACTAATTGATTTAAATGGTGTAGCTTCAGCAGTCCCGGCGCCTGCCGCATCATTGCCAGTTGCTGAATTAACGTATAGTATAGTACCAGTAGCAGGAGCCTGAGCGGTACGAGTTGGAATTTGAGCGTTGGTAGCACCATTATTGGTAAATGCTGGCACGATGGTAGAGGCGCCAGAAGCTACAATTAAAGCGGATAAGATAGCGGGCAGCGCACGTTGCTTGGTCATACGGTTGCTGTGTGTGAAAAAGGAATTGTTATTGTGTTGATTGTGTAAACCCTGACGTGTCATCTGATTCGCGTCTATAAATTTGCTGAAAAGTTGGCATCTTGAGTCGGGTCTATTTTGCAGCAGTGTTGCTATCAAACCCATGCAAAACTATACCGGAAGACTTGCACATTATCAGCACAGTTCCTTGCAAAAATCAGAATTTATATTTATGGGTAGTTGACATTAAAACCTATTGCTGCCACACATGCAACTAATTCGCTGTAATTATCGTCACATGATAATTAGGTTCAAATATATATAAGTAAATGCTGCGATTTGTATTAATGCGCTATTGCTTGATAATAGCTGCTAGCATGTGCGTGTTTTCCATGACTGCCCCCGTATTTGCCGCAGAACAGATTGTTCTTAAATATCGCGCTTTCCGTCAACCGTTTCCTGTAAAAGAACTTTCGACTCTCGCAGATACTGGGCAACCTTCACTGGCACTACGCGCAGCTTTTGCGTTAGCTAAACAAGACCCTCAAAAAGTTCGTAACTATTTGACGGCGCCTGTGAAAGTCAATCCTGTTATTTTAGAAAGAGTGTTGAATAGCCCTGTTGGGAATGTCATTTTAGACCAAATTAGTCAAGTGATTCATACACCAACGCGAAAAACCGATAGACAAGCTATGCGAACTGCGCTTGTACTATCGGCGGCTAAGGATAATGATATTAGGTTAATTGAAGTTATTAAAAATTATCCAGGAACAGAAGTGGAAGTGGATGGCGATAATCTTGAAAAAGCTTATCGCCAGTTACGTAGTTTGCAAGGGAGCTTGCAGAATATTTTGGGGTTTTAGGGTTAGTACGCCAAATTTTCTAATGTTTCTCGCAAATACCTTTGTACTTGCTCTTCTAGGCGTAAGTTTTGATACTTGGCGCCTGCTTCAAGTTGCCAACGTAAAAATCCTGAGCTTACGCCTATGGCTTGTTGCAAGCCGTTCCAAATTTCTGTATCCGCTATACTGTTATTTGATTCTAAATTAATGTTACCCATTATACATAACTCCGATAGTTGTACTTCGAGAGCGATTGGGGCAAAGCAGTGTAAATTTGCACCCTGAAAAAGTAAAAATTAACTTTAACTTTAACTATTCCTTTATAAAAGTAATCTTGTTTACATAGTAATTCTGTTACATCGGTGACTAAACAGACGAAATTATTACGTCAATTCTGAAAAGTGTTCTCAAAATTGTATTTATATCTTCTGATTCAAATTATAAGGGGCACAAGGATAATTGTGCCCACCTAAGTGCTGATAAATTGGATAGTAAAGTTGGAGATTTTAGAGAAAATCTAAAATCTCAAATTTACTATTTTTTGGTGGAGGCTAGGGTTCGGCGTTTTGTTACCATCTGGAAGCCTTCGATGATGTCACCTTCTACCCAGTCGTTGAACTTGTCGATGCCGATACCACATTCATAGCCAGCGTTGACTTCACGCGCGTCTTCTTTCATACGTTTGAGTGAGTCAAGCGCACCCTCGAAGAGTTGTTTGCCTGCACGTAGTACTCGTACTTTGCAGTTGCGTATCAACTTGCCATTTTGAATGTAGCAACCTGCAACGGCGCCACGACCAACAGGGAAGACGGCACGAACTTCGGCGTTCCCCAATGCTTCTTCGACCAATTCGGGTTCCAACAAACCTTCGAGCGCATCTTGAATGTCTTCGAGTAACTTGTAAATAATGTTGTACTCGCGAACATCCACACCAGCTTCGTCGGCAGCAGAACGGGCGCCGCTTGCGTAGGTAGTATTGAAACCAATAATAACCGCACCACTCGCTGCTGCTAAGTCAATATCAGTTTGAGTAATCTCACCTGCGGCTGAAAGCAATAAGCGAATTTGGACTTCGTTTTGTGGAAGTTGCTTTAATGAACCCACAATTGCTTCGACTGAACCTTGAACGTCTCCTTTCAATATCAAGTTGAGTTCCTTCAGTTCGCCTTCCTGTGCTTTTGCGGAAATACCCGCCAAAGTGACACGTCCTTGCATCAAACGTGATTGACGAATCTTCTCGGCACGTACAGCGGCAATTGAGCGCGCTTCTTTTTCTACCAAGAATACTTCAAACTCATCACCTGCGGCAGGTACGTCACTTAAGCCCAATACCTCTACAGCAAACGACGGTGAAGCTACATCTACACGCTTGCCGTGGTCATCGACCATTGCCCGCACTTTACCGAACACTGAACCAGCAACGAGAATATCGCCGACTCTCAATGTACCGTTTTGAATTAATAAAGTCGCAACTGCTCCCTTCGCTTTATCAAGATGCGCTTCAATAACAGTACCTTTTGCTGTACGATTTGGATTCGCTGATAGTTCTTCGACTTCTGCTACTAACAAAATCATCTCTAACAAGGTGTCTAAATTCTCACCCTTGATGGCGCTGACGGGTACCATAATGGTCTCACCACCCCATTCTTCAGGTGTCATACCATACTGCGTTAGCTCTTGTTTCACGCGGTCGGGCTGGGCGCCTTCTTTATCAATTTTGTTGATAGCGACGACAATTGGTACTCCTGCTGCTTGTGCGTGACTAATCGCTTCTACTGTTTGTGGACGTACACCGTCATCGGCTGCCACAACTAATATCGCGATGTCAGTAACGCGCGCTCCTCGTGCCCGCATTGCAGTGAATGCTTCGTGACCAGGTGTATCAAGGAACACAACTTGTTGCATTTCCCCGTTGTGTTCAACGTCAACGTGGTAGGCGCCAATGTGCTGGGTAATACCACCTGCTTCACCTGCTGCGACCTTCGTTTTACGAATCGAGTCAAGTAAGGTAGTTTTACCGTGGTCAACGTGACCCATAATTGTAACAACCGGCGGACGACGTTGGAGATTATCTAAATCACCAACTTCGATCATTTCGGTAACTTTACGAGCTTCTGCTTCTTTCTCTTGAGTTTCAACGGCAATTTCTAGCTCAGTACAAATTAAGGTAATTGTGGGGATGTCGAGGTTTTGAGTGATGCTGACTGGAATACCTTTGATGAAAAGAATTTTAACGATTTCGGTATCAGCTACAGCTATGGCATCTGACAATTCCTGTACGGTCATTGTACCGGTTACTATCAATGTTGAAGGGCGCTCACGCTTGACTTCTGTGTCGTTACGGCGCTTATTTTGGTCGCGAGAAGAAGACGAAGAAGAAGCATTAGCTCTTTTTACTGCTCTTTGTTGTTGGGTAACAGCTGCACTTGTTGGAGCTTGAATTGGTTTAGTTGATTTTGGTTTTGGAGGACGAACAATCGCGTTGCTAACCTGAATCGCAGTTTGTGCATCTGGATCGTCATCATCAAGAAGATCGTCTTCGTCAAATTCTTCTTCGATGAGGGGTTTATTACGCTTCGCTTTAGCTGCTTTAGCTGCTTTTGATTCTTTGGTTTCTTCGATTTCTTCTTCAACCCATTTTTTACCACCTTTACTTGGACGAGGTGGACTTGGGCGCCGAAGTTCGATTGTATCGTCTGGAATTGTTGTTGTTGATGTTTTATCGCCCGTTTTTTCGCCACCTGCTGGTGGTCGTGATGGTGGTGCAACTAGCCTTGGTGCAGTTGCAACGGGAGCTGCTTCTGGTGCAGGGCGCGAAGGTCGATTTGGGCGAGCTACGTCGCTTGGGGCACCACCACCTGCGGGTTGTCGATTTCCTCTTTCTGGTTTGCCTGCACCACCGCCACCTGGGCGTGCTGGTTTTGGCGTTCCTGACTGTTGTTCTGTAGCTGTTCCACCACCACCTTTGTTGCCCTTTGGCTTACTTGGTGGCGCCTCGCTACGGTCGCGTTTCAATACGGGTTTTTCGGTCGGCGCACCAGCTATCGCACCCTCGAATTGCGCCTCGGGTCGGCTTGGAGGTGCCGACAACTGTGGCTTCTGGGGTTTTTCCGGCTTGTTACGCGGAGGAGCCGATTTTTCGGGTTTCTCGGCGGCGATTTTCTCAGCGGGCTGATTGGTACTGGGCTTGCTATCCACGTTTACTGCTGGTGCAGGTTGTTGTGTGGAATCGCTTGTATTGCGGGCTACGGGTCGAATAGGTGCCGTCGGCTTCATGGGGGAGACTGCTGGAGCGATAGGTCGAGGGTTTGAGGGAGATTTGGCGGATTGGTTATTGCTGAGGCTGAACGCATCAACGGCGTTGGTATTAAAGTTATTTAACAATTTAGGTTTGCGAATTTCTAAAATCTGTTGTTTGGTTGGTGTTGTCGGTCGGTTGTTACCAGTCGAAGATAAATTATTTTTTTGACTGGCGCCATTATCCTTTCTGATATTTGAAGGAGCAGGTGGTCGCTTCTCGGCTTCTAACCGAATGAGCTCTGCCTCTGGTTCTGTAATTGTACTACTATGACTCTTAACTGAGATATTGAGCTGGTCGCAAATTGCTAATAGCTCTTTGTTATCCAAATTCAATTCCTTTGATAATTCATAGATTCTAACTTTGCCGTTGTTCATCCACTCTTCCCCTATAAGAATACAGTTTTTGCGGATGGTTGCCAGCGTTTTGGTACGCGCATCTCCATCCTTCGGTTACTGCTTTTAGGTTGCCGTCGAATACTGTTTGCCGGTGCCTCCAAGTATATATAGGAAGAGAGATGTTTGTTTTTATGCTGGCATTACCCACGCGCCTAATCGGTTTAATGCCTTGCGGCTTTTTGTCGCTACCTAGTAGGAGTATCAATTTAATGTCTTTTTGCTTTGTTACTTTCTTTTTTTAGTTTACTCGACACAATCAAACAGTGATAAGAACCGAGGTTTGAGCATTCGCCTATGCGATTAAACAATTTTCTAATCAGCAAGTAACAACTACTCAACTACTATTGTGGCATTAACCCCGAAGCTACGCACCATTATTTAGACGAGCAATTAGATAAGACTGTTCTTAAACTGCCTGTAGGGGTAACGCTGTTTTAGGGGTTTTAACCAATATTAACGATTGTAGGTTGAACCACTGTCAATCGTTGCCACAAGCTCTGATAAATTTCATCAGAGACCGCTGCGCGCAACGCTCGTCCTAATCGATTTTTTTTCTGAGCTGCTCCTAAACAATCTAGAGATGGACAAATATAGGCAGAACGCCCCATGCCCTCATCTAATTGTACCTGCCCAGAAGGAAACACGCGGACAATCCGCCAAAACTCTTCCTTTAAACCGATTTTGCGACAGCTTAAACAACGTCGATAGTTAGGTTTCATTATTGTTATACGAAGAGAGCGCTCTCTTTCTTAAAAAAAGATGTAATGTTTCTCTGACTCTACTTACTATTGGTACTTAGTGTCAAAGTTTTATCTTCGCACATCTTCCTCTAAGTCTGAGTCTAACTCGTCTAATTCCTCCAAATCTTCATCTAAACCTTCAAAATCCCGCCCTAATGCCATTTTTTCGTCATACTCCTCATCCTCGTCATATTCCTCATCATACTCGTCTTCAAGAGCTTCAAGTCGTGCTGCTTCCTCTGCCGCTTTGGCACGTGCCGCAGCAAATTTAGTATCCTCTCCTTCACGGTCGTACTTTGCTTTATCTTTTATATCTATTTTCCAACCAGTTAGGCGAGCTGCTAACCGAACGTTTTGCCCTTCCTTACCAATTGCCAAACTTAATTGATCTTCGGCTACTAGTACATGGGTTTGACGAGTTTCGGGATCCATTAGTCGCACTTCGTCAACTCGTGCAGGACTCAAAGCATTAGCAATATAAGTAGCCGGGTCAGGAGACCAGCGAATTACGTCAATTTTTTCACCGCGCAACTCGTTGACTACAACTTGAATTCTTGATCCCCGTGCCCCAATACAGGCGCCAACAGGGTCAACATCACGGTCTAAAGTATCGACAGCAATTTTGGTTCTTGGACCTACATAACGAGAAGGGGGATTCGCTTCTCTAGCAACAGCAACTATCCGTACTACTTCGTCTTCAATTTCGGGAACTTCATTAGCAAACAAATATACTACTAAACCAGCATCAGCGCGAGATACCAATAGCTGGGGTCCACGCTGCTGCCCTTGAGATACTTTCTTTAAATAAACCTTAAATGTTGCATTCGCTCGATAATTATCATTAGGCAATTGTTCGCGCTTTGGCAATTCAGCTTCAACTTCAGGTTGCCCAAATCCGCTGCTAACCGCCAAAATTACAGATTGACGCTCAAACCGCAGTACACGCGCTTGTAATACCGAACTTTCTAAGTCTTGAAACTCTTCTTGCACCATTTGACGCTGCTGGTCGCGAAGCTTTTGCGCTAGCACTTGCTTTGTTTGCATCGCTGCCATGCGTCCAAACTCTTCTTTTTTGTCAGGGGTAACATCAAGAATTACTTCTTGCCCTAACTCAGCTCCCTCACCACCCATGTCTTTGACTTGTTCGAGTGAGATTTCATGGTCTGAGTTCACGACTTGTTCAACAATTGTTTTGGTAGCAACGACGCGAAAACCTTGGTCTTCGATATCAAGCTGAACGTCAAAATTATCGAAATAATCTTCATCAAACTGTCTACGCTCCATATTTTGAGCGCGTCGATAACGTTCGTATCCTTTTAGCAATGCTTCGCGAATTGCTGCTTGTACAGCCGAACGAGGTAAATTACGCTCACGGCTTATACTTTCGATAAGTTCTTTTAATCCCTGTAACTCAATCATTGACATAGTGAAAATCTCCAAAGAATCGATTTTAATTTAATTGTTTAGTTGTTTAGTTGTTGGTAGTAATTGTGAGTTGCATAGTTGATATTTAAATTTGCCGTGAAAGTTGAGTGCGTGTAACCCTTGCATCTCACACTTTGAGATGCAAGCTGAAATAACCACGCAAAAGGAGGCGCACGCCGACTAGTAACAAACCAATAATCAAGTAGCGCGCGTAAATTCTGCCATTTGTAGAGCTACCCTTAATATATACATAGGCGCCGTGTGACAGAAAAAATAATTGCGCTTCTATTTACCTCGACGCTCGTCAAGTTGAACTTTGGTAATTTGAGAGCGAGGAATCTCAACAATTCTTCCTTTTTGGTTCAAAAAAACTTTATTTTCATCCCTACGAATTAGTTGACCTGCCCAGTCTTGTTGTCCTTCATGGGGTGGCGAAGTCGAGACAATAACACCAAAGCCTTTAAAGGTTAGGAATTCCCGGTCAGTAGTTAGTTGTCTAGAAATACCAGGACTGGAGATTTCTAACACATAAGCATCTGGAATAATCGATGCTGCATCTAATGAGGCTTCTAACGCACGACTCATTCGCTCACAATCGTCTAAACCAGTATCCTGCTCTTTATTACGAATATCTACCCGTAAAACAGGAGGACGCTGATTTGTATGAAAAACAGCGCCAACAACTTCTAACCCCAGTTCTTCTGCCACTGGTGTCGCCATTTCTATAACTTGTGGGACTAACGGATGAGTCATGCAATAAATTCCAACAAAAAAAGTGGGCTGCAACCCACTTCCTGCGATAAGGATATCTTTCAAGAAGTCTTGTGACGAACCGTTAGATGGTTCGCCTCTATAATCGAGTTTAGCGCATTTCTTCCAGAGCGAGAAGCTATAAATTAACTTTCTTTATGAAACGCTTAAAGGGCACTCGTATTGCGTCAAAGTCTCCCTACTCCCTCTTCGGCAGCACAATTTCTGAATGCACCACTGCTTGAACTTTCATCTTTCGCGTTTGCTCAAGCACTTGCTGGATATCCTCTTGAGACAAACGCTGTACATAATTAAGTTTTACTTCTTCTAAAAAGTCAGAAACTAGACTTTGCACTTCATCCATTACGTGTTTTTTCTGCATTTCGGCGCCGAGGGCATCAGTAAAACGTTCTAACAGCTGGCTAGAAAGACTCGCTGAAACTGGGTCTTCGACGGCGCTAATTATCGCATTATATAGATTTGTGGCAATTTGAGATGCTAACTGTTCGCTGATTTGAGTTTGAAATTGCGAAACACCAGGTAGTACTTGCAAATTTTTATACACTGGTGCTTGATTTAAGGCGCCTTCGATATTGTGGCGTAAAATAGCGGTAATTTCGGGTTGAATCTTTGGCAAAACTTGATAAATTACCGTTTGCACCAGAATTGTAGAAATTGCTTCAACTTCATTAACATTATTGAGGTCAATGTAAGGACGAATACTTTCTTTTTGCAGTAACCACCGAGTTAATTCACCCCGCTTTACCGAACCCTGAATTTGATTAATGACCCGAACCACAATAATTTCAGTAAGTTCTTCCGCAAAGTTAGATACTATACCTCTATGTACTTGCGTGCGAATCGATTGAAAATTAATAATTTTGGCTTTATCAAGACGGATGATAACAGGAATCACACGCAAAGTTTGCCAAAACGGTAATATTAGTAATAAATTATACCAGTGCCAAATAATAGCTTCAAGCCAGCTAAACTCAGGATGACGACGTTTGATAAAAAAGCTACTGGCTAGCAGTTCCATGCCGAATATTAACGTGAAGGGGAAGTCAATCCAAAAAAATTTATCAATAAATTCGCCGTTCTCACCAATTTGGCGGTAGTAGTTGGTAGCAATTAGTGGTTTGATTCTACGATTGAAAAATTCTATTTCTTGATTCCACCCCTTTTGCTGTAGGTTTGCTTGACTCCAGAAAGACGCAAATGCTTTCTTAGCAGACTTTTCTCTAGTATGGTCACGCATTCGGTTCTTGATTTTTTCTAGCGTTCCACTTTTATCTGCCAGTGCAAACGGGTTCGTGTCGATTATCTCACTACTCAGACGTTGTAATTCCTCTAACTGAGCGCCAACAATTTTTGACTTCAACCCTGTTTGACTAACTTGTTCCGAGACAGTTGTAACTGCTGCCAAATAAGCTTCTGTCTCACGATGAGGTTGTATACCTTTAACTGGGTCATACAAACGAGTCAAAGAAGGTAAATTACGTAAGTAAAAATCCCGCCAAGGAGTGTAACTTAAATCAAATAAAACAAATCCTAAATTGATTGTGGCAGTAATAGCCATTAATCGCTCAAACCACAGACTCCATCTATTCAGGGGTTTTCGGTTAATCATCTTTTTAAATTAGACTTTCATCTACGGGGTATTATTTTTTATACTTAAAACTTACAGTTATTGGCAAAGATTTTCGTTAACTTAAAGATACCTCTATTGGGGGATGACAGAGCAAAATCACAATAAATTATTTAAATTAAATTAACATCAGTAAAAATATTCAAAAATCATCAATAATCAATGAAAAACTAATTACTAACAACAGATTTAATCAACAGGAGTTTTGACCATGTGGTGTGGGATAGGAAAATCTAGTTTTAGCATAGCAACAGCATGTTTAGTGTCCGCAGCAGTAGTAATATCCGATACAGCGGATGCAGTACGTCAACGTAATTATACACCGCAGCAATTTCGCGCAGTGTTACGTGGATTAGGTTATGACATCAAAGTTTCCAACGAACCCTTAACAAATGCCGATGCCAAAAAAGCGATTACAGAATTTCAAACAGGGTATAGATTAAAACCAGCCGATGGATTAGCAGGCCCAAAAACCCAGGACTTTGCCGCGCAAATTATGCAAATTCTGCAAGCAAACCTCAATGTAGCAATGAAACCCAATCCTCCTTTACCTCGTAGCCAATACTACAGTACCAGAACAGAAGCAGTAGTAAGAGCATATCAAAAGAAAAACCAGCTAACCGAAACAGGAATAGCTGACCTCGCTTTGAGACAAAAGCTCGACCAAGAAACAAGTAACATCCTAGACAAAAAACCAACAACCAGTCCAACAACCAAACCAACCACTAAACCAACCACTAAACCAACAACAAGACCAACAGGCAAACCAGTAACTAGACCTACACCAAAACCAACTCCAACCCCAACCCCAACTGAAACCGCGACACCCGAAACAACACCAACTCCCGAAACAACACCAACTCCCGAAACAACACCAACTCCCGAAACAACACCAACACCAACACCAACACCAACCAGATAACCCGTAGCACAGGCATCCTGCCTGCACAGTCTATGTAATTATATTTACTACACAGGCACAGAGTACACAGAAGGGAGAGGAATTTAGAATTGGCGCCTGTCTCCCAAAAATTAATGACATGGAACATTAGGACTCCATGTCATTGATTTATTTGGTATTAATAATAACCTATGTTAATCAATACTTTTGTGTAGGTTCTTCCATTGGTCTACCTTTAGGAACAGGTAACATCGGGCGCCTGTCATCAAAAGGCATAGGAATGTATTGAACGCTAGGTTTACCGCCTTGAGGTTGTGGGTACATATCCATCAAAGTATAAATCGAACGAGGAAGACCAGCAGTTACAGGTAAACCCATTTCGGTAGCTTCTTCCACAGTAATAGGATAATCGTGAGTAACACGCCCAGTTGTTAAAGCGTCGATAATATTTTCGATATTCTCAGGTAAAACCTTTTGTTTAGGTATGGAATCTTTAAGTAATGTCCGTACAAACCGCTGCACCTGGGCGATAGCTTTACGCGACAAGTCAGCCATAATTAAAGTTTGGTCATCAATTTCGCCAATTGGTTTATCTTGAACAACCTTAATGATGCTAGCAGCAGGAAAATTACCTAACTGTGGGTCAACAGGTCCCAGTACTGCGTTGGCATCCATAACAATTTCATCTGCTGCAAGCGCTAGCATGGTACCGCCGCTCATCGCGTAGTGTGGTACAAAAACTGTTACTTTAGCAGGATGACGAATCAACGCGCGGGCAATTTGCTCAGTAGCTAGTACCAAACCACCAGGTGTATGTAAAATCAAATCGATTGGAACATCATCTGGAGTGAGGCGAATTGCGCGTAAAATTTGCTCAGAATCTTCAATAGTAATATAACGAGATAAAGGAATCCCTAGCAAACTGATGGATTCTTGTCGGTGAATAAGTAAAATCACCCGGCTTTTACGTTCCTGCTGGAACTTTTGTAACGAACTGAAACGACGATACTCTGTTTGGCGCCGTTGCCAGATAGGTTGCAGCGAGGAGAGCAAAAGAAAAATCCAGAATAAGTCACCGATACCGAAGCCCATAATTATTAATCTTGGTAAAAAAATAGTAGTTGCCGCAATTTATTCTGGCAATTTTCGACTAACCACATTTCTACCTAAAGAGTTAATCCTAAATATCCTACGACAAATCTTTGTTACGCCAAATTTTAATAGTATCGTCATCACTAGCACTAACAAGAGTTCGTCCATCGGGGCTAAAGGCTACAGTTCTAATGTAATTATTATGACCGCTTAAAGTACAAATTTCCGTTTCTGTACTTACATGCCAAAGTTTAATCGTTTTATCCCAGCTACCACTAGCAAGGATTTGCATATCTCGACTCAGTGCAACAGATGAAACAGCACCTTGGTGTCCTGTAAACGTTTTTAAAATTCTGCCTGTAACACCGTGCCAAAATTTAATCGTTTTATCGCTGCTACCACTAATAAGAGTTTCACCAGTTGCATCAAAAGTCAGACTGTTTACAAAAAACGAATGACCTACCAATGTACGTATTTCCCGACCAGTATTAACTTGCCATAGCTTAATAGTACAATCGGCACCTGATGACGCAATACATTGACCATCGGGGCTAAAAGCTACAGATAGCACTGCATCAGTATGGCCCAAAAAGGTATTAATAACATCACCTGTACTAATAAGAGTAAGTTTGATGCTATAGTCAGAACTTCCACTCGCTAAATACTTTCCATTGGGACTAAAAGCAAGAGAATTAACCCAATTAGTATGAGTGTTTAAAGTACGTATATTTTTACCAGTATTTAAGAACCACAGTTTAATAGTATTATCCCAACCACCACTAGCAAGTATTTGCCCATCAGGACTAATAGCTACCGTCCAAACTGAGTCACTATGTCCAGCAAACCAGCGTCCAAAATTGCGGATATTACGACCTGTAGATAAATTCCACAGCTTTATATTATTGTCACCACTACCACTCACAATAAATTTTCCATCAGGACTAATTGCCACAGCATGAACCATACCCGCATGTCCTTTAATAGTACGGGTGCATTGCCATGTAAACTGAGGTGTAATTGGTGGTTTGGGTGATTTAAGTATGATTTTAGGTGGGGGTGTGAGGAGTGATATTGTATTGGATAAGTGTATATCCTCAACATCTATAGGACTAGAAAAACTAGAAAAACTAGATAAAAGTGATAACCATTCTTTTACAGATTGAGGACGATACTGGGGTTGCATTGCCATTGCTTGCATAATAGCCCGGTCAACACTAGTACTAATATTCGGATTAAAATGACTTGGTGGTAAAAGTGGTGTATTACGGTTACGTTCGTCAGCACTAGTGGGTACAACACCAGTTAATAATGTGTATAACGTCGCAGCTAAACCATAAACATCAATATATTCGCCACGTGGCGCCTCAAGTTGATATTGTTCAGGAGGTGCAAACCCTGGAGTTCGATAGACAGTGTGACGCTGCACAACACCAGGTATAAATTCTCTAGAAATGCCAAAATCAATTAATACAGCTTCTGGTTTGCCCGCACGAATGATAATATTGCGTGGTTTAATATCCCGATGTAGCAAACCTTTTTGATGAATAACAGTTAATGCATCTCCAATTTGCTGAGTATATAAAAGCGCTTCTTTCTCTGATAATATACCTTGTTCTCTTAACCGCTTGCCTAAATCATCACCTTCGATATACTCCATAACAATACAAGGTAATTCATACTCATCAAAAATATTTTCGATTTGCACAATATGAGGGTGACGACACACTGCAAGACGCACTCCTTCCGAGCGAAAATCTTGCCGTAATTTATCGCGGTGTACTTTCCATGTGCGATTATTAAGAACTTCCTCTTTAAGAGTTTTGATTACTCGTAATTCTGACATTTGGTTCCTCGCTAGGTAAGTTATACCTATTCCCCCTTCACCAAGTTTGGATTCAATGATATAGCGTCCACCAAATAACGATTTTCCTCGGTTCCAATCCATTTTATATTATAAAAAAGCTTGATTTTTCGTATTATTGCCTAACAAACGCACTTTATTCTCTACTTAAATATTTATTGACTTTCAGAACTGTTATTAACATACATAAACTTAAAATATTCCCAGAGAATGTTTACCAATATCATCATTGGTAAATTTATATTGTTATATTTTGGAAAAGTCTTAAATTAGTAAAAATATGCTCAAAAATCTATATTTGAAACAAAAGTTTACAGTATTGCTAATTGTGATATTAGTATTTGGTTTGGGTATAAGTGGATTTACATTGTCATCTTTACTACGACAAAATGCTAAAAATGACATTGCTTCTACTGGTTTAATGTTAATGGAAGCAATGACTTCAGTACGTAAATATACAAGTACTCAAGTTAACCCGGAATTAGTAGACAAATTAGATACAAAATTTTTACCGCAGTCTGTACCTGGTTACTCAGCACGTGAAGTGTTTGAGATATTGCGAGGAAAACAAGATTATCGAGACTTTTTCTACAAAGAAGCAACATTAAACCCAACCAATCTGCGTGATAAAGCAGATAGCTTTGAAACAAATTTGGTTAACCAATTTCGTAATGATAGAGCATTAAAACAACTAAGTGGTTTTCGGGGGGTTTCAGGTCGAGACATATATTATATAGCCCGTCCTTTATCAGTTTCTGAATCTAGCTGTTTACGATGTCACTCAACTCCAGATGTTGCTCCTAAAAGTCAGATTGAGCGTTATGGTAGTGCCAATGGTTTCAACTGGCAATTAAATGAAATTATCGGCGCCCAAGTTATATCGGCGCCTGCAAGTAAAGTTATAGACAAAGCCAACAAATCATCGTTTGTAATTATTGGTTTAGTATCAGGGGTTTTTATTGCAGTAATATTACTTGTAAACATATTCTTAAACAGCCAAGTAATTCGCCCACTCAAACGCATAACGCGCGTCGCCGAAGAAGTAAGTACAGGTCATATGGATGTAGAATTTGACCAATATTCTAATGACGAAATTGGTAACTTAGCCAAAGCATTTAGACGAATGCAGTTCAGCTTAGAAATGGCAATGCGACGTTTAAAAAAATCACACGGAAACACAAAAGCTTAGATTGTAGGTTGGGTGGAGGAACGTAACCCAACACATAGTTATCAATGTTGGGAACCGAGGCGCCTGCACCCAAGCTACCCTAATAGTTTACGTGAAAATTCAATAGCATCGCGCGAGTCAGTAATTTCTCTAGAAAGAAGCTGAATAAAATGATAGTGGGAAATATCTGGATTTTCTGCTAGTACTTCTTCAATAATTAAATTAGCCATCGGGCCAATATAATAAGCTAGAGAAAGCTCGCAACGCTCAATAAATTCTACGTCTAGTGATGGTAAACGAGTTATCTGATTTTTATTATCATTCTCATTTAAATTATTTTGTGCGTTATTTGAAGTATTAGAGGTATTACCAATAGTACTACTGAAAGTACTATATAATGTATTATCTGATTGGGCACTAATTAATGGTCGTTGCCACGATGTATTAGGTATTTGTGGAGGTAACTGGACGGATAAATTATCAGACAATGTATCATACTTGGGCAATAAACTGTATGGTAGGTTAATCTCGGTTTTTGGTAGATTATTAGATGGTGGCGTCTCTAATTGTTCCAAGTGTTGAATAACTTCAGATGCTGACTGGTAGCGGTTTTTAGGAATATCAATCAGCATTTTATCGAGAATTTGTGCAAAACCATCGCGAACATTAGCGTAAAATCTCCATTTCCACTCTAAAGAGTATTGATCCATCAAAAACGATGGGTCACGTCCCGTTAATAACACAACTGCTGTAACACCCAAAGCATATAAATCGCTACTAGGTGAACACATCCCGATACTAATTTGCTCGCGTGGTGCATATCCGACTTTTCCCACTAATGACATTTTGCCAACAAAAGTTACCTGTTCGCCGTTACTGCTGTCATTAAAGTCGGCAATTTGTTTACCTACCCCAAAATCGATTAATACGGGTAAATCTTTTCCTGAAGGCAACATGATATTATCGGGGGAAATATCACGATGAATAATATTATGCTCGTGTATATACTCAAGTATGGGTAATAATTTATTTAACCACTCGATGACTTCGTTCTCAGTAAAAACTTTATCTTGCTGCTGCCGTTCGCGCAGTAAGGCCGAATAAGTCTTACCATCAACGTATTCTTGCACCAAAAATAATCTGCCTTCTCCTTCAAAACACGCCAAAAAGCGGGGAATTTGTGGGTGTTCGAGTTGGTGCAAAATTTTGGCTTCGCGTTTAAATAAATTGCGACATTTTTCTATACCGCTTTCACCCGTACCAATGGGAGCAAATTCTTTTAGAACACAAGCTTCATTGAAACGACGGGTATCAAAAGCTAAATAAGTTCTGCCAAGTCCTCCTTGTCCGAGTAGCTTTTGAATTATGTAACGATTATCGATTAATGTTCCAGCAGCTATTTCTGAACCTGCTAAGGGGAACCCAGACATATGTATTACTCCTAGTTATGGAGACGTGATAAGGAGACGTGATTTATCACGTCTCTACATTGTTTGTTATTTGGTTTTGGCTGATATTGTGGGTACTAAGACAACGGGGGTTTGTTTGACTTTTTCCTCGAACGGTCGGACTTTTTCGATTAGTTTTATAAATTGTTCGTAGTTGGGTATTTTGGCAGTAGGCACATAACCAGCATCTGCGACAATGTCAGCAGGCGCCTCACGCATCGATTTTTGGATTACAGAAAATAGCCTACGGTCGAGATTTGGTGATGCTAATACAACACCTGCTGGTATCCAACGACTTGTATGTAAAACTCTAAACTTGGTTTGGGGAAATTCGCGTCGTAAAGTTTCATAATCCTTTTCAGATATAGCAATAGCTTCAACAGTGCTATCGCTTAACCAAGTTAGTGCAGCTTTTGGAGTTGGTGCCAGTTTGATTTGTGCTAGTGTCATTCCATACAAGTCGTATAGTGGCACATAAAAAGCAGCAGCGGAACCAGGTTTACCTAAAGCAATAACTTGATTAGCCAAGTCGCCAATTTTTTGATAACGTTTATCATCACGAACCAAGATTAAAGAACGCTGCGTGCTAGTAACACCCTCCATTGAAAAAATCGGTTTATACTGTGACGAAGCAATAGCAATTGCCGCTAGTCCAGGTGGTGCAAAAACGACTTCCCAGGTTTTGCGCTCTACTTGTGCAACCGCTTGTAGTTCATTGTAAGCAGGCTCAAGTTCCACAATTTTTTTGGTTTTAGTAGCAATATAATCCTTAAATTGTTCGTACAAGACGAGCGAATTGGCGCCTTCACCGTAGCTAACAACACCAATACTGAGCTTATCGATATTCGAGTCGTCATCTGGCACATTTTTAGTTTCGCATCCTATCGCAAACAGTCCAATAATTAGAACTTGTAGCAGCAGAACGCGCGATAAACTCATAAATTTCATTACAGAGAGTGAGTTATAGCGTGATAGTCATTGTTTTTGATCCCCCCTAACCCCCCGTGTGGAAGGGGGGAAAAGATAATTCTTAGCCCCTCTTAATAAGGGGGTTGGGGGATTAATTATTTATCTGAATGAAAGTTGAAATGGAATAGTAATTAAATAAATATACTTTGCAACATTTTGTTAAAAAAGTGTTATAAATTACTAATGTAATATGTTTTTAAATATCCTTTTTAATTAGTCGAATTGTTAATAATGAACTTTAAAATATAATATTAATTACCTAAACCCCTTCCCTTAAAGTCAAGGGAAGGGGTCAAATCTAAACTAACTGCTATTTGATGAAATTTATAATAACAGTTGCATCTCTGTAGATTTTCCTAATCCTTCATTAACAATAGTTAACTTACCTTGCTCATCCATACCTAACTGGTTGTTCGCATCAAGTAGTTCTATTCCATATATCGTTCCATCTGGAGCAATATCTACATTCATTTCATCGCTAACTTGAATAGTTTCGACCTGTGCTGTTTTTTCGCGCAAATAGATATAAGTAATATTAAATCTTGGGTCATAGGTGATTTTCATAACGAAGCTTCCTTTAAAAATATTTTACGATTACTGTAATTACAAGCCAGTCTTCAGCATCTTTAGCGGCTATTGCCTGAATTTTTTTGTAGCATATTGTTTTCCTTTCCATTAAGCATTAAACGGAAAGTTTCGTCTGAACCCTGTTCTATTATATTGAACATCAAAGGTAATACCACTTTCTACGGTAGCAATGACTTCTTCCTCTGTTGCACCACGTTCAATTAATCGCGCTTGTGCATGTGGATGCAGCTTAATAGCTATATATTTTTAGCACATTATAAATTCTACCTAAACTCTTGATACTATAAAGACCGAATGAATACGGTCTCTACATTTAATAATCAGTACTTTCGACTTCATCGTCGTCATCGGGGGCAAAATCTTCAACACTGAGTGATTGTTGAGGAATTGCGGCGATAATAGCGTCGATGACTTTTGCTACTGGTATAATCTCGATATCTAATTCGGGGAATTTTTGCCCTTTTGGGACAATTGCGCGCTTAAATCCGAGTTTTGCAGCTTCTTTGAGTCGCATTTCCATTTGCGAAACTGGACGGACTTGTCCACCTAAACCGACTTCACCAATTAGCACTGTACTCGAATCTACTATTCTGTCTCGGAAACTCGCGACTAAGGCAATGGCAACTCCTAAGTCAACGGCAGGTTCTTCGACGTTTAAACCACCTACAGAAGCTACATAAGAGTCTAGCTTTGACATTGGAATTCCTACTCGCTTTTCTAAGACTGCGAGAATTTGCACTAGACGGTTATAGTCAATACCTGTTGTGGAACGACGTGGGGATGAGTAACTTGTTGGACTTACCAATGCTTGTAGTTCAACTACGATGGGACGTGTTCCTTCACACGCTACCACTATTGCACTTCCAGGCGCCGGGTCATCACGGTTTCCTAAAAATAATTCTGATGGGTTGGGTACTTCTCGTAATCCGTTGGCAACCATTTCAAAAATACCAATTTCATGAGTGGCGCCAAAACGGTTTTTAACGGTTCGTAGTAAACGGTGTGAAGCAAACCTGTCACCTTCAAAGTAAAGCACTGTATCTACAAGGTGTTCCAATACCCTTGGTCCTGCAATTGCACCTTCTTTAGTCACGTGTCCGACTATCAACATCGTGATATCTTCGTGTTTCGCGACTTTCATTAGTGCTGCTGTACATTCGCGTACCTGTGCTACTGAACCAGGCGACGATGCTAGACTTGGGAAAAATACCGTTTGAATACTGTCTATTACCGCTAAATCTGGCTTCAAGGAATCAATTTCGCGCAGTATTTCTTCTAAATCTGTCTCTGGCAAGATGTACAAATCGGCGCCTACTGATTTAGTCGTTTCAATTAAAGGTATTTCTTCTAACTTGATGCTTTTAGTCGCATTTCCATTTTCACTGTTAACAGTATTACTATTTCCATTACTATTATCATTCTCTGTGGCTTCTATCTCAACAGAGTTATCAACAGGCGCCTCAATATCAATGGTTGGTGACACCCCCAAACGTGAAGCACGCAATTTCACCTGTTGTCCAGATTCTTCACCAGAAATATACAGAATACGATAACGCTGTGCGAGTTGATTCGATACCTGTAACAACAGCGTTGATTTACCAATACCTGGATCTCCACCGATGAGTACCATCGAACCAGGTACAACACCCCCACCTAAAACACGGTCGAGTTCACCGTATCCTGAAGGTAAACGTAAAACTTGACGGTCGCTAATTTGGTCGAACCTGAGAGACGCGCGTGCTTTTGGAGGTTTCTTATCAGTTTTGCTGGCGGATTGATTGTGCCAGCTACCAACACCCCGACTTGGTGAAGCATCACTGGCAGCTTGGTTAGAAATTTGTTCTTCCAGCGAATTGTAGGTACCGCAACCGGGACACCGACCGAACCACTGTGGTGATTCACAACCGCATTCGTTGCAAACGTAAATTGTACGAGACTTTGGCATTTTAATTTAGTTAAATAATCTTAATTTTTCCTTAAGTTTTAGGCAAAAGTAAAAGCTAGTAATCGCAAGCCTTGTAGGTTTTTACTAACGAATAATAGGAATGATATCTTAATAATATGGTAGTAAAAATTAATCATGCAAAGTTTAGTTAAGGAGCGTTGAGAAACTTGGAAAGCCATAAAGAAAAAATCCTAGTGGTAGACGATGAGGCTAGCATTCGTCGAATATTGGAAACGCGCCTTTCGATGATTGGCTACGAAGTAGTCACCGCTGGGGATGGAGAAGAAGCTTTAGAAACATTCCGCAAAGCCGAACCCGACTTGGTAGTTTTGGATGTAATGATGCCAAAATTGGACGGGTATGGGGTTTGTCAAGAATTACGTAAAGAATCAGATGTACCTATCATTATGTTAACAGCCCTAGGAGATGTGGCTGACCGCATCACAGGGCTGGAATTAGGTGCTGATGACTACGTAGTCAAACCATTTTCTCCGAAAGAACTCGAGGCTCGAATCAGGTCTGTACTCCGCCGAGTAGATAAGACAGGAATTTCAGGCATTCCAAGTTCAGGCGTGATTCATGTCAGCACTATAAAAATTGATACAAATAAACGTCAAGTTTATAAAGGTGATGAGCGCATCCGATTGACAGGAATGGAATTTAGCTTACTTGAATTACTCGTAAGTCGTTCTGGGGAAGCATTTTCTCGGTCAGAAATTTTGCAAGAAGTTTGGGGATACACACCTGAGCGTCATGTAGACACCCGTGTAGTAGACGTACATATTTCTCGACTGCGTGCAAAACTCGAAGACGACCCTAGCAACCCAGAGCTGATATTGACAGCACGAGGTACCGGCTACCTTTTTCAACGCATTATCGAACCGGGTGAAGAATAAGTAGGGTGCGTGACGCTATTAAAAACCTAAAACAAAATTACTAATTACGTAGCGTCACGTACCATCGCAATTAAGAGTTAAGACCAAAAAATTATGGCAAAAGACCCAAATCGTGTAATCAGGCGCCTACCGCTAGTAGTGGGTATGTTAGGCGCCGTATTATTGTTTATAAATAGAATATTTACACCAGAACTAACAAACTCCCAATCGCGCGCCGACGTTTTGGGAGTAATATTAAGTGCTTTATTAGTATTAACAGGGATGCTATGGCAACAAGTACAAGCCAGAACACCTGACGCAGTTGAATTAATTGGAGAAGAAGGATTTGAAATAGTAACTGACTTACCAGATACAGTCAAAAATGAATTAGCCTGGGCTTCGCGATTATTACTACTCAATACAGTCACGCGCTCAATCGTCGTCGTATACAAAGGTAAAGTTTTATTACGGCGAGGAATATTAGGACAAAAATCAGAAGTAAAACCGGGGGCAATATTAAATCGAGTACTCGAAAAACAAAAGCCAATTTATTTAGTTGATGTCAAAGCTTACCCAGGCAAAATAGAGTTTGATTACTTACCAGAAAACACGCAAGGCATAATTTGTCAACCAATAGGCAGTCAGGGTGCAATGATATTAGGTGCCAACGCACCACGTAGTTACACCCAGCAAGACGAAAACTGGATAGCCGGAATTGCCGATAAACTAGCTGTTAGTCTAGAAGGATAAAACCTGTAATATATTTATGCAAATTATTTATTGGTCGTTAGTAGTTGTAATGATATTTGGTATAGTTGGCGCCGTCGTTCCAGCTTTACCAGGAAGCAGTTTGATTTTAATCGCAATTATTATTTGGGGTGTAGTGCAAAAATCTTTTGCAGCAATTAGTACACCTCTTATTGTCACTGGCGTAGTTTTGTTATTAAGTATTGGTGTTGATTTTCTTGCGGGTTATATTGGTGCCAAAAAAGCAGGTGCTAGTAATTGGGGACAAATAGGCGCCTTTGTGGGTTTAATAGTCGGATTTTTAGGTTTACTACCTGCGCTTCCTGTTGGTGGTCCATTGTTAGGTATGCTACTTGGACCACTACTAGGAGCAATTATAGGTGAGTACTTGTATTGTAAAAATTTTCAAACTGCTATAAAAGCTGGTATTGGCATCGTCGTTGGTACCGTAGTTGGAAATTTAATCCAAGGACTACTAGCAATCGCCGCAGTTGCCGTATTTATTTACACCACCTATCCACAAGTTTTTAACTAAGTATTAAATATTATACATCTTGTGGAATGGCATCCTTGCCCGTTCCAACTAAACACCCATTTTACGACGCTGACGAGTACCAAACATACCAGCCACAGCTAAGGCGCCTAAGCTAATTACAGCAGTAGGTTCAGGAACACTACGCATAGCTACACCATCACCAGTTGTAGGAAATTTGGCGCTGTTAGGATTGCCAAGTTGAATTTGAAAATTTAGTACATTCTTAATGGTGACTCGCTGTCTATTACCATCGGCGCCAGCAGCAGCAACAATTGCAGGACTTGGAGCTAAACCATTAACTTTCAAAATTTTGGTTATATCTTTATCTTCAACATCGAATAATTCAAGAGTAAGAGAATCAACTTCTTTACCTAGAAAATCGAAGAAGAATTGACCAATTTCTAGTTGACCCTTTTCAACTACTTTGTCGTTTTTATCTCTTGCTACTGGACGGAACCAGTATTCACCAGCAGGTGTGTTTGTACCTGCATCTGTTGTACCAAATGTAATGCCAAGACCGTAATTTGTGTTTGCAGTGGCCCGGTTATCAACAAACAAAAGGCTTTTGCCAAATTTCGGATCGAAAGCGTTGCTTGTCACCTTGTAAGTAAAAGGAGATTGTGCTGCATTTGTAGTATCAATACAGGTCGCGTTACTAAGACAAACAGGGGTTGTTCCGTTAAATATGGTTTTGATTTCACCTTCTATATTAGGAACTAAGTTAGTAGCACTTGCAGTGGAAGCGAAAGTAAGAATACTGAGACCGAAAGTAGCTGCTGCGAGAATTTTTGCGCTTAACATAACTTTTTGCATGGTTGGAATCAAAACTATTACGTGTTTCTCTCAGGTTGGACAGCAGATGTTTGTCTGCGTGTTTTCTCTGGTTGATATTTGTATAGTATTTCCGCCTAAGTGCAATCGTCATCCCTTTTTGCCAAGGTTTACTTGAACTTGATAATGATAATAATATTTGGTAAATTACGCAAAAGGAATGTATTTTTTAATCACGGTACATTAACAAATCAAGTCAAAAAAGAAGCGCTATAAGTCATGCTTTTACAGATAAAAAATAAATGTTTGTATCCACTTTATAAAGTTTTTAAATAACTAACAGCGCCAAAAATTAAGATTGATACTAATCGTTAAAATTACTGATACCCCAAAATATCCAAAAACAAGAGTGTGGAATGGGCAAAAACTCTTGTGGAATGGGCATCCTTGCCCGTTCCATAATAAAAAGGTGCCCATATTTAAGTAGGCGCCTTATATAAGTAAGTGTTGTGTGTAAGAGGGGCGGGCAGGGATGCCCGCTCCATAAGAGAAGACAGATGTATTTAAGCGGGTCTTTTAGCTTCTACGGCAACAGCTTCTACTTCGTCTTTGCTTAAAGACTCTAAAATGGACTGAGCTTGTTCTCCACCCAAAAGACGCAAGGAGAGGACAACTCGATGGCGAATTTGCCAATCGGGATTTTCTGCCAGTGGTGCAATTAAAGAAACCGCTTCTGGGTTTCCTAGCTCACCCAAAGAGCTAATTGCCGAAATTTTGACTAATTCATTACTTGAGTCGAGTGCTTCTTTTAGCAACTCAAATCCCCGTGGTTCCCCTAATGCTCCTAATGTAGCAATTATACTGAGTTGTACAATCCATTCACTTGTGCTGTGATATAGCTGATTCAAATCATCGTATGCTGTCACCAACTTTAAGGCGCCGATACAATCAGCAGCAGCAGCTTGGACATCAGGTTCTGGGTCTTGTATCATGCGACGCAGCAATGAAAGCGATAAATCTAAATCTTGACTACCTAAAGTATCTATTTGACTAACTGCTGAGTAGCGAACACGCGAATTAGAATCATTCAAAGCAGATTGAATCAATTCAAAACCAATACCTGGTTCTAAGTCTCTAATTAAATTTACGGCACGCAAACGGTCGCCTAAATCTTCTGAAGAAAGCATCTGCTTAACAGTATCAGGTGTAACGCTCATCAAAATCTCTCTCTTTTAACGATATAAAACTAAAATTTGTTTGAATACAGGTGCATATCTAAAGACACTGGTGATTAAGCACTAGCCATCGCGCGTATTATGTCACCACGTGTGAGGATACCAATGACTTGACCCTCGCTGTCAAGTATCGGCAGACGGTGGATATTTTTATCGTGCATGAGTTTAGCAGCATCACGCAGTGATTTATCTGGAGCTATGGTTATTGGGTCTTTGCTCATTACCTCCCCAACCGTTTGCCCAAGCGCTTTATGTAAATCGCGTTCGTATGTGGCAGGATTTTGTAAATAAATTACACTATCTAGAAACATAATGTAGGCAGGTGGCGTTACACCCGTTTCTTGCCACATCAAATCTGTCTCTGAGATTATACCTATAAGCTTTCCGCTATCGTCAACAACGGGTAGCCCACTAATTCGTCGCTCTGCTAAAATTTTTATTGCTTCAGTTAAAGAAGTTTCACGTTTAACAACTACCGGGTTGCGGCTCATCACATCAGCAACTGTTTTAGTCATGCTTTTACCCTGTACATATATAGTTCTTTTAAATCAATTGTAAGGAAATTTTCTTATTCACTTGATACTGCGATACAGATTGTTACCTAGAAACCGGGTTTTTTCATTCATAGCTGTAATAAAAATGGCGATTTTGCGTAAAAACCCGGTTTATTAGCGCCGTTATCATAAACTGGCTTTCTTTACGATTCTCGTAACCAATCGTAATTATTTTTAATTATTTTTAATTATTTAAATTCTTGGATGCATATATATATAGAGAAGTATAAACTTGTATTAAAAGCCTTAAAAATTTGTTTTTACCGCTAATACGTACTCACGTTATATAAAAATTCAACATGCAAATTACATCACGCCTTAAACCCAAAGCTCCCACTCCACCTACTTTTACTTGTGTTGGTGAAGAACGTTTACATCGTAAACAGCGTCTCGCAGCAGCACTTAGATTATTTGCTAAATACGGTTTCGATGAAGGTGTTGCCGGACATATTACCGCACGTGACCCAGAATTCTTAGACAGTTTTTGGGTAAATCCATTTGGAATGCATTTTGGCGAGATTAAAGCCAGCGACCTTATCCGTGTTAACCATTTGGGAGATGTCGTTGAGGGTGAACATCCTGTTAATGAAGCTGCATTCGCTATTCATTCCCAAATTCATGCTGTACGTCCTGATGTGGTTTCCGCAGTTCATACTCACTCAATTTACGGTAAAAGCTGGTCGAGTTTAGGTCGCCAACTTGACCCTCTAAGTCAAGATGCGTGCGCTTTTTACCAGCATCACAGCGTTTACCATGATTATAATGGTGTAGTTTTAGACCCAGAAGAAGGTAGACGTATTGCTGAGACTCTAGGGGATAACAAAGCTTTAATTTTAAAAAATCACGGTTTACTAACGGTGGGTCACTCAGTTGATGAAGCTGCATGGTGGTTTATTTCTATGGAGCGCAACAGTCAAGCGCAATTACTCGCTGAAGCTGCTGGTAAACCAGGTTTTATTAACCACGACTCTGCAACTTTAGCACGTCATCAAGTTGGCTCGCATTACATGGGTTGGTTTAGTTTCCAACCCTTGTACGATATGATTACCCGACAACAACCTGAACTTTTACATTAGAAACCAGAAACCGGGTTTTTTTGTCGATAACTTGTAATAAAAGTGATGATTTGTCTGCGACAATGAATGCGTAGAAACCCGGTTTCTTTTAACTTACAGGCGCCGCAGTTATTGCTTCGAGCATAACCTTATATATATGAGATTGGTCTACAGCACCTTCAACTCCAGGTATCGAGTAAGTCTTTGCGGCGCGTCCTGGGGGGTGGTCAATAAAGGTAACATTTTTACCAATATATTTATCAAAGTTAGCTAGATTACCTTGATAATAAATAGGTACTAAGTGATTACTATGATTACCCCAGCCATATTTAATACTCGAATTACTACCCCAGAAGTGAGCAGCTTCGGTGGGTTTATGTTTGTTGTACGTCAAATCTTCGGCGCCAAATTTAGTTAATAATTCCTGAAAGTTGGGATTAAGCGTTAAATAATGGTCATGGTCAGCAGTGACGATTAGTAAATTCTTCTTCCAACCACCATTTTGATTAATCCAATTAACAACAGTGCCTACAGCTTTGTCAAAATCCTTCACAGTCCCAATCAGGTTGTCCATATTATCATCGTGACAAGCCCAGTCGATATCTCCACCCTCGACCATTAACCAAAATCCATCAGGGTCTTTACCCAAAACAGTTAAGGCTGCCTGCGTTAAATCTGATAAAGTTGGATTTTCGTTAATTTCTTTTTTGATAAAATCAGCATCGGTTTCACCAGGTAACAAAGGACGTACTGTGTCAGGTTTGGGAATTTGCTCATTTTTGCTAGCGGTGGAATACACCGAAGCACTATCAAAACCAGTACTACTGTAATCACCATTTGCAGTACTAAAAGGTAAATTACCACTTTGTCCACGGGCGCCGTATAATCCCAAAAGTTTCTCGTGTTTATTTGGGTCAAGAGAGTTAGCTGTTTCTAACAAAGTTTTAGCAGCATTTGGTCCTCGTTCTACAAACGTGTAACCATAAGAGTTATTCTTGGGCTTTTCTTTAAACTCTTTATAAGTTGACTCCATCATATATATATAGTTATAAAATCCTCCTCTGGTTCCTTTGTTATCCATGTCAAGCGGATGACCACCACCTAGTAACACAGTTGGCTTAAAGATTTTTAACGTTTGCTGGAGAATATTATCTAAGTCAGCATTAGGAGCATCATATTTGCTGCGTCGATTTACAAATGAAGCGGCGGCGCCTGGTGTAGCATGGCTAATAGGAACGGATGTAACTAAACCAGTAGATTTACCTTTGAGTGCAGCTTGTTCAAGAATAGTAGTTTGGCGCCGTTCGTAAATATCTACACCCATTGCGTTATTGTAAGTTTTGGCACCTGTATAAAGGGTAGTAGCTGTACCAGCAGAATCAGGATAATTTTGTTTGATATATTCTTTATCATTGCCGGGTGTCCAAGGGTTTTTACCTCCTTTAACTGGGTCATAGCCAACAATATTATTCTTTGGTTGGAAAACAAAGCCAGGGGTAACAGCACTTTTGCCAGTTTCAAAATTTGTTTCATCTAGGGCAGAATTATTAGGCGAAAACGAACCGCCTTTGTTTTGTATTAAAGTACCGTAAGTAGTCGCCCAAGTATAACCTTCAAGCTTTTGAAAATTTAAACCTTGTCCCTTACCTTCTGTATATAGAGGGGCGCCGTTTCCAACAGCACCAACGCGCGCCATTTGCCACCCCATACCATCACCAATCATCAATATTACATTGACTCCATTACCGCGTGCTGACTTGGAAAGAAAAGGAACACAGCCAAACGCTACAAACGTTACTAAGAAAGCAGATGCCATCAAAGCCATCCATTTCTGATGTTTTCGGCGTATTGAAGTCATTTTAAGTTACCAAGAAATTATCGAATCTATTGTCCCATTGTTAAAGAAAATTATTAACTAAAGGTTAAATAAGTTGATCCCCCCTAACCCCCCTTATTAAGGGGGGAACAAGAGATTTTTCAGATTCCTTATTAATATGGAAGATAAGAGATTTTAAGCCCCCCCTTATTAAGGGGGGTTGGGGGGATCAATTCCATTAAATAAACAATTTGCGAAAACTTTGCTCAACTTGATGATATAAACCACCCTTAAAAAACCAAAGAGTAGTTTCCCAGCAAAAGAAAGAAACAAGCAATCTCTTTGCAACTATATATCTGGCGCCACTTAACTTATGCAATACAGTAAACACTTACCTATAAACAAGAAAATATGCGAAATGTAGGTTGGGTGCAGGAACGAAACCCAACATATATTAATATGTTGTTATAATTGAGGCGCCTCTACATTCGTTTTATTATCTAACTGGGGTACATTATCACGAATGGCGCCACGATAAATTAAGGTGCCAACAGTTTCTAAATTAAAACCCCAACCAGAAGGTAAATTATTATCGCCGTCGTTTTGCCCTAAGTCTATATATATACGAGGTGGAACAAAATATTTCACATTTGTGGCGCCGAGAAACTCATCAGCTTTGACCATAATTTCATCAACCGCAGCATCAAACGCTTCGTAGCTGTCGTAAGGTTGTTGAAGTTGGTTCTGCACGAAACCCATAAACTCGCGCACACTACCAATTTTTGGGTCTAGTGGAACTTCGGGTTGCGGTTGCATTGGATAATAATCTACAGGAGGAACCCCAGGAATTTCTGTAGGAGGTGCAGGAGGTAGTGTAATACCAAGTTGTTTTAAGATTAATGGTTCTAGCGAAGCAAATAAATTAGCTTGAGCTTGTGCAACCAAAGCATCGTTGACATAAGCTTCTCGTGGTAAAAGAGTTCTAACTGCGCGTCGTACTACTTGTGAAAGTGTAAATGGTGGGAAAGGAATACTAGAAACTTCAATAGTTTGTCCATGTTGTTCCATTAGTACATCAAGCGGTGGTAAGTCTTCTGGCACAACTGGCATTTGGATGTTGAAGAATTTAAACTCAGGATTATTGCTTGTTTTGCTGAGTAAATTTACTTTGCGGTCGTTTTGACGGTCTTGCAGTTTCAAGAGTTCGGTTACTTTGGCTTCGTCACCGTCGAGTAATAAACTTAAACCTTGTTTGTTGAAGGGATATACAGGAGTGTTTAGACCAATATATATGAACTCCGCACAGTAAGTTCTGTTTTTTGCCTCGTTCAAATAATCAATGGCATCGGCAAGGGCAGTTAAGATTCGCTCATTTATTTTTTTACAGATTTAATTGAGGTCATTAAAGATGTCATAAACTTTTATACCGCCTTTTCTAAAAGATTTGTGCAAATAGGCATGTATAAATTTTTAATTTTATGGAAGTTGGTATTTTAAATTACAAAATAAAAAACAGTAAGTATATGCGGCAAACTTTTTTATTTGCGTCAAGCAAAATACTTGCTATATTTGTTAAAGATTTCGTAAATCCTCGAATTATGAGGAACACTTAAATCAAGCAGTTAGGTCTAGTACAGTATCCGGATACAGTAGTAAATGAAACGAAGTATTTCCTGGAGATACAGAGTTATCTGTAGTACATTTGCTAATGTAATATAGAGACATTTTCAAGAACTATTAGAACAAGGGGAGTGACATGGAACTCAGCAATAGACTTTTAGACCCAACGAAAAAAGGAATGGTTGTAGATGATTGCTGTAATATGATTGAGGAGCAGCTTGCTTCTAAGTCTGGTATCAGTGGTATGGCTTTGAAAGCTGCTTTTGCTGCTCTTAAAGGAATTAAGCCAGGATATATTAACGGTGCTGTAGAGCAACTTTTACCTTCGTGCTTAACAGCTATTGACCCTATTTGGAATGAAGGTGTACAAAATGGCGACCCTGTGGGACATTTAGTAGCGAGTAGTTCTGTTACAGCAGATGCGCTGCTTAGTGTTACCGATGAGAAAGTCAAAAATTCAAGTCGCCAAATAGTAAAGGGAACCTACGAAAAGCTTCGTGGTTCTGCTAAGAAGCATGTGGAGGAAGCTGTGCCTGATTTTGCTAAGGTAATTGAGAAGCACGCTCAGGTGTAATTTAAGATTGAATGCACAGGCTTTCTGGCCTGTGCTGCAACCGCTGTGGCACAATTAGGTGATGGGTTCTTTGGTGGGTTGTGTTGGTTCTGAGAAATAATTATCAATCCAATTTAGGACTGGAACTAGTGATAGCAGCATTAATGCGGAGTAGATATCACCACCCCAGCTATCGTGAAGCCATTCAAATAGTCCTTCGTTTCCTGTACCGTGGAAAAATGTTAGTAGTGTGTTGCGAATAATGTTGGCGCCAACACTAATTACGATAGCGCTACCAAGGAACGAACCAATTTTACGACGTGAGCTAATGGCGCCTGTCCAATGTAGTAGCATCAGGCATACATATAAAGTTGTAAACAGCATTTTTAAGCCAGCGCAATACGGCGCCACTTCTACAACCCGTCCATCAACAAATATATATATACCATCTACATAGACGTTCATTCCTAACTGATTCAAAATAAAACCAGCTGTACCCGCAATAAAAGCTTGTAAAGGTACACTAAACGGAGCAATCAAATAAGGAACTGAAGTCGGTGTTGCTAAAAATATTAGTAATAAAGGAAACCATTGCAGTTTAAACCCGGCTCGACCTTTGAGCCATAAGCATAAACCAGTTAAAATCAGCGGCAGCGAGAGGTTTACGTATTCACCTACTCCACTGATGTAAAAAAATGCTCCTATCAATAATAAAACGGCGCCCAATGGGTGATTTTTAGAGCGCAGTCTATACCATAATTTTCGGTTTTGCCACACCAAGTACGCAGCAAAAGGCAAACCAATCAATCCGTGGCTAAAATACTCGTGTTCTGTACTAATACTTTTATTAACCCAACCATCAACCCAGTGTAAAAGTATAGGAGCATAAAGTAGTACTAAAACACCAATTGTCGCGAAGTTGAATAACTCGGTTGGATTTGTAGTTCTATAGGAGCGTTGATACATAGTATGTGTGAGGGAATAAAAAACTCCCGTAAATTCTTAAGTATTAAGTATTGCTAATTCTGGTTCGCAGAGTACTTCGGCAATTGTTGCCACTGTTTCTTTGACCTGACTTGGCGTTAAACCTGGATACATTGGCAATGATAGTATTTGTTTTGCTAATGCTTCGGCGTGTGGGAAGTCACCAATTTGATAACCGAGGTTAGCAAAAGCGGGTTGAAGGTGGCATGGTATGGGGTAATGAATACCTGTTTGAATTCCAGCTTCAATAAATTTTTGCTGCAAGTCTTGGCGAGATATTGAACTATCTTCAGTAATTTTAACAACGTATAGGTGATATACATGTCCTTCGTCGCTTTGATTTTGCATTGGTATTATTCCTTTTGATGCCAATGGCGCCAATTCGGAATCGTAAAGCTTTGCAAGCTGCAAGCGTTGACGGTTCCATGCAGATAAATATGGTAATTTTTCTAACAAGACTGCTGCTTGTAGTGTGTCTAGACGACTATTTGTACCTGGGTCGGTATGATAATATTTATACGAGGCACCGTAATTACGTAAGCGCGTCATTTTTTGTGCGACTTCCGCATCACTAGTTAGTAGCATTCCTCCATCACCAATGGCGCCTAAGTTTTTACTAGGGTAAAAGCTAAATGCTGCCGCAGTTCCAACCGAACCAGCGCGATACCCATCACGAGTTGCTAAGTGCGCTTGCGCTGCATCTTCAAAAATCAGTAGGTTATGAGTTTTAGCAAAATTTAATAATTCTAAAGGCGAAACCATTTGTCCATAAAGATGGACTGGAATAATTGCTTTCGTTTTAGATGTAACAGCCGCAGAAGCCGCTTCTAAATCAATTAAGGCTGTTTTTGGGCAACAATCAACAAAAATTGGTGTTGCTCCTGCTCTTATTACCCCTATCAATGTTGCAACAAATGTGTTTGCTGGCAATATTACTTCGTCATCAACACCAATGTTACAAGCTTGTAGCCCTAGAGCAATGGCATCGGTTCCAGATGCAACTCCTATGCCAAATTCCGCGTGCGATGCTGCTGCAAATGCTTTTTCAAAATCGGTTAACGCTTTACCTAAAATAAAATCTCCGTTTTGCAGTACAGACTGTATTGCTAAATTTATTTGATTTTGAATCGGTTGATGTTGGAAATTTAAATCTACAAAAGGAATTTTAACGTTCATGTTATTCAAATAATCGTAATTGAAAAATATTTTTACTTGTCTGTTTTATAACAAAGTACACTCTATATGTGATTGAGCATAAGTTATTAAACAAATCATAAATGTGAAGGAATTGTAAATTTTGTATTAAGCTTTCTATTTATTTGCCTTTTCTTTTGCAATTAGATGTATTTTTATTTCTCTACCGCAAACAAGACCGAGTGCTGTCACGAGTTGTAGAGTCTGTACCACTGGTTGGTTTTCTCTCTTAGATTTGCAGCTAAATTTGCACTAAAAGGCAGTTGTGAATTTATATTTATATATTTGGTTATTTCATATTTTTTAAACCTAAAACTATAGTTTCTAATCAATAATTAGCACAATATATTCACCTACCTGCCTCAGTAATAATAATGATATTTGGAATGTTAAAAGTACAAGTACTAGCGTCAGTAAATAAATGCCTAATTACCGTAATATTATTGATGTTCGTGATTGAAAAATTACAACAAAGTAACGGGATATTGCTTAGATACGCTGCTGATTCGGCGCCCTTGTATTGATATTGTGGCTGTAAATGATTATCTCTCTTCGGTTGAATGCGGTAGCAGTAGGGGGTGAAAGCAGTTTTTATAGGGTATTAAACAGTCCGTTGAATCGCGGACTTGAGAAGGTAAAAAAAAATTGGTGATAATTGTTTGTCTGGCATAAAAATGGGGAATGCTTAGAAATAGGAATAACCAGTTATGTCGTTGGTTATATGAAATACACTATCGAGTATTTATCAAGGTAACTGTGGTAATGTTAGAGCCGGAAAAGAAATTATTAAGTTTAAAAGACGGTTGGAATGGTTCCGACACTCGTGAGCAAAAACGTCTCAAAGCCTTATTGGACCTAGGCTTACGTCAGCCGGAAACGATTCCTGTATTCGAGGAAGCAACTCAAACTGCTGCCCATTTTTTAGAAGCTCCCATTTCGCTTTTGGGGTTTATTGACGAAGAACGTCACTGGTTTAAATCCGCAGTCGGTTTATCGCGTTTAGGATTGATGAACCAACTTGCACAAGCTAGAGCTTTACCTCGAAAGGAGTCTTTTTGTACTTCTGTTGTTGATAGCGCCCAAATTGTCGTCATTAACGATACGCACAAATACTCGAGTCCAGAACTTGTAACCACCAAATTGGTTAAAGAATATGGAGTACGCGCTTACTTAGGGGCGCCTTTAATTGATGCCAATGGAAATTGTTTAGGGTCGTTGGCAGTTTTTGACCTAGTACCGCGCACATTCACTTCGCGAGATATCGAATTTTTACAAATCATTGCGCGTTGGAGCATGAGCGAGTTTGAAAGAAACCGCTTATTAGCAGCACCAGTGGTAAGTAGCGAAAAATTATATGGTGATGCTGGTTGGTCACAATCTACGAATAGTACCCAAGAAATTAAACTGACGGCGCCGATTTTACAAAAAGAGCTTCAACAAGACCGTACAACAAACCAGCTTAAACTCGAATTATTATCGCAACTAACACAAGAGTTACGCACCCCACTAACTTCAGTGCTAGGTATGGCAAGCGTGTTAGGACGAGAAATTTATGGTCCGCTTACCACCAAACAGCGCGAATACCTCGAAATTATTCAGCATAGTGGTCGCTACTTGCTCTCCCTAGTCAACGAAATTACCGAGTTGGGAGCAATGGAAAGTAATGTTGAAGCACTAAATGTGGCACCTGTAGATATTGAAATGCTATGCCAACAAGCAATTAACACGCTTGAAGAAGCAGCAAATCGTCGCGAGCAAGATATACGACTCTCGCTAGAACCAGGACGCAATCGAATTGTACCTCTCGATAAAGATAAAGTGCGTCAAATGTTGTACCACTTAATCTTTAGCGTCATTCAGGTTTCGGCAACAGGAAGCATCGTGAGAATTCACGTCTCCTATAAAGAAGACACCTTAAACATCACAGTATGGGTGTCACATCCTTGGTTGGGAGATGGAATAACCGAAGTTGACCCATATTTCCGACTCAACCCACAACCTTTGCTTGAATTAACAAGCATTGCCCAAAACTATAATATGAATTTCGAGAACCAAGAAATGTCAGACCTGGCGGTAATGGTAGAAAAATCGAAAGATTTACCTATCTCAAATGGTGCCATATCTTTAAATTCTGGTGATTTAGACTTGAAAGGGCCAACCAACCACATGTCACGCGAAAGCTTGGGGTTATTGCTAAGTTGCCAACTTGCAGAACTTCATAAAGGGCAAATTTCGATTCAGGGGTCTATAGAATCTGGTTATCGCTATGTATTGTCATTACCAATACAAAGTACAACCGCCGAAACTGCTACTAATGCATAAGCAACCCGGCAATTGCATGTTGGGTACTATTACGATTAACAAGAAAGCAATCAGCAGTTATTAACTTTTTGGAACTATGCAGATTATGATTAAGTCGCACTTCTATCTAGAAGTGAAATTATAATCGCAAAGTTGTTTATGAATCTAGTTTGGCAACGATTTACATTGTCGGATTTGCCACTACGGCAATATCTTAGTACTAGCTACCTACACAGTGTGCTGTTTGGACTGCTGCATTCCTGGAAGCAAAGCAGCATTTTAATGCGGTGGGGAGAGACCATTGCTGCTGTGTTAGTCAGTTTTGTATATGGACTGGCGCCTTTTGTGACAAGCACGTTGACAGGGGTACTTTTAGGAGCATGTGGAGCTTTTTGGCTTCTATTAACAATATCTGACGAACCCACAGATAGAAATGCTCCGACTGTCACCCCCATTCACCTGCTAGTATGTTTTTACTGGGTAGTTGCTCTTGTTGCTACTGCTTTATCACCAGTACGACAGCACGCCATTTCAGACTTCATAAATTTAACTCTTTATCTATTACTGTTTGCCCTTTGCGCCAGAGTACTTAGATTACCACCATTCCGTAATTGGTTGCTAGTTTTGTACCTGCTCGTCTCGCTTGTCGTTAGCGTGTATGGAGTACGTCAAAAGCTTTTTGGCGCCGCACAGTTAGCGACTTGGGTAGACCCAGAGTCACCGCTTGCTAAAAATACAAGAGTATATAGTTATTTAGGGAATCCCAACTTACTAGCAGGGTATTTACTGCCTGCGGTAATTTTAAGCTTTATAGCAATTTTTGCTTGGCGTGGAACTGCGCGTAAAGCTCTAGCTGCGACAATGCTAGTTATGAACTTAATGTGCTTTCGATTTGCCGACAGTCGCGGTAGCTTTATTGGGTTAGCATTAGCTTCCATAGTCGTCATGCTACTACTGCGGTATTGGTATAGCGAATCTCTACCCAAGTTTTGGCGAACTTGGCTAGTACCAATTTTATTAGGAAGCTTTGTCACATTATTTGCTGTAGCTTTTGGTGTGTCTGAAGAGTTTCGTTTGCGAATAGTTAGTATATTCGCAGGTCGAGGTGACAGTAGTAATAATTTCCGAATAAACGTTTGGACTGCTGTCTTTCAAATGATTCGCGACCGTCCAATAATTGGTATTGGTCCAGGGCATGCATCATTTAACCACGTGTATCCACTGTATCAACTACCACGTTTTACGGCGTTAAGTGCATACTCAATTATCTTAGAAGTTACTGTAGAAATGGGCTTTATAGGCTTAGGCGTCTTTCTATGGTTTTTAACTGTAACATTCAACACAGGTTGGCTACAGTTAAGACAATTCCGTCAAACTCATAGTACAGATGGTCTGTGGTTAATCGGCGCCATTGGGTCACTAGTAGCTATGCTCGGTCACGGTCTAGTAGACACAGTTTGGTATCGTCCAGAAATTAACACCTTATGGTGGTTAATGGTTGGTTTAGTCGCATCTTACTGGACACTACAACCTTCTCGCATTAACCAAGACACCTCACCCAACCCCCAACCCGCAACAAGTTAACAATCTTGTAGTACAGGCATCCTGCCTGTGCAGGAGAAATGTAAATAGGGCATTAGCAAAACTTATGGTGCGGTTTGCTAATGCCCTAGTTATTCTATTATGTATGACAAATTCTTTATTCCAGGCTTATTCGCGGTAGCCACTGGTGCCAACAGCATTAGGGTCACGATAAGCAGTAGGTTCAGAGCGCTTCTTACCAGCAAGACCTGCTAAACCTGCTAAACCAAGTAATCCCAACCATCCCCAATCAAAACCCTTATCTCTTCTGTAAGTACCATCGTTGTTAACTCCGGTAGTAGTTTGTGTGGTTGAAGTACCAGAACTACCATCGGTAGTGCTTTGAGCATTGGCGCCCATTGATAAAGGTAAAATAGATAAACTTGCAGCTAATACGCTAGCTCCGATGACTTTGTTAAAATTGCGTTTCATAGTTTTTTGCTTTCCCTTTCTTGTTACCCCTACTTTACAGAGTCAGACACTTATAAAAATCACCCATTAGCCATAAACTAATTTCAGTTTTAACTAGCACTATAGGAATACAACCTGCAAAATATTGTTATTTGTTAATGATTAGAGGTCACAAGTGATTTGTTGGTTATGCTGAAAGATATACCGCTCAAAAATTATCTATACATAGGAAACAAACCAGATTATTAATGAAAGACAAAAGCGAAGGTTTCAAAGTTATTGCCGACAATCGTCAAGCGCGCTTCTTATACGAAATCCTCGAAACCTATGAAGCAGGAATTCAACTGACCGGGACAGAGGTAAAGTCTATTCGCGCAGGAAAAGTGAATCTCCAAGATGGCTATGCACTAGTTCGTAACGGTGAAGTATGGCTAATCAACGTACACATTTCTCCTTACACCCAAAGTAGCGAGTACTTCAACCACGAACCACGTCGCACCCGTAAACTACTGTTGCATCGTAAAGAAATTAGAACCCTTGTAGGTAAAGTCGAACAGCAGGGTTTAACGTTGGTACCTCTAAAAATGTACCTCAAACGTGGTCTTGTCAAAGTTAGCTTTGCTCTTGGTAAGGGTAAGAAGTTACACGACAAACGTGAAGATATGAAGCGACGCGACGACCAACGCGAAATGCAACGCGCAATGAAGCGATATTAACCAGTAGGGTGGGCAGTGCCCACCTTACACCAAACTTTCATTTATCTTACTTTCTTGCAACTCGTGTTAATAAGAATATACCAGCTCCTAAACCGAATGCATTCGGTGACCATGCAGCAATGTGAGGGGATAAAATACCCGCGTCTCCAAGCGCACGTGTGAACACTAGCAATACATAGAAAGAGAAAATTACTATTAAACTTATCCCAAAACTGGCGCCTTTACCAGTACGTTGAGGCACAGTACCCACCACGGAACCTACCAAACCAAACACAACGCACGCAAATGGGAAAGCTATTTTTTGCTGAATACGCACCTTAAGTTTACGAATTTTTTGGTCGTCACCACTAAGTCGTTCTAGTTCAAGCTGTTCAATCGACTCAGAAATATTCATTTCCTCAGTGTCACGTTCACGTTCTGCCAAACTTAAGGGAGTACGTGGTAATTCAATTTTTTGGCGCTTGAAACGCACTATATTACGGTAAGAATTATCGGGTGCAATTAAATAAGCTGTTCCATTATAAAAATCCCAAATATTCTCTATAGGGTTCCATTCTCCAGACTCAGAAACAACAATTTGATTTAAAGCTCCCTCAGAACGGTCGATAATCGTTAAACCCTTCATCTGCTTACCGTCAAATTCATCCGCATAAAATAAGCGAGTCAATATTTTTTGCTTCTTACCTTTATCATCCTTGGTTTCGCGGTATTCTGGATAAAATATGTTTTCGCGACGATACGACGGCTTATCTGATTTTACGGCATTCTCAAGAGTCAAGCCAGCTTCATAAGTGGCAGCAGGCACAATTTTCTCGTTGAAAACAAAAGTCATACCTGTAATAATCAAGCTTAACATCACTGCTGGCATCACCATTCGGTAAACGCTGACTCCACAACTACGCATCGCAACGAGTTCGCTTTCACCCGAAAGACGACTATAAGTCATTAAAGTCGCTAGTAACGTTGACATGGGAAATGCAAATACAACTGCCCTAGGCAATTGTAAAACAAGAACCTTCAATCCAACCGCAGGTGGAAGACCAGACTCAACCAATTTTCGCATCACTTCAAACAAGCTATCAATAGCCAGTACAAGCGAAGCAAACGCACCAACACCAAACAAAAACGGTGGCAGTAATTGGCCGATAAGATAGCGGTCCATAATTGTAAATGGAACCAGCGAGCCAAGAGTATAAAATGATTTGAGCTTTTTTGATGCCATCATATATCACTGAAATAACCAGCACCTGACTATTGCCTAACAACAAATTAGGTGTACCAGATGATTGATGAATTTTATATTTCGCTTCTGCTCGTACCAAACCTGGACTAAAGTTAAACTAAACTTGGACTAAACTTGAAAATTATCTCCTAAGTAATATTGCCTAACAAGAGGGTTGTTATACAGTTCTTCAGATGTTCCACTTGCAAGTATTTGACCTTCTCGCATAATATACGAACGGTCGGTTATAGCAAGGGTTTCACGAACGTTGTGGTCAGTAATGAGAATACCCATGTTGCGGTTCTTTAGTTGTGCGACAATTTGCTGAATTTCGGAAACAGCAATAGGGTCAACACCAGCGAAAGGTTCATCGAGCAATAAAAAGCTGGGTCCATTTTGACCGGCAGCTAACGCACGTGCTAATTCGCAACGGCGCCTTTCACCTCCCGAAAGTTGGATACCTTTACTCCTAGCAACTTTTTCCAAACGGAACTCGCGCAATAGGGTGTCCATTCGCATCGACCATTCCCAGCGGGGTACGTTGGTTTGTTCGAGTACTAAAAGAATGTTTTCGCGTACAGTCAATTGGCGAAATATGCTTGCTTCCTGCGCTAAATAGCCAATACCAAGACGTGCGCGCTTGTGCATAGGCAAGGCAGTAATATCCATGTTATCAAGCCAGACCTTGCCTTGGTTAGGTTTTTCTAAACCAGTGGCAATATAAAAGGTAGTTGTTTTACCGGCGCCATTGGGACCGAGTAAACCAACGACTTCTCCTTGAGTAACCGAAATACTAACGCGATTAACGATTACGCGCTTACCGTAAGATTTATGAATATTCTCTAAAGTTATTTTCACTTCTTCACACCCAAATAACTACACAATTAATTTGAACGTCTTAACGCGGGTGTTCTAGGTGCAGGTGTCGGTCGGGTTTGTGTTTCATCTACAATATAAATCGATTCTACCTGACGACCGCTTTGTGGTTGGGCGACAAATCTTCCTTGGTCAATTAAATAAACTACTCGCTCGCCTCTAATACTATTGCCGCCTTGTTGTAAAATATACACATTGCCGCTTAAAATAATTTGTCGCTCACGGCTGAAGTATTGAGCTTGTGTGGCAGTTGCTTGAATACCACGGGCAGGATAAAACATTTGCACGTTACCGCGTGCTGTAGCGACTTGGGCTTTAGCGTCGTATTCTTGAGTATCGGAACTAATGCGAATACCGCGATTTTGAGCAGCGTTTTGAGCATTCGCTATAGAAGTTAATGAGGCATTTTGATGTCCGAGGTTACTTAGGTTAAAATTGAGGGTGCCGAAAAGTGTAACAGGTAACACTAAAGCTAAACCAAAACGACGAATCTGACTCTTGGTGAGGAAATTATTAGCAGGAACCATAAGAATTTGAGGCTTTATTTATAACTTCGTTGTGTTAACGACTTAATTTTAGTGATTTCTAGTAGTATATCCAGGTACTATTGCACAATCTGGAATTCCTTACAGAACACACGGTATATTTTGTAGTTTACTATGAGGAATGTAATCGCACCTACTTAGGAAGTAGGACGAACGTGCGGAGCTTTATGTTTCGTTGGATTTATATTTCGTTGGATGGGACAAGTTAAAATATTTCCTAAATGTCAAGCAATGGTCGATGATATAGAAACAGAAGTCCTAGTAGTTTAATTTATACTTTTGTCTTATGTTCGGTAAACTCCGCTTATCTATTCTCGGTTTAACTGTGGGTGGCATTTTAACAACGATTGGTTTTGTAGCTTATGCTAACGATAACGCTACACTCAACCTGGCTGGTTTCTTTTATGGTATACCTTTATTACTAGGGGGACTAGCGCTCAAAGCTAGCGAACTCGATCCAGTACCTTTTACTCAACCAACTACCCCAGAAGTATTGAAGCTACGTGAAGAGCAAGCAACTGTCACTCAAAATAAAATCCGTAAAGATATTACTCGCTACTGCTACGGACAAGAAGCTCATTTCGACCAAGCACTCGAATACTTACAGTTAAGTCCTTCAGATGATGAGATGCCAATAGTCACAGGTTTGCGCGAAACCTCTACTTCGGGAGCATATACTTTAACATTAGAATTTGATTCACCCTGTGTCCCGTTAGAAGCTTGGCAGGCAAAACAGGAAAAAATGACAAAGTACTTTGGACCCAACGTTGACGTTAAAGTCACGCAAACAGGTGAAGAACAAATTGAGCTAACTTTAATTACTACTAATAGCTAAAAGTGTGTTGGGTTGTGCTGTCGCTACACCCAACCTATTATCTATTTTTCTAAGCGCACAGCATACCATTGCAGGTACTCTCCGGGACCAAGGTCTAACTCGCAACTGGTATCAATTAAATGTTTTACTTGTGCTTCTACTGTATCAAATTGGCGCAAATCATTAGGTAAATTTTCAGAGTTTAGCTTCAGTAAGGTAGCTTTGAGCTTTTCATGTAACTCCGAGACTGAGATAATTTGTTCGGGTTGGTTGGTTTCGAGGACGACAAAATAATCTTCCTCATACATTATTGAATTTGGCATTTTACAGATTAGTTGTATTTTCTAAAACTTTGGCTTACTAGTATACATGTTCTCTTGGTGAGCCATGTGTGATTATTTCTTTAATTCTAATAGTGTGCGTTGTCTGAATGGCGCCTTTTATAGCAAGCAGTAGAGCATCATTTTTTTAGAGAATGAGATTAGACGGGAATAGATGGGAAATATAAAATTACACCTAGCTGTCTATAGGTTAAAAAAGTAAACCAATTTTTGTATCTTGTATACAGTGTCTATGCATCACCGTCATTTACTGCCCGTATTAATTTCGTTAAATCATCACAAAATTCACAATGCAGTATTTTACTGCTGGCATTTTTATCATCTTAGATATCTAAGTAATTCAGCGTAATAAATATTTTTTAAATATACATATATAAATAGTGTAACTTACGCAAAATCACTCTTATAGTATACAACTTTTTGCGATAAAAAGCTCGCTAACAACCAAATTTAAAATATTTTTATTACGCAACTCATGTCAGGGAAAAGACCAATTACGATTTCTAGTAAACCACCTTTGATTCTTGTGGTTGATGATGATAAAATCATGCGGTTATTACTGCGTGAGTTTATGGAAAAAGAAGGTTATCGAGTAGTTGAAGGAAATAATGGTAAAGATTGTCTAGAAGCTTTTGCTTTAGAAAAGCCAGATTTAATACTGCTGGATGCGGTAATGCCAGAAATGGACGGTTTTACTTGCTGTAAAGAACTGCTTCAGATTGCCAAGAATAATCTTGCCGTTGCACTTGCCAACTTTGACAGTGGTAATGGTTCACTTGGTAATACAGTGATTTCCAAGCTTTGGGAACGAACTCCAATATTGATGATTACTGGACTAGATGACCCAGAGTCAGTAGACCATGCGTTTGAAGTTGGAGCTAGTGATTTTGTGACTAAACCTATTCACTGGGCAGTATTGCGTCAGCGAGTCCGAAGACTATTACAGCAAGCTCAACTTTATAAACAACTAGAAGCGGCAAACCAAGCTTTACAGCAACTTGCAAACGTTGATGGGTTGACAAATGTCGCAAATAGGCGCCACTTTGACCAATGTATCAATTCCAAGTGGTTAACTCTAGCACAAGAAAAGGCGCCATTATCACTGATATTATGTGACATTGATTATTTCAAACGTTACAACGACAAATATGGACATCCAGCAGGAGATACATGCCTGCAAAAAGTTGCTACTGTCTTGAAATACACAGCACAAAAACACCAGAATTTAGTCGCGCGTTACGGTGGAGAAGAATTTGCGGTAATTATGCCATATACCACTGCTGCCAGTGCAGTGAGTATTGCAGCATCAATGCAAGCAGGAGTACGCGAACTGGAACTAGTCCACGTTGAATCTGCTGTCAGTCAATATGTAACCTTGAGTTTAGGAGTCGGCACAATTATTCCGAGTTTTGACTCCTCACCCCAAGAGTTAATAACAATTGCTGACAAAGCGCTATACCAAGCCAAAGAACAAGGGCGAAACCGTATTATCATTAAACAAGCACAAACTTAATGAATTTAATCAGAGAAATGAATACATAAAAAACCATTTTGTCAAATTCAAAAATTAGTAATAACACGTATAAAAAAACTTTAAAATAATTATTTTCAAATTAAAAGTGCCAGAACTGATGATTACCAATTCTGACACTCTATTTACAGTCTATTTTTTTATGTAGGAGTCATAAAAAAGGTTGACTCCTGTTTAATAACGGTTATTTATTTTCAGGATCTTTATATAGGCTGACCCCGTTTCAACAATTATTAGTTTCTCAGAAATTTTGGCATTTTCAAATTTTCTAATATTTTTTTAATGTTTCCTCACCTTTAATTGCGACATGTTGCGTTGTGTGAACAATCATTACGTTAATCATTTTGATTTTCGTTGCTCCCGTTGAAGTTCCCATCGCCAAAGAAACCCCATGAGAGCAATGACTCCTACTTGTAGCGCAAAATTAGGCAATGCAACTTCAACATCACGCCCAGCTATAATTTGGGATAAAAATACAAAGGCGCCGATAAAACCAGAAGCAGCACAACCAACATAAATAAACTTGCGAAACCCTCGATAAGGAGCAGCCATCTCAGCTACCAAACGCGCTCTTATTTCTGGGTCGAGTTGAGAAGCGCGTCCCTTAACCTGTTCAGACGAATTTTTTTCTACCATATTTATGCAAATAGTGCTATAGTTGTGTAGAATTTATATTGTATGCCGATGTGGCTCAGTTGGTAGAGCACTCGATTCGTAATCGAGCGGTCGCGGGTTCAAATCCCGCCATCGGCTTAGTAAAGTTATCAGTAGTTTTCGCAATATCACCATGAACGTTTTTATGACGCGAATGGTGAGGTTTGTAATAACTTCCGTAAACCGATAATCCGCAAGCTTGATATTCTGTCATACCAGGAAAAAGTTCTTTACCTGGGTTTTCTTTACGCCATGATAAAAAATCCTCTGGCATCGGTACAGTGCGCTGGTCAGTTTGTGCCACTTGCTCCTGCCCTGCTAGACTGGAAGCTCACAAATCATAGCACTTGGTGCTATATAATAAGTGAAGGACTTATAGTATGGTGATCTACAAAACCCGATGGTTCGACCGTTGGGCACGCAAGCAGGGACTGGATGACCTTAGTCTTTGCGCTGCCCTTAAACTACTGCATATAGTTCAGAAACGGGGGTTGGAGAGTGTAATCATTTAAGGGGTTAACCGTTAACGTTCCGAATTTTTATTGCTCGAATTCTTGCATTAGTATTTTATGATCTTTCCACATATCAAGGCGCCCATCACGATAGATTTTAGCGATAAATGGAGCGGGATGCTTACGAACAAACTCTTGCATAGGGACGATAGCATTTAAAAGATTGTTGCCATATCTTCCCCTGATACACTTTGAGAGGCAAAGGCAAACATTTTCATATTGACACTTTTGTCAAAGTGATTGTCATGAACTTAAACAGTAATAGTTTTAGGCTCAGTCATGCGGCATCACTAATAGAGTAGGTTTGGATGTCTCTAGGGTCTATTCCTCCGTAAAGGTCAGTCATAAACGTATTTGCCAAGAGACGTTATTATTAATTATAGTCAAAGTTTTAATTCAAATCCTGGTAAAACATCTTCGCCAGAAAGTTTAACTGGGAGTGCAACGACTTCTACAGGTTGCGCTTGGCGATAAATCTCTACCTCTTGATCTTGAGGATTCACTAGCCAACCTAAACGTAAACCATTTTCCAAATATTCCTTCATCTTGTCTTGCAAGCGTTTAAGAGCATCAGTTTCAGAACGCAGTTCAATCAAAAAGTCAGGTGTAAGGGGTGGAAATTTTTTATGCTGTTCAGGAGTCAATGCATTCCAACGCTCTAAACTTACCCAAGCAGCATCGGGAGAACGATTGGCGCCACTTGGTAATCTAAAAATAGTCGAAGAACTAAAAACTTTACCTAATTTACTTTGGCGATTCCAAATTTCTAAATCGGTAATCAAACCAGCTTCGTTATTACCGCTTTCTCCTCCGACTGGCGCCACAATAACTAACTCCCCATCAGCATTCAACTCTAGGCTTAAATCACGGTTTGCCATGCACAATTGATAAAATTGCTCGTCTGTTAGATGAGCGATTGGCTCTAAATTTAGCACAACGGTATTCATGGAAAATTTCCTGTTCTTTTAAATCAAATATAACTCAAATCCAAGTAAAACGTTAGTAGATGAATTGATAGAGGTAAATTTTAATGCGGAAGAAGATTAGAGCCGCTCTTGATGACCCAGACCATAATTGGGAATTTTGATTTTACATTTGAAATTTTCACTCATTATCTATTTATGTAGTTAAGTAGGTGGGTGTAAAAATTTATAACTATGTCGTCACGAGTGGAACGGGATAAAACGAAGCAATCGCAAGCACTTTGGGAGTTTTACATTTCGTTACATAGTTCGGTTTATTTGAGCCTACCTACTTATATTGACTACACAAATAGTTGAATCATTTACTTTTGTTAAAAACAAATTGAACAACACTTGTTCTAATATCAAAGCTATGAATAACCTATTTATTGCAGTACGAACTAACTTTATTGTCGATTGGATTTTAGATAGTATTCTAAATATTATTTTCAATCAACCTTTGTGAATGGCTTTTTAAGTTTATTGATGTATGGATTTTTAATAGATTGGGAAAAATCGTATTCTTTCATGAGAAAAAATCACGGTATTGTTGACGTTTAGTTGCTAAACATGTAAAATTCGGCACACTTAATGTTTGTCGTTGGCTTGTGGCGCCTATATTTGTTTATTCTTTGATAATAGCTGATTTCACAGGATAGCTTGGTCTGAATCTATATAAGTATAAGTTTATAAAATAGAGGTGTTTTGATGACTCAAATCAATTATGATGGTATCTCAGACCAACAGTTAAAGCAGTATTTTCTTCGGAACCGTGAAGATAAATTAGCACTTCAGGCGTATTTGGATAGGTTAAGCACACGCGAAGGTAAGGTTATTGCTACTGCTAATGACCCTGATTTTGAGGCAAAATTAAAGCGGCAATTGAGGAAAAAATGCGAATGAAAGGCAAGTCTTAGAAATGTCACGTTTCAGCTATGGAACTTTAAAGTAAGGAAATACTCAAAATTATTACATTTGGTGTATGGATTTTGCGTTGATGCTAAGAAACCTGGTTTCTTTTGGTTTTGTTGAGGATTGTTGTGTTCAGTGATGAAGAAACCAGGTTGCTGGTTTTTGGTGGCATAAGCCACCTTACTTAGTAGTGGTTGCCTGATTTGCGGTGGTGGACTGCGGTGACACCATCTTGGTTCAGGACTTTACCGTCGTCTACTGTGGCGTATACTAGCCAGTGGTCGCCTACTTCCATACGGTCTTTGACGGTGCATTCTAGGTAGGCTAAGGCGCCTGTTAATACTGGTGAACCGTTTGCTGCTTCGGTTGTTTCTAGTCCGGCAAATCTGTCTTGTCCGGGTGCGTAGTTTTTCATGAAGTGTTTACGAATTTCTCGACCTTCTGCCAAAATGTTGACGACGAAGGTGTTTCCGGTGTGCATGAGAGGTTCTAATGCGCGGTCTTTGGCTACAGATATTGTTAAACCAGGGGGACTAAAGCTTGCCTGTGATATCCACGATGCCAGCATAGCGCTTGATACATCGCCTTGCTTTGCGGTAACTACTGACATTGAACCCAGAATTCTTCCTACAGCTTGTTCTAAACTGCTTGCAGGTGCGCTGGCAACACGCACCCGGTTTGTGCGTTTGATAGCTTGGGCAAAGTCGGTTCCTGCTTCTTCACAGAATTGAATAGTTTTGTCGTCGGGTTTGAATTTGACGCGGATGGGGTCAAAACCAAAACGGTATCCTCCGTCCTTGAGTTTTGTTTCTAATATGTCGATAGCTTCACCACTCCAACCATAGGAACCAAATACTCCTGCTAATTTGGTTTTACTAGCGTTGGCTAGGACTATTCCTAAAGCTGTTTGTACGGGTGTAGGTGCGTGTCCTCCTAGTGTGGGGGAACCCATAATAAACCCTGCTGATTTTTCTACTGCCTCTTGAATTTCTGCTGGGTCGGCAAATTCACAGTTGATTGATTCTACCCTTACACCTGCTTTGGTTATTCCATAAGCGATGGCTTGAGCTACTGTTGCGGTATTTCCGTATGCCGAAGCGTAAATTAATGCTACGGTGTTTTCTTGGTTAGTTTGTTGTTGTATCCATTCGCGGTACGCTTTGGTTAGTTCGATTAATCCATAACGAACCATTGGTCCGTGGTTAGGAGCATACATTCGCACTTTCAAGTCGGATAGTTTTTCTAGTGCTGTATCAACTTGACGCGCATGAGGCGCCATTACGCATTCAAAGTAATATCTTCTATCCTCTAGGAACGATTGCCAACCTTCGTCAAATACTTGGTCGCCACATATATGGGCACCAAATAATTTATCTGTGTATAAAATTTCTGTTTGCGGGTCGTAGGTGCAAAGTTCGTCAGGGTAACGGGGGTTAGGTGTTGGAATAAATTCGAGGTGGTGTCCTTTTCCTAAATCTAGTGTTTCTTCACCACGTTTTACTAATATAGGTAAATCTGGATTTTCTAACGCACCGCGTAAATTGATGGCACCTGGATTAGAACAGACGAACGTAATTTGGGGTGCAATTTCAAATAAAGTCTTTAATGTTGCCGCACGGTTGGGGTTGACGTGACCGAGAATTACATAATCTATCTTTTTAATATCAACCCGTTGCTGTAACGCATTTAAGAAAATTTCTGTAAAGGTTTCTCCAGGTGGGTCAATAAGGGCTATTTTATTGCCTTCAATTAAAAAACAATTGGCAGTAGTACCCTTCGCTAAAGCATACTCAACTTCAAATCTTAAACGTGCCCAACTGCGAGAACGAAATACGCGCGTATCTGTAGCAACTGGCAAAACTTGAACATCACGAGGTTTTATTGACATGGCAGTTAAAAAGTTAGGAGTTAGTAGCTTTCAGGTGGGCACTGCCCACCTTACGATTTAGTAGTGATTACCCACTTTACGGTGGTGTACTGCGGTTAATCCTTCGGGTTTGGAAACTCTACCAGCGTAAACAGTACAGTAAACTATCCAGTGGTCACCCGCATCGAGTCGGCTTGCTACTTCACATTCCATGTACGCTAATGCATCCGCGAGAATAGGGGCGCCGTTTTGGGCTGATTGTGTACGTACTCCTTCAAAACGGTCTGCACCTGGTGCAAATCGTTTTAGGAAGTGTTTCATTAGGCCTTGATAATTTCCTTCTTCGAGGACGTTAAGGACAAATTGATCACCTACTTGCATCAGTGATTCAATCGCGCGGTCTTTGGCGACAGCAAGGCTAAAACCTAATGGTTTAAAGCTTGCTTGTGCTACCCATGAAGCTAACATCGCACTTTTTACATCACTTTTCTTAGCTGTGATAATGTATAAACCGCCACTTATTCTTCCTAAAGCTTTATCTAGGTCGGCACCTAGTGCTTTCATTTGTTTGATGCTTTTATCGCGTGTTACCCATTGCGCTAAGTCAGTACCTGCTTCTTCGCAAAGTTTGTAGGTGTTTTCTGTTGGCGTTTCGCGAATTTCGATAACTGGGAATGCAACGTGTAAACCTAACGCGCGGAATTTATTGAGTAATGGGTAAGTGGGTTCATCGTTTCCACCACCTGTTTCAAAAATACCAATGGCTTGTTTCTCTTTGGCTGAACCTAATATTGTACCAAGGGCGCCTTGAATATTAGCATCGTTAGTTGCGGGAGGCATACCGACTACAATACCCGCGACTCGACTTACTAGTTCACGTAGTTCTTGTAAATCTGGGTTGCCGCTTAAGTCTATCATTTCAACAGCTACACCTGCTTTGGTAATACCATTTGCTAGGGAAGCCGCAAGTCTGTCTGAAGCACCATACTCGGAAACGTAAAATACACCAACTGTCGTTTCTGCTTTTGTTTGCGTTTGACTCCAGGTGCGGTATCTTTCTGTTAGCTCGTCAACATTATGCAATAACAGTGGACCATGACCAGTGGCTATCATGTCGATATGTTGAAGTTCACCCATCCGCTTCAGTGCAGATAGTACCGAGCGGGCGTTTGGCGCCATCAAACATTCGTAGTAGTATTTATAGTCAGGCGAAATCGCTTCCAAATTTTCATCGAATGTTGCATCAGAACAGTAATGCAATCCAAATGCATCACAGGTGTAGAGAGTTTTGGTTTTGTGGTCGAATGTAAAAATGGTGTCGGGCCAGTGTAAATTGGGAGCAATCACAAATTCCAGCTCATGCCCGTTACCCAAATCCAACTTATCGCCGTTTTTGACGATTTGCCGCTTAAACGGAGTATGTACAAGATTCTCTAAAAATTGAATCGCTACCTTTGAACCAACTACAGTAATATCTGGCGCCAGTTTTAAAACGTCTTTGACTAAACCACTATGGTCAGGTTCCGTATGGCTGATAATTAAGTAGTCGATTTCGCGAAAGTCGATTAGTCCTGTTACTGCATCTAAATATAGATGACGGAACTTTTCATGGGAGGTATCTACAAGAGCTTTTTTCTCTCCACGAATTAAAAATGAGTTGTACGTGGTGCCATTTTGCAAGCCAAATTCAATATCGAAGCGGTCTCTATCCCAATCTAGCGAGCGAATCGTTGTTGTATCGCAACCGATATCCGCAATCTGTATAGTAAGTCTTTTTTGAGTCTTTTCGGTGAGTGCTACCATAGCTCTCCTCCTTTATAAATTAAGTATTTATTACATCTAGCTCTATTGTGGCATGAGTTAAATGTAAATAATTATTAAAAAAACTATCGATGAGTTAAATAAAACAAAAGAGTCAGGAGTTAAGAGGCGTGGAGGGGCGGGTTTACAAAATTCTTCATTATAACTAGGATATGGGTTAACCCGCCCGTACAGGTGTAAGGAGTTGATGTTGGAAAGCTGGTTGGGGTTAATGATTGGGAATTCTCGGTTGCATTGGGGATTATTTGAGTACAAAAATTTTATCTATGGCTGGGATAGCGATTATTTATTAACCCCAGACTTACCCTGCCCTTTAAATCCTCATCTGCCTTTGTATCTTGCTTCTGTTGTTCCTTCACAGACTGTGACATGGCAAAATTACCCAAATGTCAAGCTAATTAATTTAGAAAATATTGCACTAAAGCAAATGTATCCGACTTTCGGTATTGATAGAGCTTTAGCTGTATTAGGCGCCGGTCAAGTTTTAGGATTTCCTGTACTAGTGATTGATGTGGGGACTGCACTGACTTTTACTGGCGCCGATAGTAATCAAGCATTAGTAGGTGGAGCTATTCTACCAGGATTGAGTATGCAAATGACAATGTTATCCATGCGAACTGGCGCCTTACCTAAAGTTGACCTACCGCAAAAGTTACCTTCACGCTGGGCAATAAACACTCCTGAAGCGATACAAAGCGGAGTAATTTATACATTACTTGCGGGAATTATTGATTTCGTCACTTCCTGGTTGCATGACTTTCCACAAAGCCAAGTTGTAATGACTGGTGGCAATAGTACGTTAATTTATTCTTATCTACAATTTGCTTATCCAGAAATAGCTACACACATGGTTGTAGAACATAATTTAATATTCTGGGGCATGTCTCAATCTTCTTGTGGAGCGGGCATCCCTGCCCACCCTAAGTAAAAAATAAAATTTTTATAAGTACTAATTAAAAACTGCCCAACTAACTTTACGGCTTTTAATAAAGTCACGAATTTGTTCAGCAACAGCGCTACTACAAAAATGCGGTAAATTTTGCTGTGCGTGAGCAATCGTATTTATCTTAGCTCCGGGTATTAATTGAGCGTAAGTGTTACTCATCGCAATTGCTTCTTGTATATCTTTGCCCCCTTGTAAAATTAAAACTGGAACTACTAAGAAAGCAAGACGATTTTCGAGAAGTTCTGCACGCACTTCGGGAAGTTGACGCTGAAATAATAGCTCACACGCTGTTGGATATTGATCCATAATTAAACGCTGGCGCCATTCTTCTTGAACTTTGATTTCCTTTCCCAACATTTTGGCAATTGGACGTATTAATTTTAATAAGGCAAACGCTAACTCTGAACGCTGAAGTATACTTTTCATTTGCTTCAAACGTTTGTCGGTTGAAGAAGTTGCTACACCTTCGGGGGAAACCAAAATTAAACCGAGAACTCGCTCTGGATATTTCAATGCATAACTTGCAGCTATCCAGGCGCCTAATGTATCTCCAACTAAATATACGCGCTTTAACTTTAATGCTAAAAGAAACTCTGCCAAGCACTCGACTTGTACATCTACCGAGTAATGAATATCGGGAATCTCAGACTCTCCAAATCCTAATAAATCTGGCGCCAAACAATGATAATCGTGTGATAGCGACTCCATCACTGGTACCCATTGACTACCTTCGTTCCAGCTACCATGCAAAAAAATAACATTAGAACCTTGACCGACTTCGCGCCAAAATATAAGCCCTTGAGAGAGCTTTCTCCGAGAGTTACGAAATAAACTATCCATTTTAATGTAGAAGCAAGGAGTAAAAAGTTAATAAAAGCGTGACCGCGTTATTATTGACTTCTGTTATACACGCAGTTCATCGGGAACGTGCGGAAATAAAAGTCAGAGTTATTAATTTTAGGTACTCAAAATAATAAATACTATTGTACTAAGAAACTGTCGTCAAACCCTCTAAATAATCTTTTAATTGTTGAGCATGGTCGTGAGACATTGGTTCGTTTGGTATGGAATCTGGAGAGAACGCTTGTATTTCTATGACTTCCATTGTGTCTTGAACCGACATATTGCCTTTAACTTCTGCTTCAACGACTACACAGATAGAATGAATTCTAGGGTCACGGTCGGGTGCCGAGTACACGCCAACTAAGCGCGTAATTTTTACCAAATCTAACCCAGTTTCTTCTTTTAACTCACGCTCAACCGTAATCGGTATATCTTCTCCCCAATCAACCATACCTCCAGGTAACGACCAAAGACCGTTGTCACGGCGCCGAATTAACACAATTTTTCCGTCAGGTAAGATTGGAATTATACTTGTACCAGGAACGGGGTGACGAAATATAACACCAAGTACAGTTTGTCCAAAACGCCACAAGCCACGTGTGGACTGAATTACGAAAGCAAACAAGGCAAATATATTCAATATTCGTTTGGGAAAGTAATTTAACTTAAGTGTTCCAAGTCGCCACGATTATTTACTCAAATACCTAATTACATTAGCTAATTTAAGCTATGTCATTAATTTCTGATTGAATTATAAATTTCGTGGTTTTGGGCTATATTCTAACCATTACCCTAGAACAAATCAATATTAGCATCCACTAAATATTTCAGCAGTGTATGCTTAAATACGTATTTTACATTTATTGAATGATTATACAAGAAACCCGGTTTCTAGTTCATACCTATTTGTGAAAATGATAATTTATCATAGAAACCGGGTTTCTGGTTCTTTAGTATTTGACATAACGGCAGGCTGTAATGTATACTAGATTGCTGTTCTATAAATAATCAAAGCTAGAACGGCAGAAACTATTTGATAGGATTGGTAACTGTTAAGATTACCAAGCAGATGCCAAAGCATAGCTTTTTTGTTGTTTACAAAATGAGGTGAACATGGCCAAGCGCCGTAACCCAAAAAAAGAAAAGGCGCTACGGAACCAGGCTTACGCCCGAAAGTTCCGTAAACGGACTACTACGGGAAGAATGCAACGAAGATTCCAGCAAAGAGCGCCTAAGAGCGAAGAAGAAGAGAGTACAGCAGCAATGGACGCTGAGGGATAATACTACATTATTGCGCTCGCTTGTTCATAAAAGTCGCTGTTACAAAGTTAGGGGGTACATTACTGTATCCCCTAATTTGCTTTTTAATATACCCCGTCGTAGAGATACTGCTGAACCGGAGCGTCTCTACCTGGTTGGTACGTTTAAAGTGGCACGAGCATTCTTTAATGCTTCTCGAACTTGAGTAAAGCCAGTACCACCGTAGCTGTTACGTGCGGCAACAACTTGCAGTGGGTTAATAGCTTGGTAAATATCTGCTTCAAAAGCTGGATGTAATTGTTTCCATTCGGATATAGTTAAATCTTTCAAAAGTTTGTTTGCGGCAATACAAGTTTTAACGACTTTGCCCACAAGATTATAAGCTTCGCGAAATGGAACTCCCTTAGTTGCTAAATAGTCAGCTACATCAGTAGCGTTAGAAAAATCTTCGCATACAGCTTCTTCCAACCGAGGATTACGAAACTGTAACCCTTCGCGTAGCAATATTGTCATTGACTCTAAACAAGCGGTGACGGTTTTGACGCTATCAAACAAACCCTCTTTATCTTCTTGTAAGTCCTTGTTATATGCCAAGGGTAGTCCTTTCATCATCACCAACAGCGCTTGGAGATGACCGAATACACGACCAGTTTTACCCCGTACTAGTTCTGGAACATCGGGGTTTTTCTTTTGGGGCATAATACTTGAACCAGTTGCACAGCTATCTAATAAAGTTACAAAGCCAAATTCTTGACTTGCCCAAAAAATTACTTCTTCAGCAAGGCGGCTAAGGTGAACCATAATTAAACTAGCTGCACACGTAAATTCAATTGCAAAGTCTCTATCGCTGACACCATCTAGGCTATTTTCGTAAACAGCATCAAAATGTAATAGTTCAGCAGTATAGTGGCGGTCGATAGGAAAAGTCGTTCCTGCTAAAGCACCACATCCAAGCGGCGATATATTAACACGGCGCCGAACATCACTCAACCGTTGGCAGTCACGCTCTAGCATTTGGAAATAAGCAAGAAGATGGTGAGCTAAACTCAGCGGTTGTGCGCGTTGTAAATGCGTATAACCAGGTATTAAAGTTTCAACATTTTTTTCTGCAATATCAAGCAATACAGATTGAAATTCTCGAATTTGGCGTTGAATTTGTTCAATTTGCGCTCGTAAATAAAGACGAGTATCAGTACCAACTTGGTCATTACGCGAACGGGCAGTGTGTAATTTTTTTCCTACATCACCTGTAATTTCCGTCAGGCGCCGTTCCACAGCAAAATGTACATCTTCAGCATCAACACCTGGAGTAAACCTACCAGAGCGATACTCTTGACGAATTTGTTCCAAACCAGAAACAAGCTGTTCGCCTTCCGATTCAGAGATAATACCAGTATGAGCAAGCATTTTCGCGTGCGCCACAGAACCAGTAATATCATACTCAATTAATTCAATATCAAAGTTAATACTCGCATTAAAGCGAGCAATATGAGGATGCAGTCCTGATTCAAATCGTGGACTCCAATTCGGTTGCTGAGTCATAAACAAATAGCGAGAAATAGTTAGGAGTTAGGAGTTAAAAGTTAGGAGTTAAGAATCAAAACTCATAACTCATAACTCATAACTCATAACTTTGTTTTTAGCCGTAGCTAGTTAGATTCCGAATCATATAGCCAATAGCCAGCCCAATCAACAGTGCCCATGCTTGCCCAGTTTGTACAAAGTGCGTAAACGACTTTTGCATTTGACCCAAAAGATTAGGGTCAGTAACGTTTTGAGCCAAAACCGTCAAATCTATATGCCCCAGTCCAAATTGAAACACCCAATCACTAAAAATATCCATAAGTTCTCTTGTGGCACAGGCCAGAAAGCCTGTGTATTAAAACACAAATTAAATAATGACAAAACTGTCATAACCTGAATACGCAGGTAATGTCCACTACAAAAACTACTCTAAGCAGAAATACTGACAGTCAGTACAAAGCTGAGAGAGAAAGCAGCTAATATTACCCAATTTTTTGTTAAAAAACGTACCATTTTAAAATTTACCGACCGTATTTGTGAATAAAATACAGTCATAACCTCAACACTCTTGAGGCGCCAACCGCAATTTCTCGGCTGTTCGTAAAATTTGTCCAGCTAGTACAGCAGAACCAAAGCCATTATCAATATTTACAACTCCAATACCTGCCGCGCACGAATTTAACATTGTTAACAGTGGCGCCAGTCCAGCAAAACTAGCGCCATAACCAATACTAGTAGGCACAGCAATTACAGGACAGTCAGCGAGACCTGCAACAACGCTAGGTAAGGCGCCTTCCATACCAGCAACAACAATTAACACAGAAGCTCCGTCAATAACGTGACGGTTATTAAGTAAACGGTGAATACCAGCAACACCAACATCCCATAGTCGCTGCACACGAAAACCGCAAAGTTCAGCAGTCACGGCGGCTTCTTCAGCAATTGGTAAATCAGCAGTACCAGCAGAAATAATACCAATAGTACCGTGATATTTCGGTTCTATTGTATCGGGAGTAATGGCGCAAATCCTCGCCATTTCGTAATAGCGCAGTTCTCTAACTTTAGGCTGCAATAATTGATATACATCGGGTGAAATGCGTGTTGCCATAACTACAGGGTTACGCTGACGCATTACATTCATTATTTGGGCAATTTGCTCTGGAGTTTTGCCCTGTCCCCAAATAACTTCCGGAAAACCTGTTCTCAGTTCCCGATGATGGTCTATTTTCGCAAATTCTCCAACTCTTTCGTATGATAAATCTTTAAGTTTATCAAATGCGGTATCGGTAGAAAGGCTACCATTAGCTACAGATTCGAGAAGGAAACGTAGATTTTGGTCATTGGTCATTTTATTATTCTTTAACTTTTAATTCATATTTATTCCATAGTGTCGCACCTTGGGCACCAAGCGCAGAAAATTTAACGTTTTGAATACGGTTACGGATTGCTACCAAAGACAATGGAGTTACTAAGTAAATTTCAGGTAAATATTCCTGCGTTATTTGTTGAGTTTTGCCGTAAATTTGCTTACGTTTATTATCGTCTAATTCTTGTGCTGCTTCGATATACAGGCGCCCAATTTCTTCTTCCCAGCCATTCACTTTTCTACCGATTAATTGTGACTGTCCTCGCTGTGGCTTTTGATTGAATGAATGCGAGTTGCCATCTGGTATCCATTTATTGGCGCCGTCGTTAGGCTCAAGCGAACCAGTAAAGCCAAGAAGGTAACATTCCCAATCAAGCCCATTATTTAGTTTATCAACAAGCGTATTAAAAGATATAGGATTCGCGTCTACCTGTATACCAATTTTAGCTAAATCACCCTTAATTTGCGCTGCCATTGTCACGCGAGTTTTATTTTCCACGTTTGTATTCAACGTAAAACGCACACGATTTCCCTCTTCATCGACTAACTGGTTTTTAGCATCATATTTAAATCCAGCATCTAAAAGTAATTTCTTCGCCAATTTTTGATTGTACTCGTAGACTTTTAAACCTTTTTGAGGTGATAAATAATACGGGCTTTGAATATCAAGAGGTGAGTTATGTAATTCACCTAAACCCCGGAATACATTATTTAACATTGTTTCACGGTCAATAGCATGAGCAACCGCGCGTCTAAATGCCACATTATTGAACCAACGTGATTTTATTGGGTTAACTAGAGGTTGCCCATTTTGGCGTTTGCCAGTGTTCAAGTTAAAAGAAATAAAGGTCTTACTAAAAGTCGGGCCGCCATTATATATAGTAAAATCACCACGTTTTTCTTCGTTCTTGAGTAAAGAAAAGTTTTCTGGAGAAACAGTCAACGTATCCAAACCACCCGAACGAAATTGCAGTACTCCAGTATCAGTAGATTCAATAATTTCCCAAACAACTCGTTCAACGTCAGGTAATCTGTTACCTTGAGCATCTTGGCGCCAATAATAAGGATTACGTTTAAATACTACCCGTTGACTAGGAATATATCTATCAATCAAATATGGCCCATTTACAATAATATCTTTTGGGTTAGTTCCAGTACCCCATGTCGATAGAAATAATGTATTGCCACTTGTGTCTTTAGTTTTTGTCGTTTTTTCTAAAACATGTTTCGGCAAAATTCCCACACCATCAGGTGAACCAGTAGTAGAAAACAAAAACGGTGCAAACGGTTCAGAAAAAATAAACTCTATACTACGCTTATCAATTTGACGCACTTCGGGAAACGTGCGACTCTTACCAATTTTTAAAGTATCTTGCCAACTAGTAGGGATATCTTGATTAAAAACAATATCTTTATAAGTAAAAACAACATCTTCTGCTGTTAAAGGATGACCATCTGACCACTTTAAATTATCTCGCAAAGTAAAAGTAATACGTTTATTATCCTCAGAGAACTGCCAAGACTCAGCTAAGGCAGGCTCAATTTTCCTTGTTATCGCATTAATAGTAGTTAACCCTTCTGCCGTGAACAAAAACACATTAGGAAATTCTTCATTGAGAGCAAAATTAAAAGTTTTTGGGTCACTCAGCAAAGTAGTAGTCCACTGTGAATTATTACTTTTAGTCCTTAAATTACTAGGGTTACAACTAGTAATAGCAACCTGAAAAAAAACAAACAGCGTGCAAATCAACACAACTGTAACAAAACGTCGATAACCTCGTTGTAAGAACACTCGTGTGCTTCCCAAATCCTAAAGAGTCATTTATTATACACACAAAACTAAAAGTTTAATTATCAATTTATCTATACATAACTATAAATAAATATGAGCCAAAGCATTACTTATTCTTAACGTAATACGGATAATTATTAGATTAATACTTATATTAATTTAAACATTATACTGACAGAAGTAATGCTGAAAAAATTGTCTTTATCTCTATCATTAACGTTACTGTTTCTAAGTATATTTACTTCAACAGTAAATGCTCAAACTGAAGAAACTGCTGAACCATCCGTAATTACCTTTAGACCGCGTGTTGGCGCCGGGTATAGAACAGAAGGCGCCGGATATAATCCATATGGTAGTTTTGATATATTTTTGCCAGTATTGCAAAACCCTGGTAGAAGTCTTACTTTTATTGAAGGCAAAATGCTTTGGGATACTGATACAGATTCACTCGGTGGTAATATATTACTAGGGCATCGCGTTATTAACGATGCTAAAAATCGTATAATTGGCGGTTACGTTTCGTATGATGCTCGCAACACTGGGCAAACTGTTTTTAACCAACTTGGTGTCGGTTTTGAAAGTTTAGGTAATTGGGATTTTCATCTTAACGGTTATCTTCCTATTAGCAAAAGCAGTAACCAGTTATCTGAAAATGTCTTGGCAAGTCCTTCTTTTGTGGGTAATTCGTTACAGTTAGATAGAGTTAGAGTATTTCAACAGGCATTTTCTGGTGTTGATGCAGAAGTTGGGACAAAACTTGCTTCTTGGAATAACGGTGCCTTACGCGGTTATGCTGGAGGTTATGTATATAGCAGCGAAGGTATTCCTACTTTTGTAGGTGTTCGAGGTCGAGTTGTTGGAAATTGGGACGGTTTAACGATGGGACTATCGTTACAAAATGATTCCCAGTTTGATACTCGCTTAGTATTTAATATTGGCGCCAGTTTGGGAGGTGTCAAGAATAAGAATAATAATCAAAGTGTACTCGCACGCATGGGTGAATCAGTACAGCGTGAATCTAGCATTATTGTAGATAACCGAGTTGTTAAAGATACCGTTCCTGCCATCAACTCGAATGGAGGAGGAATTACATTATTTAGTGTAGCTGACAACCAATCAGGAAATCTTGGCGCCGCTTTAGCTTCAGCAAAAGCAAATGATATTGTTTACGTACAAGCAGGTACAAATTCTAATGTTGGTAGTTTTTCAGTACCTAGTCAAGTACGAGTATTATCAAGTGGGCCAGTACAAACAGTTAGCACGCAAGCTGGAAACGTACAAATACCTGGTTCGGGTACAGGAATATTACCTAAATCAGGAACAATTACTTTAGCAAGTGGTGGTACTAATCAAGTTTTATCTGGATTTGCAGTTACTAATACTTCTGGTCAACCTGGTATTGTTGGTATAAATAATACCAACGCGAGTATTTTACAAAACCAAGTTACTATTAATGGTGCCAATACAAATACGCTTCTTGCTGGTAGAGGTATTGTACTTGTAGGCGCCAATGGGACTACAAAGATTGATAATAATACCGTTAGAAACGCGATTGGTGAAGGTATTCGTTTAGATAATGTTAGCGGTAAAGCGTCAATTACCAACAACATCGTTCTCAATACCATCCAACCACAAACTCAAACAGGGTTAGAGGCTAGTATCTTTATTCGCAATAACAGAGGTGATGTTGATTTAACTATTACCAAAATAACACAGTGGGAGATAATAATACTCGCTCTACCTTTAATAATGATGGAGTAACTCCTACAGTTGCGAATGAAATAGATGGGATTGAATTTAGCCTTTGCCGGAGTTACGCTGCACCAGTCTTGGATACTTTTGCTAAGTGTAGTGGTACAGCAACGGCACAAGTTGCCATCTTAAATAATACCGTTAGAAATATTGGTGTAATTGGAAGTGGTGATGGCGCCGATGGTATTGATATTAACCTAAATAATGGTGACGACAATACAGATACAGGAGCTAGAGTTAGGAGTTTGACAATTAGTGGTAATAGAATTTCTAATATTGCCGATAAAGGTGTAAGCTTTGGCGCCGATGGAGACGCTATTTTAAGCCAAGGTATTGTCACCAATAATATAGTTGATACTGTAGGAGATATTGGACTTGCTTTGCGTTCTCGTTTCAATGCAACATCCAATTATGTTGCTACTGGCAACACAATTAGAAATGCTGGAAATAACGGTATTGAATATATTCTGACTCGTAATGACAATAATTCTGTTAGTACTGGTCTTGTTTCTAATAATACAATATTTAATAGTGGTAGTAATGGAATTGCAGTTGGCGCCCGTGGTACAGGACAACAAACTGTTACTGTTTCTAGTAACACGATTACCAATACTCTTACTACTGGTAGTACTAGAGGTATTGACGTTCAAACACAAGAAAATGGCAAACTTCAGTTAACACTAGATACAAATACAATTAGCGGTAGTCGCTCAGAAGGTATTCGTATTCGTACTGGTACTAATGCTGGTAATTCACAAGTTAATACTAGTGTTAAAAATAACAATTTACTCAGTAATAACACTGCTGGTACAGCTACTGGTGGTTTAACTGCGAGTTCTGCTAATAATTCTAATTTCTGCTTGGCATTACGCAATAATACAGCAGGCGCCACTTTAACTACAGGTTACGCTTTTACTCGAAGTAGTGCTTCAATTTTTAGAGTTGAGAATGCTTTGTTGACAACTAATACTGGCACGTTTAGTCCAGCTTTACCACTTCCTGCTGCTAATTTTACTAGTGTTGCTACTGGTACTTGTGGTTTACCTTAATTGTAGGGTGGGCATTGCCCACCTTACTTATTGTTTGACTTTAATGTCTTGGATATTCCAGAAGGAACCACCTGTTGCAGAATATTTAATTCCTACAAATTTGTCGCGTACAGCAGATAGTGAGTAGGGGTTAACTAAGTGTATTAAGGGTAAATATTCCTGTGCAAGTTGCTGTGACTCTGCGTAAATTGCTTTACGTTTTGCTTGGTCAAATTCTTGTGCAGCTTTTACATACAACTCGCCAATTTTTGCTTCCCAAGGATAAACAACTCGTCCTTCAATTGGTTTTGCTCCTGCGCGTGGTTTTAAGTTAAACATGTGAGAACCACCATTAGGAGTCCACAAGTTAGCGCTAGAATTTGGCTCAAAACCGGCGCCAAAACCAATCATTCCAGCATCCCAATCAAGAGTATTATCAAGTTTATCTAAGAAAGCACTCCAAGCTACAGGAGTAAAATCAACCGTAATTCCGATTTTCTCTAAGTCTTGTTTAATTTGCGCTCCCATTGCTTCGCGGATTTTATTTCCTGCGTTTGTAAGCAGTGTGAACCTAACGCGGTTGCCATCGGAATCAACTAACTGTCCGCGATTATTGTATTTAAAGCCAGCTTTTGTAAGCAACTGTCGCGCAAGTTCGGGATTGTAGTTATAAACCTTGAGTCCTTCTTGAGGAGATAAATAGTAAGGACTTTTAGCATAAAGCGGAGAATCTTGAGGTTCTCCTAAGCCTCGATAGATATTATTTATCATTGTTTGTCTATCGATGGCGTAAGCAACGGCTTGGCGAAATTCAACTGTATTGAACCAGCGTGACTTTACAGGGTTAACAAGCGGTACACCGTTACGTTTGGCTTTGTTGAGGTTAAACATCATAAACGTTGTGCTTGCCGCAGGCCCGCCATTGTAAATTTTAAATTTACCTTGGTCTTCTTGAGCTTTCAGCAACGAGAAATAGTCAGGTGATACAGTTACATTATCAAGTCCACCCGAACGGAACTGAATTAATCCAGTGTCAGTTGACTCGACAATTTGCCAAATTACTCTTTCTATATATGGCTGCTGTTGACCTTTGGCATCTTTACGCCAATAGTAAGGATTACGGGTAAATACAACCCGTTCACCAGTATTATATCTAGCAAGCTTGTAAGGACCGTTAACTACAATTTGGTCTGGGGGGGTATCAACATCCCACTTCGATAAGAATATTGGTTTTCCTTCAGAGTCCTTAGTTTGAACAGACTGACGAAGCGCATGAGCTGGTAGAAGCGGTAATCCTGTCACACCAAGAAAAGGACTAAATGGTTCAGGAATACTAAATTCTACACGTCGTTCATCTACCTTACGCACGGTAGGTAATAACCCTTTGGCGCCAACTCTTAGGACATCGCGCGCGTCAGTAGGAATTGCTTCGTTGAGATAAATATCATTAAAGGTAAAAACGACATCATCAACAGTCAGCGGTTTCCCATCCGACCACTTCAACCCCTCGCGCATCGTAAAGGTAATTTTGAGCTTATCTTTAGACACTTGCCAAGATTCAGCTAAATTAGGTTTTATTTCACCTGTAAATGGATCTTCAGTTATTAATCCCTCAAAAGTCAGCCCAAATATATTGGGTTCTTCGTTACTAAGTGCGTAGTTAAAAGTCTTTGGGTCACTAAGAATGCTTACAACAAGCTGATTCGTTTGCGCTGCACTGGTTTTCAGTCCTGCTGGGTTACAAGCATTCAGGGACAGGGTAACGAACACCCCAACTAACCCAATAACCCAAGTGCGCTTTAATTTTAATATTTTGGTCAATATTCGGGTCAAAATAGCCATATTCATATATATAAAATTGCGAGGCTGAAATCATATGAGTATATTTACTTAGTTAATAAATTAATTCCGTAGATACACTGTTTGTGGCAATTATCATAGCAAATTTTTTGATTTTGACATTGAAAATGGAGGCGCCTTACCTACAGTTTAGGGGTTTTGCGCTTGTAACCAGCCTAGAAAGTTAGTGGTTTTGCTGAAATACCTAACACCATTTTCTTGTAATAGTTGTGCTACATTCCGTTGACTAAACTCTTTAGTATTAAAGCTTAAAAATGCCTTTGTTGTAATTAGGATGCAAGCGCGCGTGGCGAATTATACATTCTAGTATTATTTTATCAATAAAGTGCTTATCTTCCAAAATACTCCTGTTTAAGCTATTTTGAATTACAGCAACTTCCAGAGGTATTTCTTCCGCGTTATTAGCGAGTTGCTCTTGATTTGTGTAATTTGGACATTTAACTTATATGTTAGATAAAATCACAACTATTGTGGGATTTACATTTCTTGTGGGATGGCTGTCAAAAACCGCTCAATAACAAGGGCGGGCATCCTTGCCCGCTCCACAAGATGCTTATTAACCTGCTGCTTGTAATAAGACTACTGCGTAAGCGCAAATTCCTTCTTCGCGTCCGACGGGTCCTAGTTTTTCATTTGTAGTAGCTTTAATGCCTATTTGTGTTGGTTTTAATTGCAAGACTCCTGCTATTTTGTCGCGCATTTTTTCGATGTGAGGTTTTAGTTTTGGACGTTCTGCTACTACTACTGAGTCGATGTTGCCAATTTTCCAACCTTTATCTAGTATTAATTGATTTACTTGGCTTAACAAAACTAAACTATCGGCACCTGCCCATTTTTGATCTGTTGGTGGAAAAAAATGTCCGATGTCACCTAAAGATAAGGCGCCTAGCATCGCGTCCATTATTGCATGAGTTAGTACATCAGCATCACTATGTCCAAGTAAACCGAGTTCGTGGTCAATTTCAACGCCACCGAGTATAAGACGGCGCCCAGTAGTTAAGCGATGGATATCGTAGCCGTTACCAATACGTATTGTCATTGTTAGTTATTGTAGGGGCGGGTAAACGAGATACCTAGTCAATTTTTAGGATATCTGTAAACCCGCCCTTACTCATTGTTTTGTTTGTCAACCTGCCCACATTCGTTGTTTTGTTGTTCTTCCCAAGCTTTGAGTAGGTCGGGACGCCTAGCCCTTGTACGTTCGATTTGTTGGGATAGGCGCCATTTGGCAATTTCTTTATGATTGCCGCTAAGAAGGACATTGGGAACTTTCCAACCACGAAAGTTGGCGGGGCGAGTATATTGGGGGTAGTCGAGGAGATTTTCCTCAAAACTTTCGTATTTAATAGACTCGACTTTGGCAACGGTGCCAGGAAGCAAGCGGGTGACACCGTTGATTAATGCCATTGCAGGAATTTCACCACCGGTTAAAATAAAATCTCCAAGGGAAACCTCACGGGTAACAATTTGTTGTACTCGTTCATCAATACCCTCGTAATGTCCGCATATGACTATTAGCTGGTCATAGTTAATTGCTAGCTCTCGTAACAAAGGTTGATTAATAGTTTGTCCTTGAGGACTCATCAATATAACCTCTCTTCGCGGTAGAATTGGCAGCGACTCAACGGCGGCAAAAATGGGTTCGGGCTTCATGAGCATTCCGACACCACCACCGTAAGGTTCGTCATCGACTTTACGATGCTTGTCGTTGGTAAAGTCGCGTGGGTTAACCAAATTGACTTGGGCAATCTGTTTGGCTAAGGCTTTACCCAACAGCCCTGAGTTGAGAACTGAGGTAAAACAGTCTGGAAACAGCGTAACTATATCAAAGCGCACAGTAATTCGTATTCGAGGACACTATCGTTAAGTTTGAATGTCGATTGCAGGGCGAGCTTTCTATGTTGTGTAGAATACATCAATTTGTATGTCGCGTGTTTGAAAGTACTGTAAATAGTACGTCAGATAGCACAAAAATTTTTCTAATTACTTAATTTATGTTTAAATATTGTCACATCTAGATTTAAATTAATAGATTAACTGGGTTAACAACTTCAAGACAATGCATAAAGCTAGTTAAGGAGCGCTCCCTGTGTCAAGACCTGCTTTTATAGAGCAGTTTTCCGCTCTGGGGCTGTTCGACTGGTGAATCAACACCCAAATAGATAGCAATACGGGACATGTAGGGGACATGCTGCTTTTATATCGCAGAGGGTATCGAATGGTAATTGCCTCAATTCGATCTTTTGCCAGTAATGTCCTTTAAGGTAACGGGAGCAAAATCATTAGATAAAGCTTGCGTACTTGTTTTATTCACCTGAAGTTGTTGACAGGAGATACACAATGCGGCAATTAAAAGCTAAATGGCTGGAAATGACGACACCCCAAGCAACTAAAACCGCCGTTCTCGTAATTGGAGGCGCCGAAGATAAGGTTCATGGACGCGAAATACTGCGAACTTTTGTAGCCCGTTCTGGTGAATCCGATGGTTATATTACTATTATTCCATCAGCATCGCGAGAACCCGGTATTATCAGTGGACGCTATGTGCGTATTTTTGAAGAAATGGGCGCCTCGAAAATTGAGGTTTTGGACATTCGCGAACGCGAGCAGTGTGAAGACCGTAATTTTAAAGAGTCCCTAGAAAACTGTACAGGGGTTTTTTTGACTGGAGGCGACCAGTTACGGCTATGCGGGGTTCTCTCAGATACTTCAGCGATGGATATTATTCGGCGCCGAGTACGTTCTGGGGAATTAACGCTAGCGGGCACGAGCGCTGGGGCAGCAGTGATGGGTCATCACATGATTGCCGGCGGGGGTAGCGGTGAGTCTCCCAACCGTTCGTTAGTTGACATGGCCACTGGTTTGGGCTTAATTCCCGAAGTGATAGTTGACCAACATTTCCACAATCGTAATAGAATGGTACGTTTGGTAAGTGCCATTGCGTCGCACCCTGACCGTATTGGCATTGGTATTGATGAAGACACATGCGCGATGTTTGAGCGCGACGGTTGGCTACAAGTCCTAGGTAAAGGCAGCGTTACCATCGTTGACCCTACCGAAGTCACTCACACTAACGAACCTTACGTTGGCGCCACTGAACCGTTAACGATTCATAACATGCGGATGCATATTCTCAGCCACGGTGATAAATATCACCTTTATCAACGCACTGCCTTACCCGCCAACTACCGAATTTCCAGCTGACGGAATAGTGTGTTAGGGGTTACACTGAGTTGACCGCTCATTACGACGTTGCACGAGAAAAAGTGAGAATAATACGATGTAAGAAGAAAAAACTGTTTCATAAGAACAGTGAAGCGGTCATTCGAGTAAGAAACTAGAAATTGACTCCGAATCTCCATCTACCTATTCCCATGAGAATCCTCAAAATCCAGACCTTACGCGGTCCCAACTATTGGAGCATTCGACGCCACAAGTTGATTGTCATGCGCCTCGATTTAGAGAACCTCGCCGAGACGCCCTCGAATGAAATCCCCGGTTTTTACGAAGGATTAGTTGAGGCGCTGCCAAGTCTGGAGAGTCATCATTGTTCTCCTGGCTGTCGTGGTGGCTTCTTGATGCGAGTCAAAGAAGGTACGATGATGGGTCACATCATCGAACATGTCGCCTTAGAATTGCAAGAGCTAGCCTCTATGCCTGCTGCCTTTGGACGTACACGCGAAACTGCCACACCAGGAGTCTACCAGGTTGTTTTCGAGTATGAAAACGAGGAAGCAGGACGCTACGCTGGCAGAGCAGCAGTAAGACTGTGCCAAAGCATCGCTGACCGAGGACGGTATCCAAAAGCCGAACTTGAGCAAGATTTGCAAGATTTGCGTGACTTTGCCCGCGAAGGAGCGCTTGGACCATCGACCGAAGCCATTGTTAAGGAAGCTGAGAAAAAAGGTATCCCCTGGATGACTCTTGGCGCCCGTTTCTTAATTCAATTGGGCTATGGCGCTGCTTCTAAACGCATTCAAGCGACCATGACCAACAATACTGGTATTTTGGGAGTGGAGTTAGCGTGCGACAAAGAAGCAACCAAACGCATTTTGGCATCATCAGGAATTCCTGTTCCAAGAGGTACAGTCATCAATTTCCTTGATGATTTACAAGAAGCTATTGAGTTTGTTGGTGGCTATCCAATTGTGATTAAGCCATTAGATGGCAACCACGGACGCGGTATCACAATTGATATTCGTAGTTGGGATGAAGCCGAAAGCGCATATGATGCCGCACGTCAAGTATCTCGTGCAGTAATTGTTGAAAAATATTACGTCGGACGTGACCACCGCGTATTAGTCGTGGACGGCAAAGTTGTAGCGGTGGCAGAACGTGTACCCGCACATGTTGTAGGTGATGGCAAATCTACAATTTCCGAACTAATAGAAGAAACCAACAATGACCCAAATCGTGGTGAGGGACACGACAAAGTACTTACAAAAATAGAATTAGACCGCACTAGCTATCAATTGCTAGAACGTCAAGGTCTTACTTTAAATAGTGTTCTACCTAAAGATAGAATTTGTTATTTACGTGCAACTGCCAATTTAAGCACTGGTGGTATAGCAGTTGACCGAACCGACGAAATTCACCCTGAGAATATTTGGCTAGCGCAGCGCGTCGTTCGAGTCATTGGCTTGGACATTGCCGGTATGGATGTTGTTACTTCCGATATCAGTCGTCCTTTACGCGAAACCGATGGTGTAATTGTCGAGGTTAACGCTGCTCCTGGTTTTCGGATGCACATAGCTCCTTCGCACGGTACACCCCGTAACGTCGCCGGCGCCGTGGTTGATATGCTGTTCAAAAATGAACAAGCAAGTCGCGTCCCTATTCTCAGCGTCACTGGTACTAATGGTAAAACTACTACCACCCGCTTGTTAGCGCACATCTTCCGTCAAACAAGCAAAGTAGTAGGATATACGACTACAGACGGAACTTATATCGGAGATTACTTAGTAGAAGCAGGCGATAATACCGGACCCCAAAGCGCCCAACTAATTCTACAAGACCCAACAGTAGAGGTCGCAGTCTTAGAAACAGCGCGCGGAGGAATCCTTCGTTCTGGTTTAGCGTTTGAAGCTTCTAACGTAGGAGTAGTGTTAAATGTTGCCGCAGACCACTTAGGATTAGGGGATATTGATACTATCGACCAGCTTGGGCATCTTAAAAGCGTAGTCGCCGAAGCTGTATATCCAGATGGTTATGCAGTACTTAATGCCGATGACCCACGAGTAGCGGCAATGGCAGAAAAAACCAAAGCGAACATTGCTTACTTCACAATGAAATCAGACTCACAGCTTGTGCGTGACCATATCCAAAAGGGTGGAGTTGCGGCATTGTATGAGAACGGTTACATATCGATATTAAAAGGTGACTGGACACACCGAATAGAGAAAGTAGAAAATATACCTCTCACAATGGGTGGACGGGCGCCGTTTATGATAGCGAATGCGTTAGCAGCATCGTTAGCGGCATTTGTACAAAACGTTAATATCGAGCAAATTCGAGCCGGGTTAACAACATTCCGTGCATCGGTGAGTCAAACACCAGGACGGATGAACTTGTTCAACTTAGGTAACTACCACGCACTCGTAGACTACGCTCACAACCCCCACAGCTACGAAGCACTAGGGTCATTCGTCCGTAACTGGACAACAGGACAGCGAATAGGTGTAGTTGGAGGACCTGGAGATAGACGCGACGAAGATTTTGTCATGCTCGGTAAACTTGCCGCTGACATTTTCGACCGAGTAATTATCAAAGAAGACGACGACACACGCGGACGCCAACGCGGTTCAGGTGCTGAGTTAATTTTGAAAGGTATCAAACAAGTTAAACCAAACTTCACTTACGAAACCGTACTTGACGAAACTCAAGCAATTAATAAAGCACTCGATGGGGCACCAGATAATAGCTTAGTCGTCATATTACCCGAAAGCGTCAGTCGCGCCATTGAATTAATTAGAGCGCGCGGAGTTGTTAAAGAGGAAACACAACAAACTCAACCTACAACCGTTAGTGACTCCTCACAAGTAGGCGCCTCTTCTACGACAGTGGTAAATCGATTGTAGGGGAATCTCGTTGTAAGCGCTTCAGCGCTTTCCCCTTAAGTACTTAAGTACTTACAACGAGCATTTTCTACTTCTTCTCATCAATATCATCATCCTGACCAGGCGCCTCCGAATTCGGATTATTCAACTCATCCTTAAACCCCCGTAGAGTTTTACCAAGCGCACTACCCAGCTCAGGAATTTTTTTCGGTCCAAAAACCAATAGTGCAACTACACCAATAACCGCCACTTCCGTCCATCCCAATCCAAACATAAGTACCACCTACAAAAAATCTTTCTTAAATAACTATAATTGATCCCCCCAAACACAAGGGAGGCTAAGATTTGTTTTTTTTCTTGTGGAATGTTTCTTATGGAATGGGCATCCTTGCCCGTTCAATCTCCCTTGTGCATTGGGAAAAGCTGGTTTTTACGTTGCAAGAATTCGAGGTAGTCATCATATTCTTGTGCATAGTGATGGTCGTAGAACCTTTGTTCCAGTACATTCAGGTGAAACAATTGGTACTGGTTTATTAGCTCAAATACTAAGTGACTGCCAAATTAGTCGCGAGGAATTTAAACAACTACTATAATTTATTAACTTATTTTAAATATTATTCTCATTTAATGAGTATACCTAATTATTCATTTATTATTTTATAAATAAAGCTTGTAAGTTGGGTAGAGGAACGGAACCCAACATAATAATTCATTCTAATCATGTGAAATCTTTTGAAGCACCAGTTTACGTTCTTAAACAGAGAGTTTTCACTATGTTTATCACCATATAATTTTGTACAGTTAGATGAGCCTTCTTAAAAATTAATTTTTATTAAGTATGAAAATCAAGGCAGTTATTTGGCAAGAAGAAGATGTATGGTGCGGTTCTGTACCTGCTTTACCCGGATGCCATACTTGGGGTGATAGTTATGAACATTTATTAGAAATGCTACAGGATGCTATTACTGGTTGGCTAGAAGTTGCTAGTGAGCAAGAGGAAATAGAACCAGAAAAACAGGTGGTTGAATTATCTCTATGAAAGCAATTTCCGGTAAGAAGTGATGCAACATAGTTGAGCGAAACGGCTGGGTATTAAAGCGAGTTACTGGTAGTCATCACATTTATGCAAAAGGAGGAGCTATTTTATCTATTCCTGTTCATAGTAACCGAGATTTACCAATAGGTACTTTGAAAAGTATTATGAATGATGCAGGGTTGACGGAAGAAGATTTATAATTTTATTCGTAGAGACGTTACATGTAACGTCTTTACAGCAATTTTAAGTTGTTATAATTTCAAAAGTTCGGCGATTTTTTTGATTGTTTAATAATACATTTTTGAATTCAGATTTTTTGAGTCAAACACGTTAGCTTTTTAATTATTATAAAATTATTAAATTAATAAGTATTTAGTTAAATATACCTAAATAATGTGGAGTCGTCAGTTTAATTCCGGCGCCTCCACGGACATAATTTTTTGTGTAAATTTAATTACTTACACGCTCGATTCTATTCTTGTGTTTCTTCGCTTGGTTCTGACTCGGTTTGTTCTGCTTCCGGTTCAGGTTCAGCTTTCGCAACAGGTCTAACTGGTTTGGGACCGCGTGCTAATGCTGGATTAGCTGGTGGTCTCGAATCATCACCGAAGGAACCTTTTTTACCTTTACCGGAGCGTTTATCTTTACGGTCGTTTCTGTCATTACGGTCGTTACGGTTATCACGGTCGTTACGCTTTGAACCTAAGCGGTTTGAATCACGAGAGTCTTCAACATCTGAATCTTGGGAATCTTTGTCAGTTCTCTTTTTAAGTACAGGTAAAGGAACAGGTGAAGACTGGGGTTGTGATTCTAATTGCGGTTCTGCTTGTACTTCTGCTTGTACTTCTGCTTGTGGTTCCGATTGAGTTTCAGCAATCGCCTGACGTTCAGATTTCTTGATTGGACGTTCTACCATTGTTAATTTATATTAAGGTAATTGTATAATACCGCGCTTTGGTGATATGTAAAGTCGCAGTATCACTTCCAGTTGAAACGGTATATAACGAGTTTACAAGGAGTAGAGTAAAACAACATGCGGTTTTCATACTCCTTGGAGGTTTTAAAATGGCGTACAACGAGTTCACTTGGAGCAAGGCTAGGCAAGATTTTGGGCTAACGGCAATTGAAGGGACGCGCTTTTTCGGTGAAATCGAACCAGTGGCGCCGAGTGATTTGTTAACAATGTTACTCGCACGCTCTTTACCTTGGGCAACTGCTACAGGAAACGAAAAAGCTCGTTCGGAAGGTATTATTAATCCAATTTTGTTAGAAGTGCGCGATATATTAGAGCAGCAAATTAGCGTCTTTTCTGGCGAGAAGTTTGATGTTGACGCAAGCGTTGGGCTGAACGGTTTCTGCGATTTCTTAATTAGTAAATCATCTGAACAAATCGAAGTTGAGGCGCCTGTCGTTGTAGTTGTAGAAGCGAAGCAAGAAAATATAAAATCTGGGTTGGGACAATGTGCGGCAACAATGGTAGCTGCTCAAAGGTTTAATCAAAGTAAACAGCTATCAGTTAAAGCAATTTACGGTAGCGTTACTACTGGGACGCAATGGCGGTTTTTGAAGCTTGAGGGAAATATTTTAACTTTAGATTTAATGGATTATCCAATTCCACCTGTAGAGCAAATTTTGGGCTTTTTGGTTTGGATAATGAAGCAAAATTAATTACATGAGATACTGAACGGTGCCTAATTTCCTAGAGGATAAGTTGGATATATTTATATCCTCTAGGAAAAGACCTTTCGGGCACCAAAATTTCTAGATAAAAAGTAATATATATGTTCGTTTAGAAAAAATAGGTAACGTGCCTAATTTCCTAGAGGATAATTTTGATATATAAAAATTGTTGGGTTACGCTGTCGCTCCACCCAACCTACTTTAGAAGGTGATGGGTGCTACTGGTTCGATGTCTGGGTTAAAGCCGCCTATTTGGTTGGTTCGTAGTACCCATGCGGTGGCGCCAAGTTTGAGAAATGTTTCTAAGATGGTATCGTTGGCTACACGGGGGAGTATGGCACGCCAAGATAGTAAGCCAGTAACTAGGTTTTTAATGGGGTCGTCTTCTAAGCTGCTTCCTAAACTTTTGCCTGGTTGTTGCCAGTCTACACGCGCACCGAAAGGAAGAATTTGACGTTTTAATTTTTTACCTAGTTCTTCAAGTTGGGTTAAATTATTTGCTTGGTCGGGATGTTGTTCTATCCATTCGTCAATGAGAGAATTAGAACGGATGGCTTGAGTTATTTGTTTGAGTGCTGCGTATAATGCTTGGTTGGAGTCTTGAGAACAGTTGTTTGCAGCGCCTACATAAGTACCTCCTGTTCCGTCACCGATACGATAGCGTGCTGCCATAATTTCGAGTTGACGAATCATTTGGTCTAAAGGTGAATATAGTGTACCTTCAGTGGTTTCAAAGTATCCTGTGAAGGGTTCAAATTTGATTAAAGTACCACATACGGGACGTATTCCTGCCCAACCATATTGACGGTCGCCTAAAAATCGCGACCAGTGTAATGTACCTGCTATCACTCCGTCTATATTTTGGGTATATATTTGGTGATACACAATATCAAAACGTAACTCTCCTGTTAATGGTTCGCGCACTACTGTTGCTACACCAAAAGCGAAGTGTCCAAAGTATACAGGCCCTTTTGCTGCTGCCTCGGCTTTTCTACCACCAATGCCTCCATAATTATGCAGTAGCAGCGCGCGCTCTCCTTCTCGCCAAGTTTGCTCATTCTGTATATTTGCGGAGTCATAACAAAGTAAAGCAGAACTTATTTTACCTTTTTGCAGGGCTAAATTATCCCAAGATTCTTTTTTAATATAATGTTTGACTTCAGATTTACCGATGATTTTACGTTCTGGTTTTAGTTCAAAAAGCGCGCGGGGAGCAACTGAACGTACTACAAATCGTTTGGACTTATTAGGGGCGCCATATATATACCATCCAGTTTCATTGATGGGTGATTTTTCGATATCTTGGTTGGTAAATGGTTGTAAGCCATCGATATTAGCTACTACAGAAGGCATTGATACAAATTCTTCGGCACCGTTAAATTGTTTAGAATCACGGTTATAATGTGTCACCCGGAATAAATCATTCCCTATTGGCTCAATAAATTGTACTAATGCGTAGTATAAACCTGTTATTTGTATCGGTTCACGTTTGATACAAAGATAATCTTTATCTCCTATCTCCATTAATATTGGGTCATCTAACATTACCATGATGTCATCATAAGGATGGGCGCCTGCTAATGATTCGAGAGGGTTTACTAGGCGCCAGTGATTAACACGGGTAGGAAGAATTAAACCTTGCTCGGTGCTATACTCTGCTTCAGCGTTGAAATGAACGTCTTTTGTTACTGAGCGGATATCTTTTTGTAACTCTGGAATATCTGAAAAGCGTAATTGCACGACTTTTCCAAGTAAATATTCATAACCTTTTGCAGTATGATGCACCTCAAATAAAACATCTTTAATAGAACAACGCTGATTTTTTTGTGGCAAAATTAGGCGCCCCATCCAAGCACCAACAGGTTGATACTCTGGAGGTAAAGATTGCTGTAGTGGGTAAAAATCTGGATGGTTAAATGCAGCTTCCCAATATTTTTCGTAGTTGCTTTGATGACGTGGAGGAGCAAGTTCTTTTAAATAAACTGTATCTTGTAAAATTCCAGATACCCAATCAATCGTTTGCTGTAAATAAGTGCGACCATCGGGTAAAAGTTTATTTGGGTCCATCACTCCCCCAGGTAGTTGATGACCAACTTTACCCAAAGAAATTAAGCTAACTTTACCGCGTCGCTTTGCACGGTTCCAATAAGACAGAAAAAATAACTTCCAACGTTTGGGAAAAGCAATGGCGCCTAATCTTTCTAATGGGTCTTTTTTCCCAGCTAGATGATAAACATGTTGAATTTTAAGAATATTATTATTACCACTGAACACTCCCCCTAGGGAAATAATATCAATCGGTGGTGAAAAAAGTACATCATCAAGATAGGGAGCAGCAGCCATTGATATTTGTCCTCCACCGCTAAATCCAATTAAAGTGATGGGAACATTACTACCTGGCTGATAACCATGTTTTATTAAACTGTTATATATTACTTGCGCGGTTCCTCGATTATAAATGGCGCCATATCGTTGGTCAGCAGAAACCCACACTACTAATGCATTGCGTATATTAATTATGGCGCCAAGTATATTCGCAGGATTTTTGATACGTAGTTTATCAGCAAATCGCCAAAACCACGATAACGGGTAATCTTCTGTTAAAGAACGATTTAATACCGAATATGGCATTACTCCCCGTATCAAATGAAAACTTTCGGGTAATGCTGCCGTTAAATCCCTGAGAAATCGCTCAACATCAGGTAAATATTCGTACTTTGCTTGCCCAACTCCGTCTAAGTAAATAATATAATGAGATACTTTATGTGGTGGTGCCTCAGTTTGCTTTTGAAGTTCAGGGTAAATAGTTGTATCAACAGTATCACCAAACCATCCAGCCCACCATCCAAGCGCTTCTATAGGCGCCAACATTGCCGCCAAAATCAAAGCAATCAAACTAATAATACCTAGATTAACTGTAATTTTAAATGTACGTGTTAATGCTGCATAAGTACCATTTATAACAGGTTGAAACTGGAATAAAACTAACACACCAAGCAACGCTACCAAAGCTATGACAGAAAATTTGATAACTTGCTTTCTAGTACTCATCTTCTTCTCCTCCGGTGTGCAGTGCGCTGATTAATTCCAAAACCTGTTTGTAAAGTTTCTTCTAATTGTCGCAAATCAGTGACAAGATAAGTTCCTGCCGCAGAATTAGATAACCACTTGCTAAAACTTGCTAATGGCCTACCAATACTACGCTGTGCCACCTGAAGTACAAACCAACCAATAATACCGCACCAGAAGACTTGCCATAAAGTTAAACTAGCAGTAATTGAAAATCCTCGCACAAATGCTAATAAATTCCACAGCGATAGCAAAATTTGAACTGGAATCCCCAAATACGGTAACGCAATAAAGAACGAAAGCAATAACGGTGCCGTTGCTAGTCCCAAAGTGCGATACACTACACTAAACTGAACATCTGCTCTAAATAGTAAATTACTAACACCCCAAACGCTCAAAACCCAAAATAAATAACTAAAAGCAAATAATAATGCCGAAATTAGTAAACATAAAACAAAACGTAATCTACTAACTCGATTTACAAATAATACAATTGCCTGAGCCAGCGCATTAGAAAGACCCACCAATAACAGCAAAATAAAAATCGACCTGTTTCCTTGAGGAAAAGTTTCCATCATTTTAAATGCTTCTGGGTTCAGTGTTATTGCTGCAATTACCACTTCCCAAAATTTATATAGTACTAGATAACCCATGTATTGGTGCCTATCTTGGTTCTAATTTTACAAACATAAACGGAGTATCAGGAGTCACTGAAAACCCATCGAATGAATAATTACCCCAGGTTTTTTGCTTTTCATCAAAACTACTTAATACCCCATTCACATAAACGTTCTCAGTGGGTTCTTTCCCATATTGACGTACAATGCGTTCTAGAGCAACTGGAATCATAAAGTTGTTTCCACTCCCTACATTAGATAATTCATTTCTGGGAATGACTCCTATTTTTGTTGTCGCTCCTTTGCGCGCGTTCAATGCTATATTAATTGCATTAAGCGCGCGTTGTACTGTTTGCTGATTTTCCCAAAATAATGTTGTAGTTGAATTTTTAAAAATTTCATTAAATGTCCCGTAGACAAACTTTGCATTGTAGCGTCGGTTATCAATTGTTAAATTCTTGATTGCTATTATATTTCCTCTTTTGTCTTTAACTAAATTGAAGTTTACGTTTCTTGGCGTAGATGTTTGGGCAGGTGTTGAGATTATTGCGCTAGGGTAAAATAATGTTAAGGCGCCTGCTATCAAAAGCGAAAAAGTAATTTTCATATCTATTCAACTATAAACTTTATACATAGCCTATATTACTACTCCGTAATATCTGCTGTGATATAAAATTCGATTTGATGATTTATGATTATCCAATCTTTATTGTTAGTAAGCTATTTATGAAGTTTTTGAGCAGAAGTCATTTACTTCGTGTGCTAACCATTCTAGTTCAACTTCAGATTTTATACTGCCTGTATTAACTTTAAGCTGATATTCGTTAACACCAGCATGAATAGTTAGCTGTGAATGAACCTCTATATGTTCACCATCGCTATCTTTGGTAAAATGTTTAGGTGTGTAAACTACTTTATCGATATTACTTGTAGCTTCTGGACGGGGATTATGAAATTTGGCGCCAAATAATTCATATGTCAAAGATATCTGATATTGATTTAGTCGCAAGCGAGTTTTACCGAATAAGCAAAATATTATCCAGGACACCATAAAAACACCTACACCCCAAAATGGTAAGGAAAATAAAGCTAAAGCGATATTTATGAAAGATGGCATACTCAAGACGCCTGCTGTCCAAGCAAAAATTCCCGCATTCCAAGCAACGGCAAATAATGCGATAAATATTAGCGATACGTCAAGACCCGATGGTGGTATTAATATTTCTAAGGCATCTGTATTTTTTGTAAGTTGAATTTTGCTCCCGCTTGGCTTGATGGCAGCAGTTACTAGTTGAGATTTTGTTGGTGGCGCCTCTAGTATATCTATTGCATAACGTGCAGAATGTAATCTTCTATCTAAACTGGGTTGTGTCATTGACTGTAACCAGTTTGTAAAATCTATACTTAAATTAGTTGCTTGTTTAAATTGAATTTTTAAATCATTTTGCGGTAGGTCAGCCGGATGTGTACCTGTACAACAGTGAATTAATGTGGCACCTAAACTGTAAAGGTCAGACGCGGGAACTGCGCTACCTCCAAATTGTTCGGGCGCCATATACCCATAAGTTCCAACAACGGTATGCTCTAAGTTAGATGATGTGATTGTTTTAACTGCACCAAAATCTATTAAATAAACTTGTATATTATCAGGCTTTATATCTAACAATATATTACTGGGTTTGATGTCACGATGAATAACTGGAGGATTTTGTGAGTGTAAATAAATGAGTATTTCTAAGATTTGTCGTGCAATTTGTTTAACTTCTATCTCTGTAAAACTATGCCCTTGTTTAAGATGTTGTTCTAAGGTTGGAGAATTTATATAGGTTTGGACAAGGGCAAAATATCCAGGTGTTTGGGAGTCAAAACTATCTATGTAGCGCGCAAGCTTAGGGTGCGTTAAGTTTTTCAAAATTTGCACTTCGCGTTCAAACAGCTTTAAATCATCCCACTCAAATTCGTCATTGAATAACAGTAGCTTGATAACGACGGTTTCTTGTGTCCTCAAGTCCCGTGCTAGTAAAGTTCTTCTACCAGCTTTCTTACTCAGTTCGCTTTGAATTTCGTAATTTCCCAGTATTTTGCCAATTATATTTTTCACTCTAAACCCCTACTAGTAATTACTCTTTGGTAATACTCAAACCCAACCAATTACTTAGTTCGTGTGCTAACCATTGCACTTCAGCTTCGGTGTTGACGCCACCACCAATTCCACAAATTTGATACTTTTGTTTTCCTGCCCATAGAATAAGCTGCGGGGGTATTTCTATTTTGGTGCCGAGAAAGTCAGATTTATATTGCTGAGGAATATATACTATTTTGGTTATTTCTTCTCTTTTAGCTTTGTGAAACCGAGGTAGTTTGAAACCTAGAATTTCCCAATTCAAAGCTAGCTGAGTTCGGTTGAGTTTTAAGCGGATGCTGAGAAACAAGGCAAATAATACGGTGTTACCCATCAAAAAACTGGCGCCCCAAAAAGGTAAGGACATGATACCAAGTATTAAGTTAGCGGGGAAGGGTATGGTCATTACACCGAGTGTCCACAATAAAATAAACGAGTTCCAGCCAATAGCGAACAAGCTTCCCAAACCGAATAACGGATGAAACCCAACAGGGGGAATAAATATTTCAAAACTATCACTGTCTTTTTTCAGACGAATTTTACTTACTAATGGTTTTTTGACGGTTAATGGTGCATAATCACGGTTTAGTACTTCTATAGCTTCGCGCGCAGTGGAGATACGTTTTTCCAAACTCGGTTCGACCATTAGCCGTAACCAATGAGCAAAACCTACACTAATATTGGTGAGATGCTCAAACTTCAATCTTAAATCTTGCTGAGGTAAGTTTGCTGGATGTATACCTGTTAAAAGATAAATTAATGTGGCGCCTAAACTATAAAGGTCTGAACTTGGAACAGTGCGACCACTAAATTGTTCGGGTGGCATATACCCATAAGTACCCACAATAGTTATTGTGCCACCTTCAGTAGCAGCGATGTTTTGCACTGAGCCAAAGTCAACTAAATATACTTTTCCTGGGCTATTACCTGACCTATCACCAAGCAAAATATTACTGGGTTTGATGTCACGGTGAATAACTGGGGGGTGCTGGGAGTGAAGATAAATCAAGATTTCTAGAAGTGATAAAGCTATTTCTTTGACTTCTGCTTCCGAAAAACTACGCCCCAACGTGGTATATTGTTCAAGAGTTTTTGCTTCTATATAAGTTTGAACAAGCGCAAACCCCTTTTGTTCAGGATTATTAACTTCAAAATAATCTATATAACTGGGTATCGCTGAATGCTTAAGAGTTTTGAGAGAAAGAGCTTCACGCTCAAATAGCTTTAAATCGTCCCACTCAAAGTCATTACTAAAGGATAATAGCTTAATGACTACTTGCTGATTTAATTGTGAGTCACGAGCTAACAGAGTACGTCTTCCTGCTTTTTTACCTAACTGCTGTATTATCTCATAGCGTCCCAGCATTGAATTTGTCATTACTTGCTTATAAATATAGATGATTATGTTGATTTATGAATATCTATTAATACAATAGCCTGTGTACAAATTTCGTGCTGTTGTTGCGCTTAGAGATAGATATGTAAAGATAACTGGAGAGCGGTGTTCGCTCTTAACGGGTTAGTCGTGCTTTTATTAATGGGTAAATTTTTATTATGACTTCTAAACTTTGGTCTTATGTTACTCCTGGTATCCCTGATGATTTATTCGACAATTTACCGGGTATTCCCTTAAGTCCACGCGAAATTAGATTACAGTTATTGTCACAATTACGACTGAAGTCTGATTCAGTGTTGTGGGATATTGGTGCAGGAACGGGAACTATTCCAGTTGAAGCAGGATTGTTGTGTTCACAGGGTAAAATTGTTGCTGTTGAACGTGATGAAGAAGTAGCAAATTTAATACGACGTAACTGTGAACGGTTTGAAGTTGAAAACGTTGAAGTTATTGAAGGAAGCGCACCTGAATGCTTACACGACTTAAAAGCGGCGCCGGACAGAGTATGTATCGAAGGGGGACGCGCTATCAGTGAAATTATGCAGGCAGCATGGAGTTATTTACCTGCATCGGGTCGAGTCGTGGCAACAGCTGCTAATCTAGAGAGTCTGTATACTATTTCTCAAAGCTTTGCTCAATTACGAGCGGTAAATATCGAAGTCGTTCAATCTTCTGTTAACCGCTTAGAAATGCGTGGTTTTTCTCAAGCTTTTGCTGCTGTAGACCCGATTTTTATTTTGAGCGGGGAAAAATTAGATTAATTAAATTAACAAATAAAATAAATTGTTTAGTAATAGGAGATGCAAAAAGTGGCGAATCAATCAAAAATCCATAATCCACAATCTACAATCAAAAATCAGGCCGTTCCTTGGACTCGGATTTTTAGTGGAGTCGTTGCAATCGCAGTTGCCCTTACTGCTACGCTTTTAGGTGGCTGGTATTTTACGTTTGTTTATGCGGTGATTATTTATCTTGGTCAAAACGAGTTTTTTGACCTCGTGCGTGCTAAAGGTATTGCACCTGCTGCCAAAACTACCCTTGCCGTCAGTCTCACTCTGCTCGGAATTTGTACTGTTGATGGAAATCTTGCTGATGCAGTAATGCCTATTGCTGGTACTTTTATTTGTTTTTACTTACTTTTTCAACCGAAAATTGCCACTATCGCTGATATTTCTGCTTCTATATTAGGTTTGTTTTATACAGGATATTTGCCTTCTTATTGGGTAAGATTACGACAAATTAATAGTGCTAGTGCCGCTAATTTACCTTTGGGTGGTTATTTCCCATCTTCTTGGAGTGATTTATTTGATAGAGCTAATGTAACTTCTATACCTCAAGGTTTAAGTGTTACTGTTGTCACGTTTTTATGTATTTGGGCTTCTGATATCGGCGCCTATTTTGTTGGTAAATATTTTGGTAAAACTCCGCTATCGGGCATTAGTCCGAAGAAAACAGTCGAAGGCGCCTTGTTTGGTATAGGTGGCAGTGTTACTGTTGCAATAATTAGCACGTACTATCTCAAATTTCCGCAATTTTTACTAACAGGCGCCGCGTTAGGATTATTAATTGGTATCGCAAGCCTTTTAGGTGACTTAACCGAGTCGATGCTCAAACGCGATGCTGGGGTAAAAGACTCCGGACAATTAATTCCCGGTCATGGTGGCATTTTAGACCGTACTGACAGCTACATTTTTACAGCGCCACTCGTATACTACTTTGTAACACTCTTACTACCACTATTTAACTAGTAACCGATATTCTATAGATACGCAAAATATGAACTATTACTTTTACTAATAGATCAATTAAGATTTCCTTAACGTTTTTTGGTAAAAGTAAAGATAGTATTTGTGCTTACATAGCACTATTTGTTAGTCAACAGAGCAGGTGGAAACTATGTTAGTGTGCCAGTCCCCAGCAGCTGATGTGACAAAAGTAGAAAGTCGCAGAAGAATTTTACCCGTACCGCCATCAATATCTAGCCATAAGGCAGGGTGGGAAAACATCTGTCTAGAGTATTATCAGCTTCCAGCGTTTGAAATACCAGCGCATTACCAAAACGATTACACCATCGTAATTCATATTTCTTGTCAGCGTTTAAAAAGAAAGTTAGATGAATGCTTTTGTACTGAGGATATCAAGGTTGGGGACATCGCAGTAGTTCCTCCAGGTGTAATTCACTCTTATACAACACAAAAGTCAGAGTTAATTATTTTGACGCTTTCAGAAAAGTTAATATCCCAAGCTAAGAGTAAAGATTTTGAAGACGCTGAGGTTGTACCACACTTTGCTAAACCAGACCCACTCATTTATCAAATTGGGGTAGCGCTCAAAGCCACATTAACATCAAGTGCTGTAAGTAGTTATGCTTATGCTGAATCGATGGGCACAGCATTAGCAGCGCATCTATTTCAAAACTACTCAGTACGCAAACAACAATGTCACGAATGTTGTAAAGGTTTACCGTCATCGAAGTTGCTCAAAATCAACCAGTTTATTTGTAACCACTTGTCAGAAGATTTGTTAATTGGTTCAATGGCACGAGAGATTGGCATGAGCAAGTATCATTTCGCGCGTTTATTTAAAGAATCGACAGGAATGTCTCCTTATCAATATTTAATAAAATGTCGCATCGAACGTGCTAGAATACTTCTCCGAGATAAAACGGCAAGAATTTCTGAAGTCGCTTCGACTGTTGGATTTAGCGACCAAAGTCAATTTACAAGACACTTCAAACGCTTAGTAGGAGCGACACCACAACAAGTTAGAAGTTAGCAATTGTAAAGACGAGACATGTCACGTCTCCTTATAGCAAGAATCTTCTAATAAAAAAGCAACAATCTTCTATACAACGGCGCCCACTGTTTAATATTGTTTGATTAAGTGTGTAAGTCCCAATTAATCGGTTAGTGGTTTTCAGCCCAAGGTGATCCCCGTTACTTCCTTTTAAGGTAGTTCGAGGTAATCTTTGCATAAGCAAACAGTTTTGAGGTGTATAAATACTACACTTAGGCTGAGTGCATATGACTCAGGTGCTGTACCACTTTTTAATTTATTGCTGTGTTAAGTTCTGGAGACAGCAATGAATGGTATAAGCAAACCTCACTTCAATAGTAGTCGTATTATGTACGAATCAAAACTGTTATTGCTTTTGTTTGATGAATGCTCCTTCTTGCGGCGCCTAGGGTATGATGAAAACAGAGCATCGGATATTGAAGTTTTCGATTTCATATCGAAACGCTTCATATCTAAATGTACTGAGAATTAATTTAGGGGTTGATATTAATTCGCCCGTATACTGTAACTTTGCCTGGTATAAGCTCTAATTCTTTAATGTCAACATCGGAACCAAGGTCAAAATGTTGTCCCTTTTTGCTGTGTTCGTATTGCCCTAGCTTGTCAGTAGGAGTGAGCTTTAACTCATGACTATTAATTAGTTCTAAATCAATACCAATTTCTAACGGTGCTTCAAGCTTGGTGTTGGTTTCAGTAGCTGGATTCGCAAAAAGTATAAATTGGTTGTTGCTAAGAATAATTTTTTGCCAGATAATAGATTTGGAATTTTTCGTAAGTTCTGGTATAAGTTGTAGCAATACGTCATTCAATGCCCCTGATAATAATGCAGATGTCAAAGAGGCGTTTACGTCTTTTTCCTCTAGAACTAAGGTACCAGTTACTGGTATTGCTTCTGACAGTCGAAGCGGTTGTCCCTTAAGTATAGAGCCAGTATTAATGCGTATATTTTCAGCGGTTAATTGAATTGAGGAGAGGTGAAGACCTTGGTATACGGCGCTACTAGCAAACACAGAAACAGAAGGAATTCTGCCAGATAAAAGTTGACGGTCACTAGCTTGGATATCGATGTCTAACTCTTGGATGTCGGTAACTTGAGAGCGCACGAACAATTTGAGGGCGCCTTTGAGAACAGTAGTAATAACTCTGATTTTGGGTGTAATTTTATTCTCTGTTTGATTTTGTGACATTTAAGTAACTCAGTAAACAACAAACAACCATGAACATTAAATTTAGTCTATACACTAAGCCTAATTAAACAATTTTTAACTGTAACATTGGACTCTATTAAGTACAGTGTCTAACATATATTATTTACTTACCATTGTTCGCTTAACGCAGTATTATTATCATGGAGGCTAGGTTACAAAAAGTACTTTCGCAGTGGGGTATTGCTTCACGTCGTCAAGCTGAAGAAATGATTCGGCAGTCACGAGTGCGGATAAATGGAGCATTAGCAGAAGTAGGGCAAAAAGTAGACCCACAACGCGATGTTATTACCGTTGACGGAAAAGCAATAGCTACAACCGAACGTCCATCTTTAATATATTTATTGCTAAATAAACCAGTTGGAGTAGTGTCAACTTGCGATGATCCCCAAGGACGAATAACAGTACTAGACTTGTTGCCAAAAGAATTGAGTTCGGGTCTAGGTATTCATCCGGTGGGTCGTCTGGATGCAGAATCAACTGGAGCGTTAATTTTAACGAATGATGGTGATTTAACGTATTCGTTAACTCATCCAAAACATAGTATTCCTAAAACTTATCGCGTATTGGTGCAAGGACAAGTCAACAATGCTGTACTTACATCATGGCGCCAAGGGGTAATGCTTGACGGCAGAAAAACTAGACAAGCTTCTGTGCGTGTTGTCAAAAGAATGCCAACACAAACGAGGTTAGAAATAGTTTTGAAAGAGGGTCGGAATCGCCAAATTCGCAGGGTAGCAGAGCAATTAGGACATCCAGTAATTGAACTACATCGTACCGCTATCGGTTCTATTGAGTTACAAAAAACAGGACAGTCTTCGTTGGCAGAGGGTTCCTATCGTTATTTAAAAGATTTTGAAATTCGCAGTTTGCATTCATATATAGAAGCGGATTAGTGAAATTAGATTCCTATTGATGATTAAGGCAGGCTAAGGAGTGAAAAACATGAAGTGGTTTAACTTGAAGACAAAAGAAAATACACAAGAGTCTTCTTCATTAGACGAGCAAAGAGCTAAAATTTTGACGGAAATTGCCTTAAAGCTTCGTTCAACACGTGAAGAACACCAATTTAGTATAGATGACGTAGCTGCCTACACAAAAATAGCTCGTCGATTGCTACAAGCGATTGAGGATGCAAATTTTGATGATTTACCAGAACCTATTTATACCCAAGGTTTAATTAAGCGTTATGCTGATGCACTTGGATTTAACGGTATAGAACTTGCGAATAACTACCCAATAGGAGTTAACCGCGTTAATCGTATATCTGGGTGGAAAACCAATTCACAAGGTCAACTGCGACCAGCTCATCTGTACTTGATTTACGTTGGTTTAATCGTTTGCTCAGTAAGCGGTTTATCACACGTGTTAAATATTGCAACAGTTCCCAACAACTCTGAAAAGCAAGCAAAATCCCCATCATCACCATCTTCATCTAAAAACACCCAAGAGTTTGCGCTTCAACCTGCCATTAATAACGAAACAAGCGACGATAAAAATCGTCAAGTTCAGGTAGGGGTAACATTAAAAGACTCATCATGGATTCGTGTTGAAGCAGATGGCAAAACTGAATTTGAGGGTATACTTCCCCAAGGAACCCAGCGTACATGGAAAGCACAAGCACAACTTATAGTTCGTGCAGGTAACGCTGGAGGTGTAATGCTAAGTGTCAACCAGCAACAGCCAAAACCAATGGGAGAACCTGGTAAACCTGAAGAAATGAAAATCGCTGCAAATACCAGGCCTTGATTGGGAGTGTGGGAGAATGTCTATTTCTCACACTCCCACCCTCTCACCCTCTCACCCTCTTTATTGGCGCCCTTCCATATAGTGTAGTTAAGTTTTTAAATTTGGTGATGAGTTCGGATGTTAGCTCATGGTCATGATATCGCCATTCCCAGTTACCTTCAGCTTTACCTGGGAAATTCATGCGTGCATCTCCACCATGTCCCAAAACATCTTGTAATTGAATAATTGCTTGATTTGCAATTGAACTCAATGCCAACCGGATAAAATCCCAGTGGGCACCGTCATGGTTTATATTACCTAGATACATTCGCAGTTTTTCTTTCTCCCAATCGCTCGCTTGGCTAAACCAACCCTCACAAGTGTCATTATCATGAGAACCTGTGTAAACTACAGAGTTTCGAGTGTAATTAAATGGTAAAAACGGGTTTCCAGGGTCGGAACCAAAAGCAAATTGTAGTATTTTCATACCCGGAAATTCAAACTTGTCTCGTAATGCCTCAACTTCGGGTGTAATTACTCCCAAATCTTCAGCTAATATGGGTAATTTACCTAACTTTTTCGCAATTTTTTGAAATAATGCTTCACCGGGCGCCTTTATCCATTTACCATTTTCTGCTGTTTCTTCACCTTGGGGAACTGCCCAATACGCTTCAAATCCTCGAAAATGGTCAATACGAATAATATCAACGTAGTCGAGCATGACTTCAAAACGTTTGATCCACCACGCAAAGTCTTGTTTCTCTAATTGTGCCCAATTGTAAACAGGGTTTCCCCACAGTTGACCTGTAGCACTAAAATAATCTGGTGGAACTCCTGCCATTAATTCAGTTTCGCCTTTTTCATCCAAACAAAATATTTCTGGATTTGCCCATACATCTGCACTATCGTGAGCAACATAAATTGGGATATCACCAATAATTTCGATACCACGCTGGTTTGCGTAGGTTTTAAGTTGTGACCATTGATGAAAAAATTGAAACTGAACGAATTTTTGGTAAAATATCAATTCTTCGAGTTCTTTATGCGCGGTGGCAATACTATCGGGTTTGCGTTTTGCATATCCTGGTTCCCAGGTGTACCAACTGGCGCCATTATGTGATTCTTTTAACGCCATAAACAAAGCATAATCATTTAGCCAGTTAGCTTTGAATTCACAAAATGTGTCAAACGCTTTGCGCTGTTTTGAAGTTGCTTGACTTTTAAAGTTTTTACAAGCAATTTTGAGTAAATTGGTTTTGTAAGGAAATACAGCCTCGAAATCGACTTTGTGCGTCATAAAATCGGGTATATTACCAAAGTCCCAATCTGCCAGCAAATTGTCTTCGCGTAATTTGTCTAAACTAATTAAAAATGGATTACCTGCCATTGCTGAGTAACACATGTATGGGGAATTACCATACCCGGTAGGACCAAGCGGTAAAACTTGCCAGTACTGTTGATTACTACTTTCTAAAAAATCAATGAAACGATAAGCCTCGTATCCTAAATCCCCAATTCCAAATCGACTGGGAAAACTAGTAGGATGCAGTAAAACACCACTGGACCTCGGAAATGGCATAAATATTCACCAATTAACAAATATAAACACGAATTCCATGTATCGAAATCCGGCGCCAACAGTTGATATCATCATCGAACTAATCGACCGTCCTCATCGACCAATAGTCTTAATTGAACGTCATAACGAACCATTTGGATGGGCAATTCCAGGTGGATTCGTAGATTATGGCGAATCAGTTGAGGTTGCGGCAAAGCGTGAAGCACAAGAAGAGACTGGTTTACAGGTTGAGTTAGTCAAGCAATTTTTAGTTTACTCTGACCCCAGTCGCGACCCGCGCAAGCACACATTAAGTATTGTATTCCTAGCAACCGCTACAGGTACACCCCAAGCCGGTGATGATGCAAAGAGTTTAGATATATTTGAACAGTGGCGCCTGCCCAGCAATTTATGTTTCGACCACAATAAAATTTTGCACGATTATTGGCAATACCGTAATTATGGTATACGTCCACGCCTGGGGGCGGGTTAACCCATAACCTATCATTTTAAAGACAATCCCTCTAAACCCGCCCTGGTATTATGTAGTGTATTATTGTGGAACGGGCATCCCTGCTCGTTGGCGATATTTGGTAATGGGGCGCCGAAACAATATTTTGCGTGAATATGTATATTTGTGGTTAACCTGATATTTGGTAATGGGGCGGGTTTACGATATTTTGCGTGAATATGTATGTTATGGGTTAACCCGATATTTGGTAATGGGGCGGGTTTACGATATTTTGCGTGGATATGTATGTTATGGGTTAACCCGCCCCTACCAGGCCGTCGCTGTACCAAATATCGAAATTGTGTCCCCTTGTATTTTTACGTCCTGGACGGACATTGGAACTAATGCGCGTTCGCGGGAAATGCGTTGATTGATAAATTCCTGGGAAATACCTAAATGTTTAGATAATTCTTCTACAGTCATGCTCACATTCGCCAGTTTTATGCTAAATGAATCTAGAGCAATTTTTTGATTTTTGACTATTGGTGTGCCTTCAACTTCAATGTATACAGGACGGTCTTTAATGATAGGTAAATTTAAAAAAGCTTGTGCTAAGTCCCCACGTCCACCTTGTAACTCTTTATGCTGCGTCAGTTCTTGTAAATTAATAACGGCGCCTATAACTAACTTACCATCACGAAACTGAGTATTTTTACCTACAATAATTTTTTCTAATTCAGCATCGCTTGCTATTTTCTCCTTCACCTGCATCTCTGAGAAAATTAAACGATTTACTTCATCTGCTTTTAACTCGACCTTTCCAACTCGCTCACCTGCTAATGCTTGTTTTTGTAATGTATTACTAACTTTGCTCCAAATTTCTTCGCGCGTTAATTCTTTCGGTTTGGTTTCGTTTACTGGAGTTGCACTAGGTGTTGGCACCGTTTTTACATACCAACTAGGTAGGTAGGTGGCTTGGTGCCATATTACTATTGAGACTACAAGAATAATACCGAAGGTGCCGCTACCGAACCACAGAAACCGCTTTAACATAACTCTGACTCTTTATTTATATATAAGACTAAACAAAAAACCAAAAGTTGCTACCGCAGTGTAACCCAATATAAACTAAACACTAATTATACCCAAGCACTTAAACAAGACGAATATACTAGGTGAAGTGTATAAAAAAGTGCAATATGGACGTGCAAGAACTTTTAGAAAAATACGGACAAGGTGAAAGAAACTTTGAGAGGGCAAAGTTAAATGGGATAAACCTCAAAGGCGCCGACTTAAGTGGTATAAATTTACAATATGCTGATTTATCTGAAGCTGATTTAAGCGATGTTAACCTGAACAAAGTCAAGCTACATAATATAAATTTGAGCAATGCTTGTCTGAGAGGTGCGAGCTTGAAAAATGCTAGCTTGGACTCAGCTAATTTAAGTAAAGCAATACTATGTCAAGCTGATTTAACTCAAGCAAGTTTAACTTCTGCTAATTTAAAAAATAGTAATTTTGAACAAGCCAATTTAAATGGAGCAAATTTATCTTCTGCTAACTTAGTTTTGGCAAATTTAGTAGGCACCAGTTTAGTCAAAGCAAACTTATCGAGTGCTAATTTAACTTCTGCTAATTTAGAGAAAGCCGATTTAAATCGAGCTATATTAACTACTGTTAAACTTGTATATGCTAATCTTGAGTTTGCCGAATTTCAGTTAAGTAATTTATCAAAATCAGATTTGTCAGGCGCCAATTTAAAAAATGCTTATCTTGTGGGAGCAAATATTGAAGATTGTAATTTGACTGCATCGTGTTTACAATTTGCCAACTTAGAGGTAGCATCGCTGCAAAGAACAAATTTAATTAGTGCAAATCTTGATGGCGCCAATCTAAAAAAAGTAGATTTAACACAAGCTAATATTTATGGTGTGAGTTTTAATAATACTGACCTAACAGATGCGATAATGCCAGATGGGCAAATTAATATAACTAACCCTTCCACTTATCAATCATTTATGACACGTCAAGTAATTCGTACTGACAAAGCACCTGCACCCGTTGGACCATATAACCAAGCTATTGTAGCATCTGGACAAATGGTATTTGTTGCAGGACAAATTGCTATTGACCCAAGACTTGGTGATGTTCTTTACAAAGATGATGTAACTAAGCAAACCGAGCAAGTCATGGCAAACCTAGAAGCAATTCTAACTGCTGCTGGCGCCACATTTGAAAACGTCGTTAAAACTGGTGTATTTCTCAAAGATATGAACGACTTTGCCGCAATGAATGCTGTATACGCTAAGTATTTCTCAGCAGACTCGGCGCCTGCGCGCGCTTGTGTGGAAGTATCGCGCTTACCCAAAGATGTATTAGTAGAGATTGAGTGTATCGCTGTGATTTAACACATGGGAGGCGATAAACGGTTGGATTTCCTTCCGTTTTAGCGCCCTTTGTTAATATTTGCGAAGAATCTCAAAGGTTTCGAGATTTAAGAGATGCTTTACTGCGTTCAGCATGACATTATAGCCCACTTCAAAACATTGTCTTAATTTGTTAATATTTTGGCTATTGTGTTTAGTAAAATTTCGGGTTCGACGGGTTTTGATAGGTGGAATTGGAAACCTGCTTTAATTGCTTTTTGTTTTTCTTCTTCTGAAACGTTGGCAGTTAACGCAATTGCAGGAATTTTAATTTTAGTTTCTTTGGCTTCAAGTGAGCGTAAATTTTGTAGAAATATGTAACCGTCTTGTTCCGGCATACTAATATCGCTGATGATAATATGTGGCTGAAAATCTTGCAGGGTTATAAACGCTTGTACTACAGATGTTGCAGTTTTAACTTTGCCTCCAGAGTTTCTAAGTGTGAACTCCAAAAATTCGCAACAGTCTTTGTCGTCATCTACAACTAGTAACTCTATACCTGATAATGAGACTTCGGGACTTTCTAGAGTTTGTGGTAATTGCGGCGCCTCTTGGGTCAATATTGGTAATGTTACAGTGAATGTGGCGCCCATTCCTACACCTGGACTCGCTGCTGTGACTTTACCACCGTGTAATTCAACGAGATTGTAAACTATTGCTAACCCCAGTCCTAACCCGTCTTTACTTCTTGTAGTTGTACTATCTGCACGACGAAACCTTTCAAATACGTGAGGCAAAAATTCTGGACTAATTCCTTTACCTGTGTCAGTTACGGTAAATTCAGCTTGAGATGAATTATTAAGTGATAAATTTACTTCTACTCTTCCACGGGTTGGTGTAAATTTAACTGCGTTGGTAAGTAAGTTAATAAAAATTTGCTGCAAACGATTAGAGTCACCAAATACATATCCTATCGAAGTGTCAAGCTTTGATACGAGATTAATTTGTTTGGCTTGAGCTAATGGAGTTATTACATCTATAGCTGCCTCTATAATATTTATCAACGTTACAGGCGCTTTCTTCAAACGAAGATTACCACGAATCATTCGAGAAATATCGAGTAAATCTTCGATGAGTTGAGCTTGTGCTTTGGCATTGCGTTCAATGGTTTGCAATGCGCGAATTTTTGCCGCTTCGTCTAATTTATAAGTTTGCATGAGTTTTGCCCAACCAAGTATCGAGTTTAAAGGCGACCGTAACTCATGCGATACTATTGCTAGAAATTCATCTTTTGTATTATTTGCCACTTCGGCTTCAGTACGCGCTGTTTCTGCTATCTCTAATAATGTTTCTTTTTCTTGGCGCCTTTCACGTAAAGCTGCTTCTATTTGTTTTTGTTTAGTAATATCGCTGTCAACAGAAGTAACATACCAAACATCTTGAATTTCGTCACGTTGAGAAGTTAAAGCTGCCTTAATCCACCTTAAACTACCGTCTTTATGATAAAATCTGTATTCATAATCAATTGTCAGTTCGGCAAATATATCACCAAACTTTGGCATAATCACATTTTCTAAATCTTCTGGAAATACGCGCAACTGCCAAAGATTCTTATCTGCGACTAATTCAGTACTAGTATAACCAAAAACTGTCTCGCAACCTGATGAGTAGTAATCATATCGCCAATCATGGTTAGCATATACACAAAACCGACTAATTGAGACATTTACATTATTTAGAATAAAACTCAGCTTTTCTTCACTTTCACGCAGAGCTTGTTCTACCAAATTAAGTTCTGCTAATTCATTTACGCATACTGCTTGAGTAGTTTGATTTTGCTCGATATCTATTTTTTTAACTGCGTTTATAACTGCTTCTATTAATACTTCTTTTGTTAATTGCTGCTTGACTAAATAATCTTCTGCTCCGTTTTTTATTGCTTTAACTGCTATTGCTACATCATTGTCACCTAGTATTATTATTTTTGGGCACTTCTTGCTATATGATGCTTGTAATTTAGCTAAATAATTTAATTCATTAGAGTCTAGCAAAATTAAGTCAATTTGCTGTTTATTGCACAATAGTAAACTGGCACTAGACGATTCTAGTAATACCCTGAATGTAAATTCCGATTCCAGTAAATAACGTCGAAGATTATCCGCAATTTCTGGAAAATTGCTAACTATTAACACTGTTGCTTGCTCTATCATTGCTACAGGACGCCGTTATTTAATCCACAATGCCGCACACTCAAGTTTACATATAGCAAAAAAGTACTAATTCTTGCAATACTTATAAAGAATTAATTTTAAAATCCCAGAAACCGGGTTTCTACTTATTGTATTCATTAAAAAAGTCTATGTTTACACTGCTTGAATGTATCATCACTAACAATACTTAAACTTTATACAAACAATTATTGACTTTTGTAGTGAAATGCTTAAAAATTTAAACTACGGATATTGAAACAAGTTCGCAATATTACTGCAAATATTTAGCTAAAGGGGTAACACGAAATGGCTCGGAGTCAAAAGGGTTTGCTTGGAATTAGTGCTGCGTCAGTAGCACTAGCCAGCATTGTTAGTTTTTTTGGTGGTGTGGTAGCAATTGCAAACCCTACTATTGGGAGTAAAGGGCAAACAATAGTCGCTCAAAATCCTGCAAGTCTTACAATTGTGTTCCCTAGCCGTTCAGATTCTACAGATTTGCAAAATAAAGCAAATGCGGTAGCAGCATTTCTTTCTAGAGAATTGAGAATGCCTGTCAGAGCGCAGATTGGTGATGATACTGCTGCGGTTGAGGCACTACGCGCAAACCGGGCACAAGTTGCATTTTTGAGTAGTCGTCCAGCGCTCAAAGCTGCACAGTTAGCAAATGCAAGGCTATATCTTGCAGAAACCAGAGATAATTACTCAGGTAAATTTACATACAATTCTGTATTTGTTGTTCCAGCTAATAGTCCTTTAAAAACCCAAAGTAATGGCAGAGCAACACTTGCACAACTTCGCGGTAAAAAAATGGCGTTTACATCCCCAACATCTGGTTCGGGATTCATTTTTCCTACAAGTGAATTAGTTCGCTTAGGATTGGTACAAAACCGTGATTCTTTGGGTAACTTTTTTGGTCAAGTAAGCTACGGTGGTAACTATAGCAAAGCTTTGCAAGCTGTTTTACGAGGTCAAGCTGAAGCCGCAGCAGTATCAGAGTATGCTTTGTTCCCTCCTTACATAACCAACCAAGAACGCTCACAGCTACGAATTCTACACAAAATACCAGGTGTCCCAGCACATGGTGTAGCAATTGATGATAGCGTTCCGGCGCCTATGCGTAACCGTCTTATCGCTGCGATGTTAAAACTGAATCAACCAGCAAATAATGGTTTGCTTCGTAATCTTTATAACTCTAATGAGTTAGTTAGAGTAAACCACGACAGTCATCTGGCACCAGTCCGTGATGCACTTAAGCGTGCAGGTATTGACCCTTAATTATGTAGGTTGGGTTCCGGCTTTGCGTAACCCAACGTTCTTTGTTATAAGCATTTGTTGGGTTCCGTTCCTCCACCCAACCTACACTTCTAAGTTTTTAAAGCAATGAATGAAATAGTAATTGAATGTCGCGATGTCGAAACGGCTTTTTTAAAGTCGCTGCATCGTCCTATATTAAATCAAGTTAATTGCCAGATTCGACGCGGTGAGTTTGTAGCTCTATTGGGATTAAATGGCGCCGGAAAATCTACGTTGCTGCGTTCATTTGTTGGACTTACACAAGTTGTACAAGGTACAATTACTGTAGATGATATACCAATGGCAAGTACTACGCTGCCAAAAATTAGGCGTACTGTTGGAATGTTATTTCAAGGAGGAGGTTTAATTGGCCAACTTAGAGCAGTGGAAAATGTTCTTTGTGGCAGGTTGGGAGCTAGAAAACCTTGGCAAACTTTATTTGGGTTTCCAAAACAAGATTATCGTTTAGCACTTCAACTACTCGACGAATTAGGATTGCACGAACATGCGTATCAAAAAACTAGTTCTTTAAGTGGTGGACAACAACAGCGAGTAGCTATTGCGCGCGCTCTAATACAGTCACCTCAAGTTCTTTTAGCCGATGAACCTATTACAGGTTTAGATGTAATGGCAGCTAAACAGGTGATGGACACCTTAGCAAAATTAAATAGTGAGCATGGTATTACTATAGTTACAGTCTTACACGATTTAGGTATTGCTGCAGAATATGCCCAGCGTGCGCTTGTACTTGATGCTGGACGTATTGTTTATGATGGCGCCTGTCATAACTTACAATCTGAATTTGCCCAAATTGGCTCTTTATCAAAATAATGAATAATTTCGCTTATATCAATAAATTAACTGGGCGCCATCCTTGGATAAATAATTTATTAATTATCCCCGTACTTATTCTGTTAGTTTTAGTTTATGCTTGGTCACTCGAAGGTATAGGGATAAACGCAGAAGTTTTAAATAATAGCTGGTTTTACGTTACAGATTTTATTTCTCGGTTTTTTCCACCTAATCTTAATGTTCTTCCTAATGCCGTCAAAGCACTAATCCAGACAATACAAATGTCCTTATGGGGAACTACGATTGGGGCAATTATATCAGTACCAATTGCCATTGCCAGCGCTAGTAATATTGCACCTGTATGGTTGCAGTGGTTAGCTAACTTTATCCAAAATGCCGTCCGTTCAGTACCTTCAATTATTTTAGGCTTAATATTTGTCGCCGCTACCGGACTTGGCGCCCCTGCTGGAACTTTAGCGTTAAGCATTTACACTATTGGCTACCTTGCTAAATTCTATCAACAAGCTATCGAAGCAGTGAACTCTCGCTCTATAGAATCTTTACAAGTTATTGGTGCCTCTCGTTGGCAAATTACCCAATACGGTATTGTGCCCCAAGTTTTACCTTTGACATTGGGTTATACACTTTGGATGTTTGAATACAATATTCGTGCTGCTTCTGTTCTTGGTGTTGTGGGAGCAGGTGGTATTGGGTTTGAGTTGAAAAGTTATATCGATGGGTTTGAATATAACAAAGCCACAACTTTTATGCTCGTCTTACTAGTTGTTGTTACTATTATTGATTTTTTCAGCAGCCTCTTGAGACGGCGTCTTGACTCTATGTAGTAAGGTGGGCAGGGAGCATCCACTTTTGGAAGAAACATAAGTACTTGGTGCCAAAAACCTGACTATACGGTTGGTGTAAAAAAGTCGATCTGCCAAAACTGGATGCTCCCGGTGGGCACTGCCCACCATACCATCTATCAGTATATTTTCTCATTAAAAATAAAAAAAAATCAAACAAGTGTCCTTAATATAGTAATGACTGGATGGGCTTGTTTATTTGGAGTTTTACTTTTGGCGCTAATTGGGAAATATTTATCTAGCAGTGCTGGTACATCTTTGGCTTGAATACGACTGTATCGAGTTTTGTCGGGCATAATTAAGTTGGGTCCGCCCTTGCAGTTTTTCATGCAACCTGTTGGCTTAATTGTAACTTCGGCACCGAGATTGCGTTCAATTAATTCTTTTTGTAATGCCTGACAAAGTGCTTTTCCACCTTTGTTCATACAGTCAGACTTCTGGCACATCAAAATAGTTGTCTGTTTTGCTGGTTTATTTTTAGGAGGTTCATTTGTTTGCGGAGGACTAATGTATTCCTCTCCATTGGCACGCGCTGCCATAATTCTTTCGGCTTTAAGCTTATATTCGCCTGTCTTAGAACAAAGTTTTTTTGTACCAACGATTTGTAGCCTGGTTTGAGGCGCCAATTTCCAGTCAAATGTACATCGTAAATGCTTCGCTAATTTTACATAACACTGACCTTCAGTTGTTTCCAGCATTAAACCTTTGAGCTTGTAGCCATCTTTGATTACGATTTCTATAAAACGTCCTTCCAGGTAAAACTCTGAAACTTGCTGCTTAAATAGTTTGCTCATAATTGAAACCTCCTTATTAACAAAATTTTTTACAAATACCAACAGCGCTTTAAAGTGTGAATTAACTGGCAACGCGATGCCGTAAATTGCTGAACTACGCTCCAAAGTTGAATTGCTGCTGTGACGTTGCTTATTTCTACAGTCAGTGGCTGATTCATTCCACATGCACAACTAATATTTAGTTCTTGCAAGCGCGTATATACCTGCCAACGGTCTGTCCAATCCACCGAAATAACTATCTTTGCCTCTGGTGTGGTTAAATGCTTCACAAAATTCCTCTTTAAAAATCCAATTAAATTACAGCAATACTACTTATTTAATTCACATTCGAGATGTGCCACTTGAGAAAGATAGCAAATTAGCCCTTTCTACAAGCATACTATAAGTGCAAATAATTATCAGTAATTTTTGCAAAAAAAATAAAAATATTTCTCAAATGGCTTGCTACATAAGCATTTTGAAGGCGCCCACTCATGTGCAGGCACCGACCAATAATTATTGGCGCTTTTTATGCTATGCAGCCTTTTGGAACAAATAAACGTCTGTACGCTGATAAATTAATTTGTAGTCAGTACGGTTTTTGAGAGAATTTACTAAGCGCTGCGCCGATTCAGAATCATTCACCCAACCAGGATGACGAACATCCATAAGTATATAATCATATTTGACTATATCTGAGAAAGCTTGTTCTTTAAAAGCCATGTTTATATTTTGTCTATGGGTGAGATGAGGTGATATTGCTGGAGTGGTGAGTACACTTGCCCTAAGTTTAACTTTTGATACTGCTTCTCGCGTTGCTTGCCAAGTATCGAGTTTATCTAAGTATAAACTTCCAAAGTAAGTATATTTTGCTAGCAGTAGAAATCCAATTAATGACCAAATAATAATGCTGCGTCGCTTGTTTATTAATCCTTTCCCCACAGCTAATGTCGCAATTAACGCTAGTATTAAAAACGGGACTGCTGCTACAGAGTAATGATTGACTATATTTTTTTGCGGTTGATAGTCAGCTATTATATTTAACGCTACACAAGGAATTGCGCCTATTAATGGTGCGGTGCCAAATAATGATAGTCCCCAAATTACTGGCACCGTCAGTAATATTAAATATTCTAAATTTTGTAAACTCAGAATTTTACCTAAAACTATTTGTGGTTTGGTTAATAAGTTTTTGCCAATTTCCCATACTGAGTTACCCAAATAATCATAGCGACCAACTGCTGCTGCTTCTTTGCCGCTAAAAGTAGGAATAATTACTCCAGATGCAATTACAAACCAAGCTACACCTATAGTAATAGCCACGGCGCCCTCTTTAGAGCGTTTTTCAAAAAGTAATAGCCAAGCACCCAGACCAATAACGGTAAGAGATAATACCGCTTTGCACATCAATATAATAAAGATGCTGAGACAAAAATACCAAAACTTTTGAGCGCGCGCACACCATACTGCTGTTAACAACATCGGTAAAGCGATAACTTCTGAGTGAAAGTCAAAAAGGTTGACGTTAAATATTTGCGGATATAGCAAGTACACTATAGCCAACGTTGTCGCGTGCGTTTTTAACCCTGCTTGACGTGCTAAATGCCAAACTGGTAAGGCGCCTATTGCTAACGCCAAAGCTTGTACAGCAAATAACCAGTAAACACTAGGGTAAATTTTATACAGTAATGCCAAGGGATACCAAATTAAAGCTGCATGGTCGCCAAGGATGTGATATCCCATAAATGTGGAGAATGGAATTTTACCTTGACTAATTAAATAAACTGCTTGGTCAAAAATGCCTAAGTCATAAGCGTTAGATTGAAATAGGATATGACGTATGCTGCTACACGCAAACAATATTAGTGTACTGGCGCCAATAATCCAAGCCAAACTGTGGCGCCTTATATTGTGGGTAATATTTTTTAGATTGTTTAATAATCTTTTGTCGTCAGATGTTTTTTGCTGGTTGACAGCCATTGTAATATTTAGGTGCTAGTTACTTCAGTAAATCAGAAGATAATAACATTTGATTCGCACCCTATACCAAGCGATTACACTTCAATTCTCACTTATTCTTTACTGTAATAATTCATACATACAGAAACCGGGTTTCTAAGCCAAATAGTCATTTTTATTACAGATTTCAACAAAGAAACCCGGTTTCTAAGATTTAAAATTAAAAGCTGTTTTGTTTACAAAAATCAAAACTATTTAATGTAAAATATGCTGGCGTACAGAAATTTGGGTGTTAAGATGTAAAGACCAAGCGGTTACTAATTATAACTGCTCATAAAGCGGAGGAAAACACATGTCTGATACACAAACCATTTTACGCAATTTTGGTGATGTTTATGACAACCCTATATTGCTAGATAAAAGTGTAACGACTCCTGTTTGTGAAGGATTTAATGTTGCTTTAGCTAGTTTTCAAGCCTTATATTTACAATATCAAAAGCATCATTTTGTAGTAGAAGGCGCCGAATTTTATTCATTACACGAGTTCTTCAATGAAAGCTACGAGCAAGTTCAAGGACATGTTCATGACATTGGTGAGCGCTTGGATGGGTTAGGTGGTGTCCCTGTAGCAAATTTAACAAAGTTAGCAGAATTATGCTGCTTTGAGCAAGAACCAGATGGTGTATTTTCTTGCCACCAAATGGTAGAAAATGACCTGAAGGCAGAGCAAGCAATGATTTCTTTAATTCGGCGCCAAGCTTCGCAAGCAGAAAGTTTAGGTGACCGTGGCACAAGATATCTTTACGAACAAATTCTACTTAAAACCGAAGAAAGAGCTTATCATTTAGCACACTTTTTGGCGAAAGATAGCTTAACTTTAGGATTTGTTCAAGCAAGCAACTAACAGCATTTTTTATCAAAATCTCTTGACATAATCTTAATATGAGGCAGAAAAGATATAATTATCTCTCTGCCTTTTTTATATACTTGTAAAATTTAAAACTCTCTCTGTGTTCTCTGTGTCTATGTGGTAAATATAAATACAATAAGGCTGCATAGACAGGATGCCTGTGCCATAATTATGGAACGGTTGTGTGTTGCGTTCTAAGAAAAAAAGTTTGATTGAAGGGTAAAGACCTTTACAATAATCAGGATTTGTATTCTCGCACTCCAATACTATGCCTCGCCGCAACGACATAAAAAAAATATTACTCCTCGGTTCTGGACCTATCGTCATTGGGCAAGCTTGTGAGTTTGATTATTCAGGTACCCAAGCTTGTAAAGCACTACGTGAGGAAGGTTATGTAGTAGTACTGGTAAACTCCAACCCAGCTACAATAATGACTGACCCAGAAACAGCCGACCGTACTTACATTGAACCACTGACACCGCAGTTCGTCGAAAAGGTAATTGAGAAGGAACGTCCCGACGCTTTGCTACCAACGATGGGAGGACAAACTGCGTTGAATATCGCTGTGGCATTAGCGAAAAATGGGGTTTTAGATAAATATAATGTAGAACTGATAGGCGCCAAGTTGCCAGCTATCGAAAAGGCAGAAGATAGAAAGCTGTTTAACGAAGCAATGGCAAAAATTGGTGTAGATGTTTGTCCTAGTGGAACTGCTTCATCGTTGGAAGAAGCCAAAGAAATTGCACGTCGTATTGGTACTTATCCTTTAATTATTCGTCCAGCTTTTACAATGGGTGGTACAGGGGGAGGTATTAGCTATAACTCTGAAGAGTTTGCCGAAATGGCCCAAGGGGGTATTGACGCTTCTCCTGTTTCACAAATTTTAATTGACCAGTCGCTATTGGGATGGAAAGAGTACGAACTCGAAGTCATGCGCGACTTGGCAGATAATGTGGTAATTATTTGCTCGATAGAAAACCTTGACCCAATGGGTATCCATACAGGAGACTCAATAACAGTTGCCCCCGCTCAAACCCTTACTGATAAGGAATATCAAAGGTTGCGGGATATGGCAATTAAGATTATTCGTGAAATTGGTGTAGAAACGGGTGGTTCTAATATTCAGTTTGCCGTAAACCCTGTGAACGGCGAAGTTGTTGTTATTGAAATGAACCCGCGTGTTTCTCGTTCTTCTGCACTTGCTTCTAAAGCAACAGGTTTCCCTATCGCCAAAATGGCGGCAAAACTAGCGGTTGGTTATACGTTAGATGAAATTAAAAATGATATCACTAAGCAAACTCCCGCATCGTTTGAACCGACCATCGATTATGTAGTTACAAAAATTCCTCGCTTTGCGTTTGAAAAATTTCCTGGTTCAGAACCAGTATTAACAACCCAAATGAAATCTGTTGGCGAAGCGATGGCAATTGGTCGCACGTTCAACGAATCATTTCAAAAAGCACTGCGTTCTTTAGAAACGGGACGCGCAGGTTGGGGATGTGATAAACCTGAGAAACTTCCAAGTGGAGAACAAATACGCGCACAACTGCGAACTCCTAACCCCGAAAGAATTTTTGCTTTGCGTCATGCAATGTTACTGGGAATGAGTACCGAGGATATTTTTGAATTGACGGGTATTGACCCTTGGTTCCTCGATAAAATGCTGTCGATTCTTGACGTAGAGAAATTTCTCAAACGTACACCTTTACAGCAGTTGACAAAAGAGCATTTGTATGAAATAAAACGTCAAGGATTTAGCGATAAACAAATAGCTTTTGCAACTAAGACTCATGAAGACCAAGTGCGCGCATACCGAACTCTACTTGGAGTCATTCCAGTTTATAAAACGGTGGACACCTGTGCCGCCGAGTTTGAAGCATTTACTCCCTATCACTACTCAACTTACGAAGAAGAAACCGAAATAATGGCCACTGATAAACCCAAAGTTATGATTTTGGGGGGTGGTCCAAATCGTATTGGACAGGGTATTGAGTTTGATTACTGTTGTTGTCATGCTGCTTATGCTTTGAAAGAAGCAGGTTTTGAGACAATAATGGTTAACTCCAACCCAGAAACCGTCTCTACAGACTATGACACCAGCGATAGATTATATTTTGAGCCGTTAACCAAAGAAGACGTTCTCAATATTATTGAAGCCGAAAATCCTGTAGGTGTCATCGTTCAGTTTGGCGGACAAACACCTTTAAAATTATCAGTTCCACTACAACAAGCACTCAGTAGTCAGAATTCAGTAGTAAGTACAAAAATTTGGGGTACGTCTCCAGATTCTATTGATATTGCTGAAGACCGCGAACGATTTGAACAGATTCTGAAACGACTCGATATTGCTCAACCTCCAAATGGTCTTGCTCGTACTTACGAAGATGCTTTGGTTGTTGCTAAACGCATTGGCTATCCGGTTGTGGTTCGTCCTAGCTATGTTCTTGGTGGACGTGCGATGGAAATTGTCTATTCTGACTCTGAACTTGAGCGTTACATGACTTTTGCCGTTCAAGTTGAACCTGACCACCCAATTTTAATTGATAAATTCTTAGAGAATGCCATCGAGGTCGATGTTGACGCCATTGCCGACCATACCGGACGTGTTGTGATTGGCGGTATTATGGAACACATTGAACAAGCTGGTATTCACTCTGGTGACTCAGCTTGTGCGTTGCCATCGATTTCGTTACCTCCTGCTGTACTAGATAAAATTCGTACCTGGACAGTGGAACTTGCGAGAGCACTTTCTGTTGTTGGGTTAATGAATATTCAGTTTGCTGTCGTCGGCGCCCAAGGTTATTCACCGAGCGTATATATTTTAGAAGCAAACCCACGCGCTTCGCGAACTGTACCATTTGTTTCAAAAGCAACAGGTGTACAGTTAGCGAAATTAGCTTCATTAATAATGTCGGGCAAAACCTTAGAAGAGTTAGGTTTTACCAAAGAAGTCATTCCTTCCCATATTGCCGTCAAAGAAGCAGTATTACCGTTTAATAAATTCCCAGGTACTGACACTATACTCGGCCCAGAAATGCGCTCAACTGGCGAAGTCATGGGCATTGACATCGACTTTGGACGTGCCTATGCAAAAGCAGAACTTGGCGCCGGTGAACAACTACCCCTATCGGGAACAGTCTTCGTCTCAATGAACGACCGTGATAAAACACCAGTAGTACCCATTGTCAAGGAATTTATGGATTTGGGTTTTGATGTCATTGCCACTGACGGCACCCGAAAAATCTTAAAGGAAAACGGCTTAAACGTCGAACTCATCTTAAAGCTTCATGAAGGGCGCCCTCATGTACTAGATGCCATCAAAAACCGTAAAATCCAAATCATCATTAACACCCCTTCCGGAGGAGAAGCACAATCTGATGGCCGACTTATCCGTCGCACCGCACTAACCTACAAAATTCCCATCATTACCACCCTCGCAGGCGCCAAAGCCACTGCTGCCGCTATTCGCTCGTTACAAACCACCGACCTTGATGTCCGAGTAATTCAAGAATACTCCTTAAATAGTGCTGAGTAGAAAGTGCTGAGTGCTGAGTAGAGTCATTAGTTAGGAGTTATGAGTTACGAGTAAAAACTTATCATCCTACACTCAGCACTCAGCACTCTTAACTGATTCTGAGAATTCTTTACATCTCTTTATGATTCCCATTAATTTTTTCTGAATCAACATAAGTAAATTAATTGACATCTCTGGTATAATTTTTTTCTGGGTGCAAGCTAAAACGCCTAAAAATATATCAAAAATGACTAGCCAAACCTTTTTAATAAATGTTACAATCATTAATACAAAAGCTTAAAAAATAAATTTGTTGAGTTCGTTACTTTTAATCTAACTTTAGATGATTGCGACCAAACCCCGAAATAAAGTACCTTAACTCAAATTAATAACTATAAAAGTTCTGAAAGACCAACTGCTCTATACCGAAGCGGTATTTATACTTAGATTTCCTTTTTTAAGTTTCCAACCGAATTTGGAACTGCTTAATACAGGGTTTCTATCGGTTAACACAATCCCTGCCCATTATTAAATCAATTTACAAGAGTAGCGCCATGAAGACCGCTCAGACAGCCACAGACCTCGTGCGGACTTACCTGCGTGAGATTGGCAAAGTGCCACTCTTAACACACGAGGAAGAAATTTATTATGGAAAACAAGTCAAGCGTGTAACTGGCTTGTACGAAGTTAGAGAATCTCTAACCGCTCAATTGGGTCATGAACCAACGCTTGAGGAGTGGGCAAAAGCCAGTGACCTTGATATTAGAGATTTAAATTCTGCCATCGCAGAAGGCGAGTTTGCCAAGCGTAAGATGGTAGAAGCTAATTTGCGACTTGTGGTGTCGGTTGCAAAAAAATACATTAAGCGGAATGTTGACCTACTTGATTTGATTCAAGAAGGTAGTATTGGGATGCAGCGCGGTGTCGAAAAATTTGACCCTACTAAGGGATATCGTTTTTCTACTTATGCCTATTGGTGGATACGGCAAGCGATTACTCGTGCTATAGCCGAAAAAGGCAGAACTATACGCTTACCAATTCATATTACAGAAAAATTAAATAAAATCAAAAAAGCACAGCGTTCTTTATCTCAACAGTTGGGACGGGCGCCTAGTGTTGGAGAGTTAGCCGAAGAGCTTGACTTAACTCCAAGACAAGTGCGCGAATATTTAGAAAAAGCTCGCTTACCACTTTCGCTTGACTTACGTCTTGGTGATAACCATGACACCGAGCTTGGCGAAATGTTAGAAGATACAAACGCAACACCAGAAGAGTTCGTGGTTCAAGCTTCGCTATCAACTGACTTAGAGCGGTTAATGTCAAGTTTAACGACTCAGCAGCGCGAAGTTATATCATTAAGATATGGTTTGGCTGATGGGCAATCGATGACTTTGGCGCGAATTGGTGAAATGCTAAATATCAGTCGCGAAAGAGTTAGACAAATTGAACGTGAAGCTTTGACGAAGCTTCGCAAGTCAAAAATAAGTATCAATGAATATTTAGCAAGTTAAAAATCACGTAGAGACATGTAATCCGCTCGGATTTCCCGTTATCCGTAAACGGAGTTTTCCCTTTACTGGTAGGATATCCGCTTATGGTAGCGATTAATCACGTCTCTACACCTATTATGGGAAGATAGCACACAAGACTTTGTACGGTTACACCGACTGCCAACGCGCAATTATCTTGTTACATTAGTTAGCAACAGTAAAAAACAGTTAGCTTACGTTAAGGGCATTGTAACTGCATTAAGTATAGAATTGCGTCAACCAACGCTAGCTGTAAAAGTCTAGGAGGCAAAAAGTGAGTAACCAACCTAATCGAGTTTCCGAATTCTTTGATAGCGAGTCAGAAGGTGTAAACTTGCTGTGGCAGTATGTTAAGTCGTTAAGTCCTGAAACATTGTCTCAGTTATCTAAACCTTCTTCACCCGAAGTGTTTCAAGTAATGGAGCGTAATATTGTCGGTTTGCTTGGTAATTTACCTTCAGAGCATTTTGGCGTAACTATTACTACTAATAGAGAAAATCTTGGTCGGTTGTTAGCGTCAGCGATGATGAGTGGTTATTTTTTACGCAATGCTGAACAGCGCATGAACTTTGAAGTCGCTTTACACGGAACTGATACAGAAGAAGAGTCGGAATAGAATTTTGATTATTTTGCAGCATTAATATAATTTATTAGTATGTACTATGTTAGAAACCTGGTTTTTTGGAGAAACCAGGTTTCTTATAAATTTGAATATCTACCATGAACCAACAAGATTCATCTCCACCACATAAAATTATTGGTGTTGCTGTTATTGAGAATAATTCTGGTCAAATCTTAATTGACCGTCGGCGCCCAGAAGGTGTAATGGGGGGGTTATGGGAGTTTCCTGGTGGTAAAATGGAACCGGGTGAAACGGTTACAGAATGTATTCAAAGAGAAATTAAAGAAGAATTAGGGATAAATATTGAAGTTGGTGAGTTATTAATAATCATTGAACATACGTATACTCACTTAAAAGTAACTCTGACAGTGCATATGAGTAAACATATCAGCGGAATTCCCCAGCCAATTGAATGTGACGAAGTGCGATGGGTACACCTAGATGAACTATCTCAATTTGAATTTCCTGAAGCTAATACTCAAATTATTTCAGCTTTGAAGCAGTATAAGGCGCCTACGAATATTTTCTAATGAACGAAATTACGAAGTAATACTGAAGTTATTTTGAGTTAATGTAAATTATTTTGGATAGACAGGCAGGATTAAATGGAACCATGCTCCACCAATAGGAGATTCATCAACCCAAATTTGACCGTAATGTGCGCGGATAATGCGTTGGCATAAACATAAACCAATGCCATATCCATCTATGTCTTCGTCACGCTCTAAGCGAAAACGATTTTCAAAAATGCGCTCGCGGTTTTCTTCGGGGATACCTGGGCCTGAGTCACCAATACTGAACTGCACTTTTTGGGTAGTACGGTGAAGTCCAGAAATCATTAATCTGCCGTTTTCAGGGGTATATTTTATGGCGTTATCAAGAAGATTAATCAAAACTTGACGAATGCGGTCAGGGTCAGCGTAAACAGCAGGTAAATCTTTAGGAATGTCTTTTTGGACTTCTAATGATTTCTTGGTAATACGGTCACGCAATTCATCAAAAACTTCTTGAAATAATTTCCCAAGTTCCATTCTTTCTGGCTGAATGCGAAACTCGCTATTATTACCCCGACCAACCTGCAATAAGTCGGTAATCATGCGGTTGATAGTTTTAACCTGAGTACGTGCCTGTTTGAATAAATTTGCCGTTAAACTCGGTCTTAAACGCTCGAAGGCACCGCGTTCGACGTTGTAGTTCGATTGTAAAGTCTCAATAGCAATAGAAGCTGCTGTCAAAGGGTTACGAAGGTCGTGTGCGAGCATCCCAATAACCCGGTCTTTGAACATCAGCTGCTCAGTAAGTTTCTCTTTTTCCTGTTTGAGACGAAAAATCTCATCAGAAAGCTGAATTAACTCTGTTGATAAAGCTAGTGAACGAATTGAGGATTTTGAGGATGTAGAATGACCATTTTCGACTTCTGGTTGTAGCTCCAACTCGTTCGAGGTACTGTAATTGTTTACAGAGGCTAACCAACGAGGCCACCAAGTTTTTAATTCGTGAATAATGTTACTGCCAGCAAGAGTCTGGTTTGGTTCCGGGTGAACTTTAACCAGCGCTGGTGTCGCAACCAGTTTGTAATGTTCTGCCAAATATGGTTTTTGCCCAACATTAACAACCTGTAGTTCAAACCTATGTTCAGCCTGTAGTTTGTCTAGATATGACTTCACCTGCTGAACTTCTTGTTGAGACTTTGGACGGTCATCAACAAAAAGGAACAGTTGGAGTGGAACCTCTGAATAAACCGGCTGGTTGGCTTCTGCTTGCATGTAATCGAGTTTTAGCACTGGTAACAAACCGACGACGCAGTTGTGAAAGTCAGTTAACCAGCGGTGAATATCCCGTTGGACTGTTGACTTTGATGCAATGAACAGACAGTTGTCGCTGTGTCTACTGCTTATTGTTTACAAATTTAATATCTATTTTAGATTTTTCATACTACTATCCAATCACAAATTTTAGATGAGATACATTTTTTTGAGCATTTTGGCGCCTTTATGGCTGCAAACTATGTCATTTTCGGCGATTGCAGAAGGACATAAACCACAATCAAAGGTGATTCAAGCTTCCTCGTCAAGTCCTATAGACACTTTTTATACAGCAACAAGTAAGCTAGTTCAGGATCAAATCAACTTAATTGCACGTATTGAAAACGCACTTTTAGTTAAAGACCCCAACCGAGTCCGTGCGGTACGTGGACAAATACTTATACAAGCTGCATCTATCGAAGGTTTTGTCAAACGACAAGACCCTAACTATAAAAGCATTTGCACCTCGCTAAACACAAAAGAAGCAAGAATTTTTTGTCCACTTTATGCATCGAGCCAAGATTTATTAAAACTTTCGCCTTTACTCGACCGTATTTTATCGCGACGAGGTGAGTCAGCTATGGTTCGCTCACTACCGTTAGTGAGTGGAGAACGTCAATCTGACCCAGTAATGGCAATGTCACCCTTTTCACGTCCAGATTTGGGTCGAATCGCAACTCCCCACGCAACGCAAGAACCGAATTTATTTAATTTGGCGCCACAACTGGTTATCGGTAGTTCCACGAAGAAACTACTTGCAAATTATACGCAACCAATACAAGGCGCCATCAAGATTCCCCAAGAAGCAATACTAGTGTTAGAAGCAGCACAAAAACATATCGAACAAGCACAATTAGAGTTTGGACAAGAAGCGAAATTTCATAATCCGAAACAGACGGCAATTGCACTCTTACGTTTTGCTTATGACCTTGACCCGCAAGAAAGTCAAACCTACTCTAAGTTTCTGGCATTGCCTCAAACAGGTATTTTTCGCGTCCTACCACATACAGTTTACCACCGTCCGTTAAACACGCTTCAAAATCGATTATCAAAAACTGTCATAGAACGATATCCTTTTCCATCTTTAGGAGAAAAAGACGGTTTTACTCCAAATTTGGCACTTTCTCTAGTTGGAGATAACTTTCATGTCTTAGCAAGTGGAGTAGATTACAGTTTAATGGCTAACTTAGGAAATATACCTATTGAAAAACTAGACGCGACTCTTCAAAATGTAACGACCGAACTTGCCAAAGCTTTTCTTAATTACCAACCACCTAGGCAGTTAAATTTATTACAGCAGGAACGGCACCGTATAGCCACGAATAAACAAAATAATTCAGGCTTACTATCGAGCGTTCCAGCAGAATTAAACAATACCTATTTAGTGCGCTCGTTTCAATTTAAACTACCATCAGCTATACTTACTGGTCAAAAACTCACCCCACAAGAACGTTTAAGCATTGACGAATTGCTCAAAATCTCTAGTAGCGACACAATTGTAGCGTTTCGTCCAGTTCGGCAACGTTCTGATGGTAGTTATACTGTACTTTGGCGCGTCTTAAATAGATTCACAGCGCCACAAATCGAAGATTTAGAAGCGTATTTAAAATATTAAGAAACCCGGTTTCTGGCAATTGTAATGCGTTAGTGTAAGAAAGGGAATTACACTTATGATTTTGGTCTGTGCTTTACTGTAAACGTTTGGTTGTGTTATTGAGTTCGGCAGTTATATTGAGTTCTTTAACTGCGTGTGCAAATAGTCCTATCGGTAAAAACTTAGAAAAGTCTTTCGCGGCAGATTCGCGATTGCAAAACAATAATAATATTTTTGGCGCCAACCAAACACTTCAAGCGACACCACAACCGCAACCAACACTTAAGCTACCAGCAGATTTTCCTGCGGATATTCCAATATATCCAAATGCCCAACTACAATCTGTGACACCAGACGCCGAGGGTCAATTTGTGGGACTATGGCAAAGTATTGACCCAAGTAATTTCATCACAAGCTTTTATCGTAGTCAATTTGGCGCCAATAATTGGCAAATAGTTCAGCAACCTAGCGACGATACAGGAACATTTGAAGCTCGACGCAATAACTTATTAGTAAGAGTTACAATTCAGCCAAAGTCAGTTACAAGCGCAACAGCAAATCAATCTCAAACATTAACAGAGTTACGAATTGATTATTCTCCCAACGGTACAGCTTTTGCATCTCCCATTCCATCAACAGATACAACCGCAACTCCCAACCCAACTACTACACCAAATACTGAAGTCGCAAGTAATACAAATCAACCTGGAAGTCCAGATTTTATTGGCCCAGTCTTACCAAATAGTAACGCGGCGCCTGCACCAACAACTACACCAACAACTACACCAACAACTACACCAACAACTACAACACAAACAGCGCAACAGTTCAGCGATATAAACAAAGCTCCCCAACAATTACAACGTTATATACAAGACTTAGGAACACTGGGAGTTCTAACAACTTCCACAAACCAAGCAAAAGGAAATACCAACACTAATTTATTTGAACCCGGTAAAGTTATTACTCGACGTGAATACGCACGCTGGTTAATTGCTGCCAATAATGCCATGTACGCTAGTAACCCAGCAAAACAAATTCGTACTGTTTCAGAAATAACACAACCAGCATTTACTGACGTACCCAAAACCAATCCAGATTTTGCTTTTATTCAAGGACTAGCAGAAGCAGGTATAATACCTAGTACACTATCAGGTGATTCTACAGAAGTATTATTTCGACCAGACGCACCATTAACACGCGAACAATTACTTTTATGGAAACTACCACTAGATACACGCTCCGCATTACCAACGGCAAACTTAGAAGCCGTTAAACAAACATGGGGCTTCCAAGACGCAGGTAAAATAGACTCTAGAGCATTGCGAGCAGTACTAGCTGACTATCAAAATGGAGAACAATCAAATATTAGACGTGTATTTGGATTTACCACACTTTTTCAACCCAAACGAACTGTAACACGCGCCGAAGCTGCCGCAGCCCTATGGTATTTTGGCACACAAGGTGACGGCATCTCAGCAGCAGATGTTCTCAAAGGCAAAATCTAATAAAGAGTTAGGAGTTAGGAGTTAGAAATTTATGTGGCACAGGCATCTTGCCTGTGCAGTAATACAATTAATATTGTTGTAACTGTAGAATCTACTTATGCCTCAAACCAAACCCTATCAACCACTACTACTACGACTTCTGCATAATATAAATACCATACTAACAATAGGCGCCTTAATTACCGGGTTTTTAGTATACGACAGTTGGGATGGTAGGTTTGGAAGCTTGGGAATAACCAAAACCAACCGTGACTTAATAGACATTCACGGTACATTTGGATTTTTTATCTCATTTGTAGCACTGCCAATATTTTTGATTTACTGTTGGAACGCAGGTAGACAACGTTTAATTCAAGCCTCCACATTCAAACAGTTAGGGAACGTCGGAACACCAGCATGGTGGTACGCACTGCAACGAATTACTAATACATTAATATTAATAGCAGTATTATTCTCGGTCATATCAGGTAAATTTCAAGACGAAAAATGGTTACCGCAAGGTGAATTAAATCACATTGCTTATTATATTCATTTAATCTCTTGGGTAGTAATAGTACTAGCGCTACTAATGCATTTATTGATGAGTGCCAAAGTTGGAGGTTTCCCCCTGTTACTCTCAATGCTCGATACAACATACCGTCCAAACGACAGTCCGCGTTTATGGCGCCAAAAAATTGTCAATTGGTTCCAGAAGAAATGACCGATGCATACTACTATCTATGGGTAGGTATTGGTTGTCAACGTGGAACTTCATGTGAATTTATCTCAGCAGCAATAAAACATGTGTTTCAACAAAATAATTTATTTGAAAGCGCCATTACAGGAGTTGCCACTATAAATACTAAAGCAAACGAAACAGGTTTAATCGAGTATTGCTCTGCGCTTAATTTACCCTTAGTCTTTTTTAGTACCGAACAATTACAAAATATATACGTACCGAATCCATCACAAATTGTTGCTAGTAAAGTTCAAACATTAAGCGTTGCTGAAGCTGCTGCTATGATTGCCGCATCCGTTGATACATTATATGTATCTAAACAAATTATTCGCTCAGTTCAAAACTTAAAAGGCACCGTTACATTAGCAGTAGCTTACTCAACTACTCTTAAAACATAGCTGATAAGACTTGAAACAATAGATAGTACAATTGAGCCTAAGAAAGCAGGTACAAAACCGTTAATTGTAAAGTAATTAGCAGGAGTCAGCGCACTTGCTAACCAAAGGGCTAAAGCATTTAAAACAAATGTAAATAAGCCAAAAGTTATTAAAGTAACTGGAAACGCGAGAATACCTAAAATTGGACGGATAAAAGCATTTACCAAGCCAACAACAACGGTTGCAACAAGAGCAGCAGCAAAATTTTTAATAATAAAACCAGGGACAATATGAGCAGTGATAATTAGCGCAACGGCAGTTCCAAGCCAAGTTAATAAAAAGTGCTTCATCTTTTTTAAGTGAGAAAATAAGTAGGGTGGGCAGTGCCCACCATACAACTATAAAAATACTAAGATTGAGAGCGGTTAGTACGGCGCCGAGTTAAAACTTCCCAGGTTTCACCACCAGCTACACCATCAGGTTCCATACCAAAGCGTTTTTGTAATGCTTTGACAGCTGTTTCGGTATCGGCGCCAAAATCGCCATCAGGGTTATTTTTAAGATATCCTAGTCGCTGTAATCTGGTTTGTAGGTCGTAAACTTCTTCACCACGCATTCCTAAACGCAAAATAGGAAATCCGGCTGCTGTATATTGAATACCAGGCTTTTGTAAATTTGAGTCGGTTTGACGAGTACGGTATGTTGAGCTATCACTTGTTGTGCTGCGAGCAGTACGATTATTTGTATTTCTTGTTGATGCTGTAGTAGTCGTATTGCGTCCGCGATTAGCTGTATTCGTATTATTGCTATTATTTCTATTTGTGTTATTACGAGTTGATGCTGTATTAGTTGTGCTGCGTCCACGATTATTTGTACTGTTATTAGTACTATTTTGATTAGTGGTGCGCGTGGTTTGTCGTGAAGTATTATTATTGCTGCTGCGAGTTGTAGATGTGGTGCGGACTGTTTCTTCCTGTTGTCCGTTACCTGTATTTATCCTTGTTGTTGTAGTAGTTCTAGATTCTTGGTTGGATACTACTACTGGTTTGGGTAAATTAGCTGCTGAAAGTTGATTTGGTGTGGGAAAGTTAGTGTTTGTTGTGGTTGCTGGTGAGGATGTTTCGTCTGAACTAGCAGCGACTGTTTGCCCACCTGGAAATAATTGTTGCCAAGTTGCTGTGTCTACTACACCATCTGGTGCCAAACCTGCTGATTGTTTAAACTGGGATACTGCTGCTGCTGTTGTTTGACCGTATGTTCCATCGACGGCGCCGTTATAATAGCCCATAATTTTTAAAGCAGCTTGTAGTTCACTTACTGCATCTCCTTGGCTACCAACTTTGAGAGTTGGACGGTTTACGGTGCCTACGGTGATAACTTGAGCTATTTGCTGTTCTACTGTAACAGAGGCTACAGATGGAGTGCCAAATAGTAAGGGCACTCCGGAACATAATAGCAAGCCTAAAAGGTTTTTCCGACTCAGTAATTTAAACGAGATAACTGATACCAGGTAATTGATTATACTTATTTTTTTTATACCTTTCATTGGAATTTGCCCCCGGTGTCTCTATACTAATAGTACAATTATCTAGTAAAGACGTGATTAATCCCTACCATAAGCGGATATCCTACCAGTAAAGGGAAAACTCCGTTTACGGATAACGGGAAAACATAAAGGTTTACACGTCTCTACAAATTATTTAAAGCATTGTCAATCGCTTCTTTTTGACCTACTAGTGATACATAAGGTTCCCGTAAATAATTACACGCTGCTGCCATAGCGCTTTCGGATGTGACTGCTGTAATTAAGTTTTGAAAGTTGCTGTCAAACTCGATGCCAAGTCCCAATATTTCATACCACCCGTATATTTGAGCAAGTTGGGCGTTTGTTTGTTTACCAAGTGCGTACTGCCCCAAAATTTTATTTTTCGCAGCTTGAAGTGCTGTTTCCTCTAGTTGTTCGGTTGTAAGTAAATTTACTTCGCGTTGCAGTTCTGTCAGTGCTGTTTTAGTATTTTCTGGCGCCGTTCCCATGTAAACTACAAATGCTGCGGTAAATAACCGAGTTGGGTATAGCGCTGATACTTCGTAAGCTAAACCGCGTTTTTCTCTTAATTCGACAAATAATCGACTCGATAGTCCGTTACCTAAGTATGACGATAATAGTTTTAGCGCTGCATAATCTGATGAATGTACTGATGGCGCCAAATAACCCAGCATTAAAATAGATTGCTGCGTGTTTTGGTGTTTAAGCACTTGTTGTGGAGCAAGCTTGACTTCGGGTAATTTTGTCGGAATTATTTGACGAGCATCGTTCTTCCAGTCACCAAAAATTTCTTCGATTAGTGTAACTGCGTTGTCTAAAGTAATACGTCCTGCAATACTAATCACTATATTATTGGGACGAAAATAAGTTTTGTGAAACTCAACTAAATCAGCACGGGTTAAACTGCTCATTGTCGCTTCATCACCTAATGCTGACATTGCATATGGATGATTCTGATACATCGCTAGACGTAACTGCTCGAATGCGATGCTAAAAGGTTGCTCCTTTTGTGAGCGAATATCTTGAAGCGCTAGTCTTCGCTCTAATTCAACTTCGAGTTCTGGAAAAGTTGGAAATCGTAATATTCTTCCCGCTAGCGCTAATATTTCAGCAAAATCTGCTGTTACTGTTTTGAGCGATACCAAAAAATAATCGGTTGTACTATCTGCACTTAATGATGCTCCCACAGACTCGACTGCTTCAGCAATTTCCATGCTCGAAAGTCCATCACATCCTTTCGTCATTACTGCTGATAATAAATGCGATAAACCCGCTTTTTCTGGTTGCTCACAAAAACTTCCTGCACGAATAAACACACGTGCAGCTATAATATCGGCTACTGCATTTTCTGTAACTAAAACTACAATACCATTACTTAATACTGTACGATGAACATGAGATTTTTGTGGCGAAATTGTCATTTTAATTAAATCGTTGATGGTTTAAGCGTAGTTACCGCGTATTGATTGGGCGAAAGATATAAGAGCGCTAATTTTTGCAGTTCTTGGGTATCAAATGATAAAATTTGGTCAGGATAAGTTACTGCTAACTCGACATCAGTAATTGTGTTGTAATAACCGTAAAGTCCTGCTAGTTGATTTGGTGTTTCTGTTGAAAAGGCAAAGTCGTTGCACAGTAATCTTTGAGCGCGTCTCAATTCTTGTTCACTAATACCATTTGTAATGATATCTTGCAAATGCATTTTAATTGCGTTTTCGACTCGTTCTAAACATTCTGCTTCTAAAACTGCACTAATTGTAAATAAACTAGATTCTTTTTGTAGTGAAAAATTGCAGCATATATAACGAACTAATTGCTGTTCTTCACGCAAGTCTCTTACTAACCGTGATGTTCTACCAGATGCTAACAATACTGATAATAAGTCTAATCCACACGCTATTGTTAGGTCATATACTCCTGGTCCAGTCCATGCCATCATTAGACGTGCATTTTCTAAACGTGGCAAGTTGATTTCTTGGCGCCTAATTCCTGCTATAAATGGTTCAACAATTGTTTCTCTTTTCGTTAAATTAAAATTCTTATCATTATCAGATGTAGATTGAAAATTATCTGATTTAAAAGTATTTTTAACTAATTCTAAAGCAGGTGCAACCGGAATTCCACCGACGATTACCACGGTCATGTTTTCTGGTCGATAATAAGTGCGGTGAAACGAGCGTATATCAGAGCTAGAATGCTGCTCAATATCGGTTTCGTTACCTAAAATAGAACGTCCGTAGGGGTGTTGCTGGTAAATACTCTGGACTAAATGCTGATACCCTACCCAATCGGGGTCATCATTATAAGACCGAATCTCTTCTAATACAACATCACGTTCTCGCTCTAATTCGTCGTCGGGTATTGCTGCATTTAATAGCATTTCTGCTAGCTGTGGAAAAGAGGAGTGTAAATATGAGTTGGTGGAGGTAATCGAATAATGTGCGTAGTCGTAACTTGTCGCTGCATTACTGACACCACCTTGGTTTTCGATATTGTAGTCAAAAGCTCCAGCAGGTAATTTTGCTGTACCCTTGAATATCATATGCTCTAGAAAATGTGCCATTCCGAACCCGGAAGAAGGTTCCGATATACTACCTGCACTAACCCAAACATCTGCCACAACTACGGGTGTCGTGGGTATTTCTTGATGTATCAAAGTTAAGCCGCTGTCCAGTTTGAATATTGAGGCTGGAAACACTGTATTTATTGATGGTTGTAATATTTTTTGTAATTGTAATCACAATTTCTTACAATTCTACTGATTGTAGCTCTGAATGTGGCGCCATTTCGATGCAATTTATACAAATTTATTTGAAAAAGCAAAAGGTATTATTTGTGATATAATAACTATCCTAGAAACCGGGTTTCTAATTTTATATTTCGTAAAAAAACTTAATCTCTTAAAGAAACCCGGTTTCTTAAAAAAGCCAAAGCTCCTGTGTCGAAAAGACTTCAGGAGCTGATTATTTTGTCATACCGCGACGCCGTTTTACCTAAGTTTATGACCTGGTATAACCAGGTGGGAGCCTTGTGTTTCGTTTAAAGTTTCCGAGTACAAGCTCGGTCTACTGCCACGAACAATAATCGGTTCCCGAATTCTTAAAGACATAGATCAAAAAACTTGATGGCAGTCACCAACGTTGCAGTACAACAACCCCATTATAGCCTCCAAAAATACAGTTGTGCATCATTAGAAGATTTTTCTTTATTTCTTTGTATTTCAGTTTTGATTTGGATACCAAACTGATTCAACTTGATCGGCAGCTAATATGGCGCCATCTCGACTGGGGTTGTCTAATAATATAGTCACGTGTCCGAGTTTGCGACCCGGACGAGATTCGGTTTTACCGTACCAATGAAGGTGGGCATTTTGTATGCGCGACAAAATTTCGCGCTTTTCAAAGTAATCAGACAAAGAATTTTCGTAACCGAGCAAGTTTACCATAACGGCGCCGGGACTAATTAAGGCTGTACTGCCTAGTGGGAGCCCACATACTGCCCGTAAATGCTGCTCAAATTGTGAAGTTTGACATGCATCGATTGAAAAATGTCCCGAATTATGGGTACGTGGCGCCACTTCATTGATTAAAACATTGTCATCTACCGTCAGGAATAGTTCGATGCCAAAAACTCCAACTGCATCAAGACTGTTGAGGAGAGTTTTAGCGACATCATTAATTTTGGCATTAACTTCAGGAGAAATATCGGCTGGTACAATTGCACGCCGACAAACTTGTTGCTCCTGTTGAGTTTCTACCACTGGATAGATGACAACTTCGCCATCGATTGAGCGAGCGGCGATAACAGCAAGTTCATATTTGAAGGGCACAAACTCTTCAAGTAGAAACTCGGTGTTACTAGTTTTGAACCGTCCATTCTCAAGTTGGTTAATTACTGATTTAAATTCGTTGCCATTCTTAATAATGTATGTGCCTTGACCGTCGTAGCCATGACGACGAGCTTTCAAAACCATAGGAAAATTAAAATTAAAAACGGCGCCGTTGGCAGTGGTAGTGACATCGAAGGCGGTAAATGATGGTACTGGTAAACCAATATCGCGTAAATAGCACCGTTGATGATACTTATCTAAAAGAGGAGCAAGTGCTTCTAGCTTGGGACGAAAACAAACGCCACGTTCGGCTAAAGTAGATAACGCCTCTAAGTCAACGAATTCGTTTTCAAAAGTAATGACATCACTGTTTTTAGCCAGTTGTACGGTAGCGACAGCATCATCAATGCGCGCTTGTACAAAATTAACAGGCTCTTTTACAGGAGTCTCGGTAATTGCAAACAGTTTTTGCTGCGGTTCATCGATTAAATACTGCTCCGGTTTGCTTTTATGAAAACCATTGCTGTGCAAGAGCGCAACAGCAGGGTCAGAAGCACTCGGAGTTTGTACAACTAGTTCTAAACCAAGCTTGGAAGCTGCCCCTCCCATCATCCAAGCGAGCTGTCCACCACCAATTACACCTATACGTTTCATCTGCACCCTAGCGAATCACGAGTTTTAATACCTGTCTGTTTATTTACTCCACGAGCGATGCTACACAGTTCTTTAACCTGTGCCCCATCCAATATTGCATCAGTAAAATCAGCACCATTTATATTCACGTTTTTGAACGTGGTACGAAGCAGCAGCGCTTCTTGCAATATTGCATCACTTAAGTCTGCCCCTGTTAAGTCTACCTGATCTACTAGTGCATTTGATAGATTAGCTGCCTGCAAATTGGCGGAAGTCATCACCGAAGCACTCATTACTGCCCCACGTAAATCAGCATTACTAAAATTTGCTAACTCCATATTGGCGTTAGAAAACTCACATGCTTGTAATTCTTGCCCAGAAAAATCTTTTCTCGACAATTCCGCGTTGCTAAATGACATCGGGTGTGTCCAATCGGCAATAGCGCTGCTCGGCACAAATACTACACAAGCTACAATCACGACCAAAATAACTACCGCTGTTTTGTAAGCGTTTAGGAGGCGCCACATATTAAGTAATACCAAGAGAAGATTACCGCCATTTTTAGCTTACCGCGAATTGTGTCACTACCTCAATTTCTATACCCATATGCATATTGACACACAATGATTTAATTTAATAATAAATAATATTTTAATTCCTTTTATTCTGTTTTTATTATTAGTATTAATGCTCTGCGGAACACCGAACTATTCAATAGCAAATTACCACCCTTTTAAGGTTTACTTAACAATTTTATATTTTTCGGATGAACGTTTACTTTTGTAAGTATTACGAAATATTTACAAAACAATTCATTCAAAGGTAAAGTTTATTTTCATTTTGGCGCCTGACCTGTTTGAAGCTGGTATGGTTGAAAAGTAACGAGAAATAATATTCTGCGTAATATAAGTTAACGAATTACTCAAACCGAATAACTTAAACCGAATAACTCAAACATTTATAATCACTCTCCTAGCACAAATCTAAACAACATGTTAAGTCTAACTTCCCGCCCCAGCGTCAAAATACAGCATTTCCATGATGAATGGCTCGAAGATTGGTGCCAAGAAAATGGCTGGACTGATTTGTTCTGTGAACGTAAAAATAACTATTGGGCGTTTCCTCCAGGAGCAGTAATGCCTGAACCAATTCCTGGAAAAGTTTTAAGAAATATTAAGTCAAAAAATGGAATGACCCAGAGCGAAAAATTCTGGTCAGTATCCGCGATAATTGGTACATGTGTAGCAGTAATTTCTACCTATTTACTCAAATGTCCAATGCCAATGATTGTAGCTTTCGCGTTCGATGCAGTTACTGCCGCACGTTTAGAATTAGAAGATATTTAGCAACGGATTATAAACGGATGGTTTTGCATCCGTTACATCCGCTCTCATCCGTTGCCGAAGATTAAAACAACTGTTGCTAAAAGTGTAACCGCCTAGTGTACGCATGGTTTTGATGTCATAGTCGAACATGAAGACGTGGACACAAGGGGGAAGCGGATGCAGGGAAAATCGAGCCAACGTTGCAATAAGTTTTTACAAAGACGATACGGCGTGCGTTTAGGAAGACGTTACGCATTGGCGGCTGCAAGTGTAGTATTAATGGGAATGATTGGATGCTCACCCTTAACTAGTGAGTCGAGTGCAGTTGCCGCGCGTCCTAACACAGAATCTCCAATGTCAAAAGTAGTAATTCCCGATACTAAGCTTGTTAATAGTAATACTAAGTTTGGTTTTAAATTATTTTCAGAAGTTCTCAAAAAGGATGACTTCGGCACCAATGTTTTTATTTCGCCTTCGAGTGTAGCTTTTGCTTTGGCAATGACTTATAACGGTGCTGAAGGAACAACGCAGCAAGCAATGGCAAGGGCCTTAGAATATTCTGGGTTGAGCTTGCAACAAATAAATTCATCGAATGCAGCATTAAAAACGCTTCTAGAAAATCCCGACCCAAAAGTACAGCTAACTATTGCAAATTCGCTATGGACTAACAGTAATACGTCCTTAAATCCAAGTTTCATGCAACGAAACCGCGATTTTTATGCTTCACGCGTTACAAATCTAGATTTTACCAATAGCGGCGCCGCAAATACGATTAATAACTGGGTCAAAGGTTCGACGCGCGGTAAAATTGATAAAATTGTTGAGCAAATCAGTCCAGACCAAGTAATGTTCTTAATTAACGCCATTTACTTTAAAGGTGCCTGGACTGAGCCATTTGATAAAAGCCAAACCAAAGAACAACCTTTCACAAAAGCGTCCGGTCAAATTCTTCAAACTCCGATGATGGCGCAACGAGGGAAGTATAAGTATTTAGAGAATGATAATTTTCAAGCAATAAGCTTACCTTATGGTAAAGACGGTAAAATCAGCTTTTATGTATTTTTACCGAAAGAGAATTCGGGTGATTTGAAAGAGTTTTACCAAAGTTTAAATTCTGAGAACTGGGAAAAATGGATGCCACAGTTCCGGTCGCGTGAGGGTGAAATTCGATTGCCTCGTTTTAAAATGGATTACGAGGTGACACTTAACGATGCTTTAACGGCGTTGGGTATGGGAGAAGCGTTTAGCGATAAAGCCGATTTTTCGGGAATTGGTAAAAATCTTGCTATTAGTGCTGTTAAGCATAAAACTTTTGTTGAAGTATCAGAAGAAGGAACAGAGGCAGCAGCAGCGACTTCGGTTGGTATTGTCGCGCTTTCTGCCCCTATGAACCCTCCATTTTCGATGGTTGTTGACCGTCCATTTTTCACTTGTATTCGCGATAATCAAACGGGCAGCATTTTGTTCATGGGTTCAATTGCGGCGCCACAGTCGTAGAAGTTGTTGAATTGGATTGACTAATTTGACTAGATGTGGACACCGACATATCGCTTGCTGTATTGGGTGCAGCTACTTCCGACAAAATAATGGGACTTTCATCACTACCACTTGCACGTCGCAACGCACTTAAAGCGGTTTTAACTACTACCGCACTAGGAACAGCTAAAATAACTCCTAATAAACCTCCGATTCTAGCTCCGGTCAAAACAGAAATTAATAGCCAAACAGGATTTAAGCCAGTAAAACTGCCCAGAATACGGGGTGCAATCAAGTTTTCCAAAATTTGTTGAACGATTACCGCTGCAATTAATACTCTTCCCCCCATACCAAAATCTTGCAGCGCAACAAGAGAAGTTGTTAAGGCAATACCAACAGAACCACCATAGGGTACAAGTGCCATTAAACCAATTGTCAAGCCAAATAATAACCCAAAGGGTACCTTTAGCCATAAAAAGGTAGGAATTAAGGCACTCGCCATACAAGTAGAGATAATTAACTGAGTAATGAAGAAATTTTCAAAGCTGGAGCGTAACGTTTGTGAAAACGGTTCGCGAAATCTGACAGGAAGCCAATCGACCAAGCTTTGCCAAAGTTCATCACCATGCTGCAATAGATAAAATGTCAACACCATTGTGAGTAAGAAGTCTAGCAAGGAAGTAACTGTAATAACTGCTAGGTTTAGAACTTGCCCTGCAATGGCTTGTAATTGTCCCTTTACACGGTCATTGATTTGTACTACTAATGCATCTAGGTTTACAGGCAAACCGAGAATTTCGGCTTTTTCGTTTAACATCATTAATTGCGAACGTCCGGAGTCTATTAACTCTGGAATGCGCGCGACTAATTGTTGAGCTTGAGTTAGAGCTAGTGGAATCAGCGTTACGCCTAATGCCAGTAGAATTGACAAAGCCAGTAAAAATACTAAGATAGCTACTGGTTCGCGTTTGGCGCCTTGGCGTTCCATCCAACTTACAGGATAGTTAAGCAGAAACGCTAACACTGATGCTCCGACTAAAATAACAATCAGCGAATGGAAATACTCAAAAATTGCCGAAATTGCCCATCCATTAAGGACGAGCAACGGGGCAAAGAGCGCGATTGCTACAAATCGCGCAATTGGCGTTAGTGTTTGCCACCAGTTTAGGAGCTTGCGTGTCTGCATCTGCTGCTACATGCCTGATACAACTAAATAAATATGTTCATAAGTCATTAGTCTATTATCTCTGACAAAAAGACTTACATACATCTGTCTTGCGTGCGTATTGAAGAATTTCTCGCTTATATTATGAAAAAACGTAAATCGATTTTTAATTTATCAAGTACACATGCAGGCGCCCGTAGCGATGCATCTACCTTACAATTGGTGTTATACATGATTCCGGTTGTGGGCTTTTTTCCATCACTGTGGACACTGTATAGTCGTCAGGGCACACGGGAACAACTGATAGCAAGTAAGTTGTCTATTACTTTGATGCTTACTTGGATAGTGGGATACCTGTTACTTGCAACAGGAGCAGAGCAAGCGTCAAATACGTTGGCATTGCGTCTACTGATATTGAATAGTTTTTTGACATCAGGGTACTTTTTAGTTAGCGCTTGGTTAGTTGTACGCGCTCTTAAAGGTAATCGTGTGCGCGTACCGGGATTTAATAAGCTTTCGGAACGTCTTTTAGGTAAATATACTCGTTAAAATTAGAATTAGGCATTCTTAGGCAATATTGATAAGTATTTACACGGAACTTTGCGCTCTTGTAACCAACATGCTGCTCATAGGTCTAGTCAAATCGGCTTAAATATTGCCATACTTCAATAAAACAAGCCAAGCATCTCCGGATTTGCTTTAGGAGGAACAGAAAAATAAGGAAAATACAGTTATAAGTGTTTTGGTTAACACCGAGATACGGTACTTAGCCTTAATAATTCTAAGAGTTAGCAATCTAATTTCAAAGCATCTACGTATAAAAAGTAGACTCGGTTAATTTATATAGATTAAGTGTGAGGAAGTCAGTGACGATTCAAAGAACTTCTGCGGAAGAGAACTTTTCAAGTGATACTAAGAATGTAAGTAGTAAAAAAATTCCGGACAAATCAGGACGTTGGTTATGGTTCTGGGTGGGAATGAGCGGAATAGCAATGGTATCGGCGACTGCTGGAGCATTACTAGCGGTATCCTTAAGCAGCACCCCTTTGATGCAAGCCAACTTAAGTCCACAAGAAGCAGCAGTATTCGATGGGGACCGCATTGCCGGAAGTGGGTTACGCTTTTCTGAATTGACACGTCCTGTCAACATTCTTGTGATGGGAATGAGCGTACTTCCTCCCGATGTTAAAAATCCTCCTACCGAAAGTCAAAATCTTCGTTACCTTCCCCAGGTTAATTCCTTTGACGGTTTAGCGGATGTAATGTTGCTAATTCGCTTTGACCCAGAAAATAAAACTTTAAAAATGCTCTCTATACCCCGTGATACCCGAATTGACATTGAGGGACACGGAACAAAAAAAATTAATGCAGCTAATACCTTTGGTGGACCTGCTTTAACTGCGAAAACAGTCAGCAACTTGCTGGGTGGTGTCGGAGTTGACCGTTATGTTCGTATTAATGTACTAGGTGTTGGCAAGTTGATTGATGCCTTGGGTGGTGTCAATGTGTTTGTGCCCAAAGACATGAAATATCAAGATGATTCACAGCATCTTTACATTAACCTTAAAAAAGGTCAGCAGCATTTAGATGGTAATAAAGCGTTACAGTTACTACGTTACCGTCACGATGAAAATGGCGATATTGGTCGAATTCAGCGTCAGCAAATGGTAATGCGCGCGCTTATGGACCAAACTCTTAACCCAGCAACTTTGGGACGTTTGCCAGATGTACTCAACGTCGTCAAAGAACACATTGATACTAACTTGACGGTTGAAGAATTATTGGCGTTAGTAGGATATGGCGCCCGTACAAACCGTTCAAATATACTACAGTTAATGGTGCCAGGTCGGTTTAGCGAGAAAAACGAATTTGACGCGAGTTACTGGATACCCAACAGTGACCGGATTGCGAAAACAATGGCACAGCACTTTGATTTGCAATCTGTAGCAGCTACAAAAGACACCGAACCCAGAAAGTTGCGTATTGCAATTCAAGATAGTACTGGGGATGAGAAAACTAACCTCCAACCTTTAATTCGGATTTTAGAAAAGGCAGGTTATCGTAACGTATTTATCGCAAAAAGCTGGGGTGAACCGTTACAAGTAACTCATATTCTGGCACAGCAAGGTGATGGTAATGAAGCTGAGTCGGTACGCAATACTATTGGTTTCGGCGAAGTTCGTGTTGAAAGTACAGGTACTCTAGGCTCGGATGTTAGTATCCAAGTTGGTAAAGACTGGTTACAGCAACTTAACTCGACAGAAAATCAAGGTGGATAGTCATGGCAGCGGATGATAAACGGATGTAACGGATAGACGTTTTAGATAACTTATCCGTTACATCCGTTGTATCTGTTGCATTTTTTTTAGCAATTTAAGAAAACTACTTGCTTTATTAATAGCTTTACTTATATTATACAAAGTTATATTTAAATAAAAAATATTATACGTAAAGCGAAAGTAATTCTACGCATGTAGAATTTAGATTAGCTGTATCGTGTAGTGTTAACCTTGCATAATCATTTAACAATATAATTCGCTTTAATGCTTTAAAAGCAAAGCTTTAAGCATAGGTGCGAATTAAAGTTTATGATGCGGAATTGATATGAACGCTCATATTGGTTTGCTCTAGGCAAATACCTTACTTGTATGGTGGTAAGTTTTGCTTGGTTATTAAGCGTAATTTAATAATATACCAAAGAATATTATGCAGAAGCTTTTGAACTCAAAGTACTTTCTACTATTGGCGTTTCCAGTTATTACTGGTTCTTTTATAACCGCAACACCCAGTCTAGCTGGTACTTTTGCATTTTCAGAAGCTGGTTTTCGGTTTGATAATTTTAGTGTTAGTCCGAAGGATATAGAGACTTTTGCAGATACAAATACCCAAGCTATTAGTTTTAGCTCTCAAGGTAAAGCTAATGCTGATGCGGAAGCAAATGCTGATTTTACTAGCATTCCTAATTTACCTTTATCATTTGCTAATAATCTTTCATCAAGTATAGCTATTGGTCAAGGTAAGGACTATTTTGGTAGTGCTGAAAGTTTTGCTAGTGTTACAGGTTATAACTTTCAAGTTGCACCAGAAGGTATTTTTTCGTTTGACTTTATGGGGTTTCTTGATCTTCAGGCTTTAGCTGATGACCCTACGACTGAATATGCTGGCGCCGATGGTGTAATCTCACTTCAATTATACGACCAAGATAACGGCGTACTTTTAGACTCACTATCAATACAAGGAAATACGGCGACTTCTAATAATTTGAATTTTCTCACCCATAATAAAACCAATAATTTTTCTTTTATTCCTACTGCAACTTCTTTTGATACAAAGTTCAACGGTATAAATAAATACGCTAATGCTGATGTTAAAGGTTACTACTCTAGAAAATTTGCAGCAGGCGCCAATCTGAGTTTGTTTGAACTAAAAAATAATCGCGTGCGTGTTGTAGTTCCGGAACCCACAAGTCAGTTGGCTCTTGTTTTTGGCGCAATAAGTATTCTTTTAATTACCAAAACCAAATCTAAATTACTTCACAACAAAACTACTATTATTTAGGGTTTGCTGAAAAAGAGGGAAAAACAGGCGCCATCAGATTATCAGACCAAAGAAATATATCCAGATGCAAGAGAAGAAGGTAAAATTATCTAAAATCCTTGCATCTACATGACTAGCACTCAAGTGTGCTTATTAGTAACCATGTACCGGAAACAGGAGCAGCCTCCAATTCTACCCGAAAACTTTCAACTTCCGTTTGAGGGAAAATTATCAAAAGATAATCGCTGGGTAATTATGGCGGAGTTTGTACCCTGGTCGGAGTTTGAAGATGAGTACTCAACTTCATTATCTGTAGAAATAGGGGCGCCTGCAAAACCGTTTCGGATGGCATTAGGGGCATTAATAATTAAAGAGAAATTAGGCATAAGTGATAGAGAAATAGTAGAACAAATTAAGGAGAACCCTTATCTACAGTACTTTATTGGGATGTCGTCCTACAGTAATGAGGCTCCATTTGATGCATCAATGTTAGTCCATTTTAGAGAAAGAATTGGTGTTGAGCTAGTTAACAAAGTTAATCAGCACATGGTTAAGAAGATGCTAGAAGCAGCATCTGAAGAATCAGCCAAAAAAAAACAGAAAAGATAGAAGAAGATAACACTCCAAAAAATCGTGGGAAATTAATATTGGATGCAACTTGCGCTCCAGGCGATATAGCCTACCCAACAGACTTAGAGCTATTAAATCAAGGGAGAAAGCACACAGAAAAAATCATAGACTTACTTTATGAACAACTAAACGGTCAATTAGAGAAGAAACCAAGAACGTACCGAGAGGTTGCGAGAAAAGATTATCTAGAAGTGGCTAAAAAACGTCGCGTATCCCAAAAAGATAGGAGAAAAGCAATTAAAAAACAACTTCAGTATGTTAAAAGAAATTTATCTCATATTAGACAGTTAATCTTATCAGGCGCGAATTTAGAAAATTTAACTGACAGACAGTATAAAATGTTGCTTGTAGTTGCAGAAATATATCGCCAACAACTATGGTTGTATGAAAATCAAAAACAGAGTATTGATGACCGCATTGTTAGTTTAAACCAGCCACACATCCGCCCAATAGTCCGGGGGAAAGCTGGTAAGGCAGTAGAGTTTGGCGCCAAACTATCTGCTAGTTACTTTGATGGGTATGTATTCCTAGACCATATTAGCTGGGATAACTTTAATGAATCAGGAGATTTCAAAGCACAAGTAGAAGCGTATAAAAATTATACTGGTTACTATCCAGAATCCATTCATGTTGATAAAATTTATCGTACAAGGGAAAATCGAGCTTGGTGCAAAGAAAGAGGCATTGTAATGAGCGGGCCTCCTTTGGGAAGACCAAAGGTTAATATTAGTAAAGAAGAAAAAAAACAAGCTTTGGAGTCCGAGAGAATTCGTAATTGCATTGAAGGAAAGTTTGGACAGGGTAAAAGAAGATTTAGTCTTAATCGAGTCATGACCAAACTGCCTCACACTTCTCTGACTGCAATTGCTATTACTTTTTTAGTAATGAACCTTTCTAACTACCTATCACGGGTTTTTTGTGCTTTTTTATGTCTATCTTTGAAAAAAACACCTTTTTTACAGTTTTATATAAATGAAACTTATAAAAAGTATGATTTTAATCAGCCTCAACTTATATTTAATTTTGCTTAAATAACTGGTCAACCTTCAAATTGCTTTTTCACGACTTTTTCAGCAAACCCTATTTAAAAAAATAAAGAAGTTTGAAAACACTGTTTTTAGAGTAATTTAGCGGGTTAATAGTGATAATTTAGTTGCTACTCAAGGCGCCGCTTCTAATCGCACTCACTACGCTTCATCATCCGCACAAGCTAGCACTTATTAATTGATTGATGAAAAATCAAAATCCCGGTAGCTTTTACGCATACCGGGATTTATTTTTAAAGGAGTAGTACTATGAGTGATGCAGAAATATTTTTAGAAATATGTTATGAGAAAGAAAAGTTTAATCCTATTTATACTTTACATTCGGATATGAATATAAAGGGGGCATTTGACAACCATTGGTTGCGAAAATTTCTGGAATCAAAAATTGATAACCATTGGTTATCAAGTTTAAGGTTTTATGTTGAAACGGGCAAGGATGCCCGTTCCACAAGATGTGTATTCCACAAGATGTCTGTTCCACAAGATACAAGATGTTTATTCCATAATTTGTCCCATACTTTATAAGGAGTGTTGTGTTTGTTCGGAAATCCAGTCTTGTAAGATGGGGTTGATGATTTGCGGTGCCTCATCTTGGGGGCAATGACCAACACCTTCGATAGGAATAAATTTCAGTACTTGTGGGTAGTCGGCGAATTGGCGCCCTAATTCTATAGGTTCCCAAGGGTCTGCGGCGCCCCATAAAATAATTGCAGGACAGGGTAATTTGGGTAATAAGTCTTCGGGCAAGGGTCCGCTAGAATATGATGTAAATGCTAAAAATACAGCGACAGCTCCTGGGTCTGCTGCTGGTGACATTAAAATATCTATTAATTCGTCGGTGACTGCATCTGGGTTCGCGTAAGCTTGTAATAAGATTTTACGAACTGTTTTTGGCTTGGCAATTTGGTTAAAGAAAAAGTTACCTACAGCTTCGTTAGATAATACTTTTTGCAATAATGGGGCGCCAAAACGTCGATACCACGGCAAAGCTGCGCGTTTGCGGTCGTGTAATAAACGCAACGAACAGTTAAGCATCGCGACTCCACGAGCAATATCTGGATTATCTACTGCTGCTTGCATGGCGACAATACAACCAATCGAGTTACCCACCAAAAACACGGCTTCCCCAACTACTTCACGACTAAAATCAGCTATCTGTTGTCCCCAAGTTTCAAACGTATATTCAATTTCTTTTATTGGGTTGGGTTTTGCTGAACCTCCAAAGCCAATCAAATCAATTGCAAAAACGCGACACTTATCTGCTAGTACTGATATATTGTTCCGCCAATGCCATAAAGAGGCGCCGAAACCATGTATTAAAATTACTGCTGGACCTGTAGTTCCTTGCACTTGGTAAGAGATTGGATAACCCCGCCAAGTCCATATTTGCGATGAAGATAGTTTAGGATTAGAGGCAGATATGGTCATGGGTTATTACTTAATTTACGTGTGTTTCAATGCGCTAAAATTTACATCCACGATATTTACAGCTACTATATATACAGTTAGTTGCTGTATTGCTATACGAAATCCACAAACGGATAGTTTGCCTTCCCAATAAAAACTTTAACTGTTTTTATTTTTTTGTTGCAGAGTAATAATACGAGTATAAATAATATTTATTACATTTGATTATAAGTATTTAAACGTAGAAACCTGGTTTTTAGGATGTCTTGCAATAAAAATGATGATTTCGCATAAAAACCAGGTTTCTCTAATCTTCGCTTTCTTGATAGAACTGCTGCAATTCCTGTAATTGTGTACGTCGAGATTTTTGACGATATTTTTTGGTTTCGAGTTTCGGTTCGTAGTGACTTTCACCTTTACCTTTGCTTTTTAGCTTTAAGGTTGATTCGGGGTCGGTTGAAGAATTGAGATGAGCTTGTCTTGATACAACTTCTTCTAAAAAGACCAAATAATGTTCGTAGCGTTCCCAATCTCCGCGAACTACGCATAATGGTTCATCGCGATGCAAGCAGTCACCAAATCGACAGTTTCCAGTGGCTAGCTTCAGTCTTGCTTCTGGAAAATAGTATGCTAGTTCAGATGGGCTACAATCTAAGTCGGGTTGGTTAAAACCTGGGGTGTCAGCGAGTAAACCACCGTAAGGTAGTTCAAATAGTTCAACGTGACGGGTAGTATGGCGCCCTTTACCAAGTTTCCCTGAAACTTCACCAACACGCAAGTTAATATTTGGAATTAATTTATTTATTAAGCTCGATTTACCTACACCAGAGGCGCCTGCTAACACGGTAGTTTTATTTTGAAGTCTACTTAATAAAATATCGGTGTTGAGACTGTTATGTACACTAATAAAACTAGGTTGATAACCCCATAAACTTAATCTTTCCTTAATATCCTTTTGTTCTGCATGTGATACTAAGTCAGATTTATTTAGACACAAAACAACATCTAAGCCAGTAGATTCAGCTTTTACTAAAAAACGGCTAAGTTGATATGGTTCTAACGGTGGGTCAGCGGCGGCAAATACGAGTAATATTTGATTAACATTAGCGATTGCAGGACGGTCTAATTGACTCGAACGTGGTAAAACATCCGCAATCGCACCCCGATTACCAGTCCAGTCAGGTTCTTCAACTACAACACGGTCTCCAACCATGACAGAAAGCCCGATTTTTTTTAATCGAGTTCGACGAGTACAGAGGAGAGTGGGAGGGTGGGAGGGGTCTCCCAACTCTCTGTTCTGTCCATCAAGTTGCACCTGATAAAAATTAGCCTGTACAGCAACGACTGTACCTGTTAGTTGTGCCTTCGCTTCCATATTAACCGCGACCTAAACCGCGTTTGGACGGCGTACTAACAATGAAAAGTAACCGGAACAATCGGTTATTTGCTCGACTTGAAAACCTGCCATAGTTAAGCTGTCAGGTACTTGCTCGATTGGTTCACCTGGGTCTAACCAAACTTCTAGCAAATTACCTGGAGTCATTTTTTCTAAGCTTAACTTTGTCCGAACAAAATTAATTGGACAAGGGGTACCACGCAAATCAAGTTGAGCATCGGGTGTATATGTAGAAGATACGCTCATTCCTAGTTTATCTCTGATGGAAAAAGTTGCCTAAAAAGCCTTCGATACCGCCCTTTCCGGTGCGTTCCCCTCTAATTTTAGCGAGTTCTTCAAGCAATTTTCGCTCTTCAGCGCTTAATTTAGATGGATTTGGAATATCAATCATTACCGTCACCAACTGGTCACCCCGGTTAACAGGATTACCTAATCTTGGTACGCCATGATTTTCTAACTTAAATTCAGCGTAAGGCTGTGTGCCCGCAGGAATTGTTAATTCCTCTGGCCCATCTACGGTATCTACCTGTAGTCTACATCCTAAAATTGCTTGCAAATAACTAATTGAAATTGTGGAGCGTATATTTAAGTCTTCGCGTTGGAATTCGCTATCTTCGTTAACTGTTAGTTGAACATACAAGTCACCTGCTGGGCCACCCCGTTGACCTGCATCTCCTTCACCAGGTATCCGCAAACGTAGTCCATCGTAGACCCCTGCTGGAATTGTGATTTTTAGTTGTTTCGCTACCTGATTGGCGCCTTTGCCACTACAGTTATCACATTTTTCTTCGATAACCATTCCCGTTCCGTTACAGGTGGGACAAGTTGAAACTTGGGTGAAACTACCAAAAGGTGTGCGGGTGACGCGACGTACTTGTCCGGTACCGCTACAAGTTGAACATGTACGTGGACGAGTTCCTGGTTTGGCGCCACTTCCGGTACAAACTTCACAAGTTTCTAAATGAGCAATACGAATTTGTTTTTCGCCACCAAATACAGCTTCGCGAAAGTCTAACTTTAGGTCGAGTTGTAGGTCATCACCGCGAACCGGACCACTACGGCGCCGTTGTTGGGTAGGACCACCCATACCACCTGCAAAACCACTGAAAATACTTTCAAAAATATCGGCGAAACCACCCATGTCGCCCATATCTTGAAACCCAACCCCAGCTCCCGCATTCACACCATCGTGACCGAAACGGTCGTAGCGTGCGCGTACTTCTGGCTCAGAAAGCACTTCATAAGCACGGTTGATTTCTTTAAAACGTTCTTCTGCCCCCGCTTCTTTATTCACGTCTGGGTGGTACTTACGAGCTAATCGACGGTAAGCACTTTTAATTTCGTCTTTGTCTGCCTCACGAGAGACACCTAAAATTTCATAATAGTCGCGAGCCATATTGTAAAAGGTGAGAGTTAGAAGTTAGACATTTTGCGCGCCTTTTCCTCTTTCAATTTCTTGAGTATAGAGGCGCTGAAGGCAAGAGTTAAGTTTTGTTAATAGTAAATTTTACCTTTTACCTTCTACAAAAATCACCAAAAATAAATATATTTAGTCGTTTTGGACTGCAAAAGTGTCCACCAGTTGAAACATGTTTGTAACTTTTTGGTTCGTGAAACGTTATTAAACGTCATGTATGAGTATACTTAAAATTATCAAGGAAGTGCAGGTGTGGTTTCCACCGCCTTATACGACAATAGCCTACAACAGTAGGTGCGGAAAACCGTATCTTTTATGATACAATTTGAATATGTTATGTCATTCAAAAGCAAATTGCCGAGACGAGCGGTTGTCTCGGCAATCCAGCTTGTTATTACAATTTAACAGATATCAACGAAATTTTTATTATCCTAGTCAATCGCTTCGTAATCAGCCAAAGCAACCGTTTCTTCTTCAAAATCAAAATTGAATTGCGGTGTCATGTTTTCGTTTACACCATTATTGCTTTCAATACTTGAGGTATTGGTTATTTCGACAATTTCACCTGGTTGACTGTTGCCAGCTCGATTATAAACCTCAGCACCGATAGCAAATAAAGCTTGTTGGAATTCCTCCAAACGTTGTTGGAACTCATGAATAGAGACATTAGTGTCGTTACTTATTGCTTGTAATTGAGATAATTTTTCATCAGCGGACTGTTTCATTGAGTCGCTAATTAGATGAGCGTTATTTCTCAAAGTAGATTCATAACTACCCAATAAGTTATCAGCTTGGTTTTTCAAAGCAACTAATTCAATACGCTTCTTATCTTGTTCTGCAAAGACTTCGGCTTCTTGGCGCATTTTTTCGATTTCCAGCGCACTTAAGCCACCTGTATTAGTAATACGTATGCTTTGCTCTCTACCAGTACCTTTGTCTTGAGCGGCAACTTGCATGATACCGTTGACATCAATTTCAAACGACACCTCAATTTGTGGAACTCCGCGCGGTGCAGGTGGAATACCAGTTAGTAAGAATTTACCAAGGCTTTTATTATCGCGTGCCATTGCCCGTTCACCTTGGAGGACATGAATTTCCACTGAAATTTGCCCATCAATAGCGGTAGAGAAAACTTGAGATTTACTGGTGGGAATTGTGGTGTTGCGCTCAATAATTTTGGTGAAAACTTCGCCTAAAGTTTCAATACCTATAGACAACGGAGTGACATCGAGTAGCAATAAGTTTTCAACTTCACCACCTAATACCCCAGCTTGAATTGCGGCGCCAAGAGCAACAGCTTCATCAGGGTTAATAGAGCGGTCGGGAGCTTTGCCACCAAAAAACTTGATTAAAGCATTTTGTACGGCAGGAATACGAGTCGAGCCACCGACCAAAATAATTTTATCGATGTCTTGAGGCTTAAGGTCGGCATCTTTGAGTGCTTGCGTCATTGGTTCAAGCGTTGCTGCGATTAAATTACTTGCTAACTCTTCAAATTTTGCGCGACTAAGTTCGGTTTCTAAGTGCTTGGGACCACTGGCATCGGCAGTGATAAATGGCAAGTTAATACTTGTGTTGCCCATGCTCGATAATTCTATTTTGGCTTTTTCCGCAGCTTCACGCAAGCGTTGCAGTGCCATTTTATCTTGAGCTAAATCGATTCCTGACTCTGTGCGGAAAACTTCAATCATCCATTCAACAATGACGTTATCGAAGTCATCGCCACCTAAATGGTTATTACCACAAGTCGCTTTAACCTCAAACACTCCATCCCCAAGTTGGAGAATCGAGACATCAAATGTTCCACCACCAAGGTCAAATACAAGAATTAGCTGTTCAGCGTCTTGTTTATCTAACCCGAATGCCAAAGCTGCTGCGGTAGGTTCATTGATAATACGTAAAACTTCAAGACCAGCAATTGTGCCTGCGTCTTTTGTAGCTTGACGTTGGGCATCGGTAAAATATGCGGGTACTGTGATAACTGCTTGTGTAACGCTTTCACCTAAAAAGTTCTCTGCGTCTTGCTTAAGCTTTTGCAAAACCATCGCGGAGATTTCTTGGGGTGTATAGTTCTTGCCGCGAATTTGGACATCAACCGTGTCATCACGACCTTTTATACACTGATAAGGCACCCTCGACCGTTCGGTTTCTGTATGTTCCCAACGGCGCCCAATAAATCGTTTGATACTATAAATAGTATTTTCTGCATTTGTGACAGCTTGACGTTTTGCTAATTGACCAACCAAGCGTTCACCACCCTTACCAAAACCGACGATACTTGGAGTTGTTCTTCCACCCTCGGTATTAGCAATAACAATTGGTTGACCACCTTCTAAGACTGCTACGCAACTGTTAGTAGTGCCCAAGTCAATCCCAATAACTTTTCCCATAAGTATAATATTCTGTACTTGTTAGTTCGTTGACATAACACGGAATATCTACATTGGGTTGAGAGCATACTTACGTAATTATTACTAGTGGGAAAAAGTTGCGCTAGCAAAAGAAGTATTAGTGATAATTTTGTACCGAACGGTCGTGTACTTGAAGTTTAAAGCAATAGTAGTATAACCGTGTCAATCAAGAAAATTGACGCGGTAAATACGTACATGGAAACTAACTATCAAGTTCAACTGTCAGCTTAACTATCCGCTGCACTTGATTGAGTATCATCAAGAACAGGCGTATCTTCTTTTGGAGCTGCGACTTTCACCATTGCATGGCGTAGTACACGTTCACCCAAAAAATATCCGCGCACTAACTCTTCTAACACTGTTCCCTCTGGATGTTCATCCGTAGGTTCGCGCAATACTGCTTCATGAAGGTTGGGGTCAAATGGTTGACCTTCGGGACGCATTGGCGAAACACCCAATCGTTTTAAACTGTCAACCAGTTGTTTATAAACCCCTTGATAGCTTTTATGAATTGCCATCTCAGAGTCGTTTTGAGGTTTAATGTGAGCGCGCGCACGCTCAAAATTATCCACTACTGGTAATAGTTCTGTAATGGTGTTTCGTTTAACTAATGCATCAAGGTCGTCTTTTTCCTTCTGAGTGCGCTTGCGATAATTATCGAAATCTGCTACTAACCGCGTGTATTGATTGCTACTTGCTTCGAGTTGAGCTTTGAGCGAATCGATTTGCGGCGCCATTGCACTAACATCATCAGAAGCAGCGTCAGCATTTACGCTATTGTCAGATGTCGAAGCGTAGGAACTTACATCGTTAGTTACCACAGCACTGGGGTCAGCTACTTCGCTGCCATATGTACTTGTGTTGTTTTGTTCAGGGAAGTCGCTATTCATCGTTTGCATTACCTCTTAGATCTCTCCTTATTGCTGAGTAGTTAATCATCGTTCTCTATTTTGACAAAAGCTGGATATATTCTTCCATCGTAATGAGGACGGCTTTCCGTAGAGTATTGTAGTGCGGGTTTCCGTAAATTGAGTCAAGGTTCTAATTTTTCTTTGTCAAGATGAGAGTTCTGGGTTGACTCATGGGAATACTCAATATAGAAGAGGTTTTGGCTACCCATATAAATATAAGAATATATGACTTATTCGTCATCACAACAGAGGCGAAGTACTGCTCTCACAACGAGGACAGAATTTTCACCCTTCGGAACAAAATTAGTACAATCAGGGTTTGTTGATACCGAGCAAATGCGGCAAGCACTGATAGAAAGTCGCAAAAGCGGGACACCGTTGACTGAGGTACTCGAATCGATTTCAGGGCGCCAGCTATCACCGGAACTGCTGAGATTATATAAAAAACAACAACTTTTTGAATTAAAAATACTTTACGGGGTTGAATCACTTGACCCAGAAGTTAACTCCATCGGCACATCGATGGTGGCAAACTTGATAGACACACTTATCCCGGTAGATATTTGTCGGCGCCATCGTTTAGTTCCATTGTCACGTAACGACGAACAAAACCCACCATCAATATTGGTGGCAATGGTTGACCCAGATAACTTAGAAGCATCGGACGATTTAAATCGGATTTTGCGTCCGCAAGGGTTGATGTTGCAACGGATGGTAATCACTACCGAAGACTACCAGCAGATTATCAACCAGTTTCTTGATGAGCTAGCAGTTAAGCAGAAGCACATTGAGCAGCAAAAATTAACCGATATTAATCAAGATTTAGAAAACCTTGGTGATTTAGACTTAGCAGATGCTCCAGATGATGCAGAAGCTGATTTAGGGTCAGCGATGAAAGGTGCGGAAGATGCACCGATTATTAACTTGGTGAACCGAATTTTAGGAAAAGCTTTACAAGAAAAAGTTTCGGATATTCACATCGAACCGCAAGAAGAGAATTTACGCATACGGTTTCGGAAAGACGGGGTATTGCGCGAAGCGTTTGACGCATTACCAAAAAAAATTATTCCTGCCATCACAGCCCGATTTAAGATTATTGCGAATTTAGATATTGCCGAACGTCGTTTACCACAAGACGGACGAATTCGTCGGATGTTTGAGGGACGTAAGGTTGACTTCCGGGTTAACACCTTGCCAAGTCGTTACGGAGAAAAAGTAGTACTGCGGATTTTGGACAACTCCGCGACACAGTTAGGTTTGGATAAATTAATTACCGACCCAGAAACTTTGCATATCGTCCAAGAAATGGTTTCGCGTCCTTTTGGTTTGATATTAGTAACAGGACCAACAGGTTCGGGGAAAACGACTTCGCTTTATTCAGCACTTGCCGAACGTAACGACCCAGGTATTAATATCAGTACAGTAGAAGATCCAATTGAGTACAGTTTGCCAGGAATCACGCAGGTACAAGTTATCCGTGAAAAAGGATTAGATTTTGGAACTGCACTACGCGCGTTTTTACGTCAAGACCCTGATGTATTGCTTGTGGGTGAAACGCGAGATAAAGAAACAGCAAAAACCGCGATTGAAGCAGCGTTAACAGGACACTTAGTATTAACAACACTTCACACTAATGATGCTCCTGGCGCCATCGCCCGTTTAGGTGAAATGGGCATTGAGCCATTCATGATATCAAGCTCATTGCTGGGAGTACTAGCACAGCGCTTAGTGCGACGTGTATGTTCAGACTGCCGTATTGCTTATACTCCAACACCTGAAGAGCTTGCTCGTTTTGGGATGACAGCATCACAAGATGTTGGGTTAACTCTTTACAAAGCGAATGCACTCAGCAACGAGCAAATTCAACAAGCTAAGGGCAACGGTTCGCTATGTCCAACATGTAACGGTGTCGGTTACAAAGGACGCTGTGGTGTTTACGAAGTCATGAAGATTACAGAAAACCTACAGACTTTAATCAACGAAGATGCACCAACCGAACGTATCAAAGAAGTAGCAGTAGAAGAAGGGATGAAAACCCTGCTTGCCTACAGTTTGGACTTAGTACGTCAAGGTGCGACAACGCTCGAAGAAGTAGAGCGTGTAACTTTCACCGACACAGGTTTAGAAGCAGAACTCAAAGCCAAACGTAAGAGTGGGTTAACTTGTCGTACATGTAGCGCTGAACTTCAACCCGAATGGCTCGAATGTCCCTACTGTATGACATCCCGCTTTCAAGATTAATCACTTACCACAAACAAACAACGGAGGAAAAAACAATGGATTTCATGATTGAGGACTTGATGGAAGACATGATTGAACAAGGAGGTTCGGATTTACACCTATCCGCAGGCCTACCTCCTTACTTCCGTGTCAGTGGAAAACTCACACCTCAAGAAAAATATGGTGTGATGTCAGTTGACACATGTCAGCGACTAATTTTTAGTATGCTCAACAACACTCAGCGTAAAACATTAGAACAGACTTGGGAGTTAGATTGTTCTTACGGAGTAAAAGGACTAGCGCGCTTTCGTGTTAACGTTTACAAAGACCGTGGCGCCTATGCAGCATGTTTACGTGCATTGAGTTCTAAAATTCCTAACTTTGAGAAATTAGGTTTACCCGATGTAGTTCGTGAAATGTCAGAAAAACCAAGAGGACTAATTTTGGTGACAGGACCTACAGGTTCAGGTAAAACTACAACACTAGCGGCAATGATTGACTTAATCAACCGCACACGTGCAGAACACATATTAACAGTAGAAGACCCAATAGAATTCGTTTACGAACCAATAAAAAGTTTGGTTCACCAGCGTCAACTAGGTGAAGACACAAAGAGTTTTGCCAACGCATTAAAAGCAGCTTTACGGGAAGACCCAGATATTATCCTAGTAGGTGAAATGCGAGATTTAGAAACGATATCTCTAGCAATTTCTGCCGCAGAAACAGGACACTTAGTATTTGGTACACTACACACAAGCTCTGCTGCACAAACCGTTGACCGGATTATTGACGTTTTTCCACACGAAAGACAAACGCAAGTTCGTGTACAATTATCAAACTCATTAGTCGCAGTATTTAGTCAAACCTTAGTGCCCAAGAAAAATCCGAAACCAGGTGAATATGGTCGGATAATGGCGCAAGAAATTATGGTAATTACACCAGCTATTTCTAACTTAATCCGTGAAGGAAAAACAGCACAAATTTACTCCGCAATTCAAACAGGCGGTAAATTAGGAATGCAAACATTAGAATCAGTTTTAGCAAATCTTTATAAGCAAGGAACAATTTCCTTTGAAGCTGCAATGTCTAAAACATCTAAACCTGATGAAGTTCAACGTCTCATTGGTGGTACTCCTCCACAAAATGGCGCCAAAGTAGCTGCAAAAGCACACTAAATAAATAGTTAGGAGTTAAGAGTGATGAGTTATGAGTTGAAATTCATAATTCCTAACTTCTAACTCCTAACTCCTAAGTTTTAACTCATAACTTTTTAAAATATGCCAAGTTTTGTAGCGCGTGTCAGGGATTCTCAAGGAAAATCTAGAACTGAAAAAGTAACCGCAGAATCGATAAAAGAAGCTCGTATAAATTTGCGACAACAAGGTTTTGTAGTTCAAGAACTTAAAAAAACAGAAAGTTTTGACCTCAAATCAGCACTCGATTTTAATGCCCGTTTTGCATCAGTTTCTGTTAAAGATAAAGCCGTTTTTTCACGTCAGTTTGCAGCATTAGTCAACGCTGGTGTAGCAATTGTCAGAAGTTTAGGTGTACTTGGAGAACAATGCACAAATCCTAAACTCAAACAAGCACTTTTAGATATAAGTGCCGATGTTCAAAACGGGATTAACTTATCTGATGCAATGCGGAAACACCCAAAATGTTTTGACGGGTTGTATGTGAGTATGATACAAGCGGGTGAGGTTGGTGGTGTACTCGACGAAGTACTCAACCGACTCGCAAAATTATTAGAAGACGTTGCACGTTTACAGAACCAAATCAAAGCAGCACTTTCGTATCCGGTTGTGGTTGGTTTTTTAGCGGTTGCAATTTTTATTGGGATGACGGTTTTCTTGATTCCAATCTTTGCTAATATTTTCAAAGATTTGGGAACTACATTGCCTCCATTGACACAATTCATGCTTGATGTCAGTGAAATTTTGCGAAGTTGGCGATTATTTGTTGTAATTGCTGTTGTGATTGGTTTGTGGATTGCTTATCAACAATATTATAAAACAGCTGTTGGTAGGCAAACTATTGACCGTCTTTCTTTAAAAATGCCTTTATTTGGTGACTTGATACAAAAATCAGCCGTTGCCAAATTTAGCCGTACATTTGGTTCTTTGACTCGTTCGGGTGTTCCAATTTTAACTTCTCTAGAAATTGTGCGTGATACCGCAGGAAATCAAGTTATTTCTAATGCTATTGATGCCGCGCGTGCAGAAGTACAGCAAGGTGGCATGATAAGTATGGCACTGCAAAAAGAGAAAGTTTTCCCTGCAATGGCAATTCAAATGATTAGCATTGGTGAAGAAACAGGGGAAATTGACGCAATGTTAATGAAAGTTGCTGACTTTTATGAAGATGAAGTTGAACAAGCTGTAAAAGCTCTAACGAGTATTTTGGAACCAATTATGATTGTGGTACTTGGGGGAATGGTTGGTACGATTTTGTTATCAATGTATTTGCCCATGTTTGCCGTATTCGAGAAATTGGGATAACCACAAATGTTGTAGAAACGTTACATGTAACGTCTCTACATCATATTAAATAAATTTATAAATAAAATATGCCTGTACACAAATCTAATTATGAAGCATGTTTGGCAGAATACAGCCATCATCTCGGCGCCATAGAACTGTTTAAACAGCACCGTCCTTATTTGGAAATGATACCAAGCTTACGCCGCCCAGCTGAAAGCGTTATCACTATACCTTTACCAATTATCCGCATTCGGAAAGCGGGTTCATTGTCAGAAGCAATGACGTTACCGTGCGATGTTGCTATTTTAATGTGTGACCCTGAATGGAAAATTAAAACAGGCGCCGAAATTTTTATCTACGTCCACCGTCCAGAAGAAGATTTTTCCGATTTATTAATGCGTTGGCGCCAAACCCAAGTATTACTTGATAAAGATTATGAGTGGTTAATGCCAGAACGTCACAGTCATATATTAAGCGAGGGGACAAATACTAAATACCCACTGTTTGTTGTATTTCCTGAAACATCTGAACGCATCAAACGCGGTTTAATAGGCGCCGAACTTCCATTCGTTATCCAAACACACGAAGTTTTGCTTGATGAAAACCCAGTTGAAAGTTTGTCCTAATCGTAAGGTGGGCAGTGCCCACCTTACATTCTTTTGAACAGGGGATTATTTTACAAACTGCGGCATAATTTCAGCAGCAGTAAAAATACCATGTATACTACGCTTATGTAACTGTATGCCAGCTTTTAAGTAACCAAAAGCAGGTCCACACACATTAGCAGCCATACTAGTTTCATCACCTAAAGTAAAAGTGTGAGTAGAAATTTTACCCAACTTAATAAATTGCTTAACTACAGTTTGTATAAAATTATTGGGCAAATTGGGTAGTGCTAGAAAATAAGCATCTACAGAGGAACTGGCACTGATTAACTCCTCAACGCTTTCGGTAATTAATTTGCCAAATGGCTCTAAGTATCCAACTGAACCTAAAGATTGATAGGTACTAATACATCCCAAAGCATCTATACCATTTGGATGATAAACATAACCGTGTTTATCTGCTGCTGCTACTAGTATCATTTCCCGTTTAGGCGCCAACACTCTTGCAGTTGCTTGCCCTAGTCCACCAAAACCTAGTACCCCCGACGCGCGCTACTGCTAAATTACAGAACTTGTTACTTGCTTTGCGCTCATAATCTAAATTCCGAATTGACTCAAAGCTTACAATATTTTCGATTCAGGATTCTAAATTGTAAATTTTTCGTCATGTTGTAAAGATAAATAGACTGTGGCGCCTTCATAATATATAATCGCGACTTTAATCTGAAATCGATAATAATAATAAAGTTTCTCAATAATTTTTGTATAGGTTACTCTATAAAACAGCATGGGAAAGCTGATGATATATATATTTCAACTTTTTTATACTTAAGTTACGTATACATGAGTGAAGCTTGACTAATCCTTTAGGTTAAGGGAAACTTACATATAGTGAACGTACTGACTAAACAATTTAATAAGTTTTGTAAATTTTCTGAGATATATATTTTGAGAGATGGAACATTAGTTAACAAATGACAAGTTTGTAACTAGGGGTATGTTCCGGAGGGCTATACATCTAGTTCTCTAATAGAGCAGTACAGTCCAAAAGTACTTATCTTTGGTTGGCACAGTAAATTATGGAAACATTAGAGTTCATTATTTATCCAGATGGTCGGGTACTAGAAAAAGTCACTGGCATAGTAGGTACTTCGTGCGCTGAGGTTACAGCAGCGATAGAAGCACAGCTAGGAATAGTACTTAATCATGAGCCAACCTCAGAGTTTTTCACCCAACCTGTTGTTCAACAATCAGGTGTAGTGAATACACAGACCAGTTTCAGCGATTGGTAGCTTTTTTAACCTTTTAGTTTCGTTATCTCACAAACACCATGTCACACTTTAGCCAAATTAAAACTCAAATCCGTAACGTTGAATCATTGAAGGAAGCGCTCACAGAATTAAATATTGATTGGAAACAGGGTCCGCGTCCAGTACGTGGTTATCGTGGTCAAACTCACGATGCAGAAATTACTATAGAGCAAGATAATGGCTACGATGTTGGTTTTAAATGGAATGGCAACGAGTACGAACTGGTAGCCGATTTACAGTATTGGCAACAAGATTTATCAGTTGAAGGGTTTTTACGTAAAGTAACCCAGCGTTATGCATTCCAAACAGTGATGAAAGAAACGGCACGTGCTGGTTTCCAAATTGCTGAACAACAAAAAAATGAAGATGGTTCTATTCGTTTAGTAGTACAGCGCTGGAGTGCGTAATGGCTGATTTTATGCCGTCACCTGAAGACAATGAAGACGGACGGTCTGGTTTTGAGCCAGAGTTGGGTGGTTTTTTACGCTCGGCACCCGAACGGTCTGGTTTTGAGCCAGAGTTAGGGGGAATGCTGCGTCAAAAGGGTGTTTACGTTGATGAAATCACCTGTATTGGCTGTAAGCATTGCGCGCATGTTGCTCGTAACACTTTCTATATTGAACCCGATTATGGGCGTTCGCGCGTTGTCCGTCAAGATGCAGATGCTGAGGAAGTCATTCAAGAAGCGATTGACACATGTCCTGTTGACTGCATTCACTGGGTTGATTACACCGAACTTAGAAAGTTAGAAGACGAGCGTAAATTCCAAGTTATTCCTTTAATTGGCTATCCAGTTGAAGGAGCTGTTGTAGCTGCGGAACGGCGCCGTAGAAAGGCAAAATTGAAAAACACCAAAAAATCGCGTTATTAAATAGTAACTTAAATCTATCTATAGGGGGGTTGTGGTAGCAGCCCCCTTTTTTAGCGGTTATCCGCCCCGTCGGATAGGCTTATAGCCTGCCCTACTACTTCATGTCCGACGTTTTCACGGTATATCTCCTGACCACAGAGACAACTAGGACACAGAGTAGAGACCAGTACGTTAATATGATGTGTTAGTTTGCAACGCAAGACATTGCAAGATGATGGAAATCCGTAAAATGTGAACCAATGGTTCACAAATAGCCAAAATACTAGAAACCCGGTTTCTTCAATAAACCGGGTTTCGGGAATAAATATTTGATTAAATATTTAATCTTTTTCTGGAAAGGTTTGTACTTTGCCGTCTGGACTAAATACTGCGCGGATACGAACAGACTGTCCATTACGGTTGGGTGATACAAACTGTTCGCCTATTAATGGCATTCCTGTACGGTCAACGAAATCACGCGCTGCTTTTCCTAATGGTAAAATTCGCTCGATGGAACCATCAACACCAACTAATAAGCTGTATTCTAAAGTTTGCTTTAAACCTTGTGGGGGTTTCCAGGTAGCACGCAATACGTTTCTTGCTTCTGATATCTGAGGTGTATCAAAGATTGTATTTGTAGCTGTGGTGGTACTTCTATTACTAGCTGTGGCAATTCTTCCAGAGCCATCACGAGCTTCACGCAAACGGCTTAATAGAGAGCCATCTGTTCCACCTGGCGCCGTTCGGTTTGCACGTGGGATAGCAGGACGCGGTTCATTATATGGTGTTTCTAGGGCATCGAGAGAGGGTAGTCCAGTTGTTGGAGATATTGGTGATATTGGAGGTATTGTTGAAGGTAATGTTGTAGAAGGTGATTTACTCGTGGCGATATTTCCTCTTGCAGAAGTATTATTTCTGGGTTGAGTACTGCTCCGCGCTTGTTGAGTAATATTTGGTTGCAGGGCAATTGAACCTGGTGAGGTTAAAATAGTCGATGTTTTACCCGTTGATGTTGTGGGTAATCTTGGATTTGTTAGCTCAGGAATAGTAAGTGTGTTTCCTGATGGTATGCTGGAGGGAAAAGTAAAGTTTGCACCGGGCTGCGATGTTGGCGCCCCTAAATTTGGACGTTGTGTTGTTGATGGAACTGGAAGATTACCAGCAATACTACCTGGAGGTAAATTTGTTGTTGGTAGCGTACTTGTATTTATATTGCCGCCTGGTGTTGGAATTGCACCTGGTATGGGTAAATTAGTACTGACTGCTCCAGGAGGAGGGGTAGGTAATCCTGCTGCAATTGGTGGTAAAGTGTCGAGTGGTGTCGGTAGAAGTCCGGGTGTTGCTGCGACTGTTGGCAATGGAGTTTGTAGCGCTTCACTTGAAGTGTTTGCAGCAGTTTGTTGAGATTGTTGATTTTGACGTGCGCGGTTTGCGTACTGTAATGTAAAGGGAGTTAACCCTAACGCTAAGGCAAATACTGCTGCTATAGGCGCCCAATTCGGAATTGCGGAAGTACGACGATGTGTATTGTTAAGGTTGGGTAATGCCAAAACATCGGCTGAATACTCGTCTAAGGCAGATGCTAAATCGAATAATTGTAAAAGGCTTAATTTAACAACTCCTGTAGTTGAAGAAGCAAGATTTCCAAGATATAAATTATGTGATAAATAACCGCTGGGTTCTATATATATCTCAGATTGAGTAAATTGGGTATTATTGATGTTGTAAGGTTTTCCTAAAGTCGAAAGCCGCGTATCCGTATTATGGACATCTTGTTGTACATCAGTACCTAATACTTGAGTTGCATCGCTACTATTGTTATAACTTTCCCAAAACTTATCTGGTTGGGTGTGTAAAAACTGCTGGACATAAGCCGTCACTGCTGCACACAAAGCTTCGAGTTGGTCGCGATTGCCTCGAATTGCAATCCTCTGGTCTTCTGGTAGTCGCGGGTCATCCAAACGAAGCGAAAAGCTCAGTTGCTTGAGGACTGATTTACCCATCCACTGTGATAATGGCGAGTTTTGCGCGCTTACTTCAAGAGTGCAAGTCGGTGGTGTATAGCGACGGATGACAGAATTTGATAGAGGCATGGCAAAAAATGCAATGGGGACTAAAATCTCGCAATCTAAAATCTAAAATTTTGTTGAACGGTCGATAAGTGTAAGCCAAAGACGGCGATGTCCACCAGGACCGCTGTAAAACAGTAAATCAACTAGCAATTTCAGCGCCAAGCGGGTGAGCAAATCCGTAGATATTGCCTCGTCTTCCTCCATCCGCTCTTGGTAAGTATTACAAAACGCATCAATGTAATCTCCCAATAGAGCGGAAGTATGCGGTTCACGATTTGTTTCCGCCATTTGTTCGAGTAAGCTAACAGCACGACGAATTAATTCTTGGTGCTGTTTCGCCAGATGACAAATAATCAAAACTAGCGAACGTGCTTCTTCGACATCAAGTTTTTTCCGTCCTCCCTGACCTTTACGTATCGGGTTTGACTGACGCAGGCGCCATAATGCTACACGGTCTGGAACTTTTGACTCTAAGCCTAAATCAATGGCAGCAGTGAGCATTGCTTCAGAGCCAATACCAGTTAATGTTTCTAGCGCCAACAACACCAAATCCAATTGGGCTTTGATATTATCCCACTCTAAGGAGTTGGGGGCACCTATTTGGGTTAAGTCCTCCCACTGTGAAGTCGGGTTTGGGGAATTGGCGGCAGGTTGCATAACTTTTAGCATAGGTGATCGGGCTTTAGGGACTATTGCTGTTACCCATTTTGAAACCAGACTCGATAGCCGAAGGATTGGTTTCCTTTACTATAATGTGGGCACCGGGACTTCGAGGACAACAGCGTTTATATGAATGTCTTAACTCTAAGACGAACAAGCGAGTCTGTAAAAGCAAACGAAGAAAATATTTATCCTGTCTTTACAGAGAGTGGAATCGGTAAGAGCCTATGCTTAGTATAAGCAAATGCCGCCACGTCGGTATCAAATTACCTACTACCTTAATGCCTGATTCTAATGTGTTAGCAACGAACAGCCAAGATTTTTTTACTGTTTAGATATAGTAGAGACGTGATTAATTCCCTGCGGGACACTCCATGAACACGTCTCTACTACTATGCAAAAAATGTTACTTTTGACAATCCCTTTCGGAAATATTTTTTGTCAGCAAACCATTAATTAAGTTAGAAGTTAGGAGTTAAGAGTTATGAGTTTTAACTCCTAACTCCTAACTTATCACTCATAACTCCTTTAGACATAGGCAATAGTTACACCGGTGCCACCATCCGCTTGTGCTGCGGGTTCCATACGTTTAACTCTTGAGTGCTGTTTTAGATATGCATGAACTCCTTCACGTAGTTTACCTGTACCGTGTCCGTGGATAATCCATATTGGTCCCGATGCCTCTGAAAGCGCTTTATCTAAAATTATTTCAGCATCAGCTACCCGTTTACCACGTATGTCAAAGGTATTTTTGGAGGTGCGGATATTTGGAGCTTCTGGGGGTGGGGTGACGTTGGCAGGTGGTGTGTTACGGGTTGTGCGTGCTGGTGGTGGTTCGACTTTTTGACCGTCGAGAGACTCGATATCTGTTAGTTTGACGTTCATTTTCATGATGCCAAAGCGGACGTTTAATTCGCCGTCAGAGTCGGGTGCTGTTATGACTTCGGCTGTTTGTCCTAATTTGGATATACGAATGCGGTCACCAACTTTTGGCATAAACCCAACTTTTGGTTTTTGCTGTTGAGGTGTTGTAAATTTCTCCGCAATTTGATTTAAATTATTTGTAGCAACTTGCGCTTCTTGTGCAGTTGGTGTTCCTTTTTGCAGGCGCCTAATAACGGTCGCAATTTCACCTTTCGCGCTCGCTATGGCTTCTTGTACTGCTATTTCTTGCTTTTCTTTTAAAGATTGTTCACGTTCTTCTAAAGATGTGGCTTTTTCGGATACTTGTTTGTATAAAACTTCTGCTTGCTGTAATAACTTTTGAGCTTCAGCAGCTTTAGTTTCTTGGCGCCGACGTTGTGCTTCTAACCCAGCAATTACTGAGTTTACTTCGTCGTTGGCACCTCCCATTTCTTGCTTTGCTGCTTCTACAACTTCAGGGTTTAAGCCTAAACGACGCGCAATTGCAAGTGCGTTGGAACGTCCAGGAATTCCCCATAATAAGCGGTATGTAGGTGACAGTGTGGCATCATCAAATTCTACAGAAGCATTTTCAAAACGTTCATCTTGATACTTCAACGCTTTGAGTTCACCAAAGTGTGTGCTTGCCATTGTTAGTAATGCATGGTCGGCAAGATACTTTAGTAATGCTATCGCTAAAGCACTTCCTTCTGCTGGGTCAGTTCCGGCGCCGACTTCATCTAGAAGAATTAATGATGATGTAGAGACGCGACATGTCGCGTCTCTACCTAATTCGTTTAAAATTCGACTAATGCGGCGAATGTGTCCTGAAAATGTTGATAAGCTTTGCTGTAATGACTGCTCGTCACCGATATCAGCTAATATCATGTCGAACCAAGGTAACTCTACAGGTTCACGTGCAGGTACAAACATTCCAGCTTTTGCCATTAACGCTGCTAGTGCCAGAGTTTTTAAGGTGACTGTTTTTCCACCTGTGTTGGGGCCTGTAATAGTGACAACGCGAGTTTCTGGTTGTACTAATAAATCTACCGGAATTACAGCATGTCCTTGTTCGTGATGATGTTGCCATTCTAATAAAGGGTGCCGTAATTGTCTGAGAGTTATTTTTTCGTTGGCTTTAATATCGATAAAGCGAGGTGGGTTTGCTTTGAGCCAATAACCATAACGCGCTTTTGCTGTTGCTAAATCTAAAGTCGTGACTATTAGCAGCAATCTTTCTAAATCTGGACAAATCGCTGCTACTTGCTCGCTTAATAGGCGCCTTATTGCTTCTTCTTCTATTTCTTCCTTTCGGGTGAGTTGACGCAGTTGATTACCCATTGGTACAACTGAGTTTGGCTCAACGTACAACGTCAAACCACTTGTTGATGTGTCATGCACGATACCTGGTATCGCGTCTTTATGGGTTGCTTTAACAGGAATTACAAATCTATCACCACGCTGAGTAATAATATTTTCTTGAAGCGCACTTGATTTAACTTGAATAATATTATGTAACTTTTGAGTTATTTGACTACGTGTTTTCCGCAAATCGGCACGAATATCACCGAGTTTCTGACTCGCACGGTCAGCAATTTGTCCGCGTTCATCTACACAGCGATGAATTTCTTGCTCGACTTCAGGATAAGTTCGTAACTCAGAGACTAAACTAGTTAGTACAGTTAAATCCTCATGGTTATCAATTGCACGTCGTAAATTACGTGCCCCAGAGAGGGTTGTAGCAATCGCTAGCAACTCATCACCAGCTAAAATACCATAAAGTTGTGCGCGTTCGAGAGAATCCCCAATATCTTGAATACCCTCGAACGATAATCCACTATTCAGACGGCTTTCGAGTTCGTAGACTTCTTTGGTTTGCGCGAGTAATTCTTCGCTCAGGTTCTTTGAAGTGGGAATTGTTAAATGTCGCGATGCAACAGCACCCAACTTAGTGGCAGCAAAGGTTGACAAATGCTGACACAGGCGTGACCATTCGAGTAGTTCTAGGGTTTCAGACTGAATCAAGGGAATCTATTATGAAAAAAATTTTAAGTTATGTTAATAATTTTAGCGATTTTACAGCGCTATAGCTCGCATGTGCCGATTATTTTATCTAAAATCGTAAATGAAAATTAGGTAGAAGTACCCCACAATTTGCTAACCTAGCTTAAACAGAATTGAGAACATAAAAGGCGTGGACATTCAAATAGGGCGGGGGAAAACAGCTCGTAGAGCATATGGCATCGATGAAATTGCTCTAGCCCCAGGCAATCGAACACTCGACCCAAGTTTAGCGGATACCAAATGGCAAATTGGTAATATCGAGCGGGAAATTCCCATTATTGCCAGCGCTATGGATGGTGTTGTCGATGTGCGTATGGCTGTTGGTTTATCAAAGTTGGGTGCTTTGGGGGTTATTAACCTCGAAGGTATTCAAACTCGCTATGAAAACCCAGAGCCAATTCTAGACCGCATCGCGTCTGTTGGTAATTCGGAATTTGTAGGGCTAATGCAGGAGCTTTATGCTGAACCTATAAAACCTGAATTAATTACGCAAAGAATTAAGGAAATTAAACAGCTTGGTGGTATTGCTGCTGTTAGTGCTACTCCAGCAGGCGCCAGTAAGTTTGGTAAAGTCACGGCAGAAGCTGGTGCCGATTTATTTTTTGTACAAGCAACAGTGGTATCAACCGCTCACTTATCGCCAGAGTCAATAGTACCACTTGATTTGGCCACTTTTTGTCAAGACATGCCAATGCCTGTTTTACTCGGAAACTGTGTAACTTACGAAGTTACCCTTAACCTGATGAAAGCTGGTGCCGCAGGTGTACTAGTTGGTATTGGTCCTGGTGCCGCTTGTACATCGCGAGGTGTTTTGGGTGTTGGTGTGCCTCAAGCTACCGCTATTGCTGACTGCGCTGCTGCACGTGATGACTTCTTTCAAGAAACTGGTAAATATATACCAGTTATTGCAGATGGTGGCTTAATTACGGGTGGTGACATTTGTAAGTGTATTGCTTGTGGTGCAGATGGTGTAATGATAGGTTCACCGTTTGCACGGGCAGCAGAGGCGCCAGGACGAGGTTATCACTGGGGGATGGCGACACCGAGTCCTGTTCTACCTCGTGGTACACGCATTAAGGTTGCGACTACTGGTACTTTAGAGCAAATTCTTATTGGTCCTGCTGGACTTGATGATGGAACACATAACTTGTTGGGTGCTTTAAAAACTAGTATGGGTACTTTAGGCGCCAAGAATATTAAAGAAATGCAACAAGTTGAAGTTGTAATCGCACCATCATTGCTCACGGAAGGAAAAGTTTACCAAAAAGCACAGCAATTAGGTATGGGCAAGTAACGTTAAGAAAATTTTTCTGGCATTTGGAACAATTGCTGGAAAAATTACATATCTCGCTTACAATGGAGGAAGCGGAGACGCATGTTTCCGTTCACTCCTCACACCACACTCCGCCCGGACTATATGTTCGGGCGGTTCCTTTTTTAGGGTATGGTTAAAAAAAAGGGGCAAATATATAAAGAAATTCTTTAATGTAATTGTAAATGTATATTCATGACTCCGAACCGGCACGTGCTTGCTGTGGTAGAATTTTCACAAAAATGAAAACAATGTAGTAGGCAAAGGTTGAAGGCATGTCAGCAGCCGCACAAGTTACAGACTCTAGTTTTAAACAGGAAGTACTCGACAGCGAAGTTCCTGTTCTGGTTGATTTTTGGGCACCCTGGTGCGGTCCTTGCCGCATGGTTGGACCAGTTGTGGATGAAATTGCCGCTCAGTACGATGGACAACTCAAGGTAGTCAAAGTTAATACTGATGAGAATCCAAACGTTGCTAGTCAATATGGCATTCGCAGCATTCCTACTTTAATGATTTTTAAAGGTGGGCAAAAAGTTGATATGGTTGTCGGTGCCGTTCCGAAAACTACATTAGCTAACACTCTCGAAAAATATCTTTAGATTTGTAAAATATTTAAGGGAGGTAAAGAAGAGTGATTTTGCCTCTCGATAAAATTTTTTACGCCTTTAGTGGCATAGCGTTTTTCATTTAAATCTCTGTTGATTTTTGAGGTAAATTGAATAATTTGCCCACAAACTGTGGTTTAAAAATTGTCCCACCCCTGCGTATATAGTAGGGGTGGTTTTACCAATGTTCAGAAACGGTGCCTCTTGCAGCAGGTACATTGATTGAGTTAAGTTTAAGACTCACAGAACTAAAGCCTACATCTAATTTTACGTAAATATAAAGCTGAAAAGCAGCAGTGGAACATGACCTCCAAAGCTTCATTTGACACACTAGACACTCTGAAAGCGGATATCGCTCTCATGATTGAGCGTTTACCTACTTTAAAAAATCGGCAATTTATTCAGCAGGCACTAAACACGATTTTAAGTTTAGCTGATACTGAAATTGAGCGCCTTGACTGGAAAATTTTATCCTCAGCTTTAACTGATATGGAACGAGGATTTCAGTTATTTTACAACTATCGACATGTTCGTAAAGTTACTATTTTCGGTTCCGCACGCTTGGCGCCTGAAACTCCTGAATATAAAATGGCAAAAGAATTTGCCCAGCGCGTCACAGATTTAAATTTTATGGTGATGACTGGTGGTGGTGGTGGCATTATGCAAGCCGGTCACGAAGGAGCAGGACGCGAAAATTCATTTGGCTTAAACATCCAACTTCCTTTTGAACAGCAAGCAAACCCCTACATCGAGGGTGACCATAAATTAATCCATTTCAAATATTTCTTTACCCGCAAACTGTTTTTACTCAAAGAAAGTGATGCGGTCGCATTATTTGCTGGTGGTTTTGGCACTCAAGATGAAGCATTTGAATGCATGACTTTGAGTCAAACTGGCAAATTTGGTCCTGTTCCTTTAGTACTAATAGACCATCCAGGTGGTGATTATTGGCGATGCTGGAGCGAGTATATTGAAAAACACCTTTTACAAACTGGCTTGGTAAGTCCAGATGATTCAAGTTTGTATACCATTACTGATAATCTAGATGTAGCCTGTGATGCAATTACCCAGTTTTATCAGGTTTACCATTCAAGTCGTTATGTAAGTAACAGGTTAATAATTCGGCTCAAATCAGATTTATCTGACGAAGCACTTGACCAACTCAACACTAACTATAGCGACATTCTAGTTCAAGGCAAAATCGAAAGAACACAAGCATTGCCTCAAGAAGGACAAGATGACACCGTAGATTTACCTAGATTGATACTAGATTTTAATCAACGAGACCTAGGAAGACTCTATCAAATGATTGCCGCTATCAACAAAATGGGTAAACCTTCTGCCAAAGATAAAGCGCATCCTGAATTAAAGTAGTATTCCTTCTTTTAATTTGATGCCCATGTAGCACAGGCGCCCCGCCTATCCCCAAAATTAATAACATAGACTAGGGTAAAAAGGCGCCTGTGCTACCCTAATTAATTTTCACTTTGTATTTGTAGCTGTAACTGCTGCACTTTTTCTATTGTTAAACCCGTAATTCGTGCAACCGTATCAACTGCAAACCCCTCGCGAAGTGAATTAATAGCTACCTCTTCTCACGCTTGGAGTTTTGCTTTTCGTTCCCAACTTGTTACGATTTCCCCACCATTGACGTTTGCTATGCGCGAAGTCGGGAAAAGTATCACCCATTATTTCTTCAATTTCTGTAAAGGTGAGGGTAATTTCAGTGGTGTTGCTTTTTTCTAGGTATTTCTGAAGTGGTTGATATTTGCTTTCTTCGGTCACGGGCACCCTCGCATTCCGTTTATTGTTTGTAATGTTGCGGGTTGTGGTAGAAACGTTACATATAACGTCTCTACCACATTATTTTGGGGGTTTAGCTTAATACCCAGTTTACTAGGGTGCGGACGCCAAAACCTGTGGCGCCACCAGAGTTATAACCGTTTTCTTTATCTGCCCAAACTGGTCCTGCTATGTCTAAGTGTGCCCAAGAGGGGGTTTCTTTGACAAATTGTTTGAGGAATAAAGCTGCGGTTATGGAACCACCTGGTCTGGGGCCTGTATTTTTCATGTCGGCTATACCAGATTTTAAACCTTCAAAGTACTTTTCTTCCATTGGCATTCGCCATAATTTTTCACCTGCTGAGGTGGAAGCTTCTTCTAATTGTTTGGCTAAGTTATCATCGGGTGTGAATAACCCTGCTATATCATCACCTAAAGCTATTACACAGGCGCCTGTTAGTGTTGCTAAGTCAACTATTGCGTCAACTCCAAGCTTATCAGTATAAACTAATGCATCGGCAAGGGTTAAACGTCCTTCAGCGTCAGTATTATTGACTTCTATTGTTTTGCCGTTCGATGCTGTAAGAATATCACCTGGGTGCATTGCGCGTCCACTAATCATGTTTTCAGTGACTGCGGAAATAAAGTGAACTTCTACGTTGGGTTTTAGTTGTCCGATAGCTTTTGCGGCGCCTAATGTTGCTGCGGCGCCACCCATATCGATTTTCATCGTTTCGATACCGCTACCCGCACCTTTAATATTTAAACCACCTGAGTCAAAGGTCAAACCTTTACCTATTATTGCTACCTTACGCTTGGGTATTCCTTCTGGTTTGTAGGTTAGGTGGATAAATTTTGGTGGTATTTCAGATGCTTGTGCAACTCCTAAGAAGGCGCCCATACCAAGCTTTTCACAATCTTCTTGCTCGAGAATTTGTAATTGTAACCCGTGGTCGTTAGCTATTGTCTGGGCTGTTTCTGCCATTGTAATTGGTGTTACTGCATTCGCAGGCGCCGCTACTAGTTGCCGAGCTAAAAACACTCCAGAAGCGATTTGATTTGCACGTTCTATCGCAGCTTCTTGTCCACTCAATCCTAGTAAATCTACTGTTTCGAGTTGTGGCCCTTTATCTTCAGGCTCCGACTTGAAACGAATATCTTGGTAAAGCGCTAACTGTACACCTTCGGTGATGGCTTGAGCGCTGATAGCTGGGTCACTATCTACAATAGATAAACTAATACCGAGAGTTTTACACTTTTGTTTTTTCGCTAAACGCGCAATAGCTGCTGCTGCACGTCGTAGTGTTTCAGCTTTTAAAGTATCGGGTTTACCTAAACCAACTAGTATAACTTTACGTACAGGACTACCTGCACCAACGCGCGTGACGGCAGTGCTTCCGAGTTTACCCTTAAATTCTTCTTCAGTTATTAGTTCTTTTAATACACCAGTTAACTTTTCGTCTAATGCCGCTAAGTCGCCTGTTAATTCTGTAGCTTCTTCAAATAATCCGACAGCTAAACCATCCCCCGTCCACTCCAATAGTGGCGTATTCGTTGCTCGAACTTCCATTTTTAGGACTCAAATTAAACTTTCATGTACCAGTATTGCTCAAAATTTCGGTTTTATGCTTGTACCTGGGGAGGTTATAACGTTTTTTTTTGTGGAATGGGCTTTTATCTTGTGGAATGGGCATCCTTGCCCGTTCCAACTCTAAGGCGGTTCGGGATGCCCACCCCACAAGAAGTGGTTCATTATTTAATCACTCAGGTCAGACTCAGGATTATCAAAACGAAGAAAAATTAGTACTGGGTCAAACAAGCGTCTACGACCATTTGCCGTTTTGATTCACTTTCTACCTCCTTTCTTTTTCATGTTTTAATATAGCGATATAAATCTCCACGCTAATAATTTGAAGTTACTTTTTATTCTTAATATTTTAAGATTAGTATCAAAATAAAAGTTAATTTTTTTATATTAAATATCTATTCATTTAATTATTTTTAATGCTTCGTACCGAGCGCATTACATGAGATGTTTGATTAGGTTTTTCCTAATAGGACTTACGCAAAGAAACCTGGTTTCTATGCAAATTCGTCATTTTTATTACATGCTATCAACGTATATTCCAGGTTTCTAGGTTTTCAT
>NZ_MRCD01000070.1 GCF_001904745.1 Calothrix sp. HK-06
TGAGATGCACTGCCTTAATTTTTATTATACCTCATTTGGCTGGGAAACGCTATATTGATATAATGATTCATAAGTTGCCATTGCAAAATTTCTGAACTATCAGTGTCATGGGCTTCCAAAATAATTAATTTAGCTATATAAGATGAATTTTCCCAAACTGAACCAACTTCTTTAGTTTGTGTTTTTAATAATTCTGCTTTGCAATTATCATATATTTCCCAAATTATCTTCCAGTGATGATTGTTTAAACTTTTAGTCGAGAAATATTTATATTGCCCCACTTGAAGATTTAAGTTATCAATAATATTTTTAATCCATTTGTCAAATTCGACGTTATCTCTTATAGGTTCTTGCATAAAATAAACATTCAAAGCTAAAAAACTACAGTACATTAAGTATATTAATTTATACATCATTAATCAAGTAATTAAGAATACAAATTTTTATTATTTAAAAAAATAATTAATTTTAGTGTGTGGTTTACATTAATTTGTAATTAGTTAAATAATTAGAACTGCACAAGTGTCTAAAGAATGATTATCTTTAAATCATTTGGAATATTTAGAAAAGTATAAACACATCCGGTAACTTTATTTCATCCAGAAGCAAATCTAATCAACTCAGGTGCCGCGCACAGTTTTATTCCGTATACAAATGTTCTAAAGCGGGTAGGCGCCTTGGGGTGCGGAATGTGGGGTAACAAGTTAATAAAAATAATTAAATGAGTTTTTACGTATATATCCGCTAATAGTCTTTGCAACATCAGGCGCCGCAATGTTACCTCCAGATGATTAAATCATTTTATAGCTCTGCGCCAACACCTCTACCGATACCTTAGAAATCAACCACTTAGTCCTTGTACAAACAATATTGAATACAATACCAAATCTTGGAGAGAATACCTTGCACCGATCTCAAAAGCTCAACTTCAGGATATGCACCAAAATGTGAACCGTGGTTCACATTTACATTTCTTAAACTTATTTTGTGACAGTACGGTGATATTTTATCTTTATCCGGCGCCTTAACTATAATTCTGATCCCAGAACAGGTACCTCTCGGAACAAGTTGGGTTTATTGGGGTTAGAAAATTTGGGCATGTTAACATTAAGCAAATCAATCAATGTAATAAACGTAGGGTGCGTGATGCAATGAATAAACTTGAACGTAATTATAAGACTTGTAGCGTCACACACCAACTTTTAATCGTGACTTCCAGTTCGCGAGTGAGTTTTCCCCTTTCCCTTGATAGCGGCGCCTTAAATACAGGTATATTTAAGCAGACGAGTTAATGTATAGCAATGCAAGGTTATAGTTTAGTAGCTCCTGCCAAAATAAATTTATATTTGGAAATCATCGGCGCCCGTGATGATGGGTATCATGAGTTAGCAATGGTGATGCAAAGTATTGACTTAGCTGACCAAATTGATATCACAGCAAATGGTAGCGAGAATATTCGTGTACAGTGTGATAACTTGGAAGTGCCTCTCGATCAAACTAATCTTGCTTACCGTGCAGCGGAGTTAATGAGCAAAGAGTTTCCCGAACAGTTTGCCAAGTTTAGAGGAGTTGATATAAAAATTCACAAGCGTATACCTGTAGCTGCTGGGTTAGCTGGTGGTTCCACAAATGCAGCAGCGGTATTGGTTGGAATAGATTTATTATGGAAGTTAGGACTAACTAAAGTCGAGATTGAAGAATTAGGCGCCACTTTAGGGTCAGATATTCCCTTTTGTGTGAGTGGTGGAACTGCGATAGCAACAGGACGAGGAGAAAAGCTTTCGCAAATTTTAGGTTTAGACAATATATATATAGTATTAGGCAAGCACCGTAGTCTGAGCGTTTCTACTCCTTGGGCATATAAAACTTATCGTGCCACATACGGTGATACATATCCCCAAGATAACCAAAGTTTAACAGCACGCGCTTCTTCTGTACACTCGGCGCCGATGATAAAAGCTATAGTTCACAAAGATGCTAAAGAAATATCACAGCAATTACACAACGACCTAGAAAAAGTTGTCTTGCCAGAGTATGCCAAAGTATTAGAGTTACGCGAAGTTTTCGCTTCATCTGGTGCATTAGGAACAATGATGTCTGGTTCTGGACCCAGCGTCTTTGCAATTTGCGAATCCTTGGAACATGCAGAAAATGTTAAACTACAAGTCCGCTCATCAATACCCGACGAAGATTTAGAATTGTTTACAACACGAACAATTTCCCAAGGTATTCATTTAAAGTCATCTATATAGATAACAAAACTTACATATCCATATATCTATGGTTATATAGCCATAGCAATGCAAGGTGACATATGAGTGAAAAAAAGATAGCCAAAGAACCAGAAACACCAGTTAAGGAAACTATAACACCATTAAAGTGTACAATAGGTGCCTTCTTAGCTGGTGCAATGTCATACGGTTCATATAACCTAACAAGTGCAATAGCAACAACCTTTGCCAACAAACCCATACACACAACCAACCAAATAGTAGCAAACATCTCCTCAGTAGTGCGCTCCCTAGTAGTAGGAGTAGTATCACTAGGAATATGGGTCTTTGGAATAGTCGCAATAGGTCTACTAGCACTAGGAATACAGCTACTAGTACAAAACTCCAAAAAACAATCCCCAAACACCTAACCTCAGAAACCGGGTTTCTCTTTAACAAAACTCAATATTCCCGGTTTCTCAACATTAATGTAAAGGTGCCATAGGAATGAGACTTTACCACAGAAACGTAGGTAGAGACGCGATTGAATCGCGCCTCTACTCTATAAATTTTAGGTAGAGTCGATGGGAGGTAGTCGGGTAAGGTTTGAGAGTTACCTTTCTCCCCTCCCCGCGTGAACCGTGCATGAGACTTTCGCACTCACACGGCTCAAGCCTTACTTCAAGCCTCGTTTCAACTTGGATTTTGAGTGTACTTGCACGACTAAGATACCTTCCATCTAGTTGGTACTTATATATAAATAGGATTTATTTTTATTAAGCTTTAAAATATACATCAGCATTGCTTTAGTACTCAAGAACTTGTGACAATAACACAAGATTTGATGTAGATATTTCAACTTTCTCCAAAGCTAGTTCTCATAGAAGCCAAAAGCCATTTCAATAAATTTATCAAGAACTAAATCGATTAGTGCAAAACAAGAGTTCTAATAAATTGCATGAGAAATACGCTATTTGTCCAATTGATTCAACAGTTATTACTTTAACAAGTAAATTGTTATGGATACTAGGGCATCACCAAGTTAAACTTTTTAGTTCTCTCAATATAGCAACAGGTAGTCCCGAAGATAACTTTATCAATTTTGGACATGATGATGATTATAAATTTGGCTCACAAATGATGTCTAATTTACCTCCAGATGCAGTTGGAGTAATGGATAGGGGAGGCAGTGCGTTGGGCGGGTTTCGCGACTTGAAGCAACTACCGTGGTTTGCTGGATTGAAATTTATTCAAGAGCTAGTACAAGAAAATAAATATTTTGTTTTGCGAATAAAGAATAATTGGAAGCTAGAATATCAAGAGTTAAGTAACCTAATTAAAGTTGGTACATTCGATGATGCCCAAGCCTATAGAGTAGTTAATTTTTGTGATGAGCGAAACGAAAACTGAGTTTCGACTAGTCACTAATTTACCTGCGGATGGCGATGCGGCTGGAGCGTGATGATGAAGTTAGAGATATTTATCGATTGCGTTGGGGAGTTGAATTATTATGGAAGTTTTTAAAGATGCACTTAAAGCTCGACAGATTGATTACTAAAAATGTTAATGGTATCACGATACAAATCTATGTAAGCTTGATAGCTTATCTGATTTTACAATTAATATCTATCCCTAAACAATGGGGGCATACGTTATTAGATAAATTCCGCTATTTACAGTCTTGTATGTGTCAAAAAACTAGCTATGTTCATTGGTTCGAGGAGATAATGCTATGTTGAGTAATTTCAGCTTTCCAGAATTACTTTAACTTGCAATGTAAAGTTTTGTATCAGTATTCAACATTTCTGGCTATTGCCATAGATAATTTTGGTTTAAAGCTTTACTTTATACTATACACGTAAATATTTTTACGTAAATATAGTGCTTTTAATTTTGTCTTTAGCTTATAGCATATAACTTCATCAACAGCTTTATGTGACATTTCGATACCTACTAAGACAAAAGGCTAAGTACGAATTCCCTTATCAATTTGAAATCTTTATTGAAATGATATAATTACCTTGAAAACTGCTATAATAGATAAAAAATAAATTTTAAACCCTGCGTCTTCGATTACTTCTCTTTAACTTAGAAAAAAAATTGGATATCAAATATGTCAGCTCATCGAACTGTCCTGGTAATTGAAGATTCAGACGAAAGTCATAAAAAATATAGACAACAGTTACAGGAGGATGAGAGCGTAGCATACAAAATTTTGGCGGAGCAATATAACACCCAAATTGTAGGATTGTTCAAATCACAGCAAATTGACGGCATCCTTTTAGAAATTGATTTTTCCCATTATTCTGATAGTATCAAGTTTCTTGGTCAATTAAAAGAGCAAATAGGTGATTGCTGCCCGCCAATCGTTGTGATTGGGAGTAAAGACACAAAAGTTGCAGTACAGGCTCTCAAGAATGGAGCAGTAGATTATCTGGTTAGAGATGAGATAACCCCCGACGATTTGTGCCTAGCAATGCGGAGTGCGATCGAAAATGCCGAGCTACAGCGGAAACTGCGGTGCAGTCAAGAGCTGTTTCAAACATCAGTTGAGAACATGCTGGACTGTTTCGGCATCTTTTCGGCTATGCGAGATAAGTCGGGACAGATTTTAGATTTTCGCATCGATTACCTCAATACAGCAGCGTGCAAAAACAACCAGATGCCTAAAGAGATGCAGGTTGGTCAAGGACTGTGTGAGGTTTTTCCTGCCCATCGTGAATCAGGGTTATTTGATGAGTATTGTCAATTGGTTGAAACAGGAGAGCCTTTAATCAAAGACTCGCTAATCTACGATGACACTTTTGGTGATCATCGGCTGATTAGGGTGTTTGATATTCGCTCGACCAAGCTTAATGATGGCTTTGTTGCCTCCTGGCGCGATGTTACCGATCATAGGCAAATGGAACTGGAACTGAGCAAGACCGTTGCTGCTCTCAAAACCAGTCAAAAACGGCATCGTGATTTAGCAGAGGCGATGCCCCAGATTGTTTGGACAGCCGATGCAACAGGGGCAGTCAATTACTTGAATCAACGCTGGTATGAATACACAGGTTTGAGCGAAGTTGAATCGATGGGTTTGGCTGGGGTTAGTATGGTTCACCCCGATGAGCGCGATCGTACCCTAGCCCAATGGAGTCAGTCAATCACCAACGGTGAAGCCTTTGAGATTGAATACCGAATTCAGAGCCGAGATAGCGATTACCGCTGGTTTATCAGTCGAGCCATCCCAACGCGAGATAGTCAGGGAAAAGTTACAAGCTGGGTAGGCACAATTACCGATATTGATAATCAGAAGCGGTTAGAAGCAAAACTGCTTAATGAAATTGTTAGCCACCAGGACACCGAGCAAGAACTGCGTCGAGGCAAGGAGCGTTTGAGACTTGCCCAACTTGCAGCCGATGCGGGTCACTGGGAATGGGAAATAGAAACAAACAGGGTGTTTTGGTCAACCGAATATTACAAGCTTTACGGACTTGACCCTGCCATACCATCATCTTATGAGAACTGGTTGGCTAGCATTTTAGAAATAGATCGAGAACGGGTGGATCGGGAAGTTCGTGCTACTCTTGCAAGTAAACACAGTGAAGTATGTGTTGAGTATCGCATTCGTCACCCAATTCGAGGCGTGCGGTGGTTGGTAGCAAAAGGGCAAACTCGATTTAATGCTGTCGGGCAGCCGGAGGGAATGAATGGTTTTACCTTTGATATCACCGATCGCAAGCAAACCGAAATAGAGTTACGACAAAACCAGGAGCGACTTGACCTCGCAATGAAAGCCGCTAATATGGGAAGTTGGGATTGGGACATTCAAACTGGTAAGGTTAACTGGTCTACAAACCTGGAACATTTATTTGGTATGGTGCCTGGTAGCTTTGATAGACGGTATGAAAGTGTCAAGGCAATGATTCATCCGGACGATTTGGCTTGGGTAGAGCAAGCCATGCACCGCGCCATTTATGAACAAAAAGAATATAATATTGAGTTCCGCTTTATTAAAGCAGATGGAACAATGCGTTGGGCATTGGGTCTAGGACAAGTTTTTTATGATGCAATGGGCAACCCAGTTAAGATGACTGGTGTTGATATGGATATTTCGGAGCGCAAACAGGTAGAAGCGGCTCTACGAGCCAGTGAAGAACGATTCCGCGATATGGCAGACAATGCGCCAGTGATGATTTGGGTAACAGATCCTACAGGCTACTGCACCTATCTCAACCAGGGCTGGTATGACTTTACAGGTCAAACCGAGGAAACAGGTCTGGGGTTTGGCTGGCTCAATGCTGTATATCCCGAAGACAGCGAATTTACCAAAAACATTTTTTTAAGGGCAACTGAATGCCGTGAAGCTTTTCGGTTGGAATATCGGTTGCGTCGCCAGGACGGTGTATATTGTTGGGCAATAGATGCAGCAAGTCCCTGGTTCGGGGAAGATGGGGAAATCAAAGGATACATCGGCTCTGTAATTGACATTAGCGATCGCAAACAAGCAGAAGCAGCGCTTGCCGCCAACGAAGCGCGACTGCGAGGATTTGTAGATGCTAATGTGGTTGGCATTCTCTACGGCGATATTTACGGAAACATTTATAAAGCTAATGATAAGCTATTACGAATTATTGGCTACACGCGAGAAGACGTGCAAGCAGGTAGTCTCCGCTGGATTGATATTACGCCACCAGAGTACTTAGCACTTGACGAACAAAGAATTGCAGAGGCACGGGTAAACGGCGCCTGTACCCCTTACGAAAAAGAATACATTCGCAAAGATGGTAGCCGAGTTCCGGTTCTCATTGGTTATAGTCTGGTTGGCGAGACAAGAGAAGACACAGTAGTGTTCGTTCTCGATTTGAGTGATTACAAACAAGCAGAAGAAGCATTGCGCCAGAGTGAAGATCGCCTCCGCATGGCGATCGAATCTGCCCAGTTAGGAACCTGGGACTGGAACCTGATCACAAATGAACTGGCTTGGGATGCAGGTTGCAAAGCCATGTTTGGTTTACCACCTGAAGCCAAAACCAGCATTGAGGTATTTTTTGAAGGGCTGCATCCCGACGATCATGAGCGTTTAAAACAGGTATTACAATGCACCATGAACCCAGCCAATGGTGGCGCCTATGACGTAGAATATCGCACAATCGGCATTCAGGACGGTATAGAACGCTGGATTGCGGCAAAAGGGCAAGCCTATTTTGATGTAGCTGGAAATCCGCTCCGCTTCGTTGGCACTGTTATGAACATTACTGATCGAAAACAGGCAGAGGAAGCGCGACGCGAGAGTGAAAACCGATTCCGCATCCTTGCCAGTCATGCCCCTGTAGGCATCTTTATGACCGATTTGGAAGGAAATTGCCTCTATGTCAATGAGCGCTGGTGCAAGATGGCAGGCATGTCAACAGAGGAAGCTCAAGGCACCGGATGGGTGTCTGCTTTGCACCCTGACGATCGAGAGCGCATTGCGGATTTTTGGTATCGAGCAACTCAAGATAAGCAAGTTTTTGCGGCTGAATACCGCTTTCAAACACCGCAAGGCAAGGTTACTTGGATACAAGGGAGTGCAACAGCCTTACAGCGCGAAACTGGCGAAGTTGCTGGCTACATCGGTACCTTAACAGACATTACGGAGCGGAAACAAGCCGAAGCAGCACTGCAAGAGCGCAGTGACCATATTCAACTGCTGTATGAAACCAGTCGCGATTTGCTCTCAGAGACTCAACCGCTTAACCTGGTTGAAACTGTATTTAATAAACTCAAGGATCTGATGGGGTTGGATATTTACCTCAACTATGTTTTGGACGAACCGCAGCAAAAGTTACATCTAACCTTTTACGGGGGTATTCCGCAGGACGTTACTGAGCAGCTAGAATGGCTGGACATGGGGCAAACGATTTGTGGCACAGTTGCCCAACAGCGACACCAAATTGTGCAGGCAGATATTCAGAACTCGAATGATCCGAAATTGCAACTGGCACGATCGCTAGGGGTTGCTGCATGTGCTTGTCAACCCCTGATTGCTCAGGGCAAACTGTTTGGAACGTTAAGTTTTGGTAGCCTCAGTCGCACGCAATTTACAGCATCTGAGCAGTCTCTGTTTCAAGCCATTTGCGATCAGATTGCAATTGCTCTGGAACGTTCCGAGCTACTTACCTCGCTACAACAACAGACCGAGGAACTCGTGCGGGTAAATCGCATCAAAGATGAGTTTCTCGCAGTACTTTCCCACGAGTTGCGATCGCCCCTCAACCCCATTCTGGGCTGGACAAAATTATTGCAAATGCGTAAGGTTGACGAAACCAAAATGGCTGAAGCTCTCGCTACTATCGAACGCAATGCTAAATTGCAGACACAATTGATTGATGACCTGCTGGATGTTGCCAAAATTCTACGCGGCAAACTCAGCTTGAATATGACCTTTGTTAATTTGTCTTTTGTGATCGAAGCGGCGCTCGAAACAGTTAGAACAGCAGCAGTCGCTAAGTCCATCTCACTGCATCCCGTATTACCCAATATTGGTCAAGTATCCGGAGATAGCGCTCGTCTTCAGCAGATTGTCTGGAACTTGTTGTCTAATGCGATCAAATTCACGCCTAGTGGTGGACAAGTAAACATTCGGCTCCAACAAGTCGGCAATCAGGCAGAAATTACAGTGAGTGACACAGGTAAAGGCATCAGCCGAGACTTTCTTCCTCACATTTTTGAATCCTTCCGACAAGAAGATGCCTCGATTACTCGCAAGTACGGGGGATTAGGTTTGGGCTTGGCGATCGTCCGTCAGTTAGTTGAAGCTCATGGCGGCACCATCACAGCTGACAGTCCTGGTGAAGGGTTAGGCGCCACGTTTACGGTTCGATTGCCACTGTTGAATGTTGTACCGGAAATCGAGCAGAGAGATGAGTTGCCACAGAAAGAACTTAATCTTAAGGGAATTCGAGTCCTTGCCGTCGATGATGACCCCGATGCTCGTAACCTATTAGCAGCATTACTGACCCAATATGGAGCAGAAGTTTTAACTGTTACCTCTGCCTCAGAGGTACTGGCAAATTTGGAATCTTTCCAACCGGATGTGTTAGTCAGTGATATTGGTATGCCCGAAGTCGATGGCTATGCCCTGATCAAACAAGTTCGTGCCTTATCCACCGACAAAGGAGGACAGCTTCCCGCAATTGCCTTAACTGCCTATGCCAGAGAAGGCGATCGCGAGCGCTCTATAAGTAGTGGATATCAACAGCACGTAACAAAGCCACTTGAGCCAGAACGGTTAGTTGAAGTTATGGTCACACTTATACGTAGTAAACTAAATCGTTCCACAAGCCAAAATTAATGGCATTATAATGCGTGACAGCAGTTAATTTACCTGTTTATGTTGTGGTTTGTAATGCCGTCACACACCCTACGCACGAATGTTACTTACCTAAGCTAAAAAACTTGCTCGTAGGTTGGGTGAAACGCAGTAGAACTCAACCTACAGTTCCTAAATAAGCGCCATTCCACCCTACGCACAATTTTTATTTCTATACAGATTATAGAGGCACTATATATACTGCACCCCTACAATCTATTATGAGAACAAATATCCTACTGTGCGTCTATCTCGTAGAGAAATCGCTTACAGTGGCTTTTTATCATAGTATGAGGGTTCAGAAAAACCAGCGGTGTCAGCTTCTTTCACAAATCCGTGGTAAGCTTCCATGCCATGTTCGCTAATATCCAAACCTTCGATTTCCTCGGCAGCAGTAACGCGAATACCTAAAGTAGATTTAAGTGCAATCCAAAATATTGTACTCAAAAGTACTGTCATTCCACCAACAGAAACTATTCCTACAAGTTGGGGAATAAGCGATGAAAGTCCACCACCCATAAATAAACCGTGAGGTCCAACAGGTTTACCAGCAAGGTCAACCATCCAAGGATAACCACCAGGCCCAACAGAAAATAATCCGACTGCTAAAGTACCCCAAATACCACATACTAAGTGTACAGAAGTGGCGCCAACAGGGTCATCAATACCTAGACGGTCGAAGAAGGTGACTGAGAAGACGACAATTATACCAGCAATTAAACCAATTACAATGGAACTAGCAATACTAACGTAAGCACAAGCTGCTGTTATTCCTACTAAACCCGCTAGAACACCATTGATAATCATTGATAGGTCAGGTTTTTTCAGGTATAACCATGCGGTGACAGTTGCGGCAATTCCACCAACTGCACCTGCCATGTTAGTTGTCAAAGCAATGTGAGTAATTGCTTTAGGGTCAGCTGCCATTACGGAACCTGGGTTAAAACCAAACCAACCTAACCAAAGAATTAAACAACCAAGGGTAGCAATACTCATATTATGACCGGGTATCGCAACCGCTTGCTTACCTTGATATCTACCAATACGGGGTCCTAAGAAAGCCGCACCCATCAAAGCTGCCCAACCACCAGCTGAGTGAACAACGGTGGAACCAGCAAAGTCAAAAAAGCCCATGTCAGCTAACCAACCACCACCCCAAATCCAGTGTCCAGTAATTGGGTAAGCTATACCAACAAGTAAAAGGCTAAAAATTAAGAAGTCAACAAATTTTATCCTTTCGGCAACGGCGCCAGAAACAATAGTAGCAGCAGTTCCGGCAAAAACTAATTGGAACAAGAATTTTGCTTCAAGGGGTACACTAGTCCAATTTAAAGAACCAAAAATTCCTTTGTAAGCATCACCTACGGCAGGACTATTATCGGCGCCGTTCAAAAAGAATCCACTCAAACCGATAAAATCGTTACCATCACCGAACATCAACCCAAAACCAATCGACCAAAATGCAATTGTCGCTAATGCAAATACAATCAAATTCTTTGCAAGAACGTTAACAGCATTCTTCTGACGACAGAACCCGGTTTCTAACATACAGAATCCGGCATTCATAAAGAAGACTAGAAACGCTGCAATTGCAACCCATAATGTATCTAGTGCAACCTTTAAATCGCCAGTACTTGGACCAGCAGGTGTTTGTGCGACAGCAGCATAACCCCATGCCAAAACTATCATTGCGGCTAAAGGAATAGTAGCCTGCCAGCTTGGAGATAAACGTTTAATTGTGCTTTGGAGGCGCCATGCAATCAAATTATACTTAGAATAATTCAGAGGCAAAGTCACATGCGCTCGATTTCTTCTTGGTCTTTTTTTTGTTGGTATAGGTTTCAACATTTTCTTTTCAGCAATACTTGACACTACAAAACCGTTAAATGTAAATCAACCTCGCTTTTCAAAAAAACTCAACTTCATCCTGTTTCTGAAACTAAATACAGGACGGTTAAGTTTTTATTAAGATTTTATTATGAGGTTATTTTGGAAACAGTCAAGACTTTTGATAAAGTCTTTAAAAAATTAATAAATATTCAGGATATTTAATACATCTTTTTGAGTGTATACATTGTTAAGTTACAATTTGTTAAGAATTTTAGGGAAACTCTAACTAATTAATATAGATTGTGTATTTTTAGACCGAAATAATTCTGTAGCAGTTAATACTGTTTTTTGTACTTACTAGCTTTGGCACAATCTTTCAGCCTCGCATAAATGCTTGTATTGGTTGCTGTGTTAGGGTTTCTTAACTTAGCGAGGAGTTAAAACAAATTTATGAATTTTTTCATGGCGCCACGCACCGTATTTTATGGTATGAATGTGAATGGTATCTGAAAAGCAACCTACTCATACTTCCGGTAAATTGTTAGGGTCTATTCCTTGAGATAGCAAATAAGCAGCTAGTCGCTCTTTTTGTTGACGTTCTTGTTCAATTTGTTCAACTGCCCACGGCAATAAATTGCCAGCTTGTCGCACCAACGTAGGCAAAAATCCGTGCGTCCTTCTTTAGTTCCTTGCCAAGTTCCGAAAAATAAGCCCATAGAGGGAAGCCAATGGCGCCCTAAGCATCTGGCATTTGCAGATTGCAACGTCCATTTTCAAGTTTATAAAATTCTAGCAATCCCCCTCTGGCTCAAAAACAACAAAAATGGGAACTTGTAATATTTGCTCATAAAAAGCCATTTACCAGGTGAATACGTTGATTTTTCTGAATATTCCTCACCTTGAACATTTTTCTCAGATTTATTCGTGCAAAAAACATTTAAACATCTAGATGTTTAAATGTTTAATAAAGGAAAAATTTGCAGGTGCCTGGATGATTTTGTAAAATTATTAAAATAATTTACACATAAGTATTTATCAATGTATCTCAAGACTTCTACTAATATTTCGCTATGCTGAATTTTAAATACGTAAACTACGTATAGCTGATGTCAGCATCAAATACTAGAATGGTCAGCCCTGTTTATTATAGAATTATCGAGTGTCGTGGGAATGGTTAGGGTTTTAAGAAAGGCGCCCCTTTGATAAATTGATTGAATGCGCCATTATTATCTCAATAAGAATTATTTGCTGCTTTTGATACATCAATGAAAAAAGTAGCGGTTGAGTTATTCCGTATCAATGGTGGTAAACAAGGCTATTATATAGCAAATATTTTAGACAAAAAATATTACTACTGTGGAATTGAATGGGAAGATGTGAAAATTAAATAAATAGAGTTAGGGATAGGTAAACCAGACCCTTTATCCATGTGAGAACCCTGACTCATTACTTTGTAAATTAGGTCAATTGCGGATTAACCTCAAACTGACTTACAATCTTTGGCGCCTGTTTAGTAATTTTATCAGGATTCGCTTTTAGTTCTGCTTGCGTATAGAATGGTATTCCATAAGTTGTGACAGTCAATTTTTGCGTTTCTTTGTCAATGTCAAATTTTGTCCAACCGTAGGTGGTGGTTGAGAGGTAATCTCCTTTCAAAAGTTTCGCATCTATTAAACCATTTGCAACAGGTAAATTTTCGTTTAATCCAATTGGGTCATAACCTAATGGTACTAATTGAGTTTTGATTAATTGTTTGAAAAAGTCGTCTTTATCGTTAGGGAAGCTATTAGCGTCATTAGTCACAGGTAATAAATCGTACAATGTTTTCACGTAGGATGGAATAAAACCTAGCTCGACTCCGCTTTCAACAGTAAAAGGTGCAAAAGGAGTATCGGCGACGGGGCCAGTAATTACTTCAAAGGCATTGGTGGCAATTTGTGGTTGACCAGGGCCAAGTTGGTAAGTTAGGTTATTAACAACCATCCCGTGTAAATCGGCGGCGATAAAGACAACGTTATCAATTTTATTGTCGTTGATAAACTTTAGTAATTCAGTACGTTCTCTGGCGTAACCTTCATAACGGTCTCGTCCCCCTACGACCTCTAAATTTTGAATTGGTTCTGGTATCATGATAAATTTCCAAGTGATGCCGTTTTGCTCTGCTTGGAATAAATCATTTTTCAGGTTTTCTAATTGTGGCTGACCTAATAAAGTACGCTTTTTCTCTGTTGGATTTCCTGTTGCAGGGTCTATATCGAAAGAGCGCGCAAGAAATTCTCTAACTTGCTTTTGGTCAAAAGGATTTGTTACAGCAGGTAATTCTTCATCGCGGAACGAGCGTGCATCTAGTACAAAAGTAGCAGCATCGCTACCAAAAGTGTTGTAACGATAAAGTTTCGGTTTTCCTTCGGTTAGAGAATTATCTGTTTGGTTATAAACTTGATTGCTGATTGGGTTATATTCCAAAAAAGCTTGCAAACCATTTTTATACAATTGAGTTTCATTAATTAACCCATTCAGAGTTTGAAATCGAGGGTCAGATACAGATAAGGCACCACCAGCAAAGTCATTTGTCACTTCATGGTCATCGATAGTCGCTAAAATCGAAGTTGACGAACGTAAATCACTCCAAGTATTCAATCCCAAACGACTGCTATACACTTCATCGTGTTTACTGCGAAACTCTTGGAGACTTTTAGCTTGGTCAATGTTAACGGCAGGTGAAGGAGAGTCAGCGAGTATAGAATCACCCAGTTGCACGAAAAAGTCTAATTTATTTTCATCTACATTAGAAATCGACGCATAGGGACTTAAATCTCCTCGCCAATCACCTGTAGCACCAAATGATAACCCAGCCCGAGTACCTACTGGCGCCGCAGTCCGAAATTTGCCATTGTTAGTTGCTCCGGACTCGTCGAGCGCACTATAGTAATAATCAGTTCCTGGTAGCAAATCTCGTAGCTGAACCTTCACAGGTACAGAAACATCATTAGTAGAGGTAGTTACCACCTTGGCATCTTGAAAACTTGAATTAGTAGAGTATTTAAAAGTAACTACTCCAGGAACGCTAGCGCGCGCCCATAAAACTGTAGAAGTTTGGCTTGTATCTCCTGCTGCAACACCATTTGGTAATGATTTATACATTATGTCACTAGGAATTATTGAATTTAAGAGACTACTACTATTGGTATTTAGTTTTAAACCATCTAACGGCGCCAATAAGTTGCCACTTTTACCAAGAACGCTATCAGCTATTGCTATAGAGAGATTTAAGTCTTGCATATTAAAAAAGTAATACTAGTGGTACTATTTTTCATATTTAACACTAGATATTACTCAGTAGTTTCTTTGACTTATGATTTATTAAAGAAAATAAACAGTTTATACAGTAGTTTACGTGAAGAAATGTTTTTTCTCTGTGTCATTGTAGTAATTTTATTTACCACAGAGGCACAGAGACCACGAGAGTTGAGAGAAAAAAATTAAGGTAGATATCCTAGTTTAGCGATAATGTGTTGGTTAACTTTTAAGTAACCTGGGTCGATGTGCGCGAAGTGAGTGTTTAAATATTGATGTGATATTGGTAGTGCGTGGAAAGGAATGGATGGATATAAATGGTGTTCTGCGTGGAATGACATGTTCCACATTAAAAATTGTGTTGGTATAAATGTTAGTGTGGTACGGGTGTTTGTCAGAAGGTTGGCATCGCGCGTGCAACCTGTGTGTTCTGCCAGTAAAATAAAGCGTAAGATTGGTTGACCGACCATTAAGGGTAGTAACCAGTATGTGAAAAACCAAGGCTGACCATAAAACAGTGAGATACCGAGAGCTACTATATATATAGTTAATTGTAAGCGAGTAGAACGAATAACTTCGGCGCCTGCGGACTCTGGGATAAATGGGTAATCTTCAACTTTCCCCTGTGCAATACGAAAATGCCCCTGTATTTTACCTTTCCACCAAAGAAAACCGCTCAATATCAGTAAGTATTCTCTAAAATTACTTGGTGTCAAGTCAGTTAGCTCTGGGTCTTTACCAGGAACTCGTGTATATAAATGATGCCATTTATGGTAGTGACGAAAAAAGGTGCTGTTATAGAACGAAAGCACTCCAGCAAACCAAGCTACTATTTTATTGAGGTTCGGTGAAGCAAAAGCAGTACGATGAACAGCTTCATGCATCGGTGCAAACATCGAAGCGATACTAAACCCGTAGATGAAAAGTGCTGGTATTGCTACAAATAGATTATGGTTTGTCGTCCATAAGTAGCCGCTGCATCCCATAATGGTGAGATGGAGAGTCAATTGTACTAAACCTGAAATATTAGAACGCGCGTTGAGTTCATTTAATTGCTGTTTATTCAGTATTCGATGTGGATTGTGTGCTTGGGTTGCTTTGTTAGGTAAAGTAATCACATTATCGGACATAAGTTAAGTTGGCGCCTCCATTGATAAATCCTTTTCCTTATAAGTATTTTAATCGGCACCGTTTGTATATTGTAGCCTTCACGCACCAAACTTATATATTTTCGCACTCAAGGCGCCAGTAATTAGTAATCACAATTAATAATAAAAAAATCATTATATAGAATAACTTATTGTTATATCTAAATTTGTGTTAAATAGTGATTTTTTTGTTAAGGTTAATGAGTAAGTAAAAACACTGCTGGAATTATCAATCCAAAATTTTTACTCTTCGTGACAAATAAGGTTGATTTATACATAGGCTGGCAGTCCAGTTGATTAAGTCGATTGTTAACTGAATTTTAAATTTTTGGAGTAGCAGATTATGATTAAGAATGAACAAGAATTGGCGATTGCAAAACAGCAAGTAGAAGTTATCGCATCAGAGAATAAAAGCTTGATGCAAAAGCTTCAAGCAGAAATAGCAGAATACGAAACATTAGTTGCTCATAACCCAGAAAATCCTATCCTTTTAGAAGTAGAAAGTGCAGAACAAATTTCTGATTTACCAATCAAAGCGAGTATAGCTTTTAAAATTACCTCACAAGAACTTGCAAAAATATGCGAATTTGAAACGGAACCTCAAAATAATATCGATTATACATCTGAGTGTTTGAAAGTTATGAAAATTTTAGGTGTGCAGTTGATTGATGATTTATTTTTTGTGGCTCAAATGAGCAATGAGTTAAAACAAAAGCTGCAATTTTTACGCATGGGAGAAGGTTTGCATAGCGTTATCCAAGAAGCTGTTTAAAAGTGTGTATATTCAGGAGGGGAGGGAATTATCCTTTCCTCTTTGTCTTAATGAATATCTCTCCTGCTTGCCTTGCCGGGGTTAAAGTTTTAGTAATTGATGACGATGAAGATAGTCGCAAATTTGTTCGTTTTGTTTTTAATAAACCTGTAGAACCTACAGAGTTAGTTGCTATTATTGCAAGTTTAATCAATCAGCAAACCTAACTTTTCATATATTATTTATCCAATATTTTTGGTAGTCTTGAATATATTGACGGATGGTTAATGGTGGACGGTTGAGTAATTGCTCTGTTTCTGGTGTAATTTGACTTGCCAGTCCAAACGTGTTGTTGTATATATTGCTGCCATTATCAGAATAAAATTAATTGGTAATCCTCTAGCACGCATTGTAATAATAAAACTTATTAGCGAAGGATTTGTGTATTTAATTGGTTTATTTAAAACCTCGGTAAATATATCAGCTACTTTATAATACGTTAAAGCTTCGCCACCTGTAAGGGAATATGCTTTATTGATATGTTCGTTTTCTAACAGTGCGCGTGTTGCGACTGCGGCAATATCACGTATATCAATAAAGCTTGTTTTACCATTCCCTGCTGGCATAAATAATTCACCACGGGTTTTGATATCTTCTAGATGTACAGTGTTGAGGTTCTGCATGAAAAAACCTGCACGTAAAAATGTGGCGCCTATTTCTAGTTGATTGATGTAGCGTTCGATTTTAGAATGCGGTACAATTCGATTACGCTCGGCGCCGGCTATAGAAAGAAATACAATTTGCTCAATACCTGCTTGTTTTGCTGCTTCTAGTGCTGGAGCAATTTCGCGAATATTCGCAAGTGCAGGTGGACGTACCAAGAAAACTTTGTTTATTTGACGAAAAGCGTTTGTAAAAGTGCTTGGCTTTGTAAAGTCAAATTCAACGTAACTAATTTTACTCGAATCACCTAATATTTTTTTAGCTTGTTCAGGATTTCTGACTGCTGCATAAATATGACAGTCTTGGTCAGTTAATAAGCAAACTAGTTCTTTCCCGACATTTCCAGTGGCGCCTGTTACAAGTATATTTAACATTAAGACTCACTATGCTGCTATCTGGAGGTTATAATGACTATTGTAAATGATGCTGCAATTGTTGCCGAACTGACTGAGTTATATATGAAATACGAGGATGCCCTCTGTAACAATAACTTAGAAGTGATGGATGAACTGTTTTGGCAGGCGCCTGAAGTAGTGCGATTTGGGTTAGCAGAGAATTTATATGGAAGTGATGAAATACGCGCATTTCGTGCATCGCGACCCACACACAACATTAAACGAGAAATTTATAACTTAAAAGTTGTTACCTTTGATAGTAATTTTGCAAGCGTGACATTAGAATTTCGTCGCGTAATGGATGGAGTAGAGCGTCAAGGAAGGCAAAGTCAAATGTGGTATAAATTTGACATTGGGTGGAAAGTTGTTTCGGCACATGTTTCACTTCTACCTATCTAATAAATAGGGAGTAAATGAACGCTCATCCAAACCGGACACCTATGTCGGCAGAGGATGCAGTTGCTGAACTTCAAAGACAAGTTGCACAAGGACGACGCTAACGCTGTTCGGTTTTGGAGAAAGGGAAAAGGAAAAATTTTTATCCGCGTACTTTTTAAACCTTTTCCCGCAACTCCAGTACACTTTAAGCGACTATTCGTTCAATGCATTCTTCTATATTACTTAAATACAAGCGTTCGTCCTTCATAACATAACAGATTCTCTTAATACTTTTTCTTTAATTAAATCATGTAGACTTTCGGGTTCAGCTACATCGAATTTACGTCCTAGTAATTTCGTCAAATCTGACATATTTGATTTCCGGTCTTATCATTTTTACTACCAACAAAAGAAATTATTTCTTGGCGATTGGTTTGTAGAGGAACTAAGGGAAAAGAAGAGTCTTATTGCAAGTACAGTTTAGCCAGGTAAGCCTGGGTGGGCTTTGTAGGATTTACAAAGGCATTCAGGCGGTCGCCTACTTTTATTCCGTACAAATTCCAGCCAATCACTACATTGACTGCTTCATACACGCTGCCATCAAAGGCATATTGATATCGTAAAATCCACTCACCTTTGGAACGACGTTTGTAAGTGAGGATGGCATCCACGGGCTTGCCATCGGCAATGACTTTACGAATCTTTCCCACCCGTCGGAAAGCAAAAAAAAGTCCTATGGGAATTGTCAGTAACGCAAATGGTCCAAGAACGATGGTAGCAAGGGATACACCAAACAGGATAGCAGACCAATAATCGCGGAAAATGACTTTGAAGCGACCCGGTTTTGTACTCATAGTGGCAACTTAAGTAATTGAACTTCGTCCACAGTTTAAAACAAAGTAACCGGAATACACCTGCATGATTATACGTAATACCATTTCATTAAAAAGGTGCATTACTGTCTATTTTTGAAAACTGCACCTTTTATGCAGTTCTCTATAAACTAAAATTATGATTTTGTGAGTTATAAACAACAAAAGCTTATCTAGAACTTACGCAAGAATTTTGTCATGCTGAACGTAGTGAGTCCACTTGGCGGTGTCGGTTTCCGTCCCGCCAAAGTGGCGAACCCGAAGGGTGAAGCATTTCAGGGATTCTAGCCTGCGGCAAATGCTTCGCATTACGCTACGCGACTAATGACAATTTCTCGTTAAAATGCGTAAGTCCTATTATCATTGATTTTGCTTGAATAACTAGTCAACCCTTAAGATTGCTTTTTCATACTTTTTCAGCAAACCCTAATTATGAAATTGTGATGTTTTGCGTATGGAGGTACGTTCGGCAAGATAGGTAAATACAATGATACCGCATACGTCAGCGATAAGGTCTACAATATCTGCGCTGCGATGCGGTGTAAATTTTTGAATGATTTCGTCTAGTATACAGAAAAAGAATACTATGAACGGCGCCAGAGGCAAGGCGGTACCAAGTATATGAAGTTGTCGTTTGTTTAAGGCAAGATGACTCAAGTAAGCTGCAATTCCTAGTAAAACAAAGTGTAAAACGGTATCGTAGTGAGGAAAGCTTGCTATTTCTGTTGGTATAACCTTCAAGTACGCTGATATCGAGATAGCCAATAAAACACCCAGGTAGAACCAAAAAGCAATAATCCAAAAACGATGTGACTTCATAAGTTTATTTCAAAGTGATTTATTTATTCTTCACTTTTAATAAAGATTTTTATGCGAATTTTAGCGCCAGTTTAGTAAAGATTAGATAAATTTATTTGAAAGCTTTTTTACGCGCTTTATTCCCTTCGGGACACTACGTGAACACGTAACTTCTGTGTAAATAAATACCCAAAACCAAGTTTCTCCATTATCAAGACAAATTCCTCATCGGTTCGTAATAAAGCTTTGGCTGTCTGGGAAATGTTCCAATTATTTTCATCAAGTTTGCCCAAATAGTAAACTCGATTTATTTGCTGTTGAGAAAGGCGATATGTATGTAAATATTCTACCTCTCCATTATCACGCAATATAACTTCACCAATATGATTTTCATTACTTACATCTAAAGGTGAATTGACATTTGTCATAAATCGTTGTAGATTAAAACGACCTGCTGTATATACTGTTTTTGATTTTACTGAGCGTCCAATTAATCCAGTTGACATTACTCCTTGATGAAATTTTGTCCAGTCGGAACGCATTTTAACAACAGCACTTCTCAAATCGGCTAAGTTATTAACTTTCGATGCATCAATAGATAAGCTCATCTCATAAGTTTTATCATATAATGATGCATATTGATATATTAACTCGCCGTAAAAATCTTCGAGCAAGGTATAGTGTAAACAAAGGTAGTCTTCAGGTGTGGAGACAACAAACGCTGATGCTAATGCGTCAGCAACATATATTAGTACTCCTACTTGGTTTGGATGAATTTCAAAAACACGCAGTGCTTCTTCTAACCCAACTATCGCACGTCCTGAATAGGAATATTCGCTACGGCAACCCAACCCATAAGTAAGTGCATACCTCGAATATTCTTCCCATGCAATTTTGGGGCCATTGAAATATAACGATAGAAAACCTTCCATTGCCAAATGTAATGGTAGAAACCGTAATGAATTTTTGGTTTCACGTTTTGCCATACGTTGCATTACTTGCACATTACGTCCACTTTTACCACTTTTACCATCTTTTTTAATAATATCTGCGCCTATATTTGCTACAGCACTACCATCATCCGCCCAAGACATAACCATTCCATGAGGAATGTAGGACATATACTGCATATCATCTTCGAGTGAAACAACACTATATTTAGCATCGTAGCTACGACGTTGTAATCGTAAATCTCCACGAATTTTACGACGAATAAGGGGTACAATACGAATACTGCCACAAATTTGAGAAGGGGCAACTTCAAGTCCTTTTAATAACATAATTAGTTAGTAGATAAATGGCAACGGGTGTAACGAATGGGTTATGAAAACATAATAAAATCTTATTTCTAATTAATAACTTATCCGTTTCATCCGTTCATCATCCGTTGCCATAAATATGCTTCTAGATCAGATAATGTAGTAGAACCTTGAGCAAATTTAGCAAAGCCTAACATTGTAGGCATATCTTCAGCATCACGTAACCCAACTGTAGGGATATAGGGACTAAGGGTACGCAATGAGTAGTCTTCAGTACTAAATACTGGGTTACAGTGAATAATCGAGGTTTTATGACAACGGTCGAGTTTTTGATATACACGCAATACTTCAGTGGCGCCGTTGGGTGGGTCATTATCGCAACCGTCAGATACTATAATAATAGTTTCGGCGCCGGAACCAAGTGCAGCAAGTAATGGTGTAGCTAAATCAGTTTGTCCATATGGATATACAAGTAATGGATGTTTTGGTGGAACCGTCCAAAACGCGCGATAGTTTTGTGATGCTGCTTTAAGTAGATAATGTGCAGCAAGTACCACACCCAAAGGACGGCGCCTTTTTTCAGATGAACCAGAGCTAGAATAGCTACAGTCCAAAACAGCAGCAACTCGTCCTAACTGCATTGGTGCTTTTTTCAAAGCGTTACGAGCAGCAGCTTCCATCGCTTGGCTAAATTTATCAAAATCTTTGGTGCGTGCTTCAAGTGAAAGTGACAGAACATATAAAGCTAACTTGGTCAACGGTAAACGCTCCCAATTTACATTTATATCAACTTCACTACGTGATGCGGCGCTTTGATAGCGTAGCTTTTCTGCTACAGTCATTTTTGGTTGAATGCGCTTAAGAAAAATTTCACGTTTAATATTATGTTTGGCAGCAAACCCTTCGGCAATAGTAAAAGGTAATTCATATACTGCCTCAGTACTATAATGCGCTTTGCGGAATTGTTCAAATAATTTTGTATTAAAAGCCTTTTGTTCGTGAAAATTAAACAAAAACTTAGGAAGCTCACCAGATAGTTTTAAATGAGCATGTGATACTGCCGCTTTAACTTTAGTACGATACTTGATAGCATCAAAATCCATATCTCGACGCATAGCTATATAATCGCGTGCAATGGCTCTGGCACGACGATTATTTACTCGTAATCGCTGTAACTCTTGTAATATGCCCCAACCACGCTGAGGTGGTAGTTGATTTAGGGCAGATGTAATTAAGGCAGATTCTTCAGTACGATACTGAGGTAATGTATTGCGTCCAGTAGCCAAAAGTTTGATAATAATTTGTGCTTGATTAAAGTGGTTAATACCAGCAGCTAAAGTGCGAGCATAAAGTAAACGATAATTACCTAATATATAATCATGCAAAAAATTAATAGATAGCTTTTGCCCATAAGCATCATCATAAAATTCACGCTGACCACTACAAGAAAAGCAAGCATTGATAAACATCACCAAATCTTCCTGCGCTACCTGCTGCGCGCGGAACTCTAAATTTAACATAATATATTAAGACTCAATATAAATTATTAAAAGGGAAAGCAGTTCGGGGAATGTCGGTACGACTTTGTGAGACAGTTTAACAGACTGGTACGGAAATCATGCCATAGTCCCGCGAACCACCTTCGTAAATATAGAGTACCCAAATTGTCTTCCCCAAAGCTAATTTTGAGAAAAATGGCTATAAAGCTTGCAAATATTAGGTTTCCGGAGTTAAGGGAAGCTTGAGTTTCTAGGGGACTCCCTTAAGTTGTCAGCAAAGTATTTAATAATGATTATATTTCTTCTAATAAATTAAGAAAATATTTTTATTTTAAGACAAATAAAAAATAATGCGGTTAGAATCGAACTGAACTAAAAAGCAAAACATTTTAACAAACCAGTAGAAAAGTGCATTTATGTTCGACAAGACTTGTAAATTCTTAGCAGAAAATTTTCCAGATGAATTTGCGACATGGCTATTAGGAAAACCAGTAACACTTAGTAAGTTGAGTCCTAAAGAGTTATCACTCGAACCAATTCGTGCGGATTCCCTCATATTAATGCAATCCGACGAGTTAATTCTTCACATTGAGTTTCAAACCCTACCTGATGAAGACATACCCTTTCGGATGACAGATTATCGCTTACGTGGGTATCGTCTCTTTCCCGAAAAAGCTATGTATCAGGTGGTAGTTTATCTACGAAAAGTAACAAGCAAAAAAGATTTAAAGCTAGTCAAAATAAACAAATTTAAACTTGAAAACACAACTCATAAATTTCAAGTTATACGTCTGTGGGAACAGCCAGTTAATCAGTTCATGACCAACCCAGGTTTGCTACCCTTTGAAGTTTTAAGTAACACCGATAATCAAATCAGTACGTTACAATCGGTAGTAGCCCAGATTGAAAACATTACCAACCCAAGAACGCAAAATAATATTACAGCATCTGCTGCCATTCTTGCTGGCTTGGTTTTGGATAAAACACTCATTCAACGTATATTAAGGAGAGATAACATGCGCGAGTCAGTAATATACCAATCTATTGTAGAAGAAGGTAGAGAAGAAGGTAGAGAAAAAGGTAGAGAAGAAGGCGCCGAGGAAACAACACGAAAACTTGTCATTAACTTCTTGAAAGAAGGAGTTTCAATAGACTTAGTAGCAAAAGCAACAGGTTTAACAATAGAACAAATCCAGCAAATACAAACAACACAACCAGAAAACCAGTAAGTGTAGGATGCATGAAAGCTTGAAAAATCATCATTCAAACGCAAAATTCAGTGCTTTCACGCACCATCTAATAATTTTCTATACTGCGCCTATCCTGCTTCTAAATTAGCTTGTTCAACTAACCAAGGGTCAACAGGTTGTCCGTCTTTGCGCTGGAACTCAATTTCTACTACCATCACAGACTTAGAACCAGGAGGCGCCGGCTTTTGTTTAAAAGTAATATCATAATCATTTGGTTCATGTCCATGTTCTTTCAACCAGTCATGCACTTTTGTGGTTGCAAAGAATGATTGCCCTTGCTCGAACATGCGGGTAATCTGTAATTGTAACGAGAATGGATTTAAACGTCCCATGCTTTTCTACCTAGTGTAAGTTCCAGCCATAATTCCTATGTTATCTCTGAGACTAAATATAGATGGATTATTAATTATTGTTTAGAATGTAGAGACGTTACATGTAACGTCTCTACGCGAGGATTTTTTACATGTTGGGTGATTCTTCGGGGATGATTTCTAGGACTAATTTTTGGTTTTGACGCAATATAGTGACATACGCGCGCTCTCCAACTCGTTCGTGAGTTAGAAATTTATGTAGTTCGTCAACGCTTCCTATAGGTTGGCTGTTAAATCCTACTATTACATCTCCTTCTCGAAGTCCTGCTTTTTGTGCTGGGCTTTTGGCTTCGGTAGATATGATTAATATGCCTCGTTCTTTGTTAAGTTCATGGTATAAAACGAGGCGCCTTGGTAATTCTACGTTTTGTCCGCCTATACCTATGTAACCACGTCTGACTTTTCCATCTTTGAGTAATGCTGGAATTATTAGCTTGGCTGTATTTATTGGTACGGCAAAGCATAGTCCTTGGGCAGATAATATTACTGCTGTGTTTATTCCTATTACTTCTCCGTGTGATGTTACGAGTGGCCCACCTGAGTTACCTGGGTTCAGTGCTGCATCGGTTTGTATCATGTTGTCTATTAACCGACCTGAACGACTTCTGAATGAACGTCCGGTTGCACTAATTACACCGCTGGTAACTGTTGCTTGGAAACCGTAGGGATTACCTATTGCGATTGCTAGTTGACCAACTTGGAGCGTTTCGGAGTCACCTAAACGTGCCGAAATTAAGTTGGGTGCATTAATTCTGATAACCGCTAAATCGGTGTCTGGGTCATCTCCAATTAATTGGGCGCCTATTCTACGACCGTCTGATAGTGTAACCTCAATTTTGGTGGCGCCGTTAACGACGTGAGAGTTGGTAAGAATATATCCATCAGGTGTGAAGATAAACCCAGAACCGTTACCTTGTACTTCCTGGGTTTGTGGATAATTACGGTTACGTCCTGTTACTTGCCGTTGCACGTCGATGTTAACAACTGCGGGACTTACCTTTTGTACCACGCTAATTACAGCCTGCGAATATGCATCAAGTAGCTGCTCCGAGGCTTTTGACATACTTTGCCCAACTCCACTGTCGCGCGCGAAATAATCATTTGACACTTGTTGCAGATTTCCTTTCATGTCTGCCTCTCCTATCGTGGCACAGTGATTGATTGAGTTTTTGTTCACTTGGGACTTTTTCAATTATCGACAATGTATCGAGAACATCAAAGACGGGGGTGAACACAAATACTAGCGTATCTGTTCAATTAATTGAGATGGGTTATTACGTCAATGAATGTACAACTAACCGAACCTAAGTTAGATGCGTTTTAACTTTAAAATTATTTCTAATGGTACAAGATTTTATATGTTTAATAATGGAGTATTAAATTATTATGGACATCACTAAAAAACTAGAAACTCTTAATCGTATCCGCAAATTCAGCCGTCTGATGGATACTGCTTTTGGCATTCCCGGTACAAAGTTTCGCTTTGGTTTAGACCCTATTATTGGTTTAGTTCCTGGACTGGGTGATTTGATAAGTACTGTTGTGTCGGCTTATATTATATATTTAGCTATGCGCTTTAATCTTCCTCAAGGTATGCTGGGTAAGATGATTTTTAATGTTGGTTTAGAATCTGTTATTGGCGCCGTTCCTTTTGTTGGTGATATATTTGACGCTTTTTATAAATCTAATATTCGGAATTTAGAAATATTAGAGCAGCATTTAAATCAAGTTGACCCACAGTTAGAAAAAGTTGAGTTTAAGGGGTTTCAAAGAGTAGTGTAACTATAATTTAACAAATTATTCTCTCTCTTGTGGGGCATCCCTGCCCGCCCTTAATATACGACTAGATGAAGAACGGGCAAGGATGCCCATTCCACAAGATGTAAAATTAATATTTCCACAGGTTAATGCCACCCAATAAGCCATTGAGGTTGGAGATAATTTTTGTGTTTTCTGGTAGTTTAATTTTGACTAATTTAGCTTCTCCACCACCTATATATAGATAATCATAGTTAAATAAATGTTTTAGTGAGGCTATTGCTTTTTCTAGTCTTTCATTCCACTTTGATTCCCCAACTTTTTCTAACGCTGCTCTTCCTAATTGCTCTTCATAGGTTTCTCCTTTTCGGAAGCGATGATGTCCCATTTCGAGGTTGGGTACTAATTTACCATCTAAAAATAATGCAGATCCAAATCCGGTTCCTAGGGTAATTACTAATTCTACTCCTTTACCCGCAATGGCGCCTAATCCCTGCATATCAGCGTCGTTTATAACTCGTGCGGGTTTTTGAAATTGCTTTGATAATGCGGTTCCTAAATCATATCCTACCCAGTCAGGATGTAAGTTAACGGCTGTTTCTGTTACCCCTGCACGCACTACACCCGGAAACCCCGCAGAAATTCTATCGAAGTCTCCAACTGATGTTACTAATTGGGCTATTGTGTTCATTACTGCTTCGGGTGTTGGAGGTTTTGGAGTATCTAAACGTACACGTTCGGTTAAAGGGTTGCCAGTTTCATCTAATACCATTACTTTTATACCACTTCCACCAATATCTATTGATAAAGTGCGAGTAGATGCATTTGTGTCAGCCATTGAAATTTGTTCTCCTTCTGTATTATGTTCTTAAATCTGGCAAACCCAGGTAAAATTTGAGTTAAGGATTACATATATATACCCCTATGCATAGTTTTATCCCTCCTAAGCGTTTTTTTCCATATTTAACCTGGACAGATATCGAGTTAATGCCCGATAAAGAAAATGTGGTAATCATTCAACCTGTGGGAGCTATTGAACAACATGGTCCACATCTACCATTAATTGTGGATGCTGCAATTGGCATGGGAGTATTAGGAAAAGCGCTCGAAAAACTAGACTCTAGTGTTCCTGCTTATGCAATGCCATCCCTCTACTACGGTAAATCGAATGAGCATTGGCATTTTCCTGGAACTATTACTTTGAGTACAGAAACACTCTCCGCAACACTAATGGAAGTTGGAGATAGCTTATATCGCGCAGGATTTAGAAAGTTAGTACTAATGAATTCGCATGGTGGACAACCACAAGTGATGCAAATGGTAGCGCGAGATTTACACGTAAAATATAGTGATTTTATAGTATTCCCATTATTTACATGGCGTGTGCCACATATTTCTAAAGAACTAGTAACACCCAAAGAAGCGCAGCTAGGAATGCACGCAGGGGATTTAGAGACGAGTATAATTTTAGCACTTTTACCCGAACAAGTAAAAATGGAGCGTGCAGTTACCGAATATCCACCCGAACAACCAGAAGGGAGCTTACTTTCACCAGAAGGTAAACTACCTTTTGCATGGACAACGCGCGACCTAAGTAAAAGTGGTGTAATAGGAGACGCAACAACAGCAACTAAAGAAAAAGGAATAAAAATTCTCGAATCTGTATCTGATGGTTGGGTAACAGCACTCAAAGACATTTATACTTTTCGTCAACCTGGCAACGGATAAAACGGATGAGTTATTGAAAATTACCTATCCGTTACATCCGCTCATCATCCGTTGCCAAATATCCGCTTTAAAAATGTGGTAACTTCAAACCAAGCCAGTGTTGATTGCTCTGAGTCATACCGATACCCATCATCGCGCATAAAAGTATGTTCAGCCTCATACAACAAAACTTTATGTTGTATATCAGCATTTGAAAGTGACTTTAAAATTATTTGACGGTCATTTTCAGGAATATGTGGGTCTTGGGTTCCAAAAACTACTAACATCTCACCTTTAATTTCATTACACCGCTCAATACTATCTGCTACAGTCGCACCCAACTTTCCACTCGGAATGCCCGTAGGATAACAACATACAGTCGCTTTAACTTCACTTTGAAAAGCGGCTCTAAAAGCAAGGTGTCCTCCTATACAAAAACCAAAGGCGCCTATTTTCTCAGAATTTACAGAAGCATCACTTTTAATAAATTCCAAAACAGCCTTACAGTCAGCATCATATTCAGAAATAGTAGTACGACGTGCATCATCATTTCCTCGCATTCTCCCAATATCATCGGGTTCAATAACTTGACCAACAGGTTCAACACGATGGAAAATTTCCGGCGCCGCTACAACATACCCAAACCCTGCTAAATAATTGACAGCACGTAACATGGCGCCGCCCAATTGATAAATATCACTATAAAAAATAATACCTGGGTAACGACCTGGTGGTTTCGGAGTAGCCACATAAACACGCATCAAACTATCGTCAACTCGTAACTCAACATTGCGCTTAGTTATTTGCATTATTCTTCTCCACGTAGGTTGGGTGCTAACCCAACCCAATATTCAACCAATATTCAACTAAATTTTATCCCGCATTACCATTACCGTTTGTTCGGATTTGGCTTTCGAGATATAACCATATGCGGTCTATGTTTTGTTGATTAGCCTTTAAAGCTTGCTGATGCAACCGCGCGATATCCAAAAGTTCTGCGACACTACGCTCAACCCTCGCTATAGTTTGAGAATTTGCGCGCGTTTCTCTGCGGTTAGCATTCTGGATAGTGCGTATTAAATCAATTTCGTCTCCTAATTGCTCTAACCGCTCATCCATTTGTTCCAATCTGACGTTTATATTTTCTGGTTGCGCGTTTGTCATGATTTTATCCTCATTATAACGTGAAAAGTTGTTAGTTTCCGCTACATTCCTTGGCTGGACACCTTAATGCTGGCGTTTACTAAAATTTATATTAAAGCGACATGATTCATTCGTAAAGCATATTTTAATTGAAATTGATTACGATATGATACTTATTTTCCATATATGACTGCGCCTCATCACGTTTATTTTGAAAATAGATATTTTCTTGTATTTTTGATATTTTGAAGTCATTGGCTTTTTTTATGTTAGCAGCAAAGTAGTAATTTTGAATTATATTTATGTATATTGAAGATATTCTTGAAAAGGCAACTGACCCTTGCACTCATCCAGATGAGCTTTATCAAATTTATGATGAGCATAAAGTTCGCGGTTATAAACGTCAGATATTAGAAGCAATTGGCAGTAATCCTAATACTTCTACTGAATTACTAGAGTATTTATTTACCCAAGAGCCGAATATGGCTGATATTGTGTTTGATAACCCTGTTATGCCTTTGCTTATACTTGAAGACCCTTTACTTGTAACTAATTGGTTTATAAAATTTCATAGTTCAATTTTTAGGTATAATAAATTACTGTCTTTAGAGTTACAAAACATTGCGGTTAGAACAGAGCGTATAGAGATTTTTTTACATCTTCTTAAATCAAAGACAACGGCGCCTTCTATTATCGAAGATATTGCGAAACGTATAAATATAGAAAAATATATCATTGGAAATTACGAAATTGCGAATTTGATTTTTAAACATGCGAATGCACCGGAAAGTATCAAAAATTTACAGTTGAAAAAACCGCCCTTGGCTACTGTGTAGTAGTTAAGGGCGCATTTAGGTGATGGGAAACTTTATAGAAACCGGGCTTCTCGCAGAGTATTTTGTATTCTTAATTGTAATTTTTCTAGAAGCCCGGTTTCTTAGGTTAGGCGCCTGCTCCTAGATAGAAGCCCATTTTCTCTACATAAGCGCTAACTTTATTCGCTCCAAGTCGAACTGGACAAGCTAAAGGTGAGGCAACAGCGACTACTGCGTGTGTACTGGCGCCAGCAATTAATTCCTCAGCATGACTTGAGTCGATAGCACGACGGACAATGTTGCTGTTGCAAATAGTTTGTTCGTCATACTGGTGTGTACAGTTGTAAATCAGTTCAAATTTGGTCATTATAGATAGACAACCTTTTCAAACGTGGAAAGGGTAGCCTCGCGACTGTATTGCTTGGCTGGACACCTTAATACAGTCGTCTGGCTACATCTTCTATAATAATCGAAAACGAGTCATTAATGAATTTTTAGTGAAATTTATTTGACTCAATATTGATGTAAAAAATATTACTGATTTGACTTTTCGCTTATGAGGTTGAATAGTAACAAAAGTACCTTAAAATTTACATCGATGAATCAGCGACGGGAAGACCGTTTAGAACGGCTACAAATTCCTGCTTTGGGGGAATATTACGATGATTTACTAGATATTGACGCTGAACTCAGTAACCGCACTAAGGTTCAGCAAGCACAAAGTCTAATATCTGAGAGACTTCAGGAGCGGTTACTTGGCATTAAAGACAGAGTTCAATACCTCGCTGACAAGAGGGGTGTTACGTTTAATCAAATGTGGGGCGAAATTCTTGCAAAGCGAGGAAAAGTCACCGCTTTTACCGAAGGCGCCATTCAGTATAAACCTGGAGAAGAAGGATAAATAGCCTTTTTTAAGCACATCCAAAGCAGTATTACATAATGTTACGAAAAATTAGATTTTCAATGAAATTGTAACATTCCCCTTAATATTGACTTGGATTTGATCCCCCCAACGGGCTAGGGGGGATTATGTTTTGCTCGACAAATTAATCTATAATTGTAACGCCCCCAACATTGACGCACTACTATAAACGAGCATGAAAGATATGTCAAACATGCATGACAATTTAATCAATAATATTAATATTGAAAGCTCTGATGTATTATTAACGCCTGATGAGTTAAAAGCCAAAGTGCCTTTAACAGAATCAGCAGAACAAAATATTTTAAAATTTAGACAAGAAATCAAAAATATCTTAGACTTTCAAGATAGAAGAAAATTTGTAGTAGTTGGTCCCTGTTCAATTCATGATACAAAAGCTGCTATTGAATATTCAGAGAAATTAAAGGCTTTGGCAGAGAAGGTGCAAGATAAGCTTTTACTGATTATGCGAGTCTACTTTGAAAAGCCTCGCACGACAGTTGGATGGAAAGGTTTAATTAATGACCCTGATATGGATGATTCTTTCCATTTAGAAAAAGGGTTATTAATAGCACGTAGTTTACTAATTCAAATTGCCGAATTAGGATTGCCGTCGGGTACAGAAGCTCTTGACCCGATTGTACCTCAGTATATCAGCGAACTTGTGGCATGGTCTGCAATTGGCGCCCGCACTACCGAGTCACAAACGCACCGAGAGTTAGCAAGTGGACTTTCGATGCCAGTTGGTTTTAAAAATGGTACAGATGGGAATATTCAAGTAGCGTTAAATGCAATGCAAGCTGCTAAAAGTCCGCATAATTTCTTAGGAATAAATCAGCAAGGACAAGTCAGCGTATTTAAAACGAAAGGCAATACCCACGGACATATTATTCTACGAGGTGGCAACGGTCAACCTAACTACGATGCGGCAAATATTACGCGTGTAGAAGCAAAGCTAAAAGAAGCTAAAGTCTCACCAGCTATTGTCATAGACTGTAGTCACGGGAATTCCAACAAAGATTATAAATTACAAGGTGCTGTCTTTGAAAATGTGATTCAACAAATTGTAGATGGGAATAACTCAATAGTGGGTATGATGCTAGAGTCACATTTATCTGAGGGTAATCAACCAATCCCTAGTAACCTAGAAGACTTGAAATATGGTGTTTCCGTGACAGACCAGTGTATAAATTGGCAGGAAACAGAAGAGATTATTTTAGGTGCCTACGAAAAGCTGTAGTACTGATTCCAATTTGTCACATGTTTGATTCAATAGTAAAGGTGTCTAATTTACCTTTACAATGAATCAACGCCGAGAAGAGCGCTTACAAATCCCAGCTTTGGGAGAATTTTTTGATGACCTGCTAGATATTGATGCGGAACTAAGCAACCGTACCAGAGTTCAGCAAGCACAAAGCTTACTATCCGAAAAACTCAATGAACGAATACCAGATATTGAACAACGGATAAGATATCTTGCTGAAAAAAGAGGTATTACCTCTGACCAACTGCGGGGGGAAATTCTTGGGAAACGCGGCAAGACAACTGCCTTTACAGCGGGCGCCGAGGAGTAATATGTAGGTTGGGTGTCAGCGAGTGCGTTTACGTAGTATGCTGTAGGCGCAACCCAACATTAGCTATATATATATGTTGGGTTCCGCGTTTCGCTCCACCCAACCTACAGTTGAGCTAAATATTCATACATTTTCCAACGCGCGTTAACTTCAGCTTGTGCTTCATCAAGTAAGCGCTTGGCTAGTTCGGGTTTAGATTTAGTCAACATTTTAAAGCGGTTTTCTTGATACATTGATTGCTCTACAGGTTGTTTGGGTTTTTGCATGTCTAACAATAAAGGTTTTTTACCTTGTTTAAGTAGGTCGGGGTTATAGCGATATAGTAACCAGCGTCCACTATCGACGAGGCTTTTTTGGTGGCTCATTGCTGTTGTCATGTTGATACCGTGGGCAATACAGTGACTGTAAGCAATTATCAATGATGGTCCATCATATGCTTCTGCTTCAATAAAAGCTTTGAGTGTATGCTCATCACGGGCGCCTATAGCAACGCTAGCGACATATATATTACCGTAGGTCATAGCAATTAAACCGAGGTCTTTTTTTGCCGCAGGTTTACCACTAGCTGCAAATTTGGCAACGGCACCTTTAGGTGTTGATTTGGATGATTGTCCACCTGTATTAGAATATACTTCTGTATCCATTACTAGGACATTTACATTGCGACCACTAGCGAGTATATGGTCGAGTCCACCAAAGTCTATATCATACGCCCATCCGTCACCACCTACTATCCAAACGCTTTTACGAACCAGATAATCAGCAAGGGATTTTAGATGGCTGGCATTTTCAAGCTTTTGCTTTAATACTTCTACTCGTTGACGTTGTTCGTATATATCAGCTTCGGTGTTTTGCGAAGCGTTTAATATTGATTTTACTAACTCTTTGTCTCCTGCTTCTCCCCATTTTTTTAATAACTCTGCTGCATATTGTGCGTGTTTATCTAAAGCAAGACGAAAACCAAAGCCAAATTCCGCGTTATCTTCAAATAAATTATTCGACCAAGCTGGTCCTCTACCTTCGGCATTTTTTGTCCAAGGAGTTGTTGGTAGGTTTCCTCCATATATAGATGAGCATCCTGTGGCGTTGGCTATCATTGCTCTATCGCCAAATAGTTGTGTTAGTAGTTTTAAGTAGGGAGTTTCACCACATCCTCCACAGGCGCCAGAAAATTCAAACAATGGTTCTTGGAATTGTTGCTGACGAATTTGGTTTAATTTGAGTTTGGTACGGTCGGGTAGAGGTAAGTTTAAAAAGAAATCCCAGTTTTCAGATTCTTGTGTACGCAAAGGTAACTGTGGTTCCATGTTTATCGCTTTGCGTTCGGGTTGCTCTTTGTTCCTAGCTGGACATACTTCTACACATATACCGCATCCTGTACAATCTGATGGCGCCACTTGAATAGTAAATTTATCGCCAGCAAAGTCTTTGTCTTTGGCATTAGTTGACTTAAAAGTTGTAGGTGCCTTAACTAACTCACTTGGGTCATAAGCTTTACTACGTATTGCCGCATGAGGACAAACTATAACGCATTTACTGCATTGGATGCACAAGTTTGTATCCCATACAGGTATATTTTCTGCTACGTCGCGTTTTTCCCATTTAGCTGTACCCGTGGGGAAGGTGCCATCTGCGGGTAATGCACTCACAGGCAAATTATCGCCTTCCCAAATCATCATTTTACCAAGTACATCGCGAACAAACTCAGGCGCACTTACTAAAGTTTGGATTTGTGGTTTTTGATTTTTGATTAAATTGGGGATATCTACTTTTTGGAGGTTATTTAGGGTGTTATCAACTGCCTCTAAATTTTTACGAACTACATCGGCGCCTTTTTTACCGTAAGTTTTTTCTATAGCTTGTTTAATTTTGGCGATAGCTTCGTCTTGGGGTAGCACACCTGCTAAAGCAAAGAAGCAAACCTGCATAATAGTGTTGATGCGTCCACCCATACCGCTATTACGAGCGACTTTATTCGCATCAATAACATATAGCTTGAGTTGCTTATCAATAATTTGCTGTTGAACTGATGTTGGGATGTGTTCCCATACAGAATTACTATCGTAAGGACTGTTAACTAAAAAAGTGGCGCCATTATTAGCGTCTTTGAGAATATTGACTCTTTCTAAAAATACCCATTGATGACACCCAATAAAATTAGCTTTGTCGATCAGATACGTTGAGTGAATAGGTGTACTACCAAACCGTAAGTGGGATACTGTCATTGAACCTGATTTTTTCGAGTCATAGACAAAGTAACCCTGAGCATAATTATCTGTTTCTTCGCCAATAATTTTGATAGAGTTTTTATTGGCGCCGACAGTACCATCTGAACCAAGTCCGTAGAACATTGCGCGGACTACTTTATCTGACTCGGTAGAAAAGTTAGTATTTAAAGGTAGCGAAGTATAACTAACATCATCGTTGATACCTACTGTAAAGTGATTTTTTGGTTTTTCGCTGGCTAAGTTATCGAAAACAGCTTGTACCATTGCGGGTGTGAACTCTTTTGAAGATAACCCATAACGACCACCAATTATTTTAGGATAATTAGAACCAGACCAAGCTTCGTGAATAGCGGTGACTACATCTAGATAAAGTGGTTCTCCAGCACTTCCAGGTTCTTTAGTACGGTCGAGAACAGCTATTGATTTTACGGTATTGGGTAATACGTCTACAAATTTTTGGACATCAAAGGGACGATATAACCGTACTTTCACAACACCGACTTTTTCACCGTGTGCGTTTAAGTAATCTACTGTTTCGTGTACTGTTTCACATCCCGACCCCATAATAACGATAACTAAAGTAGCATCACTGGCGCCGTAATATTCATATATCTTGTAATATCTACCTGTACGCTTTCCAAAATCATCCATTACTTGCTGAACAATATCTGGACAAGCTTGATAATGAAGATTGGCGCCTTCTCTAGATTGAAAATATACATCGGGGTTTTGGGCTGTACCACGTAACACAGGACGGTCAGGGGTTAAGGCACGCGCGCGGTATGCCAAAATTAAATCTTCATCTATTAGACTTTTTAAATCATCATCTTGTAATAATTCTACTTTCTGCACTTCGTGAGAAGTACGAAAACCATCAAAGAAATGCATAAAACTCACTCGTGCTTTGAGGGTAGCAGCTTGAGCTATCAAAGCAAAATCATGTGCTTCTTGTACTGAAGCAGAACACAACATCACAAACCCAGTTGCACGCGCTGCCATTACATCACTATGGTCGCCAAATATTGATAATGCATGGGTAGCAAGCGCACGTGCCGCAACGTGAACAACAATACTCGTAAGTTCACCAGCAATTTTATATAAGTTGGGAATCATTAACAACAACCCTTGTGATGAGGTGAAAGTTGTTGTTAGTGAACCAGCTTGCAAGGCGCCATGTGCAGCAGCTACGGCGCCACCTTCACTTTGCATTTCAATAACACTAGGAACAGTACCCCATAAATTTGTACGGTTATCAGCAGACCAAGCATCTGTCCATTCTCCAATAGCTGAAGAAGGTGTTATTGGATAAATAGCAATTACTTCATTCAAACGGTAAGCTACACGAGCAACCGCTTCATTTCCATCTATAGTGGCAAATTTTTTACCCATGATATGCGCTCAAGCAACAGCAAATACTTAACATTGTTAGTTTTTAAGTATCAATTTTCTGTTACTCCCAGACAAACTTTACACCTATAAATGTCTACTAGATGCACATTTTGATCCCCCCAACAAGAACGCGAATTCGGGAAGCTAAAATTTGTTCTTTTTCCTGTCCCCCCCTTATTAAGGGGGGCTAGGGGGGATTAAAATCATATACAGCAACTTTTTAAACTTTTTTCCAAACTTTAATATCTATATCTTGTCCGCTATATCTATCTGTAGTAGCATAAACAAGTGTCTGTTGATTCTGGCTGAGCCATTGAATCTATTAAATCTAATGTACTAAAAGTATGAATATATTTAAAGTTGCTAAACATATATTATATCAATAATCAATTATAGTTTGCTAGTTTCTGCTCTTATTGACGGCGCCTGTTGATGGCTTGGTAATAAAAACAACATACTATTTAAGTCTAAATAAAAAGGAATACTACTAGTAGAGTAGATTAATTTCGTTTAAATAGTACTATTGATAGAGATATAATTAATTATAAGATTTTATAATTATTTGTTACGTTGAAAATTATATTTTGGTGCTTGGTGCCTGGGGTCTTGTAACTACGTTCAAATTTTTTCATGGCGCCACGCACCCTACGTTATTATCAAATTATGTTAAATAAATTATTTTTGAAGTCGTCATTATCGTTGTCGGTAGCTTTGATGACTGTTGGTGCCAATTTTGTACCAACTGTACGTCCTGCGTTTGGCGCCGAGCGAATTAATATTTCTTATGGAATTTTACAAAGGTCTATTCCAATTAAATCTTTGGAGTTGTTCGCTAGGACTGGTGAAATAGATGAAGATTTTGCTGCTTATGCTCGGTATGTTGATCAAAAGGAGCTAGCGCAGTTAAGACGACTTCTAGTTACTCCTATTCCTCTTGGTGCTGTTGAGGTTTCACAGTTTTTATATACGGCTATTGGTCAGACTTTGTTAGAACGTTTGGGGGATGTTATTCAGTTGGAGTCTGGGCTAAATGGTTTTTATGCTATTCGCTCTGCTTTGATTGTTTCGGCGGCGCAAAAACAAGGGTTTACTTTACTTGATGTTTTTCGGAATTATTCTTCTAATGCTATTTCGGTTAATTTATCTCGTACTCAGGAGATTGCCCAAACTGTTCAGATTTTAATTAATCAGACTCAAAATGCCGTTGGTTTGATTAATCAGGAGTCGAGAGAAGAGGCGGGAAGCGCTAAAGTGCTTACAACGAGGGTTACTACGAGACGTTTTCAAGCCCAGCAAACAACTTTTAATTTTAATGATGTGTCTCGTAATCGGGTAATTACTACTGATGTTTATGTGCCTGTAACGTCTAGTCGGCGCCCTATTGTTGTTATTTCTCACGGTCTTGGGTCTGACCGCACTAGTTTTGGGTATTTGGCTCAATATTTGGCTCGGTCGGGTTTTGTTGTTGTGGTTCCTGAGCATCCTGGTAGTAATGCTGCACAGTTACAAGCTTTGTTATCTGCTAGAGCGGATACTGTTACTGACCCTAGGGAGTTTGTTGACCGTCCTTTGGATATTAAGTTTGTACTCGATGAATTGACACAGTTACAATATTCTAATGCTAATTTGCGCGGGCGCCTCAATTTACAGCAGGTTGGTGTGGTTGGACAGTCGTTTGGTGGTTATACTGCTTTGGCTTTAGCTGGCGCCAAAATCAATTTTGAGCAGTTAAATAAAGATTGCCCTGCTTTGAAGAGTTCTTTGAATGTTTCACAGTTACTTCAGTGTTTAGCAGTACGTTTACCAAGGACTGAGTATAATTTGTCTGATTCAAGGGTGAAGGCTGTAATTGCTATTAACCCTGTAGCTAGCAGTATATTAGGACAAACTGGACTGAGCCAAATTAAGATACCTGTAATGATTGTTGCTGGTAGTAATGATACTGTCGCTCCTGCGCTTCCAGAACAAATTCAACCTTTTACTTGGTTGACGACTCCCAATAAATATTTAGCGTTAATTAATGGTGGTACTCACTTTTCTACTATCGCTGAATCTCCTGGTGATGCTCTGCCTATTCCACAAGAAGCTGTAGGCGCCAGTCCGGAAGTTTCACGCTCCTATATTGAATCTTTAAGTTTTCCCTTCTTTCAAACTTATGTTGCTCAACAACCAAGTTATATAAATTACCTGAATGCAGGCTACGCAAAAGCTATTAGTCAAGCACAGTTGCCTCTGAGTTTGGTACGAAATATCACTCCCAACGAGTTGCAACAAGCACTGAATAGTTCTCCTTTATCTTCTAATCAACAATAAGTTTATGTTAAGTTTATGTCAAGCAAATTGATATACAATTAAAAGTTATAAAAGTAAGCGTAACAGAGGTGTATCAGTTGCCCTAGATGTAAGTTAGGCGCCTGTGTTTAGGGTAAATATAAGTAATATAAGTAAGTAAAAAAATACTTATGCGATTTTTTTCGTGATTTGCTGTGGTTGGTTCGTATAAAGATTTTAGCCCAGCTAATTACGGAGATATTTACCCAGCATGTCTAATTCTAGTACTCTTATATTCTTAGTAGTTACATTAACTATCGCGCAAATTCTATTGATGTTTTTTGTGCATTTTCTCAAACCCAAAAAATTAAGTGATGCTCAGGAACATTCACCTGAATTAATAAGTCAAAGTAAATTTAAACCACCAGGTTCGAGTAAACCTAAAGGTTCTTCTGGCGCCGGCTCTCGTCGTATGTCTAATAATGATAGACATAAGAATATGAATAGCTAGTGTACGGATAGTAGAATTTTGACATCGGTTAGTAAGTGTTATTTTTCAGTATTTTATCTATAAAAATTTGATTTTCTAGACTTTCAGATTGTTTCAAATATTCAATTGCAATTTGCCCAGCTACAGGTTGTTCTTGAGTAAACTTAATTAGCTGTTGTACTATTTGACTTAATTGAATTTTCTCTGAATGTTTGGTGATAATTATTATCTGAGTAATTACACCAGCTAGTAAAGCAATTATTGCAGGTATAATTGGAATCCACCATCCTAGTATAAAGGCAATGTAGGTACCTAATGTTAGTATTAATATACAGAGTATAACTAATACTACAACATATTTCAATGGTTTCAAAAAGTAACTAATAAGTGTTCCCATTCCAGACCATAGTAAAATCCAAAACCATTCAATTTGATGCAACCATACTTTTAATAGTGGGCGCCCGTCGAGTGCTGCACTTAAAATTGAACTAGCAATATTAGCGTGAATAACAACTCCAGGCATTCGAGCCGGGTTATCGAAACGACTATTACTATAAGGAGTATGATATAAGTCGTTCACACTCTCTGCGGTTGCGCCAATTAAAACTATGCGATTGCGTATTAAATCAGGAGGTATCTGATTTTTTAGTACATCTTGAATAGAAATAACTTGAAACTGTTTTTGGGTACCATGAAAGTTAAGCAAAATCTGATATCCCCCTGCATCTGCTCTCACATATCCTCCATCATTCGGGTGAAAGGGGGTAAGAAGTACTTTCCCTATTTTGATTTGGTGATTTGGTAAATCTAAAGCGTAAATATTACGGGTTTTTAAATAGCGTAATGCTAATTCTAAACCCAAGTTTAAAGTTATTCCATTATCTTCTTCAATCGACAGTAACGCACGACGGACTTTTCCATCTCCGTCTAGCACTTGGTCGGCAAGGCCTATTTGTTTGAGTTCAGCTAAAACTGGTGGAGGGGCAATTTTATCAGCAATTGCCTTCTTCACACCTATTAAATTTGGTGTTACTCTGTATATTTGTATTAGTTTCTCGGCGCCGGGTTCTATTGGTAAGTCTCGATATAAGTCTAATCCTATAGCTTCTGGATTGTAGCTTTTTAATGTTTGCAATACTTGTGCAAGGGTGGCATCTGACATTGGATACTGACCAAATTGCCGAATGTGCAATTCATCAATAGCAACAATTACAATTTTAGGGTCAACTGTTGTAACAGGACGCACTTGAAATAATTTATCTAAGCTCGTCAACTCTATTCCTTCTAATACACCACTAAAACGTACAATAATTACTGCTATGGCAACAATAAAAGTAATTGAAATAATATAAATTCTACCTAATCGTAGTTTCTGTATATTCTTTTTGGCAGTTTTACGTGCATTCGCTAAAAACTGCTGGGCAAGTCGGTTAGTTTCAAGGACAAATTGCGCTTTTTCTTGTTCAAGATATCTTGCTTGTTTTTCTGCTAATAAGTCTTTTTCAATTTCTCGCTTCGCTGCTTTTTGACTTGCCGTTAAAAAACGGTAGTCTTGGTCACTAAGTCTTTTACTGTATGACCATGCGAGCGCTTGTTCTAAAGTTTCTCCACGCAGCAAATACTCAGTTTCTTTTTGTTCCGAAGCTATCCATGCTTTAATTTTTTGGGCGTAAGGACGTAAATTTTCCATTTGTTTACAAATCCATTGTAAATCAAAAACTGCTTCGTAAATCAAATTTTTGACTTTTAATTTACCTTGTGAGTTAATTACCAATCCTGATAGTAGTAACTCTATTTGCTCTCGACTATCATCAACTACAACTTCTTCCCCCAAAAGAATTCGCTGATACACCTCTAAATGGCGCCCTGCAATATATTCATTTTTCAAAATTCGGTCTGAAATTGTTCGTAAATGCTGCGGCTCATCTTGAAATTCCCAGTTGTTGATAATATAATTTACGACGATATGTTTTACTATTGTTTCTGCTGATTGAGTAGTATTTATTTTTGGAGTTAAATCACATAATAATTGACAAAGTTTATGAGTCAAGAAAGGTTGTCCGTTCGTCCATATTAAAATTTGACGCATTATTTCAGAAACATTATGTCCTGGAATATTTAGTCCATCAGCTAATGGCTGAACATTATCTACAGTAAAACCATCTAATTGTATCGATTTACCAATATTGAACGGTGTACGTTGCTTATCTTGAACTAAGTCTGATGGTTTGGCAACTCCAAAAATAGCAAAAGTTAAACGATTATATTCTGGATTGACAGCACGCTGATTATAACAGAAGCGGATGAATGTAAAAAAATCATCTACTGGAAAACCCAGTGCCAGTACATTATCAATTTCGTCTATAAAGATAATTATTTGTTCGTTTTTAAATTCGACTAAAAGTATCTCTGAAATAAATAGACTTAATTTTTGAATAAAAGATATATCTTCTTGTTCTTGCCACCACGCTTTTAAATTAATTTTATGAAATAAATTAAATCCTGACAATAAATCTGTAACTAATCCTTTATACCATTGTAATGGGGTTATATTCTCGCTACCTATATTCGTCAAGTCAACTACAGCACATTTATAATTATCTTGTTGTAAACGGTGACTCATTTTCACTAAAAGTGACGATTTCCCCATTTGTCGAGAGTTAAGAATATAGCAAAATTCACGCTTCTTTAATGCTTGGTAAAGTTCGCTATCACACGCACGCTCCACATAACTAAGAGCATTACTTCCTAAACTGCCTCCAACTTGATATCTGTAACGGGTCATACTAAACTTTTACTTCCCTTAGTTAAAAGTGACTATTCCGGATAACTTCATCTAAACTAACGACAATTACGTAAAATTTACAAATATTTCTTACCTTTTTTGAAATCTTTCACAAAACAAACTTACTTTTATAACTAATATAACTAATTTGTTTCACCAATTTATTAAGAATTATGTTTGTTTTTCTTTGTATGGCGCCATTAGGTAGTAAGTAGAAAGCTATATACTTTTTTGGATTAAAAATAAATTTTATAAAGTTTAATGAAAAGCATAGTCAATCAATATTTATAGACTATAATTATCAGCTAGTATGAAATTATTTACGATTTTAATGATAGAGACTATTTATCCAGATGAATCAAAACTACATTAATTTATTTGTCCAGCCTGTCACTGATGCCATGTTACCATCAAGGGTCAATCATCCTAAAAGCGATGACTTAGTTTTTAAAAAGGTTGATGATATCAACGAAAAACAACATAAACATTTTTATCAATTTTGGCTGCTTATGTGTATCAGCCAACAGTTAGAGATAAGGCAGCTCGAAAATATCTGTTATACCGATGACTTAACACAACTCCGTAACAAACGATACTTTGACTTTTACCTAGAAAATTGCTGGGAAGACTTAGCTAACGAGAAGGCGCCGCTTTCGGTTATCTTTTTAGATATCGATAATCTCAAGGTCTATAATTTAATGCGGGGACAAGAAATGGGTGATAAGTGTGTATATGAAATTGCTAATACAATTCCTAAATGCTTAAATAAGTATGGCACCTTAGTTGCACGCTATCAAGATGACGCATTTGCAATAGTTCTTCCCAACACTACAGCAAGTAATGCAGCAGAAATAGCTGAGGTAATTCGCGAGGAAGTAAAAAATTTGAATATTCAGCACGCTGTTGCTCAACTTGGTGGACTGCGTTTTCCTATTGTCACAGTTAGTTTAGGAGTTGCAAGCACAATTCCCACTTTAGAACAATCTCCAAATGTTTTGCGCGATGCAGCTTTAAATGCATTACATCGCGCGAAAAAGTTAGAAGGAAATTGTACTTGTGTTAGCAAAACTCTGAAATAATCTTATGTATATATATAGATTATGCGCTAACTCTATTCCTTCCAAGTTTTTTAGATTGCATCATTGCTTGTTGAGCAGCAGCAATTAACGTATTTGGATATAACTCCGAATTTGGTTCAATAGTCGCTACCCCCAAACTCATAGTTAAAACCTCTGACGGTTCACGAGTTATTGATAAATCTTCAACACACGCACGAATTTGTTCTGCAAGTGAAATTGCTCTGTCAGTACTAGTTTGAGGTAATACTACAATAAATTCTTCCCCTTTGTGACGCGCTATTAAAGTTGCTTGCTGCTTTACACAGTCGCACAATGCTGTACTAATTTGTTGTAACGCTGCATTACTGGCACCTAAACCATAAGATTGATTGTATGATTTAAAGTAATCGATATCACACCAAATCATCGATAACGGTAATGCTTCAGAATTCCACTGGCGCCATTCGGTTTCTAAATAGTGCTTGAAATAAGCGTATTGTGTTTCAAATTCGAGTGATTCATCTGCACTATTATGCCTTCGCACGCTAAATATACTCGGATTCAAACCTTCTAAGTGTTGGCGAAAATATAAACGATACAATTCGCAACTTGTAAAAGCTAAATTACCATCCAAATGTATCAACCCTACACTCTCTAGCTTATACGCTGCCATTGCATCGAGAAACACACCTTCGTTCGTTATCAAAACTTGTTCTAAAGAAAGTGCTAATTCCGGTTCCTGTTGTAAAACTGCTAACAGACCTCGCAAATGGTCACTATAAATACCTGCTAGGGTTGGAGCATTGTCTAGTAACTGCTCTAAATTCATCTCTCCTCTATAAAGATGATAAAAAGCAAGATTAATTAAATAAGGATGTCCCCCCACCATTGACATTAACTGTTGAATTTGCTTTTCCTGAATAGATTCTAGTCGATAGCGAACAGCTAATAATTTAACTTGTTCGCTAGAAAACTCAGGTAACTTAACTGCTAAACCCACATTAAACGGAGATTGATGCAACTTTAAAGGTATATATACTTCGGTTGAATGGGCAATTACTAAGCGTAATTTTTGCCAAACTTGTTGCGAACGAGCAATTTCGTGCCAATACCGCAGCATTGGTAAAAATTCTGAGGCAATACTTGTATGTTCAAAAATGCAGTTTACCTCATTTAACACCAAAACTAACGGATTTTTGATTCTAGGAAGTAAATATTCTTGGAAATAAACTTTAGAACTCACTTTGCTGCCAATATCTTCATCCCAATAGTCATCGAGTTTCGAGCTAAGGTTTAATTGTCTACTGATTGTGCTACAGAACCAACGCAAAAATTTATCAAGGTTAGCAAATATTGCTTTGTCTGGTTCCTGAAAGTCTATATAAGCTGATTCGTAATCCTCCTCTTTCACACTGCTAATTATTTTGTTAATCAAAGAATTTTTGCCCATTTTTTTGGAAGCTCTAATTCTGACCACGCTACCCGGTTTTCTCACTTCTGTAAAAACAATATCTTCAATTGGAGAACGGTTAATGTAAAAAGGAGAATCAGATGGTAGAGGACTACTGAGTAGTTCTATTTCAAAGTTTGTTGTTATATTTGATAATATCTTATTTGTATTGGCATTTAAATTATTTGGTGCTTGCGGAATATTTTGTAAGTACTTGGGCAAAATTAAATGTATATTTTTTTTTGTCACTCTTTGTCCAAGTACAGTAGAAATATGATTCCACAAATCAAAACCAATTACTTTTAAGTAATTGCTAGAATAATTTGTATTGTGCGCCATTTCTTCATAACTTTTTCCCATCCATGACTGACGCAATATTAATTGCTCAATAGGAGTTAATTGTCGAAATAGCAACCTTTCTACTATTTCCAAAGCATTTTCGCTATCCATAACGCAAATTACAAAGTTTGTAAAAACTTGGGTCAATCTTAGCAGAGGGAACATTCACTTATTTTACATGCACTCCCTTTATAACGAGTAGTTATAGCAAAGTGGATGTTGTAGTATTATATAGGCATTTTTGAGAAGAAGACAATAATTATCAATTACAATACAATCATAATTTCAAATAATTTGTAAACACTAGATGTTTCACACCTTTTTATTTTATTGTACTATGAAGTAGTACAATAAAATAGTAGGCATTGCCTTTCGTAATTTACCTTATTAAGAAAACATATTTCTAAACTAGTTGTTAAGATTTATTAAGATTTTTTATCACATTCATTTTTTTAGACAGATGTTACAAAGTCAAGGATTTTACTCGCGTCAAAACTTTTTGTACGAATAAAAACAAATTTTAAAAGTTAATATTGATGAGAAGCATACAGGACTTACGCATTTTTACGAAGAACTGTCATAAAGAGACTGCTGACGAATACTCAGTGATAAAAGTAATATTTGTTACATAAAAATGTAAGAATCAAGGAAAGTGAGAATAAAAATTTATGCTAAAATGAGCGTTAATATCAGTAAATATACTAAACAGATATGAATTGAAAATTTATAATTAGGGTTTGCTGAAAAAGTCGTAAAAAAGCAGTCTTAAGTGTTGACCAGTTATTCAAGTAAAATCAAATATAAACTTTTGCTGCCTATACATATTAAGTTTATAAGTTTTACTTATTATAGACTGTAAAAAAGGCGTTATTTTCGGAAATAGACATAAAAAAGCATAAAAAACCCGTGACAGGTAGGTAGAAAGATTCATTACTAAAAAAGTAATAGCGATTGCAGTTTGAGAAGTATGAGAAAGTTTAGCCATCACACGATTGAGGCTAAATCTTCTTTTAGCTTGTCCCTTACGGGTTCGCCAGTCGCTACAACGGGGGGAACCCCCGCAACGCGCTGACTCACCAAATTTTCCTTCAATGGAATTACGAGTTCTCTCAGATTCTAAAGCTTGTTTCTTTTGTTCCTTACTAATATTTACTGGTGGTCTACCTAACGCTGGACCACTCATTACAATACGTCTTTCTTTACACCAAGCTCTATTTTCTCTTGTTCGATAAATTTTATCTACATGAACGGATTCTGGATAATAACCAGTATAATTTTTATATGCTTCAACTTGTGCTTTTAAATCTCCTGATTCGTTAAAGTTATCCCAACTAATATGGTCTAAAAATACATACCCATCAAAGTAACTAGCTGATAATTTGGCACCAAATTCTACTGCCTGACCCGCCTTACCTCGAACTATTGGGCGAATATGTGGTTGATTTAAGCTAACAATACGGTCATCAATACTCTGTTTTTTATTTTCATACAACCATAATTGTTGATGATAAACTTCCGTAACTACAAGCAACATCTTATATTGTCTGTTACTTAAATTTTCTAGGGATGCTCCCAACGAAACTAAATGCCCGATGTGAGATAAATTTCTTTTAATGTACTGAAGTTGCTTTTTAATCGCCTTTCTCCTATCTTTTTGGGATACGCGGCGTTTTTTCGCTACTTCTAGATAGTCTTTCCTAGCTATTTCCCGATAAGTTATTGGTTTTTTCTCCAATGTTCCGTTTATCTGTTCAAATAGTAAGTCTATAATTATTTCTGTCTGCCTTCTGGCTTGATTTAATAGCCCTAATCTGTCGGATAGCTGATATCTCCTGGCGCGCAAGTTGCATCTAATATTAATTTTCCACGGTTTTTTAGAGTATTATCTTCTCTTTCTGTATTTTCTTTTTTTTTTCGGTTGACTCTTCAGATGCGGTCTCTAACATCTTCTTAACCATTCTCTGATTTATTTCGTTGACTAGTTCAGCACTAATTCTTTCGCGGAAGTGGGCTAACATGGACGCATCAAATGGCGCTTCATTACTATAAGATGATAATCCTATAAAGTACTGTAGATAAGGGTTTTCTTTGATTTGTTCTACTGTTTCTCTGTCGCTTATACCTAATTTTTCTTTGATGATTAATGCACCTAGTGCCATGCGAAACGGCTTTGCAGGCGCCCCCATGACCGCAGAGAAAGAAGAAGAATATTCTTCTTCAAATTCCGACCACGGTACAAACTCCGCCATAATTACCCAGCGATTATATAAGCGATAACTTTCCCTCGAACGGAAGTTCAAAGTTTTCTGCTGAAATTGGATGCTGCCCCTGTTTGCGATACATAGTTACTAATAAGCACAAGGCGTGTTAGTCAGGTAAATGCAAGGATTTTAAGTAATTTTACCCTCTAGCCTTGCATCTGAATATACAGCAGATTGCAGGTAAATGAGGTACAATAAGGATGGCGTGCATCAACAAAT
>NZ_MRCD01000071.1 GCF_001904745.1 Calothrix sp. HK-06
TTGTACTTTAGCCATAAGCCTACAACCTTTGTGCAGACGGAATTCAAGCGAGTTGGCTTCCGAACGATGAACGGAAATTGCTAAAGACTTGTGTTTTAATGTTGTTTTTTATACTTTTATCAATATTATACATTAGATATATCTATGATATTTAGTTAATTTTAATACTATATAAATAAGCAATTTATCTTAAAAGTCAATAAATCATGATATTATTCGGATTCATTGACATTAAATATATTTTCCGAAAATTCGTAGTAAGCTCTGGGTCTGGCTTTGAGGTGTAGAAACTTGAACCTGAATCCTAGTAATAAATATTACTAGTAAATAAATATTCCTTAAGTATTAGGTAAATACCATTCTAAGGGATGATGACAAATCGACACAGTTAAGGTTAAATCTTGTTACATTTGTTTCTGGACTGAGTAACTGTTCAGAGGCGCCAACAGTACGAAGACGACAACCATGATTTTTAGATTGCAGCAATTGCTGCCCCTGTCCACATTCTGGGGAAATTTAATTTTTGGCGAATGTTTACCGTAGTTAATAGCCTCAAAGAAAACAACCTCAAAACTTTAATAAACTTAGGTTGCGGAGAGGGAACTTTGCTTAGATATTTAATCAAAGACACCTTTTTTGACAAAATTACAGGTGACAGAAGATAGCTTTTTTATGGGCGTTGTGTAAATTTTATTTCGCCCTACATCTAGAACGGGTAAGGATGCCCATTCCACAAGATGGAGAATTTAATTTTTGGAAATCCAGAAGTAATTTTAGGGTGTTTTGCGAAATTGTAGCAGTTATAACTGTAGAAATATAAAACACTCTTACTGTGAACCGTTTTGAAAGTTCATGCTATTAACAATTACAACAACACATACACCAGCCACAGACCTCGGTTATTTATTGCATAAGCACCCAGATAAGTGTCAGTCGTTCTCGCTTTCTTTTGGACAAGCGCATGTTTTCTACCCAGAAGCTAGCGATAATTGCTGTACTGCTGCATTACTGTTGGATATTGACCCTGTAAAATTGGTACGTTCCAAAGGCGCCACTCTAGAACAGTATGTTAATGATAGACCTTATGTAGCTTCGTCGTTTTTTAGTGTCGCGATGTCGCAGGTGTTTGGGACTGCGCTTGGTGGTAGATGTAAAGACCGTCCTGAACTAGTACAAACTCCAATACCTTTAAGTGCGAAAATAAGTGTTTTACCCTGTCGTGGGGGTGAAGAGTTTCTACGCGAATTATTTGAACCGTTGGGTTACACAATTAACGCACAAAATCACCAGCTTGATGAGAAATTTCCAGATTGGGGCGCCAGTAAATATTACACCGTCGAGTTACAGCACACTTTACCTTTATCTGAATTACTCAGTCATCTATATGTACTTATTCCAGTACTTGATGACGAGAAACATTACTGGGTAGGAGAGGATGAAGTTGAAAAACTTCTGCGTCATGGAGAAGGTTGGTTAAGTTCGCACCCTGCAAAAGAGCAAATAACTCGTCGCTATCTAAAACGTCAAGGTCGCTTAACTCGTGCAGCTTTAGCGCAACTTGTGGAAGTGGAAGACCCTGACCCAGATAGCAGTGAAGAAGAACACGCACAAGAAGAAGCAGCAGTAGAGAAACCGCTTTCCCTCAATAAACAGCGAATGTTAACTGTTGTTGATACCCTTAAACAAAACAACCTCAAAACCGTCATCGACTTAGGTTGCGGAGAGGGAACTTTGCTTAGATATTTAATTAAAGATACCTTTTTTGACAAAATCACAGGTGTTGACGTATCGTATCGCGCGTTAAGCATTGCTAAAGAACGTATTGAAAAACTGCGGTTAGCACGCAACCAATGGGACAAAATACAACTTTTCCAAAGCGCACTAACATATCAAGATAAACGTTTCAAAGGTTATGATGCAGTCACACTAATCGAAGTTATCGAGCATCTAGACTTACCGCGTTTAAGTTCTCTATCACGGGTAGTCTTCGAGTTTACCCATCCCAAAACAGTAATAGTAACCACACCAAACATTGAATATAACGTCAAATTTGAAACATTACCCGCAGGAAAACTCCGACATAAAGACCATCGGTTCGAGTGGACAAGAGAAGAATTTCAAACTTGGGCAAATCAAATTGCACAAAGATTTGGCTATACAGTCGAGTTCCAACCCATTGGAGATAATGACCCAGAAGTTGGGGCGCCGACACAAATGGTAATCTTCAAAATCTCTCTGTAAAAACGCGATTAATCCCTACGGGAAAACCTCCGGTTTACGCGTCTCTACTGTGTCTATGTGGTAAAAAAAACCCCCTTAATAATGGGGGAAATAAGTTAATAATATGAAAATAACAATCCCTGAACTCTCACTAGTAATACTCATCGGCGCCTCTGGTTCTGGCAAATCAACCTTCGCGCGCAAACACTTCCAACAATACGAAATTCTCTCCTCTGACTTTTGCCGAGGACTAGTATCAGACGACGAAAACAACCAAAAAGCATCACACGACGCATTCGACGTATTACACTACATCGCCACCAAACGATTAGCAGCAGGAAAACTAGCAGTAATAGATGCCACCAACGTCCAACCTGAAGACCGCAAAGAATATATAAAAATGGCACGCGAATACCACGTATTACCCGTAGCCATAGTCCTTAACCTTCCTGAACAACTTTGTCACGAACGTAACCAATTACGTCCAGATAGACAATTTGGCGCCCATGTAGTCAGACGACATACACAAGCACTACGTCGAAGCTTACGTGGACTAGAAAAAGAAGGTTTTCGGTACGTTCATGTTTTAAATTCCCTAGAAGACATAAACAACCTAGAAATAGAACGTCAACCATTATGGAACAACCGTAAACACGAACGCGGTCCATTTGATATTATCGGCGACATCCACGGTTGCTGCGACGAACTAGAATTACTGCTAGAAAGACTCGGTTATCACAAAGGAGAGTACTACTATCACCCAGAAGGACGCAAAGCAGTATTTCTTGGAGACTTAGTAGATAGAGGCGCCCGTATTTTAGATACAGTAAACTTAGTTCGCAATATGGTTAACTCAGGTACAGCCTTATGCGTACCAGGGAACCATGAACAGAAACTACTGCGAAAACTGCGCGGTAAAAATGTTCGAGTTAATCACGGTTTAGAGCAAACCATAGCAGAAATAGACGCATTACCCGAAGAAACGCGCGAACCATATATCAAAGAACTACGCGAATTTATCGACTCATTAGTAAGTCACTATGTTTTAGATGGTGGACAACTAGTAGTCGCACATGCTGGAATGAAGCGCGAAATGCAAGGACGAGGAAGTGGCGCCGTGCGAGAGTTTGCATTGTATGGTGAAACTACAGGGGAAATAGACGAATTTGGTTTACCAATGCGTTTTAACTGGGCAGGTGAGTATCGGGGTGATGCGATGGTTGTTTATGGGCATACACCAGTACCAGAAGCCGAATGGTTGAATAATACAATAGATATAGATACAGGTTGTGTATTCGGTGGTAAATTAACAGCTTTGCGCTATCCCGAAAAAGAATTAGTTAGTGTACCTGCTGCTAAGGTTTATTGCGAACCAGTTAAGCCACTTTCTGGAGTAGGAAGTGATAGAACAGCACAACAGGAACTTGATGATGTATTGAATGTTGATGATGTGCTAGGTAAACGCATTATTAACGTTCGCTTGCAAAATAATATAACGATTCGCGAAGAAAATGCCATTGCTGCACTTGAAGTCATGAGTCGGTTTGCTGCTAACCCCAAGTGGCTAATTTACTTACCTCCTACAATGTCACCTGTAGAGACTTCAAAGTTACCTGGATATTTAGAACATCCTCAAGAAGCTTTTGCTTATTACCAGAGTCAAGGTATTAGCGAGGTAGTCTGTGAAGAAAAACATATGGGTTCGCGTGCGATAGTTATAGTTTGCCGTGATGAAGATGCTGTTAGAAAACGTTTTGGTATTGTTGGAGAAGGAATTGGTATTTGCTATACTCGCACTGGTAGAAAGTTTTTTGATGGTAATCTATTGGAAGCTGAGTTTATTGGTAAGCTCAATCAAGCTTTATCTGCAAGTAACTTTTGGGAAACATTTAATACTGACTGGGTATGTCTCGACTGTGAGCTAATGCCCTGGTCAGCAAAAGCTCAAGCATTGTTACAAAATCAATATGCTCCCGTTGGTGTATCATCGCGCACTGGACTTGCTGATGCTGTCGCAATGTTAGAAAAAGCACGAAGCAGAGGAGTTGACGTTGGCGCCCAATTAACTGCATTTACACAGCGCGCGCAAATGGCTAACTTATATATTGATGCTTACCGTCGCTACTGCTGGAACGTCAACGATATTTCTGATATCAAACTGGCGCCGTTTCATATATTAGCAACTGAAGGCGCCGTACATACCGATAAAACCCATCGTTGGCACATGGAACAAATTGCCAAAGTTGCCTTATACGACCCTATTTTATTAGCTACCAATTATAAAGTCATTGATTTAACTGACCCTAGCAGCCAAGCAGAAGGTATTCATTGGTGGGAACAAATGACCGATGCAGGTGGCGAAGGTATGGTAGTTAAGCCTATGGATTATATAGTTAAAGGAAACCGTGGCATTATTCAACCAGCTGTCAAATGTCGTGGACAAGAATATTTACGTATTATCTATGGTGCGGAATATACTGAGCCAGAAAATTTAAATCGCCTGCGTCAACGAGGATTGTCGCATAAACGCTCGTTAGCAATGCGCGAATTTGCACTGGGTGTGGAATCTTTAGAAAGGTTCGTCTCGCACCAACCATTACGAAGAATACACGAATGTGTATTTGGTATTTTGGCATTAGAGAGTGAACCTGTAGACCCAAGATTATAACTTGTGGAACAGGCGTCCTCGCCTGTGCAGTGATGGTAATATATTTTATTTACCACAGAGACACAGAGTACACAGAGGAGAGATTTTAATATTGGCGCCTGCCCTACAATTTATGTAGAGACGCGATTTAATCGGGTCTCTACTCACATCTTGCAGCATTCTCAATAAGCTTAAAGAAACCGGGCTTCTGTACGAAAAATCAACGTTTTATAGCAAAGTTTTTGTCAAGAAGCCCGGTTTCTAGGCCTGGTGCAAGATGTGAGATAAGTTCCTTTAACACCTGCTTTTTTAGCGGCACGGTATATATGCTGCGTCAAGGGATTGTGGTTGTTAGCGCTAGTACTATAGTAATTTGGCGATTGCGTGTAATTAAGTACATCCAAAAGTTGCTCTAGCTGCAAGCACAATACCTCCTTCGTCCAGGCCAATATCAAGCAAATCAATACCTACAATCAAAATATACTTTTACTAATTGGCACCCCACCATCAAATTTACTTTGGATGATAAGCCTGATTTGATGATGCAAAAGTATTCTTATTGAGAACCATTGTACTATATTTAGTTGATTTGAGCCAATGCGTAAATATAACTTAAAATTAAATAACTTAAAATTAACATGCGCTATCTATCAAACTATCTTCCCAGTAGATTCAAGATACAGAGGCGCCTGTTTAAGGGAATATACCAATTATTAGATAGTAGTATTTTGACATATCTTTTAATTTTCTATGGTTATCATAAGAACTACATATCATTTTATTTTTAACTTGATGTTATTAGATTTAATTATCTATTCCTACACGCATTTCTTGCTTTGGGTACCTAATATCACCTATCCTTTATATTAATGTATTCTTTCAAAAAATAATTACAACCCACCCTTATCAAACATGCAAATTCCGTGGTTAGAAGCATGTGTATTTGCGACTGTATTGTGCGGATTTTTCGGCATAATTCTTAAAAAAAACCTGGTAATGAAGATTATCTCTATGGATGTCATGAGTACAGGGGTTATCGCCTATTATGTGCTGATTGCATCGCGAGAGGGTTTGTTCACACCAATTGTTTCAAAAGTAAAAAATGGCGCCTACGCCGATCCGGTTCCCCAGGCAATCATATTAACTGCAATTGTGATCGGTTTTTCGATTCAGTCCTTAATGCTAGTCGGTGTCATGAAGTTGGCACGGGATAATCCGACATTGGAAAGTAACGAAATCGAGAAGAACAATACGCCATGACTAACATTACGATCGGGTGGATCGCACTTCCGTTTTTTCTGGGGTTTGTCATTTATCTGTTCCCCAAGCTTGATAAGTTTCTCGCACTGTTCGGCGCCTTTGTTTCGTTAGGATATGGGTTAAAGGTATTTGCCGAAAACTCCCCACTGAAACTACAGTTACTAGATCATTTTGGTGTCATATTGGTAGTCGATCAGTTGACCGGCTACTTTATATTAACCAATGCGCTGGTAACGGTTGCTGTCATACTCTACTGTTGGCAAAGCGATAAGACGACTTTTTTTTATGCACAAGCCATCATTTTGCATGGCAGTGTCAATGCCGCCTTTGCTTGTTCCGACTTAATCAGTTTATATGTGGCTTTAGAGGTAAGCGGTATTGCCGCGTTCCTTCTAATTGCTTACCCACGCACTGACCGATCTATTTGGGTTGGCTTATCCTATCTTTTTGTCGGCAACACGGCAATGCTGTTTTATCTTGTTGGCGCCGTGTTGGTTTACAAAGCAAATCATTCGTTTGATTTTGCTGGTTTGGGTGGGGCGCCTCCTGAAGCACTTGCCCTTATCTTTTTGGGACTATTGGTAAAGGGGGGAATCTTTGTATCGGGATTATGGTTACCATTAACCCACTCTGAATCAGAGACTCCTGTGTCGGCATTGCTATCGGGAGTTGTTGTAAAAGCTGGGGTGCTTCCGCTGGTGCGTTGCGCTCTGGCTGTGGATGAAATCGATCCAATTGTCAGAATGTTCGGAGTTGGGACGGCACTTTTAGGAGTATCCTATGCCGTTTTTGAAAAAGATACCAAGCGTATGCTGGCGTTTCACACTGTTTCGCAGCTAGGCTTTATCCTCGCCGCACCGTCAGTTGGTGGCTTTTATGCGTTGACGCACGGTCTGGTGAAATCAGCGCTGTTTCTAATAGCAGGCGCCTTACCGAGTCGAAACTTCAAAGAGTTGCAACATCAGCCAGTCAATACAGCTATCTGGGTTGCTTTGGTCATGGCAAGCTTCTCGATATCGGGCTTTCCCTTGTTATCTGGCTTTGGGGCAAAGGTGTTGACGACGAAGAATTTGCTGCCTTGGCAAACAATTGCTATGAACGTTGCGGCTCTAGGAACGGCAATCTCATTTGCAAAATTCATATTTTTGCCGCGCGGGGGACAAGCGAAAGTAACCCAAGGTTTCTGGGCAGCAGTAATTTTACTGATTGGTGGGTTGTTTTTGGCAAATATTGTGTATTACGAGGCCTATACCGTTGCGAATATCATAAAACCACTTGCAACCATCGCCCTTGGCTGGTTAGCATACTTTTTGATTTTTCGACGAACAGTCCTCAAACTGCCGCGCTTATTTGAGCAATTTGAGCATCTGATTGGTGGTATGAGCTTGATTTTGATTTTACTTTTCTGGATGAGATTTGCCGTATGATTGGACATTTTATACTACGACTGCTCATTTGGTTTTTGCTAACTGCCAATTTTACTTTAGCAAATACTATAATTGGTGTTTGCATTGCGCTCCTATTGCCACGCAGCTACACAGCAAGAGAGACATTAAAAGATTGGCTACAAATGTTGTGGAAAATTATATTGGCTATTCCGCAAGCGTACATGGAAGCCTTTGAGTTACTCTTTCGCCCTCATAACTATGAAGAAGTCGTTATGGAGCGGGTGTCATCAAAACGCTCACCAAGACTCGTATTCCTGGATGTCTTTTTGATTACCTTTACGCCAAAAACCATTGTCTTGAAATACCACGAAGAGGGCTGGTACGAAGTCCACCACATTCGACGGAGGAAAAAGCCATGAATCTAAACCTGGTACTAATTGCAATGATTCTGGCATTGCTCATACCCTTCTACGAAGCTTGGAGAAACGATAATATCTGGCAGAAAATGTTGGCTTTAGCAAGTATTTCAACTAAGTCAGCAATTATAGTTTTAGTCGTTTCCGTCTTGCGCGATGATTGGATGATTGGTGTTGTAGCGGCAATCGTCCTAAGTGTCGGTAATGCTGGATTAATGCTGCTAGCAAACGTAATCAAAAGATTGGGTGATATATGATAAGTATATTAAGTTATACATGTATAGCTGTAGGAATCGTCTTTTGGTTTTGGGGAACTTCTTTTCTCATCGGTAATCGCTCCGTATTATTCAAGCTACATAGTCTATCGGTTGCAGATACTCTAGGGTCAATTGCTATTCTCTTTGGACTATTGCTAAAGAGGCCTAATGAATGGCCCCTGCTTATCCTTGGCATTATCTGCTTGGCAATTTGGAACACAATGTTAGGGTACGTACTAGCATACTGCTCAAATACTAGTAGCGAGGTGGGCAATGACTGATAGCTATATATATTTCATCATCGCTCTGTTACCTTTGTCTGCCTGTATGTTAGTTCTTCAGGCAAATCCATATAATGCACTAGTAATTCGCGGGGTACTAGGAGCAATTGCGGCAATGCTATATGGGATTTTGGGCGCCGCTGATGTTGCTCTGACCGAAGCATTAATGGGCACTATGCTTGCGATTACTCTCTATGCGGTTGCGGTGCGTTCATCGATGGTCATGCGTCTAGGTGTTTTAGAAGAGGGAGCAATAGAGGCAAGTAAAGATGCTCCTGAATTTGAGAAACTAATGGCTGACCTACGGGCAATTTTTGGCAAACGTCATATGCGTCTTGAGTTGGTACCCTACAGTGATACGCAGGCTTTGCAACAGGCGCTGATGAATAAAGAAGTACATGCGACCTGTATCCGACAATCACAATTGGAAAATCATGAAGAACTAGCGGTATCTGAGGACGAAAAGCAACCACTACAAACGGTGACCAGGCTCCGACGCATCTACGACATCATGCAAACCGAACTTTCATCACCAGGGACAACCCTGACTTATGTAAGTACAGATGCAAGTACAAAATCAAGTACTAATACTAAATATTTAGTGGGGGAAAAGCATCTATGAAATGGGTGTACATATTAGCAGGGATAGCGCTATTCTTCAAAATGCTCGTCATTCCCAATCCGGCGCCGAATTTTCCAGTTTCTATCGTCGAAGCAGTTGTAAAAGATAGTGGGGTACCCAATGCGGTTTCGGGTATAATTTTCAGAAATCGGCTGTATGACACTATCTTTGAAGTAATAGTATTTACGATTGCGATATTAGGTGTTAGTTACCTGCTAGCGAATGAAAAGCTATCGAGCCAAGTCCATTATTTTAAAGATAAACCATCCATTGTTTTAGCGCGTCTAGGAGCAACTATTACTGCATTGGTAGGTATTGAACTAGCTATTCGAGGACATTTAAGCCCTGGTGGTGGTTTTGCTGCCGGTGTAGCAGGTGGAACCGCAATTGGTCTTGTTGCAATTACCGCACCACCGGAGTGGATGCAGGCAATTTATCAACGCTGGCACGCCGCTACATTGGAGAAGCTTTCGGTTCTTGTTTTCATCGTACTGTCGGTCATAACTCTAGCAGGCGCCGAATTACCACATGGAGAATTAGGTGCGCTTTTCAGTGGGGGGATTCTCCCTATACTCAACATCCTAGTCGCAGTAAAAGTCGCTTTAGGGTCGTGGGCAGTTATTTTGCTTTTTGTTCGTTATCGAGGATTATTGTGAGATTCGGTAACAACTATGTCTTCATTTGAAGAGTTTTTAAGGTTTATTTCTGGTACTGAATATACTAGTCAATAAAAGTTAAATCGTCTACAAATAATATTGAATTAAACTAATTTCTCGCACCAATGGCGCGAGTTTTTATTGTTGGTGTTGATGAAATTTAATATTTAAAATTATGGGTCATTTTTATTCAATACATACTATTTTTTAGTATTTATATTTTTGGTTTAATTTGAAATTATTGTAGTTATTTTTATTTGAGTCACAAACTGCAAAGAGCGCTAAGAGCAGGAAGGAAGAAAAAATAAAGGTTCAGATTCCCAGCTTCTTAAAAAGCCAGGAATATTCTCAATTTTAATGTTACCTTGAAAGTAATATCTATAATAATATATAAATAATTACGAACAGGTATGGCAAATCTTGAAGGAAAAGTGGTATTAGTGACAGGTGCCACACGAGGAATTGGTAAGGGTATTGCTGTTGGACTCGGTGAAGCAGGCGCCACTGTTTATATTACAGGACGTAGCCTTGAAGCAAATACGAGTGGAAATGTTTCGGGTAGTTTAAATGATACAAAAGTTGCGGTTGAAGAAGCAGGTGGTATATGTATTCCTGTTCAGGTAGACCATAGCGATGATGAGCAAGTGCGTTTACTGTTTGAGCGTATTCAAGATGAGCAGTATGGACAGCTTGACTTACTTGTAAATAATGCATATGCAGGTGTTAGAGCATTAACAGACGCTAACGGTAAACCTTTCTGGGAGAATGAAACTAGTCTTTGGGATGCTAGTAATAACGTTGGTCTTCGTAGTCATTATATAGCAAGCGTTTTTGCGGCTCGAATGATGACCAAACGTAAGCAGGGACTCATTAGCACTATTTCCTCTTGGGGTGGACTGTCGTATATTTTTGGTGTTGCTTACGGCACCGGGAAAGCTGCTTGTGGTAGGTTAGCGGCAGATATGGCTGTTGAATTGAAACCGCATAACGTTGCTTCTATATCAATATGGCCAGGTATTGTTGGGACTGAACATTTTGCCAGTCTGGCTGACGTTTGGAGTGAAGAAGATACAAATGACCCTATGAAATCAATGTTTATTGAACGCTATAATTGGGAAACTCCTTTATTAACGGGACGGGTCATTGCTAAATTAGCTAGTGAGTCATCAGCTAATATCATGCGTCGTACAGGACGAGTGCAGATTGTCGCTGAACTTGCTCGTCAATATGGGATTGTAGATGAAAATGGAACCCGTCCTGTGTCGCTGCGTTCTTTGCGCTTTATACTACCGTTTGGATTGCCCGGTTTAAGAAAATACTCATCGCTAATACCTGATATTAAAGTACCGTGGCCACTGTTGTTAATCAGCACCCTCAATTCACCGAAAATTTGATACTTTGAAGCGAGTTATTTGCTCATTAATGGGCGCCACCTCCTGCCACTGGCTTGACTTTTTTAAACAAAAGTACTAATAAGGCACTTGCAAATAGCGCGCATCCCATAAAGAAAAAGCAGTCGTTGAATGCCATTATATTTGCTTCTCGGCGCACAATGTTGCCTATGGCTGCATATGCTTGATTTTGAGCTTGTACAGGGTCACTTGTGTGCTGTAAAAACATTTGAGTTAGCTGGTCAATTCGATCGCGTGTGATCGGATTTGATAGTGAAACTGCATCAACTAAGCGGTTTGAGTGGAATCTTTCTCGCATTGATTGTAAAGTTCCTAGCGCTGCGATCCCGAATGAACCGCCTAAGTTACGTGCCATGTTGTATATAGATGAAGCTGAACCGATTTGTTTTGGCTCAATTCCAGATGTGGCAAAACTTGAAAGCGGTGTCATTACTAAAGGTTGTCCCAACGCGCGAACAATTTGAGCAGGTATTAGCTGTATGACACCTGTGTCCTGGCTCATACTAACATTCATAAAGCAGCTTAAACCAAACAGGACAAATCCTACTGCTACGAGTAACCGCAAATCAAAGTGTTTCATTAATTTGGGCACGAATGGTGTGATAAATAATTGTGGCATACCCGCCCACATAATGGTTTCGCCAATTTGCATGGCGTTGTAACCTTGGATTTGTGCTAAATACAACGGCAAAATAAAAGTAGAACCATATAAACCTAGTCCTAGACCCATTGTGGTGATGATAGCAATTAAGAAATTACGCCTTACTAGTAGTCGCAAGTTAAGCAAAGCGTTTTTGTTAACAAGCTGAATAATGATAAAAATAGGCAGAAAAATTGCTGTTGTTAATGCTGCTTTTTGAATTTCCTCTGAACCTAACCAATCTTTGCGGTTGCCTTCTTCAAGGAAAAACTCAAGCGATGCTAGACCTATTGCCATTGTGACAATACCAAACCAGTCACCTTTTTTGAGTAGATGTAACTGTGTTGGTCGTTGCGGTAATGCATACCATACACCTGCAATTAGCAGTAATCCGGGTAACACATTTAGGTAGAAAATATACTGCCAGCTATAACTATCTGTTAACCAACCGCCAACTGTTGGACCAAGTGAAGGCGCCAGAGTTGCAGATAGTCCAAATAGCGCCATACCTACAGGTTGCTTTGCTGGTGGTAATGTCATCAAAATGACAGAAAATGCCATTGGTATTAACACACCTCCAGTAAAACCCTGTCCAGCCCGGAATACAATCATTTGAGGTAAACTGGTTGCAAAAGCACAGACAATAGAAAAACAAATAAATAATGCTGCATTCACAAGTAAATATAACCGCACGGAAAATACTTGTGATAACCAACCTGTAAGCGGAATGACTACAATTTCTGCTACTAAATATGCTGTGGAAATCCAGGCGCCTTCATCTAGACTTGCTCCAAGGGCGCCTGTAATATCGTTGAGCGAAGCATTAGTAATTTGAATATCTAATACTGCCATAAAGGCGCCAAGCAGTGTAGAGTATACTCCTATCCAATCTTTGAGGGTAACATCCTTTGGTGGTTGTCCAGTTGAGTGTGAGAGTGAGGCTTTAGCTGCGCTTGCCATAAAAAGAATTCCTTATATAAATGATTCCCCAACCACCTAGTAATGACATCCCTGCATCTTGATAAAAACTCATTACAATACCTCTAAATTCATTATTGACATTCTGCTGCTTCTAAGTTGTAACCAGCACTCTGTAAAACATTTCTTGCTTGTTCTTGCTGTTGAGGTGTACCTAGAAACAAAAGCGCATATTTTCCTGCTTCTATAGCTTTTTGACAAATTACAGCTTCGTGATGGGCAAACTTTAATTTTCCCACCATTGCCCCTGCGATACCTCCTGTCGCAAGACCACCAACTTCCCCTGCAATTAAGCCGACAATTGGTCCTGCCATCACAATAGCGCCAAGTCCAGGTATTGATAAAACAGCTGCTCCGGCAAATAAACCAAACAGCCCACCAAAAACTGCTCCCACTTTTCCAAGATGTGAGGCGCCACTCCGAGTCGTTTGCTTCCAGCTGACAAAATCTGGGCTGTGCTGTTCTTTTCCTACAATTGAAAATTTATTTAATTGAAACCCCGCTTTGCGTAGTTGTGCTACAGCTTTATCTAACTGAGTGTGGGTGTCAAAAAATCCAATTAGCACATGTTCCATACTTTTAACCCCCTATATTTACACTGATAACGGCAGACATTCCTGGTGCAATTAATGACTCATAACCTTTCATACTACTAGGGTCAAAGGTAATTTTTACAGGCACCCGCTGGACAATCTTTGTGAAATTACCTGTAGCATTATCTGGTGGTAACAGCGCAAATTTGGCGCCAGAAGCGGGTGAAAGACTATCGACTTTACCTTGGAATGTACGTCCTCCAAAAGCATCAACCTTAATTTCTACTTCCTGCCCTGGTCGCATTTTCTTTAACTGCGTTTCTTTGAAGTTAGCGATAATCCAAGGTTTTTGTTCAACTATCGACATTAATGCTTGTCCAGGTTGCACTCGTTGACCGACCTCTACAGTTTTATTACCAACTTGTCCAGCAGTAGGCGCAGTAATGGTAGTATAAGAAAGCTGTAATTCAGCGTTTTCGACTTGTGCTTTTTGTTGAGCGGTTGCTGCTAATGTTGCTTGATATTGTTGTTCGCTGACTTTAGTTTGTTGATTACCCGTTGCTGCTAATTGCAAACCTCCTTTAGAAGTTGCTAACTGTGCTTTGGCTTTTGTTATTCCTTCTTGTGCTTCTGCAACTCTTTCTTGAGCTTGTGTTACCTGTTGCTTTGCTTGTGCTAAACTTGCTTCTCCTTTAGTTATATCCTGCTTAGTTTGTACAACTTTGGCATAAGCTTGTTGTAAACTTTCGTGTGACTGCTTAACTTGCTGTTGTGCTTGCAGAATACCTTGTTGCGATGCTTGGACTTGCGCCACTGTAACTTGGTAAGCAGCCTTGGTTGTATCAAGCTGCTGATGACTTATAACTCCTTGGTCAAACAAAGTATGATAACGTCGGTAATCTGTTTCTGCTTTGACTTGATTTGCTTTTGCTTGTGATACATTCGCTATTGCAACCTGGACTCCTGCTTGAGCTTGTTGTACTGCTGCTTGTGCTGTAGGTATTCCTGCCTGCGCTTGTGTAACGGATGCTTTTGCTGCATCTATTGTTGCTTGAGCGTTTTTTACTCCTGCCAAAGCGACTGGAACTCCTGCTTGAGCTTCATTGTAACTAGCTATCGCGGTAGAAATTACTGCTTGCGATGAACTCACATCTCCTTGTGACTGGGCAGTTTTAGCGGTTGTTGTTTGTGATGCAAGTGCAACATTTTCTTTGGCTGCTTCTGCCTGCTGTTTGGTGTTTTGTAAACTTGCTTGTGCTTGCTGTAAACTAACTTTAAAGTCTGCTGGGTCAAGTTTTACTAAAACTGCTCCCGAATTAACCACTTGATTGTCATTCACGTTTACTTGCTGAACAGTCCCAGAGATACGAGCTGTAACTGGGTGAATATCAGCAGTCACATAAGCGTCATCGGTTTCTTCGTGCATGGAAGCAAACCGGAACCAGTTATAACCGGAAATACCACCAAGCACTAAACCTATACCCAGTCCACCTAGTAATAACTTTTTGACAGGAAGCTTTTTCTTCGGCGCCGTTGTATTTGGAATCGGACTATCTACAACGATAGATGTGTTGGTGTTCAGTTGAGATACCATTGAATTTGGGTTTGAGGATTCAGCTTGCATTGTAAATTCCTAGACAATTGATTTAGATTTATAATATTTGAAGCAATAAATTAACAATTCGGGTTATAGCACTCTTAATTGCAAAGTAAAAAATTAAGCTTATGTAACAAACCGCAAAGGTCGCAAAGGAAGAGTGTAAGAGTTTTTAAGAATGATAATCTAATTGCATATATACCTTTAGGTTGATGCGTTTGCGTGCAAAGTATGCGTTACAAGATTTTAGATAAGACTTGACGTGATACCCTCCTCGTTTAAATGGGCGCCATCGCTGCTGCTATACTCTTGTTTCAGGGCGTTATTTTCATTCAATACCTGTAAATATTTTGCTACAACTGGTATATTCTCCTGACTCGCAACTTGATTGATTAAAACGTTGATTTTACCAACTTCAGGGTTTGTTGCTGATATAGTTGGGTCATGGCTAGCTGCGTCTGTGGAGTAAAAACCAGGAATAAGGAAAATTTCTTTAGTTCCCATTTGTCGTGCTATTGCAATTGAAGAACGCAGGTTTTTTATAAATGTCTCATCGCTGAGTTTGTACCAAGCGTCATTCCCACCAACCGCAATTGCCATTTTCTGGCATTTTACCCCAGAAGGCGCCAACAACTGTAACTGTTGCGATAGAGAAATTGCGCTTAAACCGTTCAACGCAAAATTAAAATTACCTTCACCTAGAGAGTTACCAAGTTCCGCAGATACTGAGTCACCAAATAAACAACCTGAAAACTGTTTACCTCGACTAGCAAATATCTGATACTGTACTTCTGTTTGCCATACAGGACTAGCACTGAGGTTATCTTGACCCGGTTTCATCTCAGAACCAGAAAATAAAGTTTCTACTTGACTAGCTATTTCTAAAGCTGTCGGTACATTGATTACTAACTTGTCACTTGGATAAACTTCTAAAAAACTAACGATTCCTAAACCATCCTTTGAGGTGCTAGCTAGTATAACAGCACCACGCAGCGCTTGTATCCCAGCATTATCACGACGCGCAATACCAGCAGAAACAGTTGAGAGTAATTGTTGAGCAGGTTTTGTATCAAGCGTTTTGTCTAATGCCGCAATATTTAATGACATTTTAACTTGCAAAGCATCATAAAGCTCTTTTTGCGTATCGGGATCAAGATAGTTCAAAAAAGACTGTAAATCAGAAGACGCTTTTTGAGTTTCTGCATACTGACGTATATCAGCAACCTTGACAGACTGTTCCAACAACCCATACCGAACCGCAATCTCCGTTGCAGCGAAACTTGAAGCATTGCCAAATACACTTTCAACGCTAAAACACACTACGCAACTCGAAACACATAAAATAAAACGTTGTAAAAGATTCATATAGCTGACCTTTGCAGTCCATAAACCCGACAACGAAGACCGTGCGTCAGGTTTCTTCTTTATTAAAATCTTAGATTTAAACACTTAAGTTTGTCTATCAGATTCTTGCGGTTCTTTTGTTGTTTCTTGCTCTTTTAAAATTATTAATATTATGAATATATTTTTAACAGGATTAATAAATATGAAAATATACTCAATTAAATTTTTGATAATTTCACGTTAAAGATGTTTAGCTATTTGACGCTTATGGTCCGTGACCATTTAGGATTATTTGCTTCGTTTGAGAATTATTGGTGGCATCACTACTTCTATATTCACTAGGTGTAAGATTAAAGTGTTGACGAAAAACCGATGAAAATCTCGACTGACTGTTAAACCCTGTACGAAGCGCAATCTCAAGTATAGGTAAATCTGATTTAGTTAATAAATGCTTGGCTAGCTCAAGGCGCCGTTGAGTAATATATTGATGTGGGGTAATTCCTAGAGATTGTTTAAATAGCCGAATGAAATGAAAAGTACTCATATTTGTAAGCGCTGCAATTTCTTCCACGCTTAATTCTTGATGGAGGTTATCGTCCATAAATTCAAGAGTTTGTTTTAACCTTTGTCTAGACAAACCACCTTTGTACTTCGGTATAACAACTGCTTGCACAGAATAATGTCGCAACAGATGCATTATTAAGGTATTTACAATGGACTCTATGTAAGCTGTATATGTAGTTGCAATTAACTCAGATCTGAGAACTAATCCAGCTTGGTATATAAAAGGGTCATTGATTTTAAACTGAGGTACTATCTCAACACGGTTCCCATCGTATAGTTGTTCTGCTTTTTGAGAAATTACTGTAGGTTCAATACCAATAGCAACAAACTCTAAGTTACCTGCCCATCGAACTTGCTGTTGAAACCCTGCTGGAATAAGATTAAATTCTCCTACTGCAAAATTATAGTTTTGGTACTGTCTGTCGTACCATCGTTCCATTATTTGAGCTTCACCCAAATTTATTGCCAGAAAATGCTGCTGAAAATAGTGTTTTACAGTTTCACAGGGAGGAGAAATATTGTACTCTAACCAGATACCGGGAAAAAGTTTTTTGCTACATACAGTTGTTGGCTGAAGTGAAAGACAATTTCGCAAGTTATTTTCTTGGTTTAAGTCTATTTTAACTAAAGATTCATTTTTGAGCATTACCCCCGTACTCCTGTATTTATATGATTAAATTAGTAAGGTGGGCAGTGTCTACCTTACGTCAAAATAATTCCAGTAGTAAGGTGGGCATTGCCCACCCTACAGTTGAAAATATATTAAATTATTAAGAATGTTACATCCGTTTATCACCCGTTGCCAGATTACTGTAAATAAGAATCTTCATTCTTTACGCTATAGTAAATAATAAGCTTTGTAACGAATCTTTAGTGCAGAGCTTTACTGTTAAAATCAGTAGTTTTTAACTAACCTATAGTTGGTTGACTTGTGTCACCTCTTGTGTTAATAAAACTCAAAATTAAAACTCACGTATATTCTACAATTCAAGCACTCTGCATAAATAAAATATTAATCAATACATAAAATCTAAAATAATTGTTTACAAATTCAACGCTGTGTCTTTCTCAAAGATAAAATATAAAAATTAATACGCTTGTAAATTATATCCACTCAGCATCAAGCTGTAACCCATGTCCAAATATGTAGTAATTGCTCAACTTCAGGAAGAAAACCAACGTCTCCATGCCGAAGTTGCGGCTTTATGGCAGGAACGGGAGCAAAACTATACGTATTTATTATCAAGAATAGCGACTGTTGCTCATATGCTACAGAAGGCACCTGATTACACGACTGTAATAGCCAATGTAGTGCAGTTATTAGGGGAAGCTGTAGGAAGCAGTCGCTGTTATATAACACAGTCACAGTTTGATATTGAGTCTAAAAAATCATTACTAGTCTTTCCATATGAATGGTCTAGCTCAAATATATCCAAATGGCAAGAAGCAACATCTGTGATATTTTGGGAAGACTTTGGAGACTGTTGGACTTTTTTGAGCCGTGGGCAAGTTTTAAATTTTTTAGTCGAAAACCAACTTGAAAGTGCAAAAAGTATTTTAAAAGCACAAGGCACTACATCGATGCTGTATTTGCCAATTATAATTAAAAATGAATATTGGGGTGCAATTTGTTTTGATAGTTGTGGCAAAGTGCGGTTGTTTAATCAAGAAGAAATTGCGATTTTAAAAGTAGCTGCTAATTGTATTGCAGGCGCCATTGAACGCAAAGAATATACAACAGAGGAACTACTGCAAGCAGAACAATCTGCGGTTTTAAAAGAACGTAACCGGATGGCGCATGAAATCCATGATACCTTAGCACAGTCCTTTACTGGTATCTCAATGCAAGTAAAAGCTGCGAAACTTTTGGCAACTACACAACCCGAAGCAGCTTGGCGCCTAATTGATAACGTTAATGAGTTAGCGAAAGCAGGATTAGCCGAAGCTCGCCGTTCGGTATGGTCATTACATTCCGATGCTGCTGAGTATCAAGAATTTGTTGCAGCATTACGACGTTCGCTAACTGAAATGACCGTCAACACTTCTATTAATACTACCCTAGAGGTAAAAGGTACTCCTTATCCTTTAGCCTATGACACTGGTAGAAATTTACTACGAGTAGTGCAAGAAGCAGTTACTAACAGTCTCCGTCATGCTGAATCTACAAGCATAACCGTTGAAGTTTTCTTTAATCCCAAGTCTCTCAAAATTCATATTCAAGACAATGGACGTGGCTTTGAAACTACTCCCAACTTAGACCAAGGAGGTTTTGGTTTATCTTGTATGCAGCAACGCTGTACCCGCATGGGTGGAACTTTTGAAGTACATAGTAAACCTGCTGAAGGTACTACTGTTGTTATTGAGGCGCCTGTTTTGGCAACGGATGATAAACCGATGTAACGGATAGTTTAATCTAAAAAACAATCACACATTATAGCATCATATATTTGCCATACACCCGTCATATATTTGACACATTTAAATATTTAAAACAGAGCAATTATCTAACAATTATCGCAAAAATCAGATAGACGCATACAGGATATAGGGCTTAATATTGTCTTAAGATTATGAAGTGGAATTACTCAGCATCAGTTCATTTAATTAATCAAAGAAGGAGAACACTTATGTTTGATAGTACTCTATCGATTAGGAATGCGCCCTTGGATTGCAGTAGCTTACTCCGCTCCAATGGCAGCCGCAACAGCAGTTTTCTTGGTTTACCCCATCGGACAAGGTAGCTTTTCTGATGGAATGCCTCAAGGAATTTCTTTTAGCTTAAGTCTAATTTCTTGTACAATGTCCTTTAGAGGCTTTGAGATATCAACCTGAATGCTGTTTTGTGGTTCTTCTAATACATCAAATTGACTTTTAAGCATTTCTTTTTTCATAAAATGGTTAGATCTATGTTCGAGTCGGTCTGCAATTAACGCGAATGACCCTTTCAGGTAAATTAGCTTAACTTGCTCGCAATTAACAAAAAGCATTTGACGGTAACTTTCCTTTAAGGCAGAACAAGCCAAAACAACATTTTTGTGAGCATCTAACCACTGATTCATCATTTGATGTAAAGTTTGTAACCAGGTAAAACGGTCTATATCAGTAAGTGGTATTCCGTGGCTCATCTTCTCAATATTAGCGGTTGAATGATATAAATCTGCATCGCTAAATTCCCAACCTAAACTTTTAGCTAGTGCTTTTCCAATAGTTGTTTTACCAGAACCAGAAACACCCATCATTAAAATAATCATAATGGCTACCATTTACTAGTTTATTGTTAGTCAGTATTTGTTGGGTCGATAGTGATTAATTCTTTGAGCGCTTGGACGGTTTTTTTACCTAGGCGCCATTGGCTAATTGCACCATTACTAAATGTTAATTTCATCTGTAATGTTTCAGAGGTAAGTTGGGAAATAGTATTGGTAAAAGAAGCAATATTAAATCTACCACTACCAGCACTACAAGTTACAGATGGTAATGCGGCACCACTAGACCAGAAAGGATTACCAAAATCATCATAAAAGCCATCGTTGTACCAATATGTACCAGGTTCCCAAAATCCATAAGCTGAACCAACTATAGAAGTTTGAATAACTCGTTGATGAGCGGGTGTGACTTTTATTGGTTGTTCAAAAGTGACTAGTGGTTTATTATCCTTTAGTAACATCATACTAGTTAAAGTTGCATCTGAATCGATTAAAGAATTTTCAGGGATACAATAACGAACACCGAGCAAAAACTGTTTATCGGCTGGTTTTTTTACCCAAAATGTAGATACACCAATTGAAGGTTCACTTCCTTCAAAGTCATGGTCTCTAACAGCATATACTGTACCAGTAGTAAATACTTTACTATAGGGAGCTTTATCGATTGAAGATGCTGTAGCAATAGCATTTTCAGCGACAGTTGATTGAGGAGTTGTAATTGAACAAACTAAAAGAGTACTGGTTATGTTAACAAGCCACTGCTTACTTAACATTGCTTTATATCCTTTTGGCTAAATCTTAGGGTTAATAATTCACTTTTTACTGCATTTGAGTTTGAACCAAACATTACAGTTATAATTTCACGGCGCCGATATCATCCGGTTTAGATAAAATAATAGTTGAGATGGTTATAATTGAGAGAGTTAGCGTTGAGATAAATCTAAAAATTATGCGTTTCATTGTAGGATATACAATTTATAAGTACTTTCAGTTAGCCATATAACTTGAATTATTCAACTTTATTACATAATCTTTATTAAATCACCTATCGATGAGTCAATATTTACCTAGCCTAAAGTTCAGAAACACATCTAGTACTCTTAATTTATTTGTAAAAATTTCTGCGGGAAAACTCCGGTTTACGCACGTTGTAGAGACCGGATTAATACGGTCTCTACGTAAATGTATTTTTTTACAATTACCTTAACTTCTGCAAAAGAGCGTTTTTTTCTAAAATGTCATCACAAGAGCGTTTGCCCCGTCCCCCTATTATTAGGTTTGCTTCCTCGAACGAGAATAGACTATGGATAAAAGTTCAACAATTAGAACGAGGAAATTTTTTAAATCAACATGCTGACAAACCTCATGTCCATGATTTCCTAGAAATCATATATTGTGAGCAAAGTGGTGGTTTACATAGATTGGGCACCAATCAACACAATGCTAACGAGGGAGATTTATTTTTTATTCGGCCTTATGAAGTACATGATGCAAGTAAGTTACAAGCAAAACGCTGGGTATTACAGTTTAGCTTAGATGAAGTTACAGCGCGCGGTTACTCATTTTTAGGCTGGTATAGCAATCCGTTGCTGATACCGTTTATACCGCATACCAATGGTCGTTCAGGTTGTATCAATGTAGTTGACCAAGAGCGTTCAAGTTTAGTAGAGTATTTCCAGGCACTAGAAGCAGAATTACATGGACAGCGTTCAGGTTATCAAGAAGCAGCAAAAGCTTATTTAACACTGATTCTTGTAAAAATTTCCCGGTTGATAAATGTGAGTACTCCACCATTCCAAGAGCATCCATTGCTATTGCGTGTGTTTGAGATTATTGAAGCTCACTACACAAAACCTATTTCTTCAGCCGATGTTGCCCGTGCAGCAGGAAAATCTCCCGCATATTTAACAACTTTTGTTCGGCGCCTTACAGGACGTACCATTACACAATGGCTTACAGAGTGTCGAATAGCACAAGCAAGACGGCTATTGTTGCAAACAGATGAAAGTTTAGCCGTTATTGCTGCTCAAGTTGGTTATCAAGACACCAGTGGATTTATTCGCTTGTTTCGTCGTATATGTGGAGTTACACCAGGTGAATGGCGCACTGGCAATCGCTAATTAATTTTTTGATGCGTAGAATTAGCCACTAAAATATAAAAACTGTCCATTGAAAATAATTATAGGATCCATTTTAATAAGTATTAATACTATTGAGATATAACCGTTACAGGTAGTCAGCGCGCCACCTGAAATTAGAGTAGTTATGAGCGAATCGATTCGAGTTCTTATTGCTGATAACCATTCGTTGGTTCGTGCCGGACTAGCGCTCATCCTTAAAAATCAGCTGGGTAATGACCCTGTAGCTCAAGCAAGTAATGGTGCCGAAGCGGTAAAGCTATTCAAAGAGCATCAACCTGATGTTACGCTCATGGATTTACGAATGCCTGAGATGAATGGTGTTGAAGCAATTACTGCTATTCGCCAAGAATTTCCTAACGCAAATATTATTGTGTTAACTACCTATGATGGTGATGAAGATATTTATCGAGCATTACATGCAGGTGCCAAAGGTTATTTACTCAAAGATTGCTCCGTTGAGGAACTAATGGAGGCAATTCATACGGTTCATTCTGGTAAAAAATATATTCCTAGTCTGGTTGCTCAAAAACTAATGGAACGTATGGAAGGTAATCCATTAAGCGAACGCGAATGTGAAGTACTGAAACTGGTAGCAAAGGGTATGAGTAATCAAAAAATAGGTGCTGTTCTAGGTGTAAGAGAAGGCACCGTCAAATTCCATGTCAATAATATTTTGAATAAGTTGCAAGCTAGTGATCGAACTCAAGCTGTAGTTATTGCGTTGCGACGTGGCATTATTGAACCTCCCCTACTTTAAGAAGCACTCCTATAGTCATAATGAAATGCTCAAACTCTTTAAATTTACCGCATTTTTCTAGAGTTGTTAAATCAATAATCTATCAAGCATTATTGGATGTGTTTCTTAGAAACTAGGTAATTGCCTAATACGTTCTTATTGTTAGGTAAGTAACAGAACTTTAGTTAAGTAATTATTTGCTCATTTGTTTAGCGACAGCAGTGTTGTAAGTGCGTACACTTAATTATAGTCAATGCACGACAGATCAGAGAAACCAGGAATATACGTTGATATACAGAAACCACGTTTCTTTACATTAGGAGCGAAAAATTTATGGTTACAGTACAAAGACCAAGTAGCTCGTTACAATCATTACAGCGCTACGGTCAATCTATTTGGTTTGATTATATCCGCCGAAATTTAATTACTAGTGGTGAACTAAAAGATATGATTGATGCGGGTGAGATTTCGGGTGTAACTTCTAATCCTGCTATTTTTCAAAAAGCTATTGCAGGTAGTACTGATTATGATTCAGCTTTGCATAACCAAGTACATGACCTTGATGCTATGTCGTTGTACGAGAAGTGGGCAATTTCTGATATTCAAGCAACAGCAGACCTTTTATTACCCGTTTATCAACGAACTCGCAAGCGCGATGGTTATGTGAGTTTGGAAGTGTCTCCTTATTTATCAAATGATACTGAGCAAACTATTGCAGAAGCTCGGCGCCTGTGGCAAGCTGTAAAGCGTCCAAATTTAATGGTTAAGGTTCCTGCTACTGCTGCTGGTATTCTTGCTATAAAGACATTAATAGGTGAAGGTATCAATATTAATGTTACATTATTGTTTTTCCAAAAAACATACGAACAAGTAGCTGAAGCTTATATATCGGGGTTGGAAACGTTAGCTGCATTTGGTGGAGATATTAGTAATGTTGCAAGTGTAGCTAGTTTTTTCATCAGTCGTATTGATACAGCTATTGACAATTTAATTACAGCTAATGTCAAAAATACGACATCTGAACTAAAGCGGCAGCAGCTTAAGAGTTGTTTAGGTAAGGTTGCTATTGCAAACGCTAAACTTACATATGAATGCTATCAAAGTATTTATCAATCAGAACGATGGCAGCGATTAGCACAACGCGGCGCCCAATCTCAACGTTTATTATGGGCGAGTACTGGTACTAAAAATCCTCATTATTCTGATGTCTTGTATGTGGAAGAACTCATCGGCACCGATACGGTAAATACCGTTCCACCTGGAACTCTAGATGCATTTCGCGACCACGGTCAAATAAGTCCTAGATTAGCAGTAGATGTGGAGAATGCCCGCGCTACTATGCAAACTCTAGCAAAAGTTGGCATTTCGATGCAGCAAGTAACTGATAATTTACTTCAAGAAGGAGTGGATCTATTTGTTGAAGCGTTTGATTCGCTGCTCAGTACTGTTGAGAAAAAACGGGAAGCAAAATTAGGAAATGCGCTTAATAAACTTAGCTATTCGCTGCCAAATGATTTAAATAATCAAGTGCAAGCGTCGCTGCTTTCTTGGCAAGCAAATGGAAAAATCCGGCGCCTGTGGGCACTTGATGCATCGCTATGGACGGGAACGGATGAAAGTAATTGGTTAGGCTGGTTAAATATTACCGATGACCAGTTAGCGCATATCGACCATCTTAAACAGTTAGCGCAAGAAGTACGAGGCTCAGAATTTAATCATATTTTACTGCTGGGAATGGGAGGGTCTTCGCTTTGCCCTGAAGTTATGAAACTTACGTTTGGCAAAATTGATAATTACCCTGAACTGTTAGTACTTGATTCGACTGACCCAGCACAAATTCAAGCAATCGAATCTAAGATTGATATTGCTAAAACATTATTTATTGTTTCAAGTAAATCAGGTGGTACACTTGAACCAAATATTTTCAAACAGTATTTCTTTGACAAAGTTGTTCATAGTCTCGGCGCCAAAGAAGCAGGTAATCGGTTTATTGGCATTACTGACGCTGGCTCGAAAATGCAACAAGTAGCAGAAAACGATAATTTCCGCCATATCTTTTTTGGTTCGCCTAGTATTGGTGGTCGCTATTCTGCACTCTCTAATTTTGGAATGGTTCCAGCAGCAGCAATGGGTGTAAATGTTGCATCTTTCTTAGATAACGCTGAAATGATGGTTCACTCTTGCGCGTCTTCAGTTCCTGCTAGCTTTAATCCTGGAGTTGTTCTAGGAACAATTCTCGGTGTTTGTGCCAATGCTGGACGCGATAAAGTCACGCTAATTACATCACCAGGAATTGCCGACTTAGGAGCATGGCTTGAACAACTATTAGCTGAATCAACAGGTAAAGACGGGAAAGGAATTATTCCCATTGACCGTGAACCTCTAGGAACACCTGATCTTTATGGTGAAGACCGCTTATTTGCTTATATTCGTCTCGAAGAGGCGCCTGATTTAAATCAAGATGCTGCTGTTACTGCTTTGGAACAAGCTGGTCATGCTGTAGTTAGAATCTCTGTTGCGGATATTTATCAATTAGGACAAGAATTTTTCCGTTGGGAAATGGCGACCGCAGTAGCTGGGTCAATCATCGGAATTAATGCTTTTAACCAGCCTGATGTTGAAGCTAGTAAAATAGCGACGCGCGAACTAACTACAGAGTATGAACAAACGGGAACCCTTAGAACAGAAAACCCGATTAGTATTGAAGCAGGTATTGAACTGTTTACAGATGATAAAAATGCAGTGCAATTAACTCAAATGGTTGGTCACGACCGTTCACTAGGTGGATATTTACGCGCTCATTTGAACCGTTTAAAAGCAGGTGATTATTTTGCATTGCTTGCTTATATTGAGATGAATGAAGAAAACTCTTCTCAATTACAAATAATTCGTCAAACTATCCGAGATACAAAAAAAGTCGCAACTTGTCTAGGATTTGGACCACGCTTTCTACACTCCACAGGACAAGCATATAAAGGTGGACCGAACAGCGGCTTACTGTTGCAAATTACCTGTGCAGATAAAATTAATTTACCTGTTCCTCAACAAAAATATAGTTTTGGAGTTGTCAAAGCAGCCCAAGCGCGTGGAGATTTTCAAGTTCTAGCAGAACGCCGGCGACGAGTTTTACGAGTTGATTTAGGTGAAGATGTCTCGTCTGGGCTAGAGATTCTCAAAAAAATCATATTAGACATTGCGTAGAGACGCTATTTATTACATAGAGACGCGATTAAATCGCGTCTCTACCAGGGGTTTCAGGAAAATTCAATCAGGAGTAACAACAATGCAACTAGGAATCATAGGTTTAGGGCGAATGGGTGCAAATATCGCACGGCGCCTAATACGTCACGGTCATGACTGTGTAGTTTTCAATCGTTCTCCAGAGAAAGTGAAACAGCTAGCAGAAGAAGGCGCCAAAGCCGCTTATACGTTAGATGATTTCGTCGCAAAACTCGACACACCACGCGCAATTTGGTTAATGGTTCCTGCTGGAGAACCAACAGAGAAAATAATTGACGAACTTGTTGAGAAACTTCGCGTTGGAGATATTCTTATAGATGGCGGCAATTCTTACTATATAGATGATATTCGTCGCGCTAAAAAACTTAATCCACAAGGCATTCATTATGTAGACGTTGGCACTAGTGGGGGTGTATGGGGACTAGAGCGAGGCTACTGTATGATGATTGGTGGTAGTAAAGAAGCTGTCGAACATCTTGACCCAATATTCAAAACTCTTGCTCCTGGTATTGGCACCACCGAACGTACACCTGGAAGAACTCAAGCTATAAGTACTGCTGAACAAGGTTATTTGCACTGCGGTTCCAATGGAGCAGGACACTTCGTCAAAATGGTTCATAACGGTATCGAGTATGGTCTAATGGCAGCTTACGCAGAAGGATTAAACGTTTTGCACCATGCTAATATTGGCACACAAAATCGAAATGCCAATGCCGAAACGGCGCCATTGCAACATCCAGAATATTATCAGTATGACTTTAATTTAGCTGACATTGCAGAAGTTTGGCGACGCGGCAGTGTAATTTCATCATGGTTATTAGACTTAACGGCAACTGCACTTAGTTCAGAGCCAAATTTAACTAAGTTTGCAGGTCACGTCTCAGACTCTGGTGAAGGTCGTTGGACTATTAATGCAGCAATTGATGAAGGAGTACCCGTACCAGTTTTAAGTGCTTCACTTTATCAAAGATTTAGTTCGCGCGGTGAAGGAGATTTTTCTAATAAATTACTTTCTGCAATGCGGTTTGAGTTTGGTGGACATACAGAACAAGTTGGCAAAGGATGATCCCTCCTAACCCCCCTTATTAAGGGGGGAATAGAGGGGTAGTTAAAGTCCTCTAAAATTTTGGATAAACAAGATTTAAACCCCTACAAAATTTGGGATAAACAAAATTTAAAGCCTTAATAAGGGGGTTGGGGGATCGATTTCGAGTAAACTTCAAAATTTACGAGATTTAATGATTAGTAATTATAGGTAATAAGAATGATTACAGCAATACATCCAATAAAACCAGTAACTTCTACTCGGTTAGCTGACCCTTGTGTAATGGTGATTTTCGGTGCCGGAGGGGATTTAACTAAACGTTTGCTGATTCCGGCATTATATAATCTTGTGCGGAATAAACTATTACCAGAGCAGTTCGCAATTGTTGGAGTTTCACGAAATAAGTTGAGTCACGATGAATTTCGCAGCAAACTGCGGCAAGATATTCAAGAGTTTGCTACTGTTACTGTTGAAAGTTCATTATGGGAGTGGTTAGAGCAGCGAATTTACTATCTTGGTGGTGATTTTACTGATTCTAAACTTTATACTCAGTTACAAACGCTACTTACACAAATTGACCAAGATTATCACATGCCAGGTAATTATTTATATTATTTGGCAACGGCACCTACGTTATTTTGTGGCATTATTTCTCAATTAGGAAGCGCCAAATTAACTCAAGAAACGGACACATCATGGCGCCGAGTTATTATTGAAAAACCGTTTGGACGAGATTTAGAATCAGCCCGCACGCTCAATAATAATATATTAGGCGTACTTAAAGAACACCAAATCTACCGTATTGACCATTATCTTGGGAAAGAAACGGTTCAAAACATTCTTGTGTTTCGCTTTGGCAATGGATTATTTGAACCTATTTGGAATCGTCGCTATATTGACCATGTTCAAATAACCGTTGCTGAAACTGTTGGTGTTGAACTGCGAGGTGATTTTTATGACCGGACTGGCGCCGTTCGGGATATGATACAAAATCATTTGTTCCAACTACTTGCAATGATTGGTATGGAACCACCTGTGTCATTTGAAGCTGACGCTGTGCGCGATGAAAAATCAAAGTTACTGCGAGCGATTCAACCTTTTACACCTGAATTAGTATTAAATAATACAGTAAAAGGGCAGTACAGTGAGGGAGTAGTCAATCATGCAATTGTACAAGCTTACCGTTCAGAGCCTCGTGTTGCTAAGAATTCTAGTATTGAGACATTTGCAGCGCTGAAACTAGATATAGATAATTGGCGATGGGCAGGTGTGCCGTTTTATCTACGTACAGGAAAGCGTTTACCGAAACGAGTTACAGAAATAGTAATTCAATTCAAGCAAGCACCATCTTTACTATTTCGCAATTTAACTAATCAACTTACACCTAATCTTCTCACAATTCGTATTCAGCCAAACGAAAGCATAAGTCTACAGTTCGGTGCCAAAATTCCTGGCCCAGCAGTGCAAATGGGCGCGGTTAACATGGATTTTTGTTATGCAGACTACTTTGGGTCAGAGCCAACAACAGGTTATGAAACATTATTGTATGACTGTACGATTGGCGATGCGACATTATTTCAACGAGCCGACAACGTAGAACTAGGCTGGAGCGTTGTTAACCCAATTTTAGACGTTTGGCAAGCTCATAATCAAGAATTTCCTAATTATGCAGCAGGTACATGGGGACCTGTTGCTGCTGACGAGTTGTTAGAACGCGATGGTCGTCAGTGGCAATAAAACCTCACCCCCAACCCCTCTCCTACGAGGATACTGCTGGCGATTCGGGGTTGAGACCCCTCGTTTCCCACAAATTGGTGGGTAGAGACGCGATTAATCGCGTCTCTACATTCGCGGGAATAACGAAAAATCGTGGAGCTGAGGGGTCAGAACTACCATTCGCCAGCAGTATCCTACGAGGAGAGGGGAGTAAGGAGAGGGGAGTAAAGAGATGGGAGTAAATTTTCTCTTAGGTAAAATTTATGAATCAGAAGATTTCGCTATTATTAGCTGATGTTGATGGGACGCTTGTTACTAAGGACAAAATCTTAACAGACCGCGCGCGTGTTGCTGTGAGTAAACTTAAAGGTGCAGGTATTCGCTTCACGATTACTAGCGGGCGCCCACCGTTGGGAATGAAGATGATTGTTGATGAATTGAATTTGACGGAGCCAATTGCTGCTTTTAATGGTGGAATATTCCTTAATCCTGAATCAACAATTATTGAACAAAACGTTTTACCTCAAGCAATTACATCACGCATTGTTGATATGATTAAAGCGAGTGGTCTTGATGTGTGGATTTATAAAGGTAATAATTGGTACGTACACGAACGGCATGGTAAACATGTAGACCGTGAGGAGCGAACAGTTCAATTTTCTCCTATTGTTGTTCCTAGTTATGACTATTTGCTCGATAACGTCGTTAAAATTGTTGGTGTCAGTGATAATTTTGAAACTGTAGCAAAGTGCGAAGCTGATATTCAACAAGCATTTAGTCAACATGTATGTTGTGAGGCGCCTGCCAATAAAAATGATATTGAACAGGTATCTGCCGCTCGCTCTCAACCTTATTATCTTGACGTAACACATCCGCGCGCGAATAAAGGTGCAGTTGTAGACAGACTTTCGGAGTTACTATCAATACCAGCTACAGAAATTGCCACGATTGGCGATATGCCGAACGATGTGCCAATGTTCAAGCGCAGTGGATTAAGTATTGCAATGGGCAACGCTAGTACTGAGGTGCAAAAACAAGCTCAGTATGTAACAACCTCGTATGAAGACGAGGGTTTTGCTAATGCGGTTGAACAGTTTATTTTAGCCGAATCAGTTTATCCAACATTACTTCATGCTAACAGCAATGAGTTATTAACAATGAGTTGACGTGGATTTTCAACTTTGTCCATGTTGCTCCAATCCTTTGCTGCAACACATCAGCAACAAAAAGGTGTATTGGTTTTGTCGTCATTGCTGGCAAGAAATGCCACATCTTGATAATTCATCAATTCAATCTACAAGTACAAATCGGAGCTTATCACATGACACAACGAGTACAGGAGATTCTCAGTTGGTATGGCAGCGACAACCCAGGAACACTGACGAACCTCGCGCGACTGCTCAATCATGGCAAACTTGCAGGTACTGGGAAACTAGTGATTTTACCCGTAGACCAAGGGTTTGAGCATGGTCCTGCTCGTAGCTTTGCCCCAAACCCTGATGCTTACGACCCGCGTTACCATTTTGAGTTAGCTATTGAAGCTGGATGTAATGCTTATGCAGCACCTTTAGGTTTTTTGGAAGCAGGAGCGCGCGAGTTTGTAGGACAAATTCCATTAATTCTCAAAGTCAACGACCATGATGTGTTGCTTGATGAAAAAGACCCGTATCAAGCATTAACTGGAAGCGTTGAGGATGCACTACGTCTAGGTTGTGTTGGAATTGGATTTACAATTTATCCAGGTTCAGAGCATCGACTTGAAATGTATGGACAAATTCGCGCTTATGCTCAAGAAGCAAAACGTCATGGTTTAGTTGTAATTATTTGGTCATACCCGCGTGGTTCAGGACTAAGTAAAGCAGGAGAAACTGCAATTGACGTTACTGCATATGCTGCTCATATTGCTGCACAACTCGGCGCCCATATTATCAAAGTTAAATTACCCAGCGACCATATTGAACAGGAAGCTGCACGTAAAGTTTACGAACAAGAAAACATTTCAATTTCAACTTTAGATGCACGAGTACGTCATATTGTGCAGTGTACCTTTAATGGACGGCGAATTGTAATTTTTTCTGGTGGTGTAGTTGATAGCGACCAAGCAATTAGCGAAGAAATTCGCGCCATTCATACAGGTGGTGGTTTTGGTTCAATTATTGGACGTAACTCTTTCCAACGTTCAAAATCTCAAGCATTGAACCTGCTTAACTCTATCACAGATATTTACAGTTCAAAACCAACTTTACGGGCACGTATCTTAACTTGATTTCATGTAATCTTTAAAGAATGTAGAGACGCAAAATTTTGCGTCTCTACAAAGTTTCCAATACATAATTAATATTTATCTAAGGAGATGTCAATTATGTTAGCAGTTCGTTTCGACAAATTTGGCACCCCATCACAGCTTAAAATTCAAGATATTTCCAAACCATCTATAACATCAGATGAAGTACTAATTGAAGTACACGCAGCAGGAATAAATCCTAGTGATGTTAAAAACGTTGCGGGGAACATGGAAAATACAACCTTACCGCGTACACCTGGTCGTGATTTTGCAGGAATAGTAGTACAAGGAGCAAATGAATTAGTCGGCATCGAAGTATGGGGAACAGGAGGAGATATTGGCTTTACTCGTGATGGTACTCACGCACAATATATTACTGTACCATCAGCAGCAATCGCATCAAAACCAAAAAACCTCTCAATGGAAGAAGCGGGTTCAATTGGCGTAATTTATGTAACAGCATATCTAAGTATTATTGATGCAGCACAACTTAAAGAAGAAGAAACGGTATTAGTAATTGGTGCAACAGGTGGGGTAGGTAGTGCAGCGATTCAAATTGCCAAATGGATAGGCGCCAAAGTTATTGGTACTATTCGACGCGAAAGCGACCGTGATTTAGCATTGCAAAACGGCGCCGATATTATTATCAACTTAGGTAAAGAATCTCTGCCAGATGCAGTAATGGCAGCAACTAATCAAGATGGTGCCAGCGTCATTTTAGATACAGTTGGGGGATCAATGTTTGAACCTTGTATTCAATCACTTGCCCATAAAGGAAGATTACTCGAAATAAGTTCTCCTGCAAAAGAACGCCGAGTTAGCTTTGATTTAATCGACTTTTACCATCGCGAAGCAAGATTATTTGGTGTTGATAGTCGAAAACTTGGTGTTGTTGAATGTGCTGCTATTCTCAAAACACTAACACCTGGGTTTGAAACAGGCGCACTTTTTCCACCTTCTTCAGGTATTCAAGAATATCCCTTAGCAGAAGCAGTCACTGCATATGAACAAGTCCTTAAAGGTGTAGTAGGTAAAGTTATGCTCGCTCCAAAATAAACTCCCCTCTCTGCGCTCTCTGCGTCTCTGTGGTAATAAAATAAATCTTTCTTTTTACCACAGAGGCACAGAGGACACAGAGAATATTATAAAAGGAAATAAATCTATGCACGTTTGGAAAAGAGAGTATACAGCAGAACTAATAGGAACAGCTATTAATATTTTTGTTGGACTAAGCGCAATAGTGTTTGATTTTGGCAAAGGTCTGCCAATGGAACAACTAATACCCAGTACAGAAACAAGATTACTAATAACTGGACTTATATTTGCTGGTAGTGGCTCACTTGTTGCTATATCACCATTTGGTAAATTAAGCGGTGCCCATATTAATCCCTCTTTGTCATTAGCATTTTGGGCACATGGTAAAATGCATAATCAAGATTTAATTGGTTATGTATTTGCTCAGTTTATAGGGGCAATAATCGGAGTTTTTTTAGTTAGCAAATTATGGGGTAATTATGCAAAAAGTGTTTATAACGGGATGACACTTCCCGGTACAAGCTATTCTTTGGTAACGGTGTTTGCAGCAGAAGTATTTATTACTTTTTTACTCATTTTGTCTATTTTTATGTTTGTTAGCAGTCGATACTTAATGCGCTGGACACCTTTGATGGTGTGGCTTTTGATTGCGATAATGGTATGGCAAGAGGCGCCAATATCTGGTACTAGTTTAAATCCTGCTCGTAGTGCTGCACCTGCTTTAATAACAGGTTTGTGGAGAGACCAGTGGCTTTATTTTATTGCTCCACCATTAGGCGCTTTGTTAGCGGTTGGTGTGTTTCGATTGTTACCACGTCAATTAGATGTTTTAACTTGTAAGCTTTATCACAGTTATCACTGTCGAAGTATTTTTAGAAATGTTAAGCACTGAAAAGGATAAAACAATGAAACTTGAAGGCAAAGTAGCTTTAGTCACGGGTAGTAGTCAAGGTATTGGTCAGGCAATAGCTGTTCATCTTGCAAAAGATGGTGCCGATATTGTAATTGACTATCGTTCACATCCTGATGGTGCCAAGGATACTTTGAACAAAGTCGAAGCAGCAGGACGTAACGGTTTGATAGTTCAAGCTGATTTAAGTTCTGTTGCTGATGTTCAAAGGTTAGTGAAAGCAGGTATTGAGCATTTTGGTAAACTCGATATTTTGGTGAATAATGCGGGTGTTGATGGTAAAAATGCCGATTTTTGGGACATTACAGAAGCTGATTATGATACAGTTCTGAATGTTAATCTTAAAGGAACTATGTTCACTACTCAAGCGTTTGTGCAGTATCTAATTGGCGCCAAACGAACAGGCAAGATTATTAATATTAGTTCTACGCATGAAGAAATGGCATTTCCTCACTTCACTTCTTATTGTATGAGCAAAGGTGGATTAAAGATGATGACCCGAAATCTTGCCGTTGAACTTGGATCACTAGGGATTACTATTAATAATGTTGCACCTGGCGCCATTGTGACTCCAATTAATACTAAGCTTTTGAATGACCGAGTAAAGTTAGATGCATTAAAACAAAATATACCCCTTGGAAGATTGGGTACACCTGAAGATATTTCACCAATGGTCGCGTTTCTTGCTTCATCTGATGCTGATTATATTACAGGCGCCACCTTTGTTATAGATGGTGGGTTAATGCGGAATTATCACGAACAGTAGAGATGATTATTTTTATGACTCAAGAAGAATTAAGATTGACGGAAGACCGTGAGCGCAGAGCTTATTGGAAACGTTGGGGACCCTACGTTAGCGAACGTCAGTGGGGTACAGTGCGAGAAGATTATAGCCCAAATGGAACTGCTTGGGAGTATTTTCCACATGACCATGCACGTTCGCGTGCTTATCGTTGGGGAGAGGATGGTATTGCCGGAATATCAGATAATCACCAAAGATTATGTTTTGCTATTGCACTTTGGAATGGTGAAGACCCTATTATCAAAGAGCGCTTATTTGGTTTAACAGCTAATGAAGGCAACCACGGCGAAGATGTGAAAGAATATTACTTTTACCTTGATAATACGCCAACTCATGCTTATATGAAATATCTTTATAAGTATCCTCAGTCTGCTTTTCCTTACACTCAACTAGTTGAAGAAAATCGTCGCCGAAGTCGCCATGAATCTGAGTATGAACTTCTTAATACAGGTGTATTTGATAACGATGCTTATTATGATGTATTAGTGGAATATGCTAAAGCATCGCCCGAAGATATCTTGATTCAAATTAGTATTACCAATAGAGGTTCAGAAACGAAAACGTTACATTTATTACCAACGCTTTGGTATCGTAATACTTGGTCATGGGGAACTTCAAAAGAAAAACCAGTCCTTAAAGTTGATTCGACTTATTCTAATGTAATCCAAGTATTACATCCTGAATTAAGCACACGTTGTCTTTACTGCGACGGTACACCAAACCTGCTTTTTACCGAGAATGAAACAAATTTTGAACGTTTGTATGGAGTACAAAATGCTTCCCCTTACGTCAAAGATGGTATTAATAACTACCTAGTGAACGGTCAAACTGATGCAATCAACCCCTATCAAATTGGTACAAAAGCATCTGCACACTACCCAATATCAATTGCTGCTCATGAAACTAAAGGTATTCGTTTATATCTTTGCAAAGAATTTACCCCAGATTTATTAGACCAATTTGACCAGATATTCAGAGTCCGTAAGCAAGAAGCAGACGAATTTTATCATCGAATTTGTCCTTATGACATTTCAGATGATATGCGTGAAGTGCAGCGGCAGGCATTTGCTGGGATGTTATGGAGCAAACAATTCTATCATTACATTATTCACGATTGGCTCAACGGCGATCCAGATTTCCCACCACCACCAGAGCGTAAGCTTGCGAGAAATCACGAATGGCTGCATCTATATAATGAAGATATTTTCTCAATGCCTGACAAATGGGAATATCCGTGGTTTGCTGCATGGGATCTAGCATTTCATCTGATTCCATTAACGATGCTTGATCCTGACTTTGCGAAATATCAACTTGATGTGTTAACCAGAGAATGGTACATGCATCCGAACGGACAGATACCAGCTTACGAATGGTCTTTTAGCGATGTTAACCCACCAGTTCACGCTTGGGCAGCTTTAAAAATCTATGAAATAGAGAAAGTGATGTATGGAAACGCAGATATACATTTCTTAGAGCGCGTTTTTCAAAAATTGCTTTTAAACTTTACATGGTGGATAAACCGGAAAGACGTAGAAGGCAATAATGTATTTCAAGGAGGCTTTTTAGGGTTAGATAATATTGGAGTATTTGACCGCAGTGCCCAATTACCCACCGGAGGGCACCTAAATCAGTCGGATGGTACAAGCTGGATGGCAATGTATTGTCTAAATATGTTGACAATAGCTTTAGAACTAGCAGGTTTTGACTCAAACTATGAAGCAATAGCAAGTAAATTCTTCGAGCATTTTCTTTATATAGCAGATGCGATTGATGGAATTGGCGATGCGAACATTTCTTTGTGGGATGAAGAAGATGGTTTTTACTATGATGCACTGCGCTTACCCGATGGGCAACAAATCAAAATGAAAGTACGTTCGCTCGTTGGACTGGCGCCATTATTTGCCGTTGCCAGTTTAGAGGCAGAAGTTTTAGATAAGTTTCCACATTTTACCAAACGCACGCTATGGTTTATAGAGCATCGTCCTGACTTGAGCCAGAAAGTAGCTTGTGTAAAAACATCAGGAGTATGTAACCGTCGGTTATTGGCAATCCTTACATCAGATAAACTGCGTCGTATACTCCAGACAATGTTGCATGAAGCAGAGTTCTTGGGAAAGCACGGAATTAGAGCAGTTTCTAAATATCATGCCGAAAACCCATATATATTTCGTTGGGAAGGACAAGAATACCGGGTAGACTACGAACCTGCAGAATCAACAACAGGATTATTCGGTGGAAATTCCAACTGGCGTGGGCCCATTTGGTTTCCCATGAACTTCCTAATTATCGAATCATTACAAAAATTTCACCACTATCTTGGAGACGACTTCACCATCGAATTTCCAATTGGTTCTGGTCAAGAACTACCACTTTCTGATATCGCATCTAAATTGTCACAACGGTTAATACAAACATTCACGCGCAACGAACAAGGAAGAAGACCCATTTATGGAGAAACAGAAATATTTCAACAAAACCCCCACTGGCGAGATTTAATATTGTTCAACGAATACTTTCACGGAGATAACGGCGCCGGAATCGGAGCAAGCCATCAAACAGGTTGGACAGGTCTTGTAGCATACATGATTCAACAACAAGCTGCATATAATTCGTAAAAAACACCTGTGTGAAAAACCTCTCCCCCAACCCCTCTCCTGCAATGAGAGGGGAGTAATTATATCCTTCTTATAAGCAAATTTTTTGGTTTGATTGTAATTCTACCATCGAACTGTTGTAAAACAATAAAATAAGTGTATAAAAACACTTGCAAACTGTTCGGAATTTTGAGAAAATTTATGCTTAATTTTGATAAATGTTTGATTTTAAAAGTATTTATTACCATTGGATAGATAAAGAGTGAAACAAGTTGCTTTATACAACTGGCTTAAAAAACTCAGCCCCGAAGTTCGCCTTATCATTTCTATCGCTCTTGGTGGAGTCATTTTTTTCGCTGTACCAGCTAAACTTGGTCAGGAAGTGAAGTTGCTTGCTAGTTGGGACTTTGGGATAATCAGTTTTTTAATTTTGGTGGGGTTGACAATTTTTGATGCTACTCCATCTCAAACCTTGCGTGTTTCCCGACTTCGAGAACCAAATTCTTTTGCTATCTTAGTTTTTGTTGTTTTTACATCGTGCATAAGTATTATTGTAATTGGCTTTATGCTAGTGGATATCAAGCTCACACCCAAGCCAATTAGTACAATTCAAATCTGGTTATCTTTAGCCGCTGTAATCTGTTCTTGGTTATTAACTCACACTATGTTCGCTCTGCACTATGCTCGTACTTACTACAACGAAGTCGATGACTCAGATTTAAACAAATATGCTGGGGGGTTGGAGTTTCCTACTGATGAACCTCCAGATTTTCTTGATTTTATGTACTTTGCGTTTACTATCGGCTTTACTTCCCAAACTTCTGATGTTTCTATCACGACCCGTCTTTTACGACGATTAGTGTTGTTCCATGAAATCGTATCCTTCTTTTTCTACAGCGTTATTATTGCCACAACTGTTAACACGGTCGCAAGTCTTATATAAAAATAATTGCTCTTAATGAAGGAAGTAAGGCAATTAGAACCTTACTTCCAGCTTGATTTTAAACTAAAACTACTGCAATTTAACTAGTCAGTACAGAAACAGATATACCAAGTGCTTTCGCCACACCTTCTCCATAAGCAGGGTCAGCCTTTGCAAAATGTTTTAACTGTCTTTCAATAATAAATCTCGGTACTTCTTTCATTGCCGCAGCAATATTATTGAATAAACGCTGCTTTCCTTCTGTTGGTAATAATTTAAACAGTTTACCTGCTTGGCTGTAATCGTCATTACCTTCGCGATGGTCGTAACGGTCAGCGGCGCCTGATATTTTCAATGGTGGTTCTTTGTACTGAGGGTCTTCGACCGGGCCATTAAAACTGTTAGGTTCGTAGTTAACAGAGGCGCCGCTATTTCCATCAAACCGCATTGCTCCATCACGATGATAGGTGTTTGCTCTAGTTGCGTGAGGGCAGTTAACAGGGAGATGTTCGTAGTTTACACCAAGTCTATAACGATGGGCATCAGTATAAGATAAAATCCGCGCTTGCAGCATTTTATCAGGACTAAAGGAAATTCCCGGTACTACATTTGATGGTGCAAATGCAGATTGTTCCATTTCAGCAAAATAGTTTTCTGGGTTACGCTTAAGCTCTACAATTCCGACTTCAATTAAAGGATAATCGCCATGATACCAGACTTTAGTTAAATCAAAAGGATTAAAATCAAGTTTGTCTGCTGACTCTTCAGGCATAACTTGTATCATGAAGCGCCATTTGGGATAATTACCCTGTTCAATAGCATAAAATAAATCACGTTGGGCGCTTTCGCGGTCATCACCGACAAGTTTACCTGCTTCTTCATTAGTTAAGTTTTCAATACCCTGCATTGTTTTGAAATGAAACTTAACCCAAAAGCGTTCATTGTTGGCATTAATAAAACTATAAGTATGGCTGCCATAACCATTCATATGACGATGACCATTAGGCAAACCACGGTCACTGAATAAAATCGTAACTTGATGTAAGCTTTCGGGCGATAATGACCAAAAATCCCACATTGAAGTCGGGTTACGAAGATTAGTTTTTGGGTCGCGCTTCTGAGTGCGGATAAAGTCACTAAACTTAAGCGGGTCACGAACGAAGAAGACAGGGGTATTATTTCCTACCATGTCCCAGTTTCCTTCTTCAGTATAAAACTTGAGCCCAAAACCACGCACATCTCGCTCGGCATCTGCGGCGCCTCGTTCACCTGCAACCGTAGAAAATCTTGCTATCACCTCGGTTTGTTTACCAACTTCTGAAAACAACTTCGCTTTCGTATATTTAGTAATATCATTCGTCACAGTAAACGTACCATAGGCACCAGACCCCTTCGCATGTACAACTCGTTCAGGTATCCGCTCACGGTTGAAATGCGCCATCTTTTCAATTAAATGAAAATCTTGCATCAACAGCGGACCACGGGTGCCAGCAGTTAATGAATTTTGGTTGTCACCAACAGGAATACCCGCATCCGTAGTCAGAATTTCTTTTTCGCTATTCATAACTAAAACTCCATGCAAATAATTTTAATGATTTTCAAGTTTATGGTGTGTACCATCACAAAACGGCGCCTTGCCAGTATGCTTGCATAAACACAGCGCAACTTTTTTATTCTCAGTAATTTCAAATGCCAACGGAGTAAAACCAGTACCTTTATGGGCGCCGTTACAGAAAGGTTGATTGCTAGAATGACCACAGGAACACCAGTAATATTTACCAGGTTCTAATTCCATAACAACAGGTTTTGTATCAGCAATTACAGGTTCTTGCGCTGATTGATTAATAATTGTATCAGACATAGCGTTTTCCTTTGTTAATTTTGAGGAGTAAAAAAGTCAATAGAAACGAAACTCAATTTGTTTACGAAGCGCGATAAACAAGGATATACGCTTAAAAGCCTATATCAAATACCAAAACTTTGTAACGAATCTTTAGTAGAGAGCTTTATTATTAAAATCAGCAGTTTTTAACTAACCTAATAGTTGGTTGACTTACCTCAACTTTTATAATAAATATAATAATTTTTTAGGGTGGGCACTGCCCACCCTACTTTTATGGTTAACCCATGCCACCAGTAACATGAATAACTTGTCCGGTTATCCATCCACCCTCATCAGAAGCTAAGAAAGTAACGACATTTGCAATGTCTGCTGGGGTTCCTACCCGACCAAGAGGTGAAAAATTATTCATCTGTTCGTCAATAGACAGTTTAGAATTTGGGTCTCCATAGAGATCGACGTACTTCTCATACATATCCGTCTTGGTGGCGCCTGGTGCAATTGCATTCACCGTAATGCCACGGCGCCCAAGGTCTACTGCTAGATTACGGGCAAAAGATTCATTGGCACCTTTACTGCCACCGTATACTGAATGATTTACGAAGCCTCTACTAGCACTGATGGAAGAAGTGCAAATTAGCCGTCCCCCTTGTTTCATTTGCTTGGCTGCTGCTTGCATAGCAAAAAACTGCCCTCTAGTATTAACAGTAAATGTTTTGTCAAACTCTTCTGGAGTTACTTCTTCAAAGGGTCCGAAATGCTCAATTCCTGCATTACTAACTAGAATGTCCAGTTTGCCGTACTTTTCTATGGTTTGAGCAATTAATTGTTCTATCTCCGCAATTTTACTCATATCAGCTTTAATTGCAATAGCTTCGCCACCGTGTTGGGCAATTTCATCGACAACAGCTTTGGCTTTATCTGGACTACTGCTATAGTTAATGACTACCTTGGCGCCTTCTTGCGCTAATTTTGTGACAATTCCTTTACCAATTCCACGGCTAGAACCAGTAACAATTGCTACTTTTCCTTCTAATCTTTTCATTTGAATTTATCCTTAAATAATTGCGATAAATCTAATATGTCAGAGATACCTGATGTAGTCCCCCATCAGATGGACTAGAAATTTTTATCCTGTAAATGGGTAGATGACCTTAACTATCGTTTGATTGCAAAATCATTGTAGAGTGTTTCTTGATGCAATATACATATACATTCGCGCGCTGAATGCGGCAGTTGAGTAGATATTGATATGGAGAAACTCCTGTTGATTGTTTAAATAAACGACAAAAATAGTAGCGACTTATACCCGCTACCCGCTCCCACAATTTACATCAAAGGTTAACATAACATCTTACATTTTCTAATTTATACAGAATTAATCAATGATGTATTTATAACTAATTTTTGACAGGTTGTTTTTCTTTTGACGGCACCGTTTCCCAAGACTAGTTTACCAAAATACTTGATGTCGAATTGATGCATAATACTTAAATTTATGCAACTAGTCAAAAGTTAAGTCATAATTCTAAACTAAAGTTTAGAAATTTACTATTTGTAAACTTGGTGCTTTAATTAAATTAAGCTAGTATACTCAAATAATCTCGTTTGCTAATTTTCACAGTATGTTAAAAACCTCTCCCCCTACCCCTAGGAGTGCGAGGAGAGGGGAGTAAATATTTCCCCCTTCCGTTTTAGGGAACTCTTGGACGGGGGTTAGGTTTCATATTTGATTATTTATTTAATAAAATAAAGACAAAATGTAAAAATCAAAAATACAGCCTCAATATCTTATATATTTTATAGCGAATTACTTGATTAAGGTAGAATATGGACAGGACGCTGATTTTAAACTTTGGAATCGCAATATTAGCAATTGTAAATCCAATTGGAAACCTTCCTGTTTTTGTTAGCTATACAACTGGTGAGCGTCGGGGAGTACAGCGTTGGTTAGCTCTGTTCGTTGCTTTGACTATTTTAGTATTTCTAGTTTTATTTTTGATTGCTGGAACGGCTATTCTAAAATTCTTTGGTATTACTTTAGCAGCTTTTAAAATTGCTGGTGGTATCTTATTACTACTAACGGGTTTAACTATGGTAAAGGGAGAGCAGACTAAGAAAACACAAGCAATGGCTGCTGAAGGTCATACTAGTGATTTACAAGAAGCTGAATTAGTTTTCCGTAAAATCTTAATTCCTTTAGGAATCCCTATGTTTGTTGGACCTGGTTCAATTAGCACGGTAATTATTTATGGAAATCAAGCAAAAAATGATCAAACTCTTTTAGGATTAGTTGGGGTAATTTTCTTACTTGCTTTGTTAGTATTTTTAGTTTTGCTTTCAAGTAATAGAATTCAAAAAGTACTTGGAGGAGTTGGTCTAGATGTAGCAACAAGACTTTTGGGCTTGATACTGTCTGCTATTGGAGTACAGTTAATTTTAAGTGGTTTAGGTGATGCGACTATTAATTTAATTAAACCATCTATAATTTATAAACAAAACTAATTATGAAAAGTAAAAATTATCATACAATTATTCTTGGTGGCGGCTTTGTTGGATTATTTACAGCATTACATTTAAATCACCAACAGTATAATCTACCCACTTGATTAATTGACCAATCTATTCAAATAATTGGCATAAGTAGACTAATAAGAGATTAATCAGTAAATTAAATCTAAAATAATTATTTACAATTTCAACGCGGTGCCCTACCCAAAGATAAAATATAACAAATAATAGGTTTGATAATACGCTTGTAAATTTTACCCACTCAACCTCAAGCTGTAACCCATGTCCCAAGCTTACGTAATAGCCCAACTTCAGGAAGAAAACCAACGTCTCCGTGCCGAAGTTGCTGCTCTACGGCAGGAACGAGAGCATGACTATACGTGTGTACTCTCGAAAATCGCGACTGTTGCTAATATGCTGCTGGTGGCGCCTGATTACACGACTGTACTACCCGATGTGGTGCAGTTATTAGGGGAAGCAGTGGCGAGCAGTCGCTGTTGTGTTATGCAGGCACAGTTTGATGTTGAGTCCGGAAAATCATTACTCGTCGTTCTATACGAATCGTCTAGTTCAACTGCACCTGAGCGGCAAGCTACACCTGTCATATTTGGGGGAGATTTTAGAGATTCTTGGATATCTTTGAGTCGTGGGTCTGTTTTAAATTTTTTAGTCGAAGATCGAGAAGAACTAGAACAAAGCATTTTGAAAGCACAAAGCAATACATCAATGCTCTATGTGCCAATAATAATTAAAAATCAATGCTGGGGTGTAATTGGCTTTGAACACAGTGGTGAAGAAGCACGGTTGTTTAACGAAGAAGAAATTGCGCTTCTAAAAGTAGCTGCTTCGAGTATTGCAGGCGCCATTGAACGTGGAGAATATATAGAGTCACTACGACGTTCGGAAGCTTTGTATAAATCATTGTTTGAGATTAATAACCAAGGTATTTATCGTTGGCAACTAGATAAACCAGTTTCGCTGTCTTTGCCTGTCTGCGAACAAGTTGAACAGATTTACCAAAACTGTTACTTTCCCGAAGCGAATGTTGCGCTTGCTGAAATGCACGGTTTTACCAATGTTGAAGATGTAATTGGATTACAGATATCGAATACTCACGTTGCCTTATTAAACCAAAAGCGTAAGTTTGTAAAAGATTGTGTTGAGAATGGCTACTGTATTCGTAATGCTGAATCAGAAGAAATTGATATTAATGGGCAGAAACATTATTTTCTTAATAATGTAATCAGCTTCATAGAAAACAATTGTGTAACAGGTGGCTGGGGTACACAAATTGACATTACAGAACTACGCTCTAAAGAGCAAGCCTTACTTGATGGCGCCATAGAGAGAGAGCGTCTTTTACAAACAATAACTACTATTGCGAACCAGCTTTTACGCACTGCCGACTACACTACAATTTTACCAGACGTACTACGCTCTTTAGGAGAAGCGGCGATAGCAGACCGTTGTTACCTAGTCGAAAATCTCATTGATCCCCAGACTGGTAAACTTGCCGTTCGCGTCCATACCGAATGGTGTGGCGAAGGAATTACCGCATCAATAGACATAACACCTGAATTCGCAAACTCGGCGCCTTGGGAAAATTTTCCAGGAGTGCAAGAAAAGCTGATTCAGGGGGAAATGGTAACGCTATGGGTTGACGAATTGCCCGAACCGAACCGTAGCGAATTAAAAAAACAAGGTAACATTGCGATGACGCTCGTACCAATTTTAGTACAAGAAAATTTTTGGGGCGTGTTTGGGTTTGATTACTGTAACGAGGTGCCATTATTTGATGCAGCACACAATGCAATTTTTACAATTGCCGTAGATAGCATTGCGGCAGCAATTGAACATCAGGAAAAACATGCAGAACTAAAGCTGATTCAGCAATCAGTACTCGAAGCTGAACAAGAAAAAGTCGCGCGTTTAGCTTCGATAAACCAAGCACTGCACGAACGTGAACGTCTTCTAGAAACTACTGCCACGGTTGCAAATGCATTGTTGACAACAGATAATTTTGATGAGGCTATTAACTGTGCTTTGCAAATTATTGGTGAGAGTTTAGACACTGACCGCGTAGTCATAGTCGAGCATTTTGACCAACCATTGGAGATGTTACCTGGCTGGCGAATTTTGTACGAGTGGGATTCAGAGGGTACAATTTCTCAAATTTCTCACCCAAGACTTGCACAAGGAACTCACAACGGGATTGAAGCATTTTATGAGAGTTTGAATACTGGACATAGCTTAAGCTGTTTGCTTAAAGATATGCCTGAACCTTTCCGTAGTGGACAAGCCGAATTAGGAGTAAAATCAATTCATGTTATTCCTATATTTATTGATGGTAAATTTTGGGGTCATGTTGGTTTCGATGATTGTCGCGAAGCAAAACACCGCAGTCAAGCAGAATTAGCAGCGTTGAAAATTGCTGCCAACTGTGTTGCTAGTGCTATTGAGCGCAAACGCAGTCAACAAGCATTACTTATGGCAGAACAACAGCGAGCAAAAGAACTCGAACAACATAATATTGAGTTACAACAAACGCTCTTATGTCTTAGTGCATCTGAAGAACGTTATCGCACGTTAATGGAGCTTTCGAGTGAAGGTATTTATAGAGCTGAGTATGTACAGCCAATCTCAGTTTCACTTCCCCATGAAGAACAAGTTCAACAGTTTTATCAGCAGTTTCGAATTGTAGAATATAATCAAGCTTTCGCGCAAATGTATGGTTATGACCAACCAAATGCAATGGTTGGCACTCGTGTTACGGATGTGCATATTATGGACGAACCTCTTAATGCGCTTCAAATATCGGAATTTATTCGTTCGGGACACCGAATGAGAAATCAAGAAACCGTAGAAATAGATCGCTTTGGACGAAAACATTACTTTCTTAACAATGGCTTCAGTATTATCCGAGATGGGTATGCAATTGGGGGATGGGGTACTCAAATTGATATTACACAATTACGGCAGCGGGACCTATTACTATCAGTTATTGCTAAAGTAACTAAAGAATTATTAAGTGCATCTGATATAGATGTTGCAATTTGTTTTGCACTTAAAGCTATAGGAGAAGTTGCTAACATCAGTCGAATTCTGTTTCTTAAAGAAGTTCTAGAACCATCTACGCAAAAACTCAAACATCATGTTGTCCATGAGTGGACAGCAAGCGGAATTTCTAACCATCGCGAAGTTGGGTTAAATGGGATGGATAACAGCGATATTGCGGTGCTAATTGACAAACTTTATCAAGGAAAATCGATATGGCGAACAATTGATGATTTTCCTGATGTGATACGATTGCTTTTTGAAAAACTCTCGATTAAATCTTGTGGTGCTGTTCCTATTTTTATCGAAGGTCGCTACATTGGCAATATTGCTTTTGATGATTGTTTGACAGCGCGCGTTTGGAGTCAGCAGGAAATTGATATGCTTACAGCAGCTGTAGAAAGTATTGGGGCAGCTTTACACCGTCAACAATTAATTGAGCGCTTAGTTGATGAGCGTTTAAGAGCAGAACAAGAACGAGTAGCTGAACTAGCTGCCGCAAATGATGCCCTCAAACGTTCGGTTATTCATCTTACTTCTTCAGATAGTTTACAATCATTTCTAAATGCCGTGACGAAAGAGGCAATCACGGCAAGCGGTGCCACGAATGCAGGTGTCTTTGTTTACAAGCCGTCGCTTCATGCCCTACAGATGGCCGCGTTTGTGTTGGATAAGGAGGTTATTGATATTGCTTGTGATGAGCGCTTTTCTATTTGGCAGCTGGTCCCTGCTGATATCACTGACGCATGGCGCATCATGGTTGAAGAACAGAGAATTTTTTGGTTAGACATTGATAATCCTTACACCCAATATTGGCCAATTGCTATATCCTGGCATCGTCAAATGGGACACAAAACTATTGTGGCTATTCCGATGTTAGTGGGAGAACAAGCGCTAGGATTTTTAGCATTATGCTTTACGTCTCATCAAGAAAAGCGCTTTACTAAGTTAGAGCAATGTTGGACATTAACACAACATGCAGCCTTGGCACTCCGCATCGCACAATTATCTGAGTCCGCAAAACAAGCAGCGATCGCGCGCGAACAAGAAAAAGCTGCTACTCAACGTGCTGCTCAACTTGCTGCTGCTAACACGGCATTGAAGAAAACGCTTGATGTTTTAGCAACCGAACCAGAACTGGATAAATCGTTAGGCCATGTTTTGAAAGTTACAACTCAACACTTAGGGTCTTCTTCTGCCGCGATTTGGTTATATAACCAAAACACAAACACTTTCGCTATCAATTTGGTTTATCTAAATGGTAATATTATTGCTGCAACACCAGAAAATGCCCATCTTCTAACAAATCAATGGATATGCGGAAGAGATTTATCAGGAGATTTAAAGCTCAAAGACCATATTAACTGGCGCGTTCCTGTACTTTATGATGTTCGTGAGTCCCCTAAAATCAGTGAAGGGCAACGTCAGTTCTTTAATAATTTAGGTGTGCAGGCTTTATTAGGAGTGCCATTGTTACTAGGTTCAGAAATTATTGGTAGTTTTACTGTTCGCTTTAATGAGAAACGTCAACTTCAAGCAGAAGAACTCGAACTTACGCAAGCTCTAGCGCA
>NZ_MRCD01000072.1 GCF_001904745.1 Calothrix sp. HK-06
CATAATGATGCTGAAAAGCCTTGTTGTCAATAGGGTTTGAAATGCGCTTACCCTGATTGAGCAACACAGGTATCAGCTAAGACTTGATAATCATCCAAAGCTTCCACTGGTTCAGCGTACAGTAAAAGAGTTTGCCCCAAAGACGCTCTTATTTTTTCGGATGATAAAATATTTTTTGGATCAAGCTGACTTAGTTGAGTAATATCGATAGTATCTTCAGAAAATAATGTCAAGTCTACTGCGTAAATATCATGTAGACGAAAAGGAGAGAGAAGCCCGTTTAAATCTACCCCACTGTGGTTGATAAACCTAAAATCTATACTTTCTTCTCCAGAAGGTAGCAAAGTTAACTGCTGAGGGTAAATTTTCTCCTCGACAACTGGGTTGTATACACTGTTTTCGTAGCAAATCAGCTTTTGCCGTAAATTCTGTAACTCCTCAATACCAAGGGTTTGACCAACATCCGCCAAACTTTCCCACAACTGTGATGCCTCTACCGTTGCTTTTTCCGCTCCTTGGCTAATGTCATTACGCAGATGAAAGGCATAAAGAGTAAGGCTAGGATTGCGTATTCTCTGAGTTTGTGTCATGTTTCTGACTGTATGGCGCAGGTGGGTTTGAAGACGGAATACTTTGACGAACTATATTATCTATCATCTCCTTAACTTCTTTAGGATTAAGGCGAGTTTTGCGTCCTTGTGGTCCTCGGTTATTAGCTGATTCTTCAATGGGTAATTCTAAAATTGCATTAAGGATATGGGGACGGTTATCGTACCATAGTGCAAGCTCATCAGAAATTATTTCAATATCATCTGGTAAGGTAGCAATTAATTCTCTTAAGGATACCCAGTCATCTTCAGTAAGAAGATTGTTTTGGGTTTTTGCTAAGTTGACAAAATCTAAAATATTTTCTTCGTAAGGCGATAGTTCTGACATTTTTATACTTTATATTAACTAAACAGTAAAACTTTAACCTTGTAAAAACCCTCTAGAGAGAGTTAAATATTATCTTGGGAATTGAGAATGAGCATATTTTTATACTAGCAAATACTAATTGCCTCTTAAATCTCATTGGCTCATCATTGACCAATTGCACAAAAAGCTGCCCAGTGCTTCGGATTCTCGAATGGACGGTGATCTGGTTCTAATTTGTGAATTTGGCGAAGTAGTTTTTTTTCCAAAGTCGAGGGAATAACATCCTTGTTAGAAACTAACCAAGCTTTTATTTCCGATTTTGTTACGTTAAGCAACCAACGCTGCGCTTCATTGAGAGCAACCGCTGCTTTCATTCCATGCTGAAGGTTTTGGTAAAACCTCACCATTAAAAAAGCAGTAGACTGGTCTTCAACAGACCAAAGGGATACGATTAAACTATTAACTCCTGCCGCGATTAAACTGCGGGATAATCCAATCACCCCATCCCCAGTAATTTTACCCTGCCCAGTACTACATGCACTAAGAACGACCAATTGAGCATTAAGTTTCATTGAAATAATTTCATCAGCAGTGAGAAAACCGTTGTCATCTTCACTGGGAGCAAGGGCAATTGCCCCAGGTGTGCCCAACTGTCGAATATTATCTAATAAACCGTGGGTTGCCAGATGAATAATTTGTGCTTTGGGCATCTGCTCCTTGATGTAAACTTTCGTTGCAGTATCACCTGTAATAGCTTGCGTACTTAGTAGGTTGGCTATTGCTTTTGCTTCAATCTGTGCCCAAGCTAAATTTGGTAACTGTTCAGATACTTCAGCCAAGGGAATAATTGGCATGTTTGGATTGCCCACAACAAGCGCTTCTAGAAAAGCTTGTGGGACTTCAGTGCTTCTTTTTTGGGTTAACTCCAGCACTTGAATTGAAGGTGCAGTGATAATAGTGTGTTTTTCGATAAGGAATTTACCTTCTGCGTCTTGCAACGCGGCGAAGGGAATTAGAAATAGATCACCTTGAGGAATGAAAATAATAGGAGTTTCTATATCCGGTAATAAAAACTCAGTTATTGGTTCAATCAGTAATTGGTAAAGTCTCTGTAAAGGTTGCGAAATATTTTTTATAGCTTGAGGACTTTCAAGGCTAGCAGTTGATTTTATTTCTTTGCGTAGGTCTTCAATACCTAAATATTCCCGTGCGTATTTTACTAGATCTGACAAATAAATATTTTCTTCTTCTCTTAATTGTTTCAAGTAGAATGAGCGAAAGTTAATTTCTCCATTGGGTTGAATAACCCAAATAAATAAATAATCTAAATTAGGAACTGAATATTCAACTAACGTAATATTTTCTTTTTGAGCAATTTGTTTAATTTGTTCGTAAGTTAATGGTTGTAGCGTAGATATTGTCGCCAATTCATCATTTGTCTTGCTAGAGTTAATAAATAATCGCTGATGTAATAATTCAGCGAAAGCACGAGTACGACCACGTTCTGCAATCTCCAGAGCTTCTTGAAATTTATATTGTATGAGTAAAGCTTGTTGAAGCAGGCTATAAGTATCCGTTTGTATATGGAAAAGTGAAACATTGTGGTCATCTTCTAAACCACTTCTGAGAAGTTCTTTCGCTTTCATTGCATCCCGAAGCGCATTTTCTGCTGGTGTAGCATAGCCATAGTTTAATAATGCAAATCCTAAACTATCTAGAGCAAATCCTTTTGCTCTAAGGTTATTAATTTCCTGTGCAATATTTACTGCTTGTTGCCCATATTTAATAGCCTTCTGATATTGATGTAATAAGGTATATATAGAGCATAAATTTGCAAGATCGTAAACTTCTCCAGCACGAGCGCCAATCTCTCGTGTAATAAACAAGGATTTTTGATAGTATTCAATTGCCTGTTGGTATTTTCCTTGACTCTTATAAGCTAGACCTAAACTGCTTAAAGCATCAGCTTCACCATCACGATTACCCATTTTGATGTGAATTATTAAAGATTGCTTATGGTAATCTATAGCTTTATCGTATTCGCCTTGATAATTGTAAATAGCACCAATATGACTTATAGTACTAGCATACTCGGCAGTAGCCTCAATTTCCTTTGCAATTTCCAAAGACTCTTGATAGTAGTTAATAGCCTGTTTGTCCTGTCCTATTATGTGTAGTAAAAGACCTAAGCTTCCCAAAGCATTCATTTCCTCAAACCGCATACTAATCTGACGTGCAAGATTTAACTGCTGCTGATGAATATCAATTGCCTTTTTATATTCACCCAACAAATAGAATACTGTACCTAAACCACCTAAAGCTGTTACAGTTGCATGATGATTCTTCAATTTCTGTGCAATATCCAAGCAAGCCTTTTCATGTTCAAGCGCCTTTGTATATTCCCCTATGTGACAATAAGTTTTAGCAAGATTACCTAAACACATACACTCAAAAGCAGGATTTTTTGCCTTCCATGCAATATGTAAAGCCTGTTGGTAACAATCAATAGCCTTTTTATAATCTCCTGTAAAATCGTATGCAATGCCTAGGGCAATTAAAGCACCTGCTTCTCCAAAACTATTTCTTGTTTGTCTATAAATATTTAAAGCTTTCTCAGAACTATCTAATGAATCTTTATATTGGTTATTTCGTTGCTGCTCAAGACCTTGCCAATATAATAAATCAGCTTCTGCTTCTATATCTATTATTTTTAAGGATTTACCTAAACCTAAAGCAATCTTATTGGCAGTATTTTGTAACCAACTAGCAGCATTATAATCACCTTTATATGCCAATATTTCTACTGCTGATAGCATCGTTTTTATCAAACCCGCATCTAATAATTCCGGGTTAGCTTGCAAAATTTCGACTATGCTGCTTGGGCAAGCCAAAAGTGTATTAACCAATTTTTGATATGCACTTAAGCGTTTTTCATTCATAGAAAAATTAGGTAAAGAGCAATTATTTAGATGTTTATTTAAATATTGACACTAGCTAAATGCTTCATAAAAACAAAAAAAATTTGCAAGTTTATTAAATGTTAAACTCAACGCTTATTATTACAAACAAGCTCTTTATTTAGTGTGTGAAACTGTGGTTTTATAATCATATTATTTTGTAGACAGAGCTAGGAACTAATAGCACAAAATGCAGCCCAATAAAAAGGTGATTGAAAAAGTTTAGTATCATCCGAAGTATTGCGAAACTGGCGGCGTAGCCGCATCTTTAAAGTTGAATTTAACTTGAACTCGTGTTGTGCTAACCACAACTCTAACTGTATTTTAGTTGCGTTACGCAGCCAGATTTGAGCTTGATTCAAGGCAAGAGCAACTATTAAACCAGCCTTAAGATTTTGATAAAATTTAATTATCAGTAAGGCGGTAGATAAGTCGTTGACTGTCCATAGAGAACTGACAACGCTTTTAGCTCCAGCATAGAGAAATCCACTGGGTAAGCCAATGTATTCATCGCTTGTATTGTTGAAATCAATCAAACCTGTTTCGCAGGCACAGAGGGTGACAAGACGGCATTGGTTCAGATCGAAATTGCGGTCAAATAAATTACCCAAAGTAAGGCATTTGCTTACATCTAGTGCTTCTTCCGTATCCGCACCAGCCAGCACCAAGCAAGAATCTAGGGGTGAATTTGGGTTAAACAAACCGTGGCAGGAGAAGTGGAGAAAATTTGCTTGCTGGAGTTGTGGCGCCGCATAAGATAAAGCGTTTTTCGTAGCTTGGGCTTTTGGCAATACTTGATGGGAGGGAAACAGAGGCAAAATGCTATTTACTTCTAAATCGGTAAACAATAAATCTTCCGTTGGGTTTTGAACGGCGAATATCGACTGAAAATCTTCGCGTTGTCGTTGTTGTGCCAATTGCAGTAGTTGGCAGCTAGGGGCATAACTTACCCCATTAGGAAATAATTCGAGGAGGCACGATTCTTTTACTGGCAAAGCGTGAAGCGGGAACAAGTGTAAGTAACGATGGGGAATCAGGATTAATTTGTTATAGTGTCTAGGTATTTGGTTTAATATTTCTTCAATATGTAGGATTTCTGCTAGCTTTTTCAGTCTTGGCTCTAGCTGCAAGTGCCATTCTTCTTTTTGCTGGTTGTAGTCCACTAAATATTCATTTATCCAATCAATCAGGGCTGTTAAATCTTCTGCTTGAGACTGCCAAACTGTAACCTCTTCTCCTTCATTGCTAGGGACAGGAGTTTGAGGGTTCGGTTTGATAATAAAAGTGAGAATTTTACTGTTTGTGATGTACCATTCAATAATAGCAGTTTCGTTATCTAAAGTTGACAAAAATTGGTCAAACTTAAAACCAGAACCAACGGGTAAATATTTATCTTGTAGTTTTTGGTGTTGTTGGCGTAAATTTTGGAGATGCACCGCTATGGCTGTTGCATTTTCGGCTGTACCACTTTGGAGTTGATACTGTCCTGCGGCTAATTCGTCTCGCAGTTGTTCAAGTTGAATGATAACATCTGAAGGAAAAATTGTTTTGCTATCTCGTTCTAGGATAAGTTCAACCAAGCTACGATTTTTGCTGCGTTCGACGTACTCTAGGGCTTCGCTAATTTTATTTAGCTCTAAACAATTCTTGACCATTTGTTGATAAAGCTGATACCATCTTTCAGCGATTTTTTGTTTTACCTCCTGCCCGGAGTATATCTCGTTATGAAGGTTATCAACGCTTTCAATCGCTTTGTTAAATGCATGATAAGCAGTAGAAAAATTATTAGCATCTAGATGGGCATTACCTAAATAAAAATACATTGTTGCCCTTTCTTGGATTAATGCATCACGATTGTATATTTCCAAGGCATTATAACATGCAGTTATAGATTTATTCAAATTGTCTAAGCGTTCGCCTTGAATGCGGTCATAATAAGCAAGTGCAAGGTTATGTTGAGTAATTGCCCAATCTTGAGGAAATTCATCACGAGTATAAATTTGTAATACTTCTTGGTAAGCACTAATCGCCTTTTCCAAATTATCTGCTTCATCTCCTTCAATACGTAAAGTATATGCGAGCGCTAAGTTGGTTAGTGTTCCTGCCCAAGAATGAGGAAATGCATCACGGGTATATACTTCCTGCAAAACTTGTTTGTAATTTTTGATTGCAAACTCTAAATTTTCTTTTCTATTTCCTTGAATACGCTTTTCGTAGATAACTCCTAAGTCATTTTGAACGTCAGCCCATGCAGTTGGAAATGCTTCGCGGGTATAAACTTCTAACGCTTGTTGGCAGGCAAAAATAGCTAATTCTAAGTTTTCCGCTCGATTTCCTCGAACACGATATAGGTAAGCAAGCGCCAGGTAGCGTTGGCTCGCTGCCCATGTTTGAGGATTTGCCTCACGAGTCCTTACTTGTAGCGCTTCTTTACAGGCAATTAATGATTTTTCTAAGTTTTCTGCTCGTTCGCCTAATATACGTAACCGATAACCATTTGCCAAATCGCTTTGGATTATAGCCCAAGTCCTGGCATCGTTTTCTGGGGTATAAATTTGTAAAGCTTGATGATAATTAAAAATTGCCTTGTCAATATTTTCTGCTTTACTTCCATAAATACGAGCAATATAAATTTCTGCCAATGTATGTAGCGTTTCAGCCCAAGTTAATGCGTCTGACTTGCGATGTCTAATTTCTAAAGCCTCTTCGCAGGCAAGGATTGCTTTTTCCTGATTTTCTGCTCGATTCCCAAAAATTCGTCGCTTATAAGTGCCAGCTAAATCCGTTTTTAGTTTTGCCCAAGCCAATGGAAATGCTTCGCGGGTATACACTTTAAGTGCTTCTTCATACATTTCTATTGCTAATTCTAAATTTTCTGCGGCGCCTCCCTTGAGACGACGAGAATAAGCGTTTGCCAAGTTACTCTTTACCATAGCGCAGCTTTGGGGGTTTGTCTCAATGGTAAATACTTGCAGCGCATTTTTATATGCTGCGATCGCTAACTCTACATTTTCTTCTCTATTACCTTTAACACGGGCTAGATACGCTTGCCCCAAATTATTTTGTGTTTGTGCCCAATCATGAGATTTTAATTTGTAGGTTCTGGCTTTTAGCGCTTGCTGATATGCGTCGATCGCAAATTCTACATTTTCTGAGTGATTCCCTTGAATACGGTCTAAATAAGCAGTCCCTAAACTATTTTGTATGCTTGCCCATCTATCAGTATCTTTATTATAGCTTCCAATTAATAATGCTTGATTGAAGATATTTATTGCCTTTTCTAAATTACCTCCTTTATCACCTTTAATACGGTAAATATAAATATTACCTAAAGATAGCTGTATATTTGCCCATAGTTCGGGTGATAATTCAGGAGTAATTAATTTCAACGTGTTCAAACAAATATCAATTGCCTTTTCTATATTATCTGCTCTTTCTCCTTTAATTCTTTCAAAATAAGCATCTGCCAAGCGCCACTGCACTGCACCCCAGGCATTCATATAATTCTCTTCAGCGTAGACAGTAGATACTACTTCATAACCCGCAATAGCAATTTCAATATTAATAGCTTTATTTCCAAGTGGAAACAATTGAATTAAGTTACTAAAACCGCTAATTCCATTAGCGGCAAGCGCATTTAGCTGGTGATGCTCTGCTATATAATGCAGAATCTTTATTAGACGCTCATCTATTTTATCTAAATTTTCCTCAAGTACTGGGTAAATTACCTGATGATCCGCGTCGCTGTCCAAACTAAGCTGTAGCACCTGCATAAAAAAAGCTATTTGAGAATCGTTTTGCTGACGCTGTTCGTTCATGGGTATGGGCTAGTATATGAAAACACATTGATAAAGATATTCAAAACTATTAAGCATGATTACGGAAAATACTTGTAAGTCTTGTATCTTAACTGGTTGTCTATTCTATGAAAAACGCATAGTGCCATTAGATTTTAGCACCCGGCTGCACAGAAAGCCGCCCAATACATAGCCTTTGCAAAAGGTCTTTCTTCGGCATCAAACCAACTGCTCCATATGTTTTCATGTTGGGTTCCGTTCCTCCACCCAACCTACAAACAATTTTATTTATTCAGAGTAATAAAAGAGGGTTAGTCTACTTTTAGATGTTCATCCTGCCTCTATTGCTACAATCAAAACAAGCTTGGTAATAAACCTGTTATGATAGCCATCCCGCAACAACCGCAAAAAATGACCATTGAGGAATATCTTGAATGGGAACTTCAGCAAGATATTCGGTACGAGTACGTTAACGGCGAAGTCTTTGCCATGACGGGTGGTACAATTCCCCATAATGATGTTGCTCTAAATTTTTACACAGCTTTGTACCCTCATCTGCGTTCTAGAGGTTGTCGGGTAAATGTGTCAGACGTGAAAGTGCAAGTTAGTCCTACAGGTACTTATTACTATCCTGATGTTATTGTCAGTTGCGACGCTCAAGACCTGAACGCACGCAAATTTATTCAAAAGCCAAAATTAATTGCGGAAGTTCTCTCACCTGGTATAAGGGCGAAGGATAGGGGTGAGAAATTTATTAACTACTTGAAAATGCCTAGTTTGAAAGAGTATATATTAATTGACTCTGAAGAAATTTCTGTTGAACGTTACTGTCGGGGAGAAGGCAGGATGTGGCTGTACTATCCCTACACTGTTGGGGATATGGTCACTTTATCGAGCATTGAGTTTGAGTTTCCTATCGAAGTGGTGTATGAAGGTGTTGTGTTTGAGACAGAAGAGTAAAAACACTTAACTAACTTACTTAAATATATTTACGGAATTTGTAATGCGGTTTTTGTAGAAAATAAAGTTAAGCCGCGTTACGAGGTGCGTTATGATAATCGATTTACAGAAGTTTTACCAGGCTTGCAACCCAAGCAAAGCTTTAGCTGTGGCTGATGCTGAGGACAGAAAGTACTATATCGATTTCTCCTCGGTGCGCGGTGGCAAGATTATTGAAGAGTTAAAAGAAAATATTACATTTTTTTCGCCTAACGAGCCTACTTGCGAATTGTTTACAGGACACCTCGGTTGTGGGAAGTCCACGGAATTACTTAGGTTAAAAGATGAATTAGAAGTAGCTGGTTTCCATGTCGTATATTTTGAGTCCAGTCAAGACCTGGAAATGGGCGATGTTGATATCGGGGATATTTTATTGAGTGTCGCGCGCCGAGTGAGCGAAAGTCTTGATAGCTTGGAAAAATTAGAGATTCCAGAACCCAAGGGTTTGAAGAAAATCCTTCATGGCGCCGCTAAAATATTGATGACTGAGATTGAGGTTTCTGCGGAAGCATCAGTTCCTGGAATTGGTAAGGTTTCCGCGAGTACTGAGGGTAAGTTTTCTGCTGAAGCGAATATTCCTGGTATTGGGGAAGTTAAGGCGAATGAGAAAGATGGTATCTCATTGGTAGCTCTTGGCATTGGTAAAATCACGGCTAAAGCGAAAAACAGTCCAGAACTTCGGGGTAAGTTAAGAGAATATCTTAGTCCTCGTACCACAAATATATTAGATGTAATTAACGAAGAATTAATCAAACCTGCTATTGCTAAACTCAAACAACGTGGTAAGAAAGGGTTGGTAGTAATTATCGATAATCTAGATCGCGTTGAGAGTTCCACAAAAGCTTGGGGAAGGCGCCAACCGGAGTATCTATTTGTAGATCGAGGCGAACAATTACGACAACTTCAATGTCATGTAGTTTACACCATGCCTTTGGAGTTAATGTTCTCGAATGAGTTGGGCAGGCTAACACAGCGATTTATGGTAGACCCAAAAGTGTTACCAATGGTACCAGTACAGTTGCGAGATGGTAGCGAATGCATTGAAGGATTGGCTTTACTACGACAGATGGTATTAGCAAGAGCATTTCCGGACATTGAACCTACCCAACGGCTGAAATTGGCTGTAGCGCTTTTTGACCATCCCGATACTTTCGACAAATTGTGTCGCTTTAGTGGTGGTCATGTCCGCGAATTACTCAGACTTTTAACCGACTGGATTAAGAAGGAGAGAAAGCTACCTCTATCTCATCAGGTATTAGAAACCGTGATTCGCGGTTTCTGCAATCAAATGACTTTGGCAATTACAGATGATGAGTGGGAATTGTTGCGTCAGGTGCAACAACGAAAATGGGTAAGTGGGGATGAGGGATATCGAGTTTTGGTACGCAGCAGGTTTGTTTATGAGTACCGCGACAGTGAAGGGTCTTGGTTTGACCTCAATCCAATTTTGACAGCAACAAGGAGATTGCAGGAATGAGTTTTTATTGTTCGCTCCCCATACCCCAATTTCCCAACGATGAAGCTTTACACGAGTTAGCGTGGGCGCTTCAAAGTTCTGTAGGAAAATTCTCGCTGATTTTGGCGCGCTGTAATTGCGGCGGTTTGCGAGCTAGTTTGCTCGAAAGCTTACAATCATCTTGTTTACTAAACATCCGGGAGATATTTCTAGATAAAAATTGCATTAAACTTTACAACACTATTCAAGATTCTATTGGTGATGAGCATCCGCAAGCTTTGATGGTATACGGTTTAGAGTCAGTAACTGCTATTGATAAAGTTCTCTATGCTGCTAACCAAGTACGAGAGGAGTTTAGAAAAAACTTTCATTTTCCTTTGGTTTTCTGGGTTACAGATGAGGTGTTGCAAAAACTGATTCGACTGGCGCCAGATTTACTGAGTTGGACTACTAGCGTTGAGTTTACAATCGCCACTGATGATTTAATTGAGTGCGTGCAAAAAACAACTGATGAAGTTTTTGTCAGGGTTTTAAATGCAGGTGCAGGTAGATTTTTAGACAACATAGCTTTAGATTTGGAAGCTGGCTCTTTGCGTCGTGTGGAGTTAGAATTCGCATGGCAGGAATTACAAAAGCGTGAGATTAGCGTAAATATAGAACTAGAAGCCAGCGTGGAATTTGTTTTAGGTCGATTGCTTCATGCTTCAATGGAACAATCTCGAAAGCATTACGAGCGAAGTTTAGAACTTTGGCAGGTAATTGAACAGAGAGAAGATAAGAAATTTTTGGAGCGTCAAGGTTATTTACTATACTCTCTAGGTTTATGGTGGCGTACTTATGCTGTAGTACACAGATGCGAACATAATCAAGCTTGTGAGCAAGCAAAGAACTATTTTCAGCAATCTATAGAGGTATTTGAGCTAGCCAATCGTCTGGATTTAGTCGCTAAGTTTATCAACGCTTTAGGGGGAGTATTACAACGACTCCAGTATTGGCAAGAATTAGAAACTGTTGCTCGTAAAGCATTGACTGTATATAAACAACACCCCGATGCTTTCAAACTTGCTAGAACTTACGGTTTTCTTGCAGAAGTAGCGCTTTCTCGCACGGACTGGAAAGAAGCTAGACACATGGCTCTTAAAGCACTATCTATTTTTAAGAGTGCCCAAAAAGCTGCATCCAAGTCAGTTAAACATGAAACGATTGCCGATTTAGATTGGGAAAGGTCATATCATCGAGGTTGGTACTTATTTGCCTTAGCGCGCTCATTTTTTGCATTGGGTAACATAGAAAAAGCGATTAACAAGTTAGAACAAGCCATAAGTGAAACCAAACCTCAATACGACCCCCTACTTTATATTGGTATTTTAGGAGAATTACGAAACTGTTACTTCCAAAAAGGTAGATATTTAGATGCTTTTCATATTAAACAGCAACGGCGTTCTATCGAACAGCAATATGGTTTTCGTGCTTTTATGGGCGCCGGTCGTTTGCAACCCAAACAACAGGTAACTAATCCAGGTTTACCAGTTGTCGCAAAACAAGAGTCTATTGCCCAAGAAATAGTAGCTTCTGGCAGAGAGCAAGATATTAACTGCTTAGTTGAACGCATGGGGCGCCCCTCAGATAAACTAACAATTATCTACGGGCAATCAGGTGTTGGATTAAGTTCGATTTTACAGGCAGGATTAATACCCGCATTAAAACAGCAATCAATTGGAACGCGCGATGTTGTCACCGTATTACAAGAAGTTTATACAGATTGGGTTAGCTCATTAGGAAAGTCTTTAAAAAATTCTCTTGCCTGTCCCTTGTCATTAAATGTAGAGTCAACAGCAGCAAGATACGAACCATCTGATTGGACAAGTATTAATTCCACAAAAACAATTATTGAACAGTTGAGAAAACATGAAAATTACAATTTGATGACAGTTTTAATTTTCGATCAATTTGAAGAATTTTTCTTTGTCTATAAAGATGCTAGAGAGCGGCAGCCGTTTTATGAGTTTCTTAGCGAATGTCTTGATATTCCTTATGTAAAGGTTATCTTATCTTTACGTGAAGATTATTTACATTATTTATTAGAGTGCAATTATAGAGATATAAACTTTGATGTGATTAACAATAATATTTTAGATAAAAATATTATTTATTATCTTGGCAATTTTTCTCCTCAACATACAAAAATATTTTTAAAAACCTTAACAGAAAAAAATCAATTACTTTTAGAATCCCAATTAATTGATGAATTAGTAAATGATTTAGCTAGAGACTTAGGTGAAGTACGCCCAATTGAATTGCAAGTGGTAGGCACACAACTACAAAATGAAGAAATAAAGACAGTAGAACAATATCGACAATGTGGGCCAAAGGAAAAATTAGTAGGACGATTTTTAGAAGAAATAATTAAAGATTGTGGAGTCGAAAACGAACAAATCGCTAAACTTATTTTGTACTTGCTCACCGATGAAACAAATACTTGTCCTCTCAAAATTCGTGCTGATTTAGAATCATCTCTGGATGTACCACCTGAAAAACTCGACTTAGTGTTAGAAATTTTGGTAAAATCTGGCTTGGTATTTAAAGCTCCAGCTTATCCTGCCGACTTTTATCAGTTAGCACATGATTATCTTATACCTTTTGTTCATGAACAACAATCAGCACTATTAATTGCCGAGCTAGGAAAAGAAGCAAAACTACGTAAGCTAAATACAGCAAAATTGAATGAAGTTATTCAGCAAGAAGTAGAAAAAGAAGCCAAATTAAATGAGCTTCTCAAGCAACAATTAGATACGAAAATTAGAGTTAACATGCTCCTCAACCAGCGTTTAAAAAAAGAAGCACATATGTTAGTAGTTTGGAAAGTGCTATTGGGAGTAGTTTTACTTGCAGAAGTAATACTAGCAGCAATGATTACAGGATGGACTTTTTTAGAAGCTTTACCTTCATTGTTTGAGAGTTTTATGTGATAATTACAAGATTATATATAGCTTAAATAAATCATTATGAATATAGATATTTTCAATAGTCCTCAACGTCGGCGCCTGTTCCAATCTATGAAGATGGGATGGTATGATGTGTGTCCCATCGAAGAGGGAACGGGTATACCTCTAAGTGAGCAAACTGTCCCATATGCGCTTTACCACTGTCACCAAGTTCCACAGAAAAGAATTAATGAAATTAGGCAAGCTTCTGTTGCTGTGGGTAAGGTATTGATGCAAACTTGGGACATTATTAGGAATTTAGATGAAGATACGCTGTTAGATTATGGTTTTCCTAAAGAAAGTATTAAGTTAGTTAAGTTTGATAGTTTACCACCATTTTGTATGCGCCTTGATTGGTGCTGGAATGAAGCTAAGGGTATTAAGCAAGTTATTGAAACGAATCCTCAAACGCCTAGCTTTTGGTTTGAATGTACTGAAGGTAATACTAAAGTCGCTGAACATTTTGGTTTACAGGCGCCTATTTTTAATACGCAGCAAATATTAAGTTTATCTTTGAATCAACAAATTGAACGCGCTGCTAAATATTTAAAAAAATCTCATACAGATTGTAATGTTACTTTTACAGCTTTGAATAATGCTGAAGATTTAGGTACAATGCGCTGGTTAAGTAGCCATTATCACCATCAATCTACTGTTTTGCCAATTGAGTTTTTACGTATTAAAGATAGTAAGTATTTGTTTGATTCTAGAACAGGTAAGCCTATTGATGTTTTGTTTATGTGGTATCCTGTGGAATGGGCGATTAATGATATTGATGAGAATGGGAATAAGTTGTGGGCAGGATTGGAAGAACTTATTTTAAAAAAGAAAATAGTAATTGTTAACTTTGGTTCAGCTTTTGCTTTACAGCCTAAAAGTATTTTTGCTCTGATTTATGATTTGGGGTTGGAGTATTTAAGTTCAGAAAATGCCGAAACTGTAATCAATTATTTTCCTAGAACATCGTTGAGTCAGCAAGATATTGGTGATACATATTTCGCTAAACCTATTTTAGGACGTGAAGGTGAGGGTGGATTTGCTGTTAAATCTGGCAAGATGGTGTATAGCAGTGAGAATAGTGATGATTGGTATAGGCGCCAACAGTTAGTTTATCAGCAGTTGTTGGAGTTGCCTAAGTTAGATGTTGGTGGGGAGTTGATGACAACAGTTTGGGGTTCTTGGTTGTATAACGATGGTAGTGATGGGTTGGTGTCTGGTGGTTTGGGAATAAGGGTGTCGCAAAGTGAGATTACCGATAATTTGGCTTATTGGTGTCCGGTGGGATGTTAGTTTGCTAGTTTGGTGCTTATAGTAATTAAATACTATAATTGAAATTACTTTTAATCAAGTTGAGAAATAAAATCGAGTATGAGTGATGTAAATTTCTCAGGATACCAAAGTCCCCATTCGTGTAAACCTTCTTCTACAGTAATTAATTTCGAGTTAGGAATAATTGCTGCCATTTCTTGAGCGTTATTTAATGGCGTAGTTAGGTCTTTTTCTGACCATAATAACAAACAGGGAGCTTGAATTTTTGGTAGCAAATGACTGATATCTTCGTATACAGAAATTAGCAATCCTTGAATGACATTCCCTGTATTGAATAACAAGTTATACGAGAAAACCAAAGGGATATCAACTAATTTCAATTTACGCCTTGGAAGAAACATTTGAACCGTCATTTCAATTGCCCTTCGTGGTATCATCTCCGGTATAGACGGTGTAGGAATCCCGGTGCTATCTACCAGAATTACACTTTTGACTTTTTCTGGAACAAGTGTAGATAAAGTAATGGCAATACCTCCACCTAATGAGTGTCCTACTACATGAAATTGTTGTAAATCCAACACTTCTATAAATGAAAGGAGAATTTTGCTATAGCTAACGTAATCGGGAATTAGCTGAGAGTAACTCGATCTCGCAAAACTGGGCAAGTCAGGAGCAATTATGGTATGAGAAAGTGCTAGTAGTTGCAGCACTTCAGTATAAGGCTCAGTAGAAATTCCCCATCCGTGTAGAAATAGGATGGGGATTGAACTGGACTCCAATATACTTTGTTGATAAAAAATAGTGCAATCTTGTAAATCAACCCGATGATTAGTTAATTGGGATTTCAAAACCATAACCTCATTCACTATGACTCGATAAATTACGAAGAGCGTGTTATATAACAATAGCAAGCCCACCTTCTTTGAGGAACCTTTCTCAAGGATTATAATTTAACTTCACAGAGTCAATTTATAAAGCTTTATGAAACAAGAAATAAAATCTCCTTCTCCCTGGATATATATCTCCACCCTGTACTTTGCCCAAGGTGTACCCAACACCATCGTCACCGCAGTGGCGCCTCTCCTCTACAAACGTCTAGCCATTAGTAACGAACAAATCACATTTTGGATAAGCTTTTTGAGACTACCTTGGGTTCTCAAAATGTTTTGGGCGCCTTTCATCGATACAAACTCCACCAAACGAACATGGATACTAACTACACAATTTGCCATGTTCGCATGTTTAGCACTAGCGGCACTTTCTTTACAACTACCAAACTTCTTCCCTATCTCACTAACCATATTCGCCATAGCTGCATTTGTCTCAGCAACCTGCGACATTGCCACCGATGGCTTCTACATGCTAGCACTCAGTAATGAACAACAAGCTTTTTTCGTCGGGTTCCGTTCGCTATTTTTTCGCTTCGCCGTATTATTCGGTTCAGGTTTTCTATTATTTCTTGCAGGCACACTTGAAAAATCCCTTAACAACATTCAAGGCGCCTGGACTATAACTCTTGGATTTGCAGCAGTATTATTTATATTGCTTTCTATCTATCATCGCTTAATCTTACCAAAACCACCATCTGATATACCAAATACATCGGCAACAAATGAAACAGTACCCTTTTTGGTAGTCATTAAATCCTATTTTCAAAAAGAAAAAATCGGCGCCATCTTAGCCTTTATTTTACTTTATCGTTTAGGCGAGGCGATGTTTGTTACACTCGCTCCATTATTTTTAGTAGATACAATCGAAGCAGGTGGCTTAGGACTCTCTACAGATACAGTTGGTATAGTAAACGGTACATTCGGCGTAATTTCTTTGATAGTCGGAGGCATTTTAGGTGGAATCACAATTACACGCTATGGCTTAAAAAAATGCCTTTTGCCAATGGCTTTGGCAATGAACCTACCGAATTTATTTTATGTCTACATGGCTTATACAAAACCACCTTTAGCATCAATATACTTGCTAGTTTCTTTAGAGCAATTTGGATACGGTTTAGGTTTTACTGGTTTTACTGTATATTTACTATATATTTGTCAAGGTCAATATAAAACCTCACATTACGCAATTTCTACAGGTTTTATGGCTTTGGGTTTACTGCTGCCTGGGGCAATAAGTGGCGCCATTCAAAAGCAAATGGGTTATCCTTTATTTTTCATTTTTGGCTTGTTATTAACACTACCTGGTATAATTTCTATCTTTTTTATACCTTTAGAAGATAATGTAAAATCATAAGTATTCAGAAAATTCAAAAATATTATTTACACTGGTCAGGGCGGGCAACGATGCCCACCCTACAAGAGCATTTTTATTAACCGACTGTGACTTGCGATGTGTCTACTGCATCGGCGCCATTAACATTGCGTGCGACTGATACCATTTTGTTCAGTATGTCTTGGCTGGGGACTTTTCCTTTTAATACTACTGTGCCGCTTGTTTGGGCTACCCAAAGTGTGTCAACGTCATCGAGTTGCGAGTCTTGGTCGAATGCTAGTGCAACGCGCTTGGCTAGACCACTTTGGTCATATTCTCCGTTTAGACCGATGCGTTCGGGTGGTATTGATTGTGTGGCAGCAGGCGCCGATGCAACTTCTTGCTGTGGTGTATATTGTTGTGGTTCGGGATTTACTTGTGCGTTTTCTGGTTTTTCTAGTCCGAAAAGTCTTTTTAGCCAGCCCATGATGTTTACTTCCTAATTAAATATTCATAACATCTATATGTTAGGTGGCTGGGTATTTGATGACATCTATCTTTTAAGAGAGGTCGTTATATTTAAGACCTGATATCTTTAATTGATACGAAGTCGTGGAACTTTGAGTAATCTATACAACGTTTACCGTCAGATGTGCGGGTTAAAATGTCAACGAAGCGCGCATTCCATACGGTTTCATCGGGTATATATGAGTGACGTGCGTGGATGGTTTGTGATACTGTTTCGTCAATACCTGTAAAAATGACGAGTATCTCCATTTCATCGTCAATCATTTTTTGCTGTGTAATACCGTAAAGCGGACTACTTTCATCGATAGTGTGCATTACTGACCATGAAAGCGAAAATAGTGGAGAGTCGCTACGAACTAAGGGTATGTCGTAAAATCGCCGCATAAAACTCCCTTCTTTTGTTAATTCGTTGCGAACAATCGTAAGACGCACTTGGGCTTCTAAAATCCAGTTTTGCCGCTTGTTTGCGACCCTTAACATTAACGTTGGTAAGCCGTTATGAGTTGTAATTAATATTACGCGACTAAATATTACCCGTGCTTTCGGTAATGAAAAGCGAGCAAACATAATACCACTCGCCATAGTTAATATCAATAACCCAACGATGGATTCAATCGTAACTAAAAAATTGGCATAAGTTGTTTTTGGATACATGGCGCCGTAACCAATCGATGCCATTGTTTGAACGCTAAAAAAGAAAGCATCCAAAAAGTTACCAGGACGTGCGTTTTCAATTCCATCACCACCAGCAAGGTACAAAAATGCAAAAATAGCATTAGCGATAAAGTAACCAACAGTAATAAGAGCAACAAATCTGCCCCACGAAATAGTTAACAGTGCATGGTAAGGGTCATAGCGCCAAGGTGAATACGATATGCCTTTACGTAGAACATTAAAAGAACCATATCGATTGACTACGCGAGATTTTGCTCTATCTTGCCAACGTTTTTTAGCCATTTATGACGTAATACCAAAGCCAGAGCTTCTAGAATTTTATGATTTCTTCATTATCCAATATTGTTGCATGTAGAGACGTGATAAATCGCGTCTCTACATTGTATACTGAGTATAAAATATTGCTATTTAATTGCAAGACTATTTGTTGGGTTCCGTTCCTCCAACGGCACTCGCTTCAACCGGGGAAACCCCGGCAACGCGCTGCCTCCCCAACCTACAGTTCGATTATATCTTGCTTTTTTATGTGAGCTTCTGTAATAATTTTTGCAATTACGCCTGTTTGAGTATGTTGAAAGTTATTCTTAAGAATTGTCAGCAAAGCGATGTCTCGTTCTCCGGTTTCGGGGTCAACTTCAATATTTAAGCAGCGGTTAATGCGTGCTGTTACTTCAACTACCGCGTTACCTATTTTGATTTGTTTACCTACCCAGTCAAACTCACTCCATGCGGGTATCCCATCTACCACAATATTGGGACGGAAGCGACGAACGTCTATAATATGACCTGCAATTTTGCTTAAATTATCTATAGTTGCTTGACTAACTAATGATATATGTCCCGCTTCTCGGTCTTGATAGCGCGTTTTGTTATATGACCCCACTAATTTTAAAGGCGCCCTTTCTCTTGCGCTTTGACTCACACCAGGACTAGGATAGCTTGCTGCTAAATATCCAGTAAAAAAAGTTGAAACTTCATGGCGCCCAGTTATGGTAGTCGTATCCGCCACTAGTAATTCTATTCCTTTACGTTTGATTGTTAATTTTTCTGATGTTGGGTTGTAAAAACAGTCTAATGCGGCTAAAGAGTGCCAGTCGTTTTGCATCGCAAAGTTAACCTTTTTCATCCACGGTACTTCAATATCTATATCTGGCAGAGTTTTTTTGTACATTAAAGCAAATGCTCGGTCTCCTGGAATGCCATGTCCAACTTTGAGGTAAACAGATTCTTCTGCCTGTGGAGTTAACCCTTTTATAGGATGGATAAATAACTGTTTGATAAAAATATTTGTCATACAAACCGGATTTCTTGCTTGGTAACTTGTAATAAAGATAACATTTTACATAGAAACCCGGTTTCTTTCTGGTTTTTTACTACCACCACCAAGACTACGAAGATAATTACCACCAACTGTGAACAAGAAAACTAAATAAGCGATGGCTTGCACAATATAAAGATGATGCTGGTATCCAAATAATGCTTTGAAAATAACACCAGGAAACTCTTCGTCAGGTAAAATTTTAGAAGTATCCCAAACCATCGGCCCTAAAATACACGAATGAACTTTTGTAAAACGTTCATAGTAAAAACAAAGGTCTTGCGATGCGCGACTATAAGACGCTAATGATGCTGCCGCTGCGTCAAACCTGCTTAATGCTGTTACAACTAATCCTGCTACAATTAATACAAGTAAAATACCCATCACTTGGAAAAACTGACGAATATTAAACTTAACTCCTAATTTAAATAACCCAACACCGATAAAAGCAGCACTAATAATACCTAATATTGCACCAATCCCGGCGCCATACGCTCCACTTCCAGTATTAGTAGTAATTAACGCGACTGTCTCAAAACCTTCGCGAACAACCGCAACAAAAATTAATGTAAAAATATTTCGCGCCGCAGTAGAATCATTTTTTAATGCATCTGATAAGGCGCCTTCAACAGAAGCTTTCATAAATCTGGCTTGCTTAGTCATCCAGATTAACATCCAACTTAACATAATAACAGCAAGCACGCTGAATATTCCTTCATAAAGGAATTCAATAACACCTGCATACTGTGGAAACGCGCGTTGCAAAGCTGGTACAAATAATTGAAACAAGAACGCTAAAATAAAACTTGCGGCAACTCCTGTTCCTAAACCTACATATACCCAGCGGTTGAGTTGCGTTTGTCCAGCTTTTTTGAGAAATGCCAACACAATTCCCACAACAAGCGCAGCTTCGACTCCTTCGCGAAGCGCAATAAAAAATGTAGATAAAGCAGCAGTAAAATCCATAATTAGGAGTTATGAGTTATGAGTTATGGGTTAGGAGTTGTATATGTCATGCTGAACGTAGTGTAATCCGCTCGTATTTCCCGTTATCCGTAAACGGAGTTTTCCCGCAGGGTAGGATATCCCGTAAACCGCAGGTTTTCCCGAAGGGTAGGGTAGGGTAGCATCTCATCAACCACTAGATGTTATAGATTCTAGCCTGCGGCAAATGCTCTGCCGGAGCGCTACGCTCAGAATGACAAGTTATTAACTAAAATCGCGTAGCATTTTTTTCAATTCAAGATTGTGCATTTCTTCCTGACCAATCATTGTGCGAGCGAATTCTTCTAAATAAATACTAGCATCAAGTACTGCATCAAGTAAATCTTTATACAGCGCTAATGCTTTCTTTTCGTGCGCCAAACTTTCTTCTAAAATGTGCTTAACAGAGTGTTTATATGTTTCCTCCATTGGGGCAATTTTAAGGCTAGGATGTCCATCTAAACCTGTGAGAATTTCTCCTGCTTGTTGAGCATGAAGTAGCGATTCGCTAGCTTGTGCTTTGAAGAAATCTACAATGGGAATTCGATATGGACCCGTTACCATTAATGAGTAGTGGGTATAACGAACAACACCTGCTAGCTCAAATTCCATGATGGTATTAAGCAGGTCTATTGCTTTTTGCTGATTAAGTTCTTGCATTATTTCTCAATTTACCTTACATGCATTCCAGGACGATTTACTAGGTAATTTGAACCAAGATTCAAATGGCTCTTTATAATTACATAGTTTTTGGTTCATCCTGTATTTTAACCCCCTATTAAACTTCTATATAGTGTTGTATGGATAATATTTTGAGTTTGTTTTGATGCAGTGGAATGAATGGACAGGCTTTCCGGCATATGCTACAAGGTTTTATAGTTGTGCTTTGGTGGAAGCTTTGTCTATTGCCTTTTGTGATTCTGCTTCGATAGCTTTTACTAGCTTGGTAACTTCAAGAGGCGCCTTTACGGGTGTTGCAGGGGGGATCGCTGCGGGCCATACTTTATTTAGTTCAGTCATACTAGCTTGAATGTTTTTGTGAACTTCGGGATTTTCTTTTGCCATGTTGGTAGCAATGGTTTTATAAAGTTCGTTGGCGTAGACTACAAAACCGCGTGAGTCTTGATATTCAATTGCAGCAGAAATTTTACCATCTGCGACAGCGGCACCATATTCTGAGTTTGCGGAGTCAAGTAAACCGTTAATGACTTGTAGATTAAAAGCATTCTTTTCGCGTTCTGGTTGGGGAAGTATAGCTATGGCGCCATCAACCGCTTGCATTGAATTGGTAAAGTTGGTTTTAACAGAGTCTGCTTTACCATTCGATTTGACTAAATCTTGCAAGCTAATCAAAGTTGTTTTAAATTCTTTTACTTTGCGCTCGTTGAGTTGTTCTTCTACGTCAGCGTAAATTTCTTCTACTGGGTGCCCAATATGAGGTTCTGCTGCCTTGGGTTGATTTTGGTCGAGTAATTCTTTGGCGACTATCAAGTGTCCCTTCATTAGTCCCAACTTGGTCATGTAGTCAACATCTTTCGCTTCACCTGTCAGCTTGACTTCTTCTATCGTCACCATGTCTTTAATTTTGTCAAACTGCTCTTGAGTGACTACTTTTTTAGATACCAATTCCTCTGGTGAAGCATAAGGACGACCAGCTTGAATTTTATTTGATAATGCAGGCACACCAAGCATTCCTTCAAACTTGTCTAATTCCGATAGGATTGCAGAATTTATATTTACTTTCTTACCATGACCACTATGTGAGCTAGTAGTTGAAGTATCTGTCGTTTGAGGAGTTGAAGCAACTGGGGCCGCGTTACCCCCGTTATTCGATGCTTCAGGCGCCCCACCACCACCAGCACAAGAACTAAGTGCTACGATGGCGCAAGCTGCGAATGCCAAAAATGCATAACGTGGTCTAATCACTTTTTTACTCCTAAACAAATTTACAAAGCTGAAAAATCAACTAACCGATGACAGCTTGTCGCAATCCCAATTATGTTAGTTTTGCACCTAATGAATACTATTTGCAATAATTTTACTTTCATTTCAAGTGGATTTAATAATTGTTTGCAATTAACTGTTTCCTAAATTTTTATCTGATGACCCAATCACCTCAAACTGTCCCATACAGCCATTTTCTGCCACTGCATCCTGATGCGGGTGGAACATATACTTACCGGGATAGCGAAAAGTAAACTCTAATATATGTCGCTCTGCAACACCCATCGTAATTACATCGCTTTTCTCGCTTGGAGTCATCGTCATGCCATATCGATACACGTCGAAGAAGTTTGCGTGAAGGTGAAATGTTACAGCAGGGTCAAACTCAATGATGTTAAGAACATACAGTCTAATTAGTTGGTCTTTGTAAATGCGAATTGGATTATCGATGTAATAATGCGGCAATCCGTTGAAAGCATAATATTCATTCCGGTTGTCTTCATTTACATCGTATCCAGCCATTATCAATACGATTTCATCCGCTGGTGGTCGCGGTGAAGGTGGGTCGATAATAAACATTCCATATAAACCTTTCGCAATATGTCGGGTTACAGGTTCAATATGGCAATGGTAAAGATGAACTCCATACGGTTCTGCGTCAAATTCGTAAATTGTGGCTTTGCCGTTACTAATTGGTCGCACCCCATCCATTTCTGCCGGATGAACTCCGTGAAAATGCAGCGAGTGTGAATGACCTGCTTGGTTAAGAAATAATACTCGTATTCGTTCCCCTTGTTTTGCCCTTAGTGTTGGCCCAGGAATTCTGCCGTTTAAATCCCAAATATTATAAGATACTACTGTATTTAGCTGAATTGTTGATGTACCTGCTGTTAAACGGAACTCACGAACAGTTCGCCCATTCTCCCGCTTTACTGTGCCATAGTCAAAGTCACGCAATATTTTCGTTGGATTCATCACCAAAGTATCCGCAGGCACATCCATTGGCGGTATTCGTACTTCGGTGTGGCGCAAATTTAACGCTTGCCACAATGCTGTTCCACCCATTACTCCGGCGCCTGCCAATCCAAATTTGAGTAGTTGGCGCCGACTTAATAAGTCCCCTCCAGGCAAAATAAAGTTATTGGGCATGGTTTAAGATTATTTTGCAAAAGAATAAGTATAGCTGCCAACTTTTCGCAACTAATGTAAATAGTAGAGTAAGTATAGATTATTGTCAATAAATCTCAAGTATCTTAGGACTTATTCTTAACAAAGAATACTTATTTGTAAATTTATGTGATGAATAAACTCAAAAGAATAAATTTTATAACTATCTCTAACTATGTTTTGTGATCAGCATAGATATGATTATTATTCTCATAAAAGTAAAAGTGTTTAGTAAAAAAAATAAGTGAAATGACAAATAAAATTACATAACTTGAAAAATATTTTTGAGATTCCGTATGTATATAAAAATACGCAAAATTTGCTTGTCAATGACTCTTAAGAAGTATTTTCAATCCCCCATACGGGCATTGAAAATTTGCGAATCTTTTGTTTTTTATTAAGTTTATATATTAACAAAATTTTCAATGGTAGAGTATCGAAAATGACAAGAAGAATTGGAGAACATCATGCATATTCCTGATGGGTTTATTTCTCCATCGGTAGCTGCGGTAACAGGTGTAGCAAGTGTTGCAGCGCTTACGATTGGGGTGAAACGCGCTAAAAATGCATTTGGTGTACGTAGCGCACCGATTTTAGGATTAACGACGGCATTTGTTTTTGCCGCACAAATGATTAACTTTCCTGTAGCAGGTGGTACCAGTGGTCATTTGTTAGGTGGAACTTTAGCGGCAGTCATTTTGGGTACTCCTTGGGCAGCAACGCTTTGTATTGCCACAGTCTTGATTATTCAAGCAGTTTTATTTGCCGATGGTGGAATTACTGCTCTGGGGGCAAATATTTTAAATATGGGTGTAGTCGGAGTTTGGGTCGGTTGGAGTTTAACTCAACCTTTGCTGCGGTTGTTAGGTGGTAAAAGAAGCCGCTTACCGTTGGCAGCAGCAGTTGCAGCTGGTATTAGTGTTGTGGTAGCGGCAATAGTAGCATCTATTGAACTAGCACTATCGGGAACGGCGCCAATTAATATTGTTTTACCTTCAATGACAGGTATTCACATTTTGATTGGTGTTGGAGAAGGACTAATAACAGGAGGAGTACTTACTTATCTTGCCACCGCACGACCTGATTTATTGCCAGGAGAGCAGCACGAGTTCAAAGGTTGGCTAGTTCCCGTTGTGAGTATTTTGCTAATTGCTGGAGTCTTATCACTATTTGCATCAGCGTTTCCTGATGGGTTGGACTGGGTATCAGAACAAACGGGTTTCGATAAACTCGGAGAAAATGTTCGTGTTGTGGTTCCTACACCCTTTGCAGATTATCAAGTGAAAGGGCTTGACAAAATTGGTACGAGTATTGCTGGAATTGTTGGTTCTATCGTTTGCTTTGGTCTTGCATTTGGTCTTGCCAGTATCATGAAAGGCGCTCCTGCTCAAAGAAATTAAAATTGATCCCCCAACTCCCGATAACAAGGGGGGATCAAAATCACCTTATTTATAACTATGTCTCTAACTCTACGTTTATATATATCTCTAATAATTGTTATCGGTAGTGCTTTGCTCAAACAGAATGCTTGGTCTACGCTTAGTGTTTATGGAGCTTTAGCATTAATTTGGGCTAGTATATTGCGTGCAAGATTTCCAAAACTTGCGGCTTTACTTGGTACTGAATTATTGTTTTTATCATTCTTAGCACTTCCTTTAGGCTGGCAACGCGCGAGTTTCTTGCTAGTGCGTTCGTTAATTTGTTTGCTAGCAATGAATAGTTTTTTACTTACACTGCCACCCCATAGTTTTGGTATCGCGCTTAAATCATTGCCTTTACCGAGTGCATTCAAACAAAGCTTATTATTAGCTGGGCAGTATATGGAAATATTGCTTAGTGAAGTTGAAAGAATGCAACGTGGCGCCCAGTTACGTGGACTTTCAGGAACTGCTGGATGGTTACGTTATGCTAGTGCCTCAATGATAGGGGCATTATACGTTCGTAGTTTAGACCGTGCTGAGAGAGTTTATGCCGCAATGATAGCGCGTGGTTACACAGGAGAAATGCCTGTTAACTCAGAACTACGACCAAAAGAAATTTACATAGTCATCTTAATGAGCATTATTGCATTAAGTTTAACTATTGCATCCTGGTTATAATTATCCCTTTCCCCTATTTATTAAATGTCACAACCTGTTTTAGCCGTTCATAACTTAGTGTATTCATATACAAAAGAATCAAATGTATTAAGCGAAATTACATTTGATATTAAATCTGGCAACCGAGTAGCTTTAATGGGCGCCACTGGTTCGGGTAAAAGTACTTTGCTCGAAAACCTGATTGGTTTAAAGCAACCAAAATCAGGAAAAATATTGATAAATAATATACACGTAGAACCCAAAAATTTTGCAGAAGTAAGGCGCCATATTGGTTTTGGTTTTCAGGATGCCAACGACCAGTTATTTATGCCAACCATTTTAGAAGATATTACCTTTGGTCCAAGAAACTACGGAGTCAATAATGCCGTAGCAATAGATAAAGCTAGACACTTACTCGCTGAATTTGGTTTAGAAGCTTTTGCAAATCGTTCTGCACATGAACTTTCGGGTGGACAAAGGCGCCTAGCAGCCCTAGCAGCAATTCTTGTTCTAGAACCCGATATACTGATACTCGATGAACCTACTACTGGACTTGACCCAGCATGGCGCCGTAAACTCGCGCAAGTACTATTAAACTGGCAAGGTAAAGCTTTACTCGTTGCTTCTCACGATTTACACTGGCTAGCAAGAGTCACACAACGCGCGCTAGTGCTTTATGGAGGTAAAATAGCCATCGACGGCGAAATTCAACCTTTATTAAAAGATGCCCAAAGGTTGGATAATTTGGGTTTACCCGTAGATTGGTAAAATAAGTTACGTTCACGAGATGCTTATGTATCAAATTATCGGAACAATTATCAAAATAGTCGAATCATCGGATACTATTGTTTGGGATTTTATGGTGATGGGTATCAATGGTGGTTTGGCGTAAGTATATAATTGCTCCCGTGAGCTTAAGTATGGCATTGTCACTTTTTGGCTGTAGCGACAGTAAAGTTGCTCAGTGCGAACGATTTATTAAGCAAGTCAATGAAGGAACTACATTAATTGATAAAAATAAAGGCGCCCAGGTGTCAACTAGTTTAAAACTTGCTAAAGAATTAGAAGAGGTTACTAAAAAAATACGTGACTTGAATTTGGGCGATGAAAAGTTAAAAGAGTATCAAAGTAAATTTGTCAAGACCTTTGAAACACTTAGTAAAAATGTAGAAATAGCAGGTAAAGCACTTGGTTCCACAAAAAAAGCTGAAGCTTCAACTGCTGGACGAGCGACAATTCAAAAAGCAAGAGGTGACATAGATACAGCACTCAAAAATGCTGCTGAAGCTGCTGCACAATTCGATAGTTCTGTCAGCGAGCTTAATCAGTATTGCACAAAACCAGAATCGTAAATTGTTAAGACGCGATATTTAAGACGCGATAAATCGCGTCTCTACATTTTTTATGATGGAATGGAAACGACTTTTGACCCCGCAGCGTTTGGGAAAACAGGCACCAGAAGATTTACAATTAGACCGAACCTGTTTTCACTCATGATTGTGACCGTATTGTTTTTTCTTCTCCGTTTCGGCGCCTTAAGGATAAAACTCAGGTTTACTCACTATCTAAAAACGATTATATTCGCACGCGGTTAATTCATAGCTTAGAGGTTTCTTGTGTAGGACGTTCACGCTTGTTGAATTGTTGGTTACGAAGTTGTTAAGCGTCATCAGTTAGAAAAATATGAGTTAAGCGGCTCTGACTTTGGAGATATTGTTTCGGCTGCCTGTTTAGAGCATGATATTGGTAATGCCCCTTTTGGTCATTCGGGTGAGGATTCTATACGTCAAGGTTTTGCATCTTGGTATAGTGGTGCCAATACTTTTGATAATCTATAGCTTATCCGTTACATCCGCTGCATCCGTTGCCAATTGCCCTGTAGACCCCCAGTATGTATCAACAAAACACGGCGCCTATCAAAATACCCTTCTTTAACTAAATCCATAACACCATAAAACATCTTAGCAGTATACACATAATCGAGCGGTACACCATACTCTACCTCAAACTCGCGCGCAAACCTTAACAACTCATCATTAACTTTCGCATAACCACCAAAATGATAATTACATATTAACTCCCACGATACATTTATATTACGTTTGTACGGTGCCATTAATCCTTCAATATCCTGCTTTAAAAAATCTCCCCCCTTCAAAACAGGAAAACCAATTAAATGCTGCTGAGTATTTAAAGAAAGGGCAACACCTGCCAAAGTCGTCCCAGTCCCACAGGCAATACACGCAACATCAAACTCAAAATCTTGACTAATTATTTCTCTACAACCCCTTACCCCATCTAAGTTACAACCACCTTCAGGAATTATAAACACCTTACCAAAGCGTGCGAGTAATTCTTGACGTAGCGTTTCGCTATTTCTTTGTTTATAAGTTTGTCTATCAACATAAACAAGTTGCATCCCCTGACTTGTGGCAAACTCTAATGTCGGGTTAAGTGGTAATGTCTCTTCCCCACGAATAACACCTATAGTTTTAAAGCCAAATAAATTACCCGCTGCCGCAGTTGCATGTATATGATTAGAATAGGCGCCGCCAAAAGTAAGTATTGTATCTAAATTTTCTCGCTTCGCTGCTTCAAGATTATATTTCAACTTAAACCATTTGTTACCACTAATAACCGGATGTACCAAGTCTAAACGTAATACGTAAAGTTCTATATCTTTCGCACGCGCTACCTTACTATCAATTTTTTGTATCGGAGGAGAAGCAAAAATAACCATTCTTTACGCCCATTAAGTCTTTTTTCCAACGCTCAGGGTAAATAAACCATTGGGTGCTTAATCGTTTTGGGGGTATCGCACCCCAAGCTACACGAGTTGCTGGGCAATACCAAATAATTGCTGAAGGTGGATTGACCCATTGTTTGCTTTCGACTTCGCCACGCATCCAACCTCTGTAACCATTTGTTAAAATATAAGGATTTTCAACTCGACGACCCGAAATACTTTTGACTGATATCCAAAATAGTTTGCGCTCACCATCGCTACTATATGCAGGAATGTCCTCATCTGTACCAAAGTTTGTCATGATAGACTCTCCTGCGTTGATACCACGGTTTCTAAGTCCTTTACGAACTATTTCAACTGTTTGTCTTCCTTCAGCTAAAAATTTTTCCCAGTCTGATGCGGACATAATTGTAGATACACTTTTACTTTATAAGCTTGATTATGTCAAAGTAGGGTTATTTTTGTAATTATTGTTTTGAAGCACTAAAGTGCTTACAACAAGTGTTTATTACGAAAGTACATATAAACTTATAATTATTACTGCTGTGTCGAATTTACAAGAAAGTCACTTAAACCGCGCACGCGCTAGTCTCCGCCAAACTCTGTCTTGGTACAATAGTCTTCGTAAGTCGGGACAAGCTTCTTCTCAGTTGACGGGTTTGGTTAAACCTGAGTTGGAGATGTTGACCTCAACTCTTAATAAGCTTGACCAAAATGTGGTGCGTATTGCTGCTTTTGGTTTGGTTAGTCGTGGCAAGTCTTCGGTGCTTAATGCTTTGTTGGGACAAAAGGTTTTGCAAACTGGACCTCTTAATGGTGTGACGCAATATCCCCGTTCGATACGTTGGAGTCCTAGTGAGAAGGTGCAGGTGGAGCTGATTGATACACCTGGGTTAGATGAAATTGCGGGTGAGATACGCGCAAAAATGGCTAAGGATGTGGCTCAACAAGCTGATTTGATTTTGTTTGTGGTGTCAGGTGATATTACGCGCACTGAGTATAATGCTTTGTTGGAGTTACGAAAGTCTCAGAAACCTTTGATTTTGGTGTTTAACAAGGTTGATTTATATCCTGATACTGATAGAGAGACAGTTTATCGCAATTTACAGCAGTTAGGCGCCGGGAATCTATTAGAAAAACCTTTGCAACCCGATGAAATTGTGATGGTAGCAGCAGAACCTTCACCTTTGGAGGTGCGGGTTGAGTATCCTGATGGACGGGTTGACTATGAGTGGGAAACTTTACCACCCCAAGTTGATGAGTTAAGACAGACTATATTAAATATTCTCAATCGTGAGGGTCGGTCACTTTTAGCGCTGAATGCTTTGGTACAGGCACGTGAGGCTGAGGAAAGTATAGCTCAAAAAACAATCGATGCACGCGAACAGCAAGCTGAAGAGTTAATATGGCAGTTTGCAAAGTATAAAGCTTTGGCTGTAGCATTAAATCCTATTGCTGTACTCGATGTGTTTGGAGGTGCGGTTGCTGACCTCGCTTTAATTCGTTCACTCGCAAAGCTTTACGGTTTACCAATGACTGGGTATCAAGCTGGAAAAATTCTCAAGACGATTTTTTTAAGTTCGGGTGGTTTATTACTTGGGGAGTTGGGAACAAGTGTTGTATTTGGGTTAGATAAAAGTGCTTCTGTAATAGCTGGTGATAACCCTGGTAACATTACTGGGTTTATTGGCAGTGCTTTAGTACAGTCGGGTATTGCTGGTTATGGCGCCGTTACAATTGGTAAAGCTGCTAAAGTATACCTTGAAGCTGGGTGTACTTGGGGACAATTTGGCGCCAGTACTGTTATACAAGAAATACTTGCTACTGTTCCTAAAGAAACGATTTTACATCGCTTGCAACAAGAACTAGGCTGGCTGAAACTTGATAATCTTTGAATAAAATAACAGTAATGGCGCCATAAATTTATATATCATGCCGCAAACTTATAAACAGGTGTTTCAATCATACGAACAGGTTCTTCTGAGTTCCATATAATTTGTTGCAAGCGTTCTGTCGTATCTGGAGAAAAATTGTTCGCCAGTCAATTAACTTATTTATATATTGTTCCCATTTTTATATTTGAACTTCATATACTTATCACTTAAAAAACTTATATTAAATCTTAGAAACCGGGTTTCTTTATAAGTAGTTATGCTTATTCACAATTATATTAATTGCGAATTGTTAATCATATGTGTATTTTGCTCAACCTACGCAAACTTAAATTAAAAATAAAGAAACAAAAAATACAATTTTATAATAAAAATCCTTATTTATCAGGTCTTTCACCTTTTTACTGAGTTCCTTTAGTCACAATGCGATAATGTAACTTTTTATAACGTATAATTAATTTATACAGAGAAATATGGCGTTTTAATGAAAAACTCTCTGATTACTAAAGAGAAAATTTATGCAAAGTGTAACAGTTAATGCAGAATTAAAATTTACTTAATTCCATAATTATATTGGAGTGTTATCCGGTGATGTTAATCAAGTTAAATGACGGTTATTACCACCCGACAATCTGATAAACATTAGTTTACACTGGGTATGTAAGGTTAAGGTGAATAAAGCAATGCTTTCAAAGGCTGACAGGTAATTTTACCTAATATTTAATCAGAACTAAGTATTAATGCCTTGCGGCGCCTAATTTACCCTGCTAAAACCGAAGTACTAAAAGATATTTCATTTATTGTCTAGTTGAATATCCAAGTGAGAGTCAAAATGCAAAATACATTAAACGCAGTTACTTCCGATGAAACTCAACGTACTATTGAACAAGTAATTCATGAATCAATTGTAGAAGCACGCAATGCATGTGGTTTGCACGGTGATACCTCACAAGAGTGTGCAGTAGCTTGGGATATCGTTGAAGAGCTACAAGCTGAAAAATCGCACCGTAGTAAAGAAGTTCAAGTTAAGACTTCTTTAGACAAATATTGCTCTTTGCATCCCGAAGCAGTTGAATGTCGCGTTTACGACGTATAAATATGTAGAGACGTGTAAACCGGAGGTTTTCCCAAAGGGATATATCGCGTCTCTACAATTCATTTATTGCTGTAATGGTTAGTTGCTTGATTGCTTCAAGTTCTAATGGCGCCATTATACTTTGCATTGATAACCACAGTAGGTATTCTACATTTCCAGCGGGTCCCGTGATTGGCGACCACGTTAAACCTTTATATTTCCATCCAAGTTCTAGTGCTGTCTGCAAAACTTGGTAAATAGCTTCAGCTTGTAAGAGTGGGTCACGCACTACTCCTTTTTTGCCAACTCGGTTTTTTCCAACTTCAAATTGTGGTTTTACTAGTAGTACCATTTCTCGTGGTGGTTGGGAGAGGCGCCAGAGGGCTGGTAATATTTTGATGACAGAAATAAATGAGACATCGACGACTACAAAGTTGGGTCGTTCTAATTCCCCCCCAAACTCTTGACCAGGGGGGGAGTTTTGGTATAGTTGTTCGGGGGTGAGGTGTCTGATGTTTGTGCGTTCTAGTAAGATAACTCTGGGGTCGTTTCGCAGTTTCCAGTCTACTTGACCATAACCTACGTCTACTCCGTAAACTAATTTAGCTCCTGCTTGGAGTAAACAGTCTGTAAAACCACCTGTGGAGATACCCGCATCTAAGCATATACGCTCTTGTACGTCTATATTAAATGTTAAGAGTGCTTTTGCTAATTTTTCGCCGCCTCTGGAAACGAAGCGAGATTTTTGTTTAACTGTTATAGAGGCACCTGTGTCTATTTCGGTTCCAGCTTTATCAATTATGTTACCATCAACTGTCACCTCTCCTGCTTGGATGAGACGCTGCGCTAATGCACGGGAAGTACATAAGTTTCGTTCGACAAGTAAAGTATCGAGTCGTTGTTTCGCCAATTTAATATTTTTGAGACGTTGTTTATTCTTATTTTATATCAGTAGCGGAACTCTATTTGCGCGTAAAGCATCATAGCTATATGATCCTATCGGTATACTCAAGTAGTTTTATTACCTCAGAGACATAACATACCTATTTTGTTTCTTGTGAATGTAAATATTAATTAATGATTAAAAATATATTGTAATAAAACTTTGCAATTGTATAAGTAGTATATAGACAAATTATTTGAAGTTGTGAATTTTCAATGATTTTACTTATATTGGTGAACTACCGTTGAAGTAGGATTAAAGTATTGATTCTTTATAGTACTTATTCTAAACATTTATTTCTGGTTACTGTTATGTATGTAGAGAAGCAAGTTACTCAAAAAACCTCGTTAAGAGGGTTAAGTGTGTTAGTCATCGAAAGTAAGCGAGATGAGCGCGACTTATTGAGTTATATTTTAGAATCGCATGGCGCCGCTGTTATATCATCCGCTTCAGTTAATAATGCCATAGCGGAACTGGTGTATTATCGCCCGGATGTTGTATTTACCAGTGTTAAAGCACTTGAACAGTATAGCATAGCTGAAAAAATAAATGTTTGTGCGGGTAAAGCTGGTAAGGAAATTTTGATAATTGGTGTAGTGGAGTCTAAACGCAATATTTACCCGCTAATAACTCAAGATTTAAATTGTCATGCTTGTATATGCAAGCCATTGGATATGACTGAAGTAGTAGATTTAGTTACCAATTTAGCAGGAAGATATGAGCAGAACTACTATTTGATGTGATGAGTAGTTGTTTTGAACAAGTTATACAGAAATAGCGAGTCTTTGTAACAAGACTCGCTTTATTTTAATTAGAATTTATATTAAGTTTTGTTAAGCCATATTGACAAAAAGGAACTAGATGTCTTTTTCGCTTAACTCGCGGGTCATGTAATCGAAAGGTTCATCGATAAAGCTGGTATTGGTGACACCAGAGGAAGCAGCTTGTTCTTTAACGATATCTTTCATAATTTGGATACCGCGAACTGTTGGACCGATGGGTACACCTAACGAGTTGTAAGTTTCGCGTAAACCTTGGAGAACACGCTCATCGAGTACATCCATGCTGCCTGCTACAAGTGCATAAGTTGCATAGCGTAAGTAGTAGTCCATATCGCGTAAACAAGCTGCGTAGCGACGAGTTGTGTAAGCGTTACCACCTGGACGAATTAACTCAGGTTGTTCGTCGAACAAAGCTGAACCTGCTTGCTTGACGATACCTGCTGCGTTGGAATTTATTGCTGCTGCTGCTTTAATGCGTGCGGTACCGCTTTCAAAGTAGCCTTTGAGATTGTCAATGGCAATCCGGTCAAAGTAACGTCCAGCAACGTCATAATTCTTAATTAAACTTGTAACAGCGTCGCGCATACCTTTATCTCCCAATCATTCCTGTTAACGGTTTGATATTAATTTGGCTGTTTCGTTATGCAATAAATGCATGAGAATAGCAATTGTGTTGCCTTCATACCTCTACAATAATATTTCGGCGCCGCAACTCGCACTCTCATAAAGGATTTTATGTCAAAGTTGCGCGTAAGAAAATCTACTTTGTAGTTTTGTATCGTTATGAATAGGTAAAGGTTAATATAACCTTTAAAGTCGAAATTCTGTATCAAAGAATACAAAATTCTGAGCAACCTCTTCTTACGATAATCCAGGTGCGAAAATTTGGTTCAGGCAAGTAGTTGGACGCAATTGCTTTGGGCATTACTAAATTGACTGTGAAGTAATTAGGCAGATTAAGGAGTAACCATGACAACCCCACAAGAAGTCCTGAAGTTGGTTAAAGACAACAACATTCAGATGATTGACCTGAAGTTCATCGATATGTTGGGAACTTGGCAGCACTTAACGGTGTACCAAAACCAAATCGATGAAAGCAGCTTCAGCGAAGGTGTACCTTTTGACGGTTCGAGTATTCGGGGTTGGAAAGGAATTGAAGCTAGCGACATGTCGATGGTTCTTGACCCAGATACAGCATGGATAGACCCATTCATGCAAGAGCCAACGCTCTCAATAATTTGTAGCATCATTGAGCCTCGTACTGGTGAACCTTACGACCGTTGTCCTCGTCAAATTGCTCAACGTGCAGTAGATTCTGTAATTTCTAGTGGTGTTGGCGATACAGTATTTTTTGGGCCAGAAGCAGAATTTTTCATTTTTGATGATGTTCGCTTCGACCAAAATTCCAGTTCTGGTTACTACTATGTAGATTCTATCGAAGGTAAATGGAATTCAGGTAGAACAGAAGCTGGTGGTAACTTAGGTTACAAACCCCGCTTCAAAGAAGGTTATTTTCCAGTAGCTCCTACCGACACTTTCCAAGACATGCGGACAGAGATGCTGTTAACAATGGCGAAGTTAGGTGTCCCCATTGAAAAACATCACCACGAAGTAGCAACTGGTGGTCAGTGCGAACTAGGTTTCAAGTTTGGTAAATTAATCCAAGCTGCTGACTGGTTAATGACCTATAAATATGTCATTAAGAACGTCGCTAAAAAGTATGGCAGAACCGTAACCTTCATGCCCAAGCCAGTATTTGGTGATAATGGTTCTGGTATGCACTGTCACCAGTCTATTTGGAAAGACGGTCAACCATTATTTGCTGGCGATAAATATGCTGGTTTAAGTGAAACTGCTTTACATTATATTGGCGGTTTGCTCAAGCACGCACCTGCTGTATTAGCAATAACTAACCCTACCACTAACTCATACAAGCGCTTAGTTCCTGGTTATGAGGCGCCTGTAAACTTAGCATACTCCCAAGGGAATCGTTCAGCTTCTATTCGTATTCCATTATCTGGCGCCAATCCTAAAGCAAAACGCTTAGAATTCCGTTGTCCAGATGCGACCTCTAACCCATACTTAGCATTTGCAGCGATGCTATGTGCTGGTTTAGATGGTATCAAGAATAAAATAGATCCAGGCGAACCTTTAGATAAAAATATCTACGAATTATCACCAGAAGAACTAGCAAAAGTTCCTTCAACCCCAGGTTCACTTGATGCAGCACTCGAAGCATTAGAGAAAGACCATGCTTTTTTAACAGCGGGTGGTGTGTTTAGCGAAGACTTTATCCAAAACTGGATAGCTTACAAAATAGATAACGAAGTCAACCCCATGCGTTTGCGTCCTCACCCCCATGAGTTCGCACTCTACTACGACTGCTAAACATATAAAGGACTTTAGTCCTTTCCAAAAACCATAAATAAAGCCACCTACAAGGGGTGGCTTTTTTCTTGACTATCGTACAAATTCTTTCAATTCATCGAAGTGCTATCATAAGCCGCACGCTTGCTTGGGTCAATCTTGCCTTGCACAGGATTCCAATAATCAGAAACTTCTCCAGTCAAACCAATCTCCTCACCAGTACGTCCTAACATCGACTGCTGGCGATTTTTTACTGTGTGGTAGTGACGTTGCATTAACGCGCGTGCTTTATCTTGTGTAGACATAATCAATTTCTCCCTATGAACTCTTAGTTATTTCTTTCGTTGTCTGAGCTAATCATATCGCATAGAATTCTGTAGCGTATGGTACCATATGATACAGTTTGATAAAACTTCACATTTTTTTAATAATTATAATTAGAATTATTCTCAAAGAATATCTCTAAGGATTTAATAACCTTGCACGGGAAACCCTACTCCAGGCTTATAAAATATTTGTTACAATTACTTAAAGTAAATATATAAAAAGTAATAAAAATAGAGTCTTCTCATGTCTGACACTTTAACGAAGCTAACTTATCAGAGTTTTCAGCAAGGCAAAAATTACTTTGGTTTAGCGCACAAGCTCATTAGCACACGGTTAATGAACTTGATATCACCGACTGAGAATAAAACAACGCCAATTCCGACTGGGGTTATACCAAAAATTCAAGAAAGATTAAATAATCTACTTGAAGTTGACTGGCAAGACTCGCAACGCGGCATTTATTCAGAAAGTCTGCTATTTGATAACTCCTGGGAAGACTTCTTCAAGTACTATCCTATGGTGTGGTTTGACTTGCCACAAATATGGGAACGTGTGAAAAACAAAAAGCACCAAGATTTTTCTTCAGGTATTAATACTGAAGGCTACCCTAGCTACTACGTGCAAAACTTCCACCATCAGACAGATGGCTACTTAAGCGAGTTGTCTGCCAATATGTATGACTTACAAGTCGAGATATTGTTTGGTGGTTCAGCAGATGCAATGCGTCGTAGAATTTTGGCGCCATTAAAAGAAAACTTAAACTTTTTTGCTGATGTACCACCATCACAAAGACGTGTATTAGATGTCGCATGTGGTACCGGTCGTACTCTAAAAGCAATTCGTAGCACACTACCTCATGCATTGCTGTACGGTACAGACTTATCACCAGCTTATTTACGCAAAGCAAACGAATTACTATCTCAAATTCCTGGAGAAGTACCGCAACTATTGCAAGCGAATAGCGAAGAGTTACCTTATTTAGATAACTACTTCCACGCAGTCACTTCGGTATTCTTATTCCACGAACTACCAGGAGTAGCGCGGCAAAACGTTATTAACGAATGCTTCCGTGTCGTCAAACCCGGTGGAACATTTATTATCTGTGACTCCATCCAGCTAAGTGACTCACCTGAACTCGAACCCATAATGCACAACTTCTACGAAACCTTCCACGAACCATATTATCGCCACTACATAACCGATGATTTGGTAGAGCGCTTACAAAAAGCAGGTTTTGAAAACATAGACACACAAGTACACTTCATGAGTAAGTACTTAATTGCTCACAAACCAGCATAAACACTTATTTTATTGTCTTATTCTTGTAGAGCTGTTTTATTCTTGTTGAGCGGGCATCCCTGCCCGCCTTTAATTTGCTCATAACACAGAAAAAATTTCCGAAAACCAAAAAATACACTTGAAGTTAATAAGATAGTAAATCCCAAATATAAAGAAACATTAAAATGATGAGAGAATCATCATAAATCTTTATTGCTGCAAAAGCTAAAAAATGATAGATTAGCAAAGCTAAAAGAATTTATCTGTAACAAGTACAAGTATAAATAATATAAAAAAGTTAAGTAGATAAAATTATGAGAAGTGTATATAGCTTAAGTAACAAGGAGTTAGCCAAACAGTTAACGGCAGAAGAGCGCCAAGTACGTTTGAACAAAGCCTCTAAAGAGTATATGCGAGGCAGAATATCAAGACAACAGTTTCAACAAGCAGAACGAGACTACGGTACAGATTATACGCTTGTAACATTTGGTTTAGCCAAACAGCGAAGTGTAATACCGCGTTTTATAAAGAAACTAACATCAATTTTTAGCAATAAATAGCTTAAGGAAGCAAAGGATGCATATGATGTGCTTTTGCAACGAGCATAGCAGTAGAAAGACGACCAGAAATAGCAACCAATAGATTTTTAACTGCACTTGAATCAAAAGCAGTAACGCAATTACTATACAAGCACATAACCCCAAGACAATCGCCCATATCCCCAATAATGGGAACTGTAATTAAAGATTTATACGGGAAACGGCGCCGTTTAGCTTTATCAAAAAAGATATATTCGGGGTTATCTGCTTGTAACTCTCCATTCTTTCTCGACAAATGCACAACATAACTTTTTTTATCTAGAAAAGTCAGCCCAGCAATACCACGTCTAGCATTAGAACCATTTCCAATATAAAAGCGTGCTTTATCAGGACTTTCATTCGGATATTCAAGGAAAAACCAAGTAGTGAGATAATCAGGGTCAGTAGTATCAGGAGCATATACAGCAATACCACAACCATCTAAAAGTTGGAGAAATTCAAGTGTTTGCTCTAAAAATTCATCGAAAAAACGTTGTAAAGCTAGACTAGCATCAGGCGCCTCGCATAACTTAGGCAGCAAATACCATAGAGTTTCATCAAGAGAATGAAGTTTTACAGATATTTGATGTGCGGCATGATAACGCTGTATAACCAACAGACAAGGAAGAACTACAACAAGCCCACATAATAGCGCAGCCCACAGAGGAACTTCTATAGATATGAGAATAGGTAAAACAGGTTTAAGAGCCTCATCAGCTCTATTTCCAATAATGCCCTGAAAAGCAAAAGCAATTAGAGTACCTATCGGTGCGATAGATATTTTTAACCAAATTGGAATTTTGGGTAGATTTAATGCCATAACGACCTGTCATAGTTGGCAGCGTGACATAATACCATCGATATAGGTATCAATACTATACTAACAACCTCTAGATAAATTTACCTGTACATATATTAATGTTGTTACCATATATGTTATGTGACACAAGAGCGAAAACTACTGTTCAATTGATTTCTTATCTAATACTTATGTTCAATGAATTATTATTAACGGTATTTACACGTAGATTACCTTAACAATAATAATCTTAAAAGCGACGCAAATAATGTTTATAACTCAATAACTACTTAGTAATAATGAATATTCTATACAATATAAGTCTATTACAGTTATTGTTAAGGAGTATTGTGTTGAAATCTTGACATGGAAGTTAAAAACTAGTGCAGGTTGAGGCGCCTTCCGACTTAAAATTACTATACCGATAAGTAGAGATGCCATTAATCACGTCTCTACCATACAAATTGCATATCTAGAACAAACCCTGGTAGCACGTCTTCTCCTGATAAAGTCGTAGGAGCATCTAATATTTCAACTTGTTGTCCTAAACGGTAAATTTCTACACGACGACTTTTTCTATCTATTAACCAACCTAATCTAACTTCGGCGCCCATATATTCGCGCATTTTGGCTTGTGTTTCGCTCAAGCTATCAGACGGAGACATTAATTCCAATACAAAGTCAGGAGCAATAGGGGGAAATTTCTCTCGTTGTGCGTCGGTAAGTGCATTCCACCTTTCTAATTGTATCCATGAGACATCTGGGGAACGGTCAGGACCATTAGGAAGTTTAAAACAAGTTGAAGAGTCAAATACTTCTCCTAATTTGGTTTGACGGTTCCAAATGACAAAATCAGCAATAACAGATGCATTACGTTTTCCTGTTTCTCCTCCGGTTGGTGGCATTATTACCAGTTTCCCCCATTGATTACGCTCAAATTTGATATCAGGATTATCCTGACACAGTTGGTAAAATTGGTCGTCAGTAAGCTTGACTACACTGTTAAAGTCAATAGTAATGGCAGTCATGGCATCTATATTACATGTATGGCGCCTCCATTTTAACGTAGATAAGTTTTGCTTAGACGCTACTTCAGGCGCCGAGTTTGCGAATAGCAAAATTCATCATACTTATTTGCTTTTCATGAAACGAAGGGGGCATCAAGCTATGAACTGTATGGTCGAGTCCATCGTGCATCACATCGGTTGTTAGTGCAGAGTGGTCTAAACCTAAAGTATGCCCAATTTCATGAGCAATAGCGTTAGCAATTAAGTTAGATAATTGATTAGCATCTAAATTGGCATGATAAGAAGCATAAAAAACTTGGTCAATACGAATAATCGCACGGTCTGTAACCACTCCTTGTTGAAAAGTAGCTATACCAAGATAGTCAACAGGTTGGTCGTCAGCAAATATATAGACGTGAGTAAAATCTTCTCCCCATTGTTTAGGGTCGGGTGGGTCTGAAATCAAAAATACATTTACGCTTCTAAATGCACCATATACTTTAGAAAAAGCATCAAACAGTATATTACTGACTGCTTCTCTATTTTTTTGAGCAACATCCATTCCAGATATATCTACCCAAATACAACGACGAAATTCACTATCCCCTGACTGCCTGACAGATTTCTGTAGAAGGCAGTGAAATCAACGTCTGCACTCCAAGGAATAGATGCGAGAAAAGCATATCCCATAACTTATTTCTTGACGAGCTTTATTGGAAGCAAAACAAGGTTCAGGGTCTTTAGGTAACAAGGGAATTGGGGTTAGCAATTGCCGCCCTTTATGAATAACACCTTTAAGCCAATTAATACCAATTTTTAGATAGCTTAAACCACGATTCGCTCTTAGGGTCAACACTTGAGCGTAACCCCGCAACTTGTACAGCCATGCCTTGTGCTGTACTATAAAGCAAAGTTAAGGCTGCAATTAAATACAAACGTTCACTCATATTTTGCATTTCTAAGGCGAGAATCTTCGCTCTTCAAACGCACCTGATTTACTGTCAAGAAATAGTTCCTCGCGCGCGTTACCTCAAGGCATATTCATGCAGCGTTTTTAAAGTCGGAGGTTCCGAAGTGATAACAGCCCAATGCTCGGATACACCTTCTGGATCAGCAACTACCAGGTGGAGAGCAAATCACACCGTCTTGCCATAATCCAACATTATGGCGAAATCTTGCCACCGGGGAGTATCCCCGTGGCAAAGTTTCGCATAAAAAGCTGCTTCCCCTTTTTTGGGATAAATTGAAGATGCTTCTATCGGATGGCGCCTAATTCCATGTAACTTTGTGTCACTAGTTATACGTATACAATAATACCAATTACTTGCTTGCAGCCAACTCAAAAAATCATGATTGGCAAAGCCTCGATCTGCAAGCATCATCACATCCGGGTGGTGGCGCAGTAACCATCTGGCTTTACGGAGCATTGGTTCGTATTCTTTAAATGCGACTGTTGCACTGCTATGTTCTAATACACGCCACAGTAATGGAATTGCGCGACCACAACAGACTACTGAGATATGAATCAGCGCAAAGTTGGCGGTGTCGGCTTCCGTCCCGCCAAACTTTGTAAGAGATACAAAAACGATTCCACAACACAGTAGTATCAATAGCTAAATATAGTCGATGGTTCTGCCAATCTTTTAATGCTGCTATAGAAGAGCGGTAAATACAATTTTTCAACACAAACCCTAGTATTTTCAAGAAATCTACGCCACCTGCGTTGATAACTTTGGGCTTGTTCTGCATTACTTTGTACATAGGGTTCCCACGCGCTCAAACTTAGTTGCCCACTACATATTAATCCATTAATCATCCAAGCTAGAGTTTTTAGGTGCCGCAAGTCACAGTAAGTACAGTATTGACGTAGATATCCAAATATCTGACTATATAGTTGGGTCGAGTTTGACATGATGCACTTGGTAGTAGTGTGGTAACTTTACCATCTCATGCTTCTTGACCCTTTTATTAAATTCTTGATTTTACAAGGTTTTTCAGACTTCTGTCAGCCAGTCAGCACTATCCCTTATATAACAATTAGATAGAATAAGCAGTGATGTTCACTCTAGAAGATTTTGCTTATTTAATCTACATTGAAGTTAAATATATGACTCTGAAACACCATAGAGTAACATACTTAATATACTGTTTATGTTAATTTGTAGAAAATAATAGCGGAACCAGTAAATACACTTAAATATTGAGAGTCGGTATTCTTTTAATGTAGAAAAATATTTATAGTTTATCTAAGATTATTGATACTTGCTTATGATAGGCTTTGAGATGTTTGGTTAGATAGGCGCCTTTGGTATATTTTGACATCTTCTCCTTGCTTGCGAAACTGCTGATTAATCTTTTCATCTGTAGCAAAAATATCCGCATGTGCAGCACGGTCACCTGTAGCATATTTGATTAGCGTAACTAAATTTACTCAAAATCAACAGCATTACTCAGTCCATTTTAATGGACTTTGGCTATTAGCATAAGACTTGCAGTCTTATGCGGAATATCAACTCAGCAACCCCTAACTAGTAATTAATATTACAGCATTTTTGATTGAACAATAGCACAGGCGCCGAACCTGTGCTAACACGTTTAATTAAACACTGTGAACACCTTCAGGTGAAAGTTGATTAAAGGCGCCGATAGTGCGAGGAAGATGTATAGCAAGCGCCAGTATAATAGTTAGCATGTACGATACAAGACCAAGCCATAATACATGATTATTATGAGAATACCAAGCGGTGAATGCTAGGGGAAGAAAACCTAAGAAGAAAGCAATTAAAACAGCGTTACGTAAAGTGGCGCCTTCTTTCAAGCCAATAAAATATCCTTCTAACATAAAAGCAATAGATGTAAACCCTAATAAAGGCAGTAACCAAATAGTGTAACTATTAATGTGTTGGCTGACTTCAGTGTGGTTTGTTAATATTCCAAATATTTTATCAGGAAATATTACCGATACAATTGCAATTCCAAAAGCTATTAATAAGCTAGTTAAGATTGAAACGGTCAGTAGTGGTAGTAGCTTTTGTGTATCGCCTTTACCTTTGAATTTACCAGTCAAAGTTTGAGCCGTCATTCCTACACCTTGAATGGTAAACTGGCTCAATAAAGCGATTTGGAGAATTAAACCGTTTTCCGCTAAAATAGTTGTTCCTATTGCTGCACTTATATTAGTAAAAATGGCATAAGCGGAAATCAAAGCCAAGAAACGAATCAAAATATTACTTTTGAGTACGACTGTATCTTTAAGCGCAGCCCAATTAAAAACTTCTTTTACAGCATTTGGTAATATTTGCCATTGAACAGTAAAGCATAAGCAAATTAAAGCAGTTATCAACGCTAAATATTGACTCGCTGCTGTCGCAAGTCCGGCGCCCATACTTTCCCAACCGAACTTATTAATCATTAAATAATCTAGGGCAACATTCGAGCCATTACCAATAATAGACATATACAACACAATGCCATTCATCTCACGTCCGAGAAACCAACCAATGAGAACAAAATTTAGTAAAACAGCAGGCGCCCCCCAAATGCGGGCACAAAAATAATCAACTCCCGACGCTTCAATTTCTGGAGAGCCGCTCAAAATTGCAAAACCCAACTTTTGTAAAGGATATTGCAGTAATACAATAAGCACACCTATTGCCAACGCCACCAAACCGCTTCGCAAAAGAGCAAGTAACACACCCTTCGAGTCATCAAGTCCTACAGCTTGAGCAGTTAGTGCGTTAGTGCTAGTACGGAGAAACTTCAACACCCGGTAAAGATAGTCAAACAGAATAGTAGCCAGAACCACTCCAGCCAAGTGACGAATATCAGCCAAGTGTCCCAAAAAGGCAATATCCACAATACCTGCTAGCGGCACCATCATATTCGACAATGCGCTAACACTGGCAAGCCGATAAAAACGAGGCAAAAAATTATACTGTACTGGGAGCGTAAACGCCATATCATCAAAAGCCTCAAAAATAGGACTTAGTTTAAATTTCTTTAACATTAAACCCTTTTCGCCTAACTTTCTAGCAACTGCTGAACTTTTGATCCCCAGCTTGAAGTTAACACTGTTAAATGTAATTTAAAATACATTTTGACTACATATGCTACTTTTGAGCAGATTAGCACGTTGCAGATAAAAATGAAGAAGTCCTGTGTAGATACGATCCTTTGAGGGTAGTTGATATTTCTTACTAGGGTGACCATCTGTTGAACCCCAAATAACTGCAAAAGGATTTGGTTCCCAAACTATTAAGCGTCCTTCAGAGTCATAGCTGTAATCAAATGCCATGAAATCAAATTCTAATGCCTTGCGCGCTTTCTGTAAAATGTGATGATTGGGGTCATTTCCACTAAAATAGGTGATATCCTCAGCTATAATTGATTCGTTAGTAATACGATTCTTATTATCGCGTACTTCCCAAGATGTAGAAACCATCAATGAACTTGGAATACCTTCATCTCCCATAGCAAAGTAACGATATTTACGATATAAACCATCTTCTGATTTTGTATCAATAAATTCTACTGCTATTGGATTAATCAAACTTTCAAATGGGACATTGTGTAAATCATTAGGATGATGAATAAAAAATGTTTTACTACCATGCACGTCATCTTCTCGAATGAAAAAGGGTGTTGATAGTCCTCCTAATGTTTTTTTAAATTGTTCTAGGTCAGTAATTGGAATTGTCTTAGCAGTTCGGATACCGACACTACGAATAGTTTTTGCGGCAATAGACTTAATTGAATTTGAAAGTTTATCTACGGGATTAATAATAGGGATATTATATTCTTGACATTTCAATTCTATCTGTTTGGCTTGTTCGTAAACGTCCGGAAACCTTTCTTTGAGAGGGTCTTGTAACCAAGGTATGAACAAAGCATAACGATTCCAGTTTTCAATTTTACAAGGGAGATAATAAACTTCAAATAATTTTGATGCTTGCGGATAATTTTGGCTTACCCAGTAAAGAAAATAATCGTTGTATGTTGATTGATGATTCGATTGCCGAACAACTAAAATACGTTTTGGGTAACGAATATTATTGATATATTCTCGTATTATTTCATTAATTTGATTGTACATTTTGTCTGGCAATAGTATAATTTAATACTTTTATCCTAATATAAAAATTATAGTGAGTGCTTGAAGAAACTATAAATTTTAGGATAAATTTAAGTTGTTATAAATTTCTTAGCAGCGTCTTAGTTGTGTCATTGTTACAACCATTTCATCGACAGCTTGGCGTAAAACTCTGGCAGGTTGTTCGGTTTGATTTACTATTACGCTGAAGACTAAGGGTTCGTAGTTGGGTGTAGTTATATAGCCAGATAAGGAAACAACACCTCCTACTGTTCCTGTTTTTGCTACAACTATACCTTCTGCGGGTGTACCGCGAAATCTGTTTTTAAGGGTGCCTGTTCTGCCTGCTATAGGTAATGACGCGCGGAATATTGATGCAGTCGGCGCCTTTGCCATTCCCTGTAATACTTGTACTAATGCTTCGGGACTAATTAAGTTTTTACGTGATAAACCGGAACCATCGACAATAAAGTAACTAGTTGGGTTAACTCGAAGTTGCGTTAAAGTTGTTTTCAGAACTTCTAACCCTAAAGCTGATGTACTTTGTCCTGGTTTTCGAGTTTGCCTCACAGCTAATGCATTCAATAAAGACTCTGCATATAAATTATTACTGTCTACATTTGTTTTTGCTACTAGTTCGCCTAAAGTTGGTGACTGAATAGCTGCAACTTCGGTAGCTGTGGCGCCAAGAGCTTCTACTGCTGTTTCACCTAAACTTATTCCTTCCGAAGCTAAAGCTGTACGAAACCGACGCAAAAAGAAGTAATTAGGGTCAATGACTGGTAAAGTTACAGCAAATGGACTAGCATTCGCAGCAAGTTGTCCCTGAATTTTTAGCACATTTCCTGATAAGTCGCGCGTTACACTCAAGTCTGTTGCTTGGTTGTTTGCTGCTGTTACTGACAGGTTAAGTAGTCGCCATACCCTTGCTTCATTTGGGTCTGCCCAGTTAATTTGTAGTGGTCTGCCTACAGCTTGCGGTGCCAACCTAATAGTAAATGCATTTTCGTTCACCATAAAACTACCAACAGGGGCGCCGTAGTCTGACTGTATATCTTCCCATTGCCAGCTAGGTACAACAACATCACCTTGAACATAACTATCATCGGCGATTAACTTATTAATTCTAGTAATACCTTTAGCTTTAAGTTGTTTTGCCAACGCTGTTAACTGTGCATCAGTAATACTTGGGTCGCCTCTACCCACAACTCGCAACACTCCATTCGGTTCTTGGTAAACTGTAGTGCGAATTCTAAAATTGGCGCCTAACTGTTGCAAAGCCGCTGCCGTAGTTAGTAACTTAGTATTAGAAGCCGGAGTAAAGTATTTATTCGCATCGCGGTTATACAGCGTTTGCCCATTCAAAGTTTGCACCAATAAACCCCACCGCACCCGACTAAACAACGGACGGTTGATAACAGTATCAAGATTAGATGCAAGCTGTGCTGGACAAATAGTTCTAGGAGTTGGGGTTGGAGTTGGTGTTTGCGCTTGGGCAAGTGGAATAGTATTTAATTGGGCGCCGAGTAATAATAGAAAGACAGTACGAACACAAGAAGCCATAAAAATTACTTCCGAATAAAATATATTTAACCAACAGTAAAACAACGCAGACGCACAAAGTCGCCCCAATGTTTCTTTTGGGACATTGAAACGGCGCCGGAAGTCTACTGGTTCTATTTATCACAAAAACCCCTAAATGAGAATCTTTTCGTGTATTCCCAAAACATTCTTGTACAAAATTGGGTAGGTAGGGTGCGTTACTGCCTGAAAAAATTAAAACATTTATGAAAATCTAATGCAGTAACGCACCATCAACAATTTATAAACATCATACCCGCTTTGCCAATAAAAATTGCGGTACTGGTCACCTTTGGTTTTCACCCAAG
>NZ_MRCD01000073.1 GCF_001904745.1 Calothrix sp. HK-06
CACATCTTACAGCATTCTCAATAAGCTTAAAGAAACCGGGCTTCTGTACGAAAAATCAACGTTATAGCAAACTTTTTGTCAAGAAGCCCGGTTTCTAGGCCTGGTGCAAGATGTGAGTTAATGTAGTTTATGACTTTTGTGCCAAAATTAGAATATATACTATATTTCTAGCAACATCCTCCTCCGACGTAATGCCAAGTCGAATCGGTGACTAAAATATCTTTGGGAAGTTTGGATAAATTCTTCGCTGTTTTATCGCATATAGACATAGGAATTCCCGCTTGTAATATGTGACCGTTTTTATCATCAAAATATTCTTCTGCTCCACTATATATAGCTGTCTTGCCAGTAAATACACAGGCGCCATCTTCTGGAATAGGTACTTTGAAAGATACTGAGTCTAGACTTTCTAACAGCAGGTGTTCTGGTAGATTATAATTGTGAGCATCTAATAAACGGTATGGGCGCCGTGCCCGAATTTCGACTTGTCCAAAACCAACATCTATAATCCGCTGAATATATTCATCATATGTTAAGGCGCCGGATAAACACATCGCACGCAACCGTTCATCACGCTGTAAATGTTCTGGTATTGGACGTGTGGCAATAGGGTCACTCATTTGCAGGCGCCCACCCGGTTTCAATACTCGATACGCTTCACGCAACGCACGAGTTAAGTCGGATGGTTCAAATATATTAAACAAACAATTCTGTGCGACTATATCTACTGAAGCATCCTCAATAGGTAAATTAAAAGCATCACCTTCTCGAATTTCAACAAAACTGGTGTCGAACCAAGAATTTTCTTTTGCCGCAGTTTCTAAATTAATAGACGCAGCTTCACGCATTGCCGCTACTGGGTCAACTGCAATAACCCCACCCGGACGACGAGAAAAGTAAGCAAACTGTAAAGCTTCCAGTCCACCACCAACACCTACGTATAATACAGTCGGCTGGTTACTCAGTTCTGTAGGATGTACTGTAGTCCCACAACCGTAGTTCATGTCCTGCATCTTACGCGGAACTTTTAAGTCTGGGAACTGTAAAGGTAGACTTTGAACACAGCAAAGCCCTACTTCTGGAGTTTGAGCAACATCACTGTAAAATTGCGCTGCGGTTTCTAGGTAAGTCATGGAGATTTTAGATTACTCTGTATAGTCTATCAACTTGTACATGTCTTTAGAAATCGGGTTTCGATAAAGAAACCCGCTTTCTTACTCACGCAAAACATAACCTACGCCACGCACTGTATGTATTAATCGTTTTTCGTGTTCAGCTTCGAGCTTGATACGCAAATAACGAATATACACTTCAATGATATTAGAATCGCCCATAAATGTATATCCCCAGACAGATTCTAAAATTCTATCCCGTGATATTACCTGGCGCGGATGTGATATTAAATATTCGAGCAAGTCAAATTCTTTAGTTGTTAATTCTATATTTCTTTCCTTACGTTTTACTTGTCGCGTTTTTCGATGCAAGCTCAAGTCTTCAAATAGTAATAGGTCTGGGTCTAATTCTTGTGTCTTCCTGACATGCGCGCGTACTCGTGCAAGCAAATCATCTGCACTGAACGGTTTAACTACATAATCATCTGCTCCCGCATCCAGTCCTGCTACGCGGTCGCTGACTTCATCTTTTGGCGTTAACAATATTACTGGCACTTGGTCACCAGTCGTTCGTAAACGTCGGCAAATTTCTAACCCTGATAACCCAGGCAACATCCAATCTACTATCACTAAGTCGGGTTGTGACTCACGCGCTACATTTAAGCCTGCTACTCCATCATGCTCGACTGTCACTTTATACCCTAGATATCCAAGCTCCATCTCCACGAATCGTGCGAGCTTAACTTCGTCCTCTACTAATAATATATGGGCTGTCATCGATTTTTTCACAGTTTTTTCTTTAATTAACAACACAGACTCGTCTGAAACTAAAGCAAAATTTTTTACATTTGTTTGACTTTTGATTTGATTTCGGTGTGTTATAATTTACATGCTACTGTAAACGTTAACACTCCAGATTATACAAGCATATTCTGAAATGAATTGATAAGTTTTGTTGCAATATTATATTGTTTTACTTATTTATGCTTAAAGATTCCCAGCTTCTTCAAGAAGTTAGGAATCTATGACTTTCAAATAGAATTTAAGTATAATTTATACCACCAAATAGAAGTGGCTAAAAGCTGAACGTAGAGATATAAAATTATTGAAATACTTTAAGTCTAGTACTGGTGCGCGCGCAGGGTATAGCTTGTAGAGGTGCTGTAGGCAAAATCACATTTTTAGTCAAAAGTCAAAAATCGCTTATTTGTTCATCAATGCTAGCAGTAAGCGCTTACATCTTCTTTGCAGACATCAGCTAAATAGCATAGTGCTTTAAAGCGTAAATACACGACTTGTTCGTAAAAAGGATTGAGCTTGCACATTGGCGGAATATGAAATAACTTCTTGCCAAATACTACAACATCACGTTCAAATGGACATTGCGAAGGAATAAGCTTACATAACTTATGTGCAAATTTTGAGTCTTTAACTTCAATAGATTCTAACCACTGACGGATAGGAAAGAGTATATCGTTTTGGCGGTGGAGTTGTGTAAAGGATGTCATAATCTTTCTCCTGATGTTTTAGTTTTGTTTGGTAGTCGGGTTGTTATCCCTTCTATTACTTATATATGGCTGTGTTTTTCAACTTATGCATTTTGTCCCTTGTTTTAGGAACAACTCTTACTACAGTTACCAAATTTAGCTTTCCGGACAGTATGGTAAAATTTGGCAACGGACATAACGGATGTAACGGATAGCTCGCAAAATCGTAACAAAATCGTAGGTTGGGTGGGAGCGTAAGCGGAACCCAGCATCAAATTCAGGCATGTGTCATATCATGTCCGGTGCCATTACCCGAATCAAATTACCCTAGAGACGTTACATGTATACTGCAAAGGAGTAAAATATAGATTTTGTCATGCTTCACTGCACTACGTTTCGTTCAGTATCTTGGAGATTCTAGCCTGCCGCAAATGCTCCGCCGGAGCGCTACGCTCAGAATGACAGTTCTAACCCGTTTTTAGTATAAGTCTCTACATTTTGAAAAATGAACCAGGCATGATATAGGTTATTACAATTACATTTTTGGCTTAAAATTCTTAACCTAGTAGTATTTGTGTACATAGACTACAGGTTGGATGGAGGCACTGGGCGTGACCAACATACATATTTATATTCGGCGCCCTAACCCTCATTCATAAAGGCACCAATTATGGCCTTATTGTCCGCGTCCTGGCTTAAAATCAGCAAAACCTAGCGCTTCGGTGTCAAGGGAACTAGCTATTGCCGCATTTTAGCAGGCTTGATTAATTGCACAGAGATTATTTTCTCATATTTTGTATTGCTTGTAATTATAAAAGGCGCCTATATTAATGTGTTGGGTTTCCCTGCGGGACACTTCGTGAACGCACTCGCGCTCCACCCAACCTACCATCTATCCGTTACATCCGTTACATCCGTTACATCCGTTGCCACTTGACTTCTTTGTAAACTTCACGTTAGAATATTCTATAACGAGCGTTCGATATAAAAAATATTATGCCAAAGATAGTAGACCATGATTTGTATCGCAAAGAGTTGTTGGATAAGAGTTTTGATTTGTTTGCCCAGAAAGGGTATGGGTCGATAACGATGCGTGAAATTGCTAAGGAGCTAAAGGTTTCGACGGGAACGCTGTATCACTATTTTCCAAATAAGAAGGCACTTTTTGAGCAGTTGGTGGAAGATATGGTGCAAAATGAGCTTTCTATTGCGACTGCGGAGTGGGAGACGTTAAAGACTCGACAGGAACGCGCGGAAGCTTTGGGTAAGTATTTGAATGGTAATCTTGATTATCATATTAAAAGCAGTTATTTAATGATTGATTTTTCGCAGCACCAAGATTCTGAAGGGTATATAGAGAGTGAATTTTGGCGCCGTTTATGCGAACGTTATCAAGGCGCTATTTATGAGTTTTTGGGTGTGGAAGACCGCGCAATTGCTGATTTTATTATGTGTTTTGTTGATGGGGTGATTTTGGAAAGGTTGCTTGGTGTAAATACAATTGATGTTGTTGAACAATGTACGCTGATGGGCAAGATGGTGAATGCTTATTTAGAAAAGTATGGATTTAATTCATAGGAGTTTATTATGGTTAGTCAAGGACTTGAGAAAGAAGATAAGTCTAGTAATATGATTCGTCATTTGGCACGGTTGAGCGATTGTATTTTTGCTTTTGCTATGGCTCTAATGGTTGCTGGGTTTGATTTTCCGGAAGCGAAGGATATGACGGATGCTCAAATAAATTCTTTTTTGATGGAGCAATTAAAGCCGTTGGGTACTTATGTGATTACTTTCGTTTTGGTAGCTGTTTATTGGATAGCTCATTCGCAGCAGGTTAGTTATTATAAGCGTACTGATGAAACACACCTCTGGATTGGGGTTGTTTATTTAATGTGTCTTTTTATTGTTCCTTTGTCTAATGATTTATTGATGAATTTTTCTGATAATTTGATGGTGAAGGTTTGGTTTAGTGTTAATATTTTTTTAATTGGTGTTTTAAATTTTGTAAGTTGGACTTATGCAACTTATAATTATCGGCTTGTTGATGTAAGTTTGGATAAGAGTATTATTTTGAGTACGAGGGTTAAGGCTTTGATTGAACCTGCTTTTGCTCTTGTTTCGATTGGGGTGGCTTTTTTGAATCAAGGTTGGTGGGATTATGTTTGGTTGATGATTCCTGTTGTTTATTTTTTGGTGGAACGAACCGCAAAGGTCGCAAAGGAAGAGAGTTAAGAGGAATTTTTGGGAATTATAAGTACAGCATCTATATATATAGAGGGGAAGTATGGGTTTTAAAATATCTCTCAAGTCTTTTAATGGTTGGATGGTTGGAATGATGGTTGCTGCTACTGCTGCTACTGGTGGTGTATTATATTATGGCGCCCAGCAGTTTGGTTTAAGTGGTAAGCCTGTTGAAAAACCTGTTGAGTTACCTCCTGTTACGAAAGTTAGTGCTTTGGGGCGCCTGGAACCTGAAGCTGAAATAATTAAGTTATCGGCGCCTATCCCTTTAGATGGTGATAGAGTAGCTAGGGTATTGGTAAAAGAAGGTGAGACTGTTAAACAAAGTCAGGTTATTGCTGTATTAGATTCAAGAGCAAGATTACAAGATGCTTTACTTGTTGCTCAAAAACAAGTCAATATGGCAAGGGCAAAGTTAGCACAAGTACAAGCTGGCGCCAAAACTGGACAAATTCAAGCTCAAAAAGCTACAGTAGCTAGACTGCAAGCTGAATCTGTTGGTGATAAGGTTGGACAACAAGAAATTATTGCTCGGTTAGAAGCTCAATGGCAAGGTGATAAACAAGCACAGTTAGAAAATATCGCACGGTTAGAAGCACAAGCACAAGGTGATAAACAAGCACAACTTGCCACTATTAGTAGGTTGGAAGCTGAGTTGAATAATGCAAATTCGGAATTGGGACGTTATCAGCAACTATATAATGAAGGGGCAATCTCAATTTCGCTGTTCGATGGTAAACGGTTGAGTGTGGAAACTGCGAAACAGCAACTTAACGAAGCTAAAGCTGTGTTGAAACGGATTGATACTACTTCCCTCAGACAAATTAGTGAAGCTAAAGCTGTTTTGCGACGTATTGATGCAACTAATAGTAAGCTTTTAAGTGAAGCAAGAGTTGCGCTAAATAAAATTAACGCAACTGGCAATAAACAAATTAGCGAGGCTCAAGCTACATTAAATAGTATCGCTGAAGTTCGCCCTGTGGATGTTCAAGCTGCACAAACTGAAGTTGATAATGCTATCGCTGCTACTAAACGTGCAGAAACTGAATTAGAACAATCTTACATTCGGGCACCGCTAAGTGGACAAATTCTCAAAATTCATACCCGTGCTGGAGAAAAGATTGGTGATAACGGAATTGCAGATTTGGCACAAACGAGTCAAATGGTAGCAATTGCTGAAGTTTATCAAAGCGATATTGCTAAAATTAAACTTGGACAAACGGCTAAGGTAACAGGACAAGCGTTCCAAGGTGAAGTCAAAGGTACTGTATCACAAATTGACTTACAAGTAAACCGTCAAAACACCTTTGCTAACCAACCAGGAGAAAACCTCGACCGTCGTGTCGTCGAAGTCAAAATTCGTATAGACCCTGAAGATAACTCCCGTGTCGCTGGGTTGACTAATTTACAAGTTCAAACTTCGATTGATTTGTAACGTTTTATTACGGTAAAGCATAACGAATGTTCGTTATAGATTTGGAGGAAGTGAAATATGCAGGCAACAACAACTAAGCTGGAACCATCACAAGTTGATAAAGCTATCGAAGTTCTAGGCCATGCTTTTCGTCAAGACCCCATTTTTAATTATTTGCTGCCAGATAATTCTACGAATGCGCTCTTGTGGTTACTTCGTGTTGCTTTGAGATATAGCCATTCTTATGACCATACTTATACAACTACTACTAATACTGGTGAACTACAAGGTATTGCATCTTGGATACCACCCTCCGGTTCTGGCAGTAGTGTTACACGTATATTACAAGCAGGCGCCTTAATTTTACCGTTCAAACTGGGAATATTAAGATTTGCACACACGCTTTCTTGGTCTTGGGCAATGGAAGAACTACATAAACGCAATATGTGGTCAAAACCTCATTGGTATTTATCGCTGTTGGGTGTTTCACTAAATAGTCAAGGATATGGAATAGGTAGTTTATTAATTGAACCGATACTGAGACAAGCTTATAGTGACGGGTTGCCAATTTATTTGGAAACTTCAACCGAACTCGCTGTGCGGTTTTATCAAAAGCATGGGTTTAAGGTTGTTTGGGGTGGTGAGTTATTAAAGGGTAGTCCTTATTTGTGGGCAATGGAAAGGGAGGCATAATTATGAGATTATTTAGTAAGAAGAAAACACCGTTAGCTTGGCGCCAGTTGATGAAAGAAAAGACTCGTCTTGCTATTGCGGTAGCGGGAATTGCGTTTGCTGATATATTAATGTTAATTCAGATGGGGTTTGAAGGCGCCTTATATGATGCTTCGATACAACCGCATCGTAACCTACAAGCTGATTTGGTGTTGATTGACCCGCAAATGCAAACTTTATTTTCGGTCAAAGATTTTGCGCGGGAACGATTATATCAAACTTTGGCGTATGATGGTGTTGAGTCGGTAACTCCAGTATATATTTCCACCGGACAATGGCGTAATCCGCAAACTCGTTTGGAAAGGGCTATTTTAGTATGGGGTGTTGACCCAACTAAACCGACGTTCAAAATGCCAGAAGTTAATAAGCGACTCGAAAGTATTAAACCGCTAAATAGTGTGTTGTTTGATATTGCGGGTCGTCCTGACTATGGTGTTAATAGTGATGAGTTTAAGAAAAGTAATAAGTTTGAAACTGAGTTAAACGGTAAAGCTGTTAATGTAACTGGTTTGTTTGTGAATGGCGCCTCGTTTGCAGCAGATGGTAATGTAATTACGAGTGAATCTACATTTATGCAGCTTTTTCCAAGTAGCAAACCTGAGAAAATTGCCGTTGGTTTGATTAACTTGAAGGATAATGCGAATATTCTCAGGGTGCAAAAACAGCTTGCTGCATCTTTACCCAAAGATGTTTCGGTACTGACTACCGAAGAGTTTGCCCAAATTGAAAAGAAATATTGGGCAGAAGGTACAGCAATAGGATTTATTTTCGGTTTGGGTGTCGGTGTTGGGTTTATTGTGGGAATTGTAATTGTATATCAAATTCTTTATTCTGACGTTTCTGAGCATTTACCTGAGTACGCAACACTCAAAGCAATGGGATATACAGATGGTTTTCTGTTGCGGGTTTTGATACAAGAGTCGTTGCTTTTAGCTGTATTAGGTTATATACCTAGTTTTATTGCTGCTATTGGATTATATAGTCTTGCTGCTGGCGCCACAATGTTACCGATTGCGATGACGGTAGAACGTGCAATTAATGTTTTTGTTTTAACTGTAGCTATGTGTAGTATTTCTGGTGCTATTGCAATGCGAAAGTTGCAATCTGCTGACCCTGCCGATATTTTCTAAGTCTTGCGGATGGATGCTAGTTGCAAGTAAATTTGGTTGCCCATAATTTGGTAATTATAAGTCATTAAGAATGATTGATTATATGTTCTGGAGTTGGGGACATATAATGTTGCAAGTAAAGTTAATTGATTGTTCGTTATTTTAAGTAAGTATTGATTTTTATAAAAATCAATTACTACTCTATCTTGGTGTTTCAAAAACTTGATATCGCATGAATTAATGAGATAATCAAGTATATCATTTTGAAGTCGATTATATATGTTAACTTGGGCGCCGTTTACACTAACTAAACAGGCATCACGTGGTGACCATCTACCATTATAAGTGATTAAGACCACTTGTGAATCAGCCCGCCAATTTGCAGTAATATTACCATAACCTTGAGGACTACCATTACAAGTATAAAGGCTTGCAACTGGCTTATCACCTCGTATATCATACAAATAATTTCTGGTTCTATTAGATTTACTATTTTGACCCCATACTACTGTATATCGGGAATTTGGCGATATTAAATATTCTCGATGAAAGTCATATAAATAATATTTTGTGATTGCACGTGAATTTTGACGCATAACCTGAGATTGTGTTCTTCTGGCTTCAACTTTTGCATGTAAATTTACAACCAAGACAGCAAAAAATAAGAAACTTAAAGAAACTCTAAGTACTGTTTTAAGCATATTTACTTTGTCTAATATTTATTGAATTTTTAACTGTATCTTATTTTCATCTTATCCGCTTTACTTAAACAATTAAGTGATACATAAAACAATGAATTTATTCTTGTAAAAGCAATATTAATCAAATTTTTAGATGCCGATAAAATTATGATTACTCTTTATTAATAAACTAATTCTTGCAGATATGAAGCAGTAGAAATCCAGTTGATTCTTAACTATATCTTAATTTTTATGTGCAACTTTTAAAGTAGATTATATCATGGTTTGAGTTATGTAATTTTTATATATAGAATTTATGTGTTAATACTAGTAGTGTTTGAGTAAATAAATGGCAGTGAATCTAAAAAAATAATTAAGTGTTGGTGAAATATCGTGCTATATTGTCGTATCTTTTGGATGTGTAAAGGAGAACAAAATGTTTGACAACTTACTTCCACCTTTAAATGAGCATAATTTACCGTATCCAGACACAATACATCCTATTGTTGTTCACTTCGTAATTGCAATGGTTTTGTTTGCTGTGGTTTGTGATTTTGTGGGTTTAGCAACTCGGAATTATAAACTGTATGAGGTGAGTTGGTGGAATATGTGTTTTGCCACGGTTTCGATATTTATTGCGATTATATTTGGTCAAATCGAAGCTGGTCTCTCTTTGGCATATGAAGCGGTAGAACCTGTATTGAATTTACATACTCTGATTGGTTGGTCGCTGTCGGGAATTATTGCAGCGATTACAGGATGGCGTTATATTATTCGATTACGTGACCCTTTGAGAGTACCTACTTCTTATTTAGCTGTTGGATTAGTTTTAAGTGTGATTGTTTGCTTCCAAGTTTACCTTGGGGACAAGTTAGTTTGGGTCTATGGACTACACACACAACCAGTTGTAGAAGCTATAAAGCAAGGGGTTTTGCAATGAATTATGATTTGATTGACCAAATTAAATCACAACTTGGCGCCAATGGGTTGCCTTATGCAATACCAATTCATCCCAATTTGGTACATTTAACGTTGGGATTATTTATTGTAGCAGTAACTTTTGATATTGTCGGCGCCTTTTATGTGTTGGAAAAGCCTGTTTTTAAGTTTTTGGCAATTCCAGCGACTCGTGCGAGCTTGTTCGATGTTGGTTGGTACAATATGCTAGCTTGTGCAATTATTACGTTTTTTACAGTTGCGGCAGGTTTTTACGAAATTATGTTGGCACAACCATCAGCTGAAATTAAGAGCGCTTGGGGTTTACAAGCTTTTGAAACTATGCTTTGGCATGGTGTTGGTGGTGTTGTGTTATTAACGTTAATTGTTGTCATGACGGTTTGGCGAGGGTTTCAGCGCTATGTATGGCGTAAAGACCGAGGACAACAAGTTCAGTGGAGTTATTTAGCTGTGGGACTGGTAATTATGTTTATGATGTATCTTCATGGTACATTAGGCGCCCATTTAGCAGGTGAGTTTGGTGTTCACAATACCGCTGTTAGGTTATTGCGGATGGGTGAAGATGTTAATGCGGTGTTGAAGTAATTATGAAAATTCGTACTATTGTAACCTTGATTATTGTTACATTAACTTTGAGTGCTGTGAGTTTGTGGATGGGAAATTTGTCACATTCTTGGTTTCCACCCCAAGCAACAGCAGAGTCTTTACTTATTGATGATTTATTTAGCTTTCTGGTGACATTAGGGACTTTTATATTTTTGGGAGTAACGGGTACTCTTACTTATTCAATTCTGTTTCAACGTGCAGGTAAATACGACACGAGTGACGGGCCTCCAATTGAGGGGAATGTTAAATTAGAAATTATTTGGACTGCAATTCCTTTTTTCTTGGTGATTTGGATAGGCGCCTATAGCTATCAAATATACGACCAAATGGGAATACTTGGACCGATGGAACATGTACATCTAATGCAGTCCGCAGAAGCTGCTTCGATGGATACACCATCTAAGAAAATTATAGAAGTCGAAGTCATTGCCAAACAGTGGTCTTGGGAGTTTCGCTATAAAGGCGCCAATGTCAGTAGTACAGAGTTACATTTACCTAGCGCGCAACGAGTTCGGTTGAAGTTGACTTCTGCTGATGTAATACATGGGTTGTATATTCCAGCTTTTAGATTGAAGCAAGATATTATCCCTCAGCAAGTTATAGATTTTGAATTTACTCCAATACGTGTGGGTAAATATCGTCTTCGTGATTCCCAATTTAGCGGGACTTATTTTGCGGCAATGCAAACCGATGTAGTTGTGGAAACACCTAAAGATTTTAGTAATTGGTTAGTTCAGGCAGCGAAACTTGAGCCAAAACCTTCATATAACCAGGCTTTTGCTGAGTATCAACAGAACAGTAAACAAACTATAAAAGGTTGGAATAGTGTGCCACCTGCTACACCTCCAGTCGTAAATTATCCCAGTCAGAAAGATAGCTAATTATGACAATTTTAGAAAATATTGAAGGGCAAAAAGAACATCATCCACCTTTAACGACGTGGAAAAGTTACTTTAGCTTTAGCACTGACCATAAGGTAATTGGTATTCAATATATAGTTACGGCATTTATATTCTTTCTCATTGGTGGAATTTTCGCGATGATTATTCGCGGAGAACTAATAACTCCCGAATCTGACTTGGTTGACCGTACTGTTTACAATGCCATGTTCACTATGCATGGTACGGTGATGTTATTTCTGTGGACGTTTCCTGTTTTAGCTGGTCTGGCTAATTACCTTGTACCACTAATGATAGGCGCCCGTGATATGGCATTTCCAAGATTGAATGCTGTGGCGTTTTGGATGGTGCCTATATTCGGCATTATCCTGATGGCAAGTTTTCTGTTACCTTCAGGGCCAGCACAAGCGGGATGGTGGTCTTATCCTCCCGTCAGTTTACAAAACCCTAGTGGAAATTTAATTAACGGTCAATTTTTATGGTTGGTGGCAGTGGCATTATCGGGAGTTTCCTCAATAATGGGCGCCGTAAATATTGTCACCACTATCTTTAAAATGCGGGCGCCGGGAATGACGTTCTTCCGAATGCCTGCATATGTTTGGACGGTTCTTAGTGCCCAAATTATTCAGTTATTTGGACTACCTGCACTTACAGCAGGGGCAGTAATGTTACTGTGTGACCTCTGTTTTGGCACAGCATTCTTTGACCCTGCCAAAGGTGGCAGTCCAGTATTATATCAACACTTCTTTTGGTTTTATTCACATCCCGCAGTCTACGTAATCATACTGCCAATTTTTGGTATTTTCTCGGAAATTTTTCCAGTTTACGCCAGAAAGCCGTTATTTGGATACAGAGTAGTTGCCGTATCATCCCTTATTATCACAGGGTTGAGTGCAGTAGTCTGGGTTCACCACATGTTTGCTAGTGGAACTCCAAACTGGATGCGGATGCTATTCATGTTTTCAACAATGTTGATTTCCGTCCCTACTGGTATTAAAGTATTTGCTTGGGTAGCAACGGTTTGGGGTGGAAAACTTCGACTTGACACTCCCATGCTATTTGCACTGGGTGGATTAGTAATGTTTGTATTTTCAGGCATTACAGGTATTATGCTTGCCGCAGTACCCGTTGATATTCATGTTAATAACACCTATTTTGTCGTCGGTCATTTCCACTACGTTATATACGGCGCCACTGTCATGGGAGTGTATGCTGCTATATACCACTGGTTTCCCAAAATGACCGGACGAATGTACTATGAAGGATTAGGAAAATTACACTTTGTACTAACATTTATTGGCGCCAACTTAAACTTTTTTCCAATGCACCCGTTAGGTTTACAAGGAATGCCACGTCGGGTAGCTTCGTATGACCCAGAGTATGCATTTTGGAATGTGATAGCTTCTTTAGGAGCATTTTTACTGGGAATGTCCACACTACCATTCATTTTAAATATGGTCAGTTCGTGTGTGAATGGTAAGTTAGCAGGTGATAACCCTTGGAGAGCAATAGGTTTAGAGTGGTTAATTTCCTCACCTCCACCAGTAGAAAACTTTGAACAACTCCCCATAGTTATCTCAGAACCATATGGTTATGGTAAAAACGAACCACTCGTAGAAAACGGCAACGGATAAAACGGATGTAACGGATGCAATACGTAAATCATCCGTTACATCTGTTACATCCGTTGCAAGATATTTTATTCAAACATCTAAAATGGAAACAACAGCACCAGAACATATACAGCATTCCCACGACGAAGAAGCTAATAGCATGTTTGGCTTCATCGTGTTTCTACTTTCCGAAAGTGTTATTTTCTTAAGTCTATTCGCAGGATATATAGTCTACAAAACCACAACGACAAACTGGTTGCCAGCAGGTGTAGAAGGATTAGAAATTAAAGAACCTGGAATAAACACAGTCATTCTTGTAGCCAGCAGCTTTGTAATATATATAGCCGAGCTTTTCTTAGCACGTAAAAATATTTGGGGTTTTCGCGTGTTTTTGCTGTTCACAATGATGATGGGAAGTTATTTTCTATACGGTCAAGCAGTGGAATGGCAAGGACTGAATTTTAGTTTTACATCTGGAGTATTTGGTAGAACGTTTTATTTACTCACAGGTTTCCACGGACTGCACGTTTTTACAGGTGTTTTATTACAGTTCATGGTCTTAATTCGTTCTTTTATTCCTGGTAACTACGACAAGGGTCACTTTGGTGTTGCGGCAACTTCGCTATTTTGGCACTTTGTCGATGTGATTTGGATTATTTTGTTTAGCTTAATTTATTTGTGGCAATAGGAAAGTTATATGATTATCGATGACCAATATTATGATGTAATTATAGTTGGTACAGGCGCCGGTGGTGGAACCATAGCACAAAAGCTGGCGCCAACGGGTAAGAAAATTCTAATTTTGGAAAGAGGTGGTTTTTTAGCTCCAGAAGAACAACTTCAAGGTGGCGAAGTCTTTAAAAAAGAACGTTATCATGCTAACGAAGAATGGTACGATAAAGATGGTGAGCCGTTTTTTCCCCAAACAAGTTACTCGGTTGGTGGTGATACCAAAACTTACAGTGCTGAACTGTTACGGATGCGAGAAAAAGATTTTGAGCAGGTACAGCACCAAGATGGTATTTCTCCAGAATGGCCAATCAAATATAAAGACTTAGAACCATATTACAACGAAGCTGAAAAGCTATATAATGTCAGAGGTCAAGTTGGAGAAGACCCTACCGAATCACCTCGCACTCAAGAATATTTGCACCCAGCAGTAAATCACGAACCTCAAGTTCAAGAAATTTGCAATATCGTATCTAAACAAGGATTAAATCCATCGCATCTACCTTTAGAGTCAAATCAAGATAGCGATACCAAACCTGGAATTGCAACCGTCAAAAACTATCCTAACGTTACCCTCAAAACCGACGCATTTGTTAGCTTTCTACACACTAGCCCCAGTGGAAGAGAAGTTAAAGCAGTTGAAGCGCAAATCGGTACACAGTCATATTTATTTTTTGCCCATATTGTTATTCTAGCTTGCGGCGCCGTCAACTCGGCAGCACTACTATTGCGTTCACATAACGAAAAACACCCCCACGGACTTGCGAACAGTTCCGACCAAGTGGGACGCAATTTTATGAAACATCTAATGACATCTATAGTACAACTACGTCCAACAACAAATTCGGGTATATTTCCCAAAACAGTTTGTATCAATGATTTTTACTGGGGAGATAAAGACTTTCCCTTTCCAATGGGCAGTATTCACAACACAGGTGGTCTTCTTCAAAATGTCATGTTTGCAGAATCTCCACCTTTATTATCTGGTTTAGCCAAACTTATGCCTGGTTTCGGTTTACGACAACTAGCCATTCGTTCTATAGGTTGGTGGTTACAAAGCGAAGACCTACCAGACCCAAACAACCGAGTTAGACTAAAAAACTCAAAACTCTATTTAGAATATACCCCTAACAACACCGAAGCACACGACCGTTTGATTTATCGCTGGTTAGATACACTTAAAACAGTAGACCGCATTATGAATAACCCCTTATCGCGTGGCGCCTATCCCCGTGCAGAGGCGCCACTAAATGTAATTGCACACCAGTCAGGTACATGTCGCTTTGGTGAAGACCCAAAAACATCAGTTCTTAACCTCAACTGTTGTACACACGATGTAAATAACTTATATATTGTTGACGCCAGCTTTTTCCCATCCAACCCAGCAACCAGTCCCTCACTTACAGTAATCGCAAACTCTCTCAGAGTCGGAGAACATTTAATTACAAATTTATAATTTTGTAAGTTGGGTTACGCTACGCTATACCCAACCTACGAATAATCTATTAATGTGCCGATGCTATAACGCCAGGTTTTTTCTTACCTAACAATAAAAGTAAGGGTAAGCTAACTAAAAAAGCAATCCCCACTAGCCAAAAAATATCTTCAAACGATAAAATAGCAGCTTGAGCGTTGATTGTTTGGTCAATAATTGCTAAAGCTTGGCTTTGCGCTTGCACAGCATCTATACCGCGACTTTGTAACCCTGCTGCAAGTTCAGATAAACGTTGATTAGTAGCAGGGTCATAACTACTTATTTTCTCAACTAATATTGCCCGATGAAAAGCTTCTCTTTGAGCAAGTACTGTTGTTAATACAGCAATCCCAATACTACCTCCCAATTGCCGCGTCAAATTATAAAATCCTGAACCTGCTGGAATATCTTGTTTTGGTAATGGACCAAGCGTCGCTAAACTCAAAGGTAAAAACATCATCACCGTTCCGACACCACGCCACAGCAAAGGATAAAATAATGTTTCACTGTTACTATCAGGATTTATATGTTCTAAATTGAACATTACCAAGCTAGTAATAATACCTCCAGCAGCAATAATTATGCGAGGGTCTATCTTACTTGTTAATTTCCCTAGCATTATCATCGTTACCGCAGAAGCTAAGGCGCCTGGAAATAATAGCATTCCTGTTTGCGTAGCTGTATAATGTAAAATACTTTGAGCAAAAATTGGCACTGCAAATAAGGCACCATATAATCCCATTCCTAAAACAGCAGAGTAGATGGAACCTGCTGCCAAAGAACGGTGTCGCAGAACTCGTAAATCAACAGCAGGGTTTTTAGCAGTTAATTCTCGCCAAATAAACAGCGCGAAACCAATAACACTAACTATTGCTAAAGTTACAATAAACCCAGAAGCAAACCAATCTTCCTTTTCACCTTCTTCTAAAAAAGTTTGTATCCCTCCCACCGCAACCGCTAACAAAATAATTCCCAACCAATCAACACTACGATTAATTGGTTTTTCTTTAGGATGGTCTTTTGGTAGAAATAACAATGCCATTACTACCGCTAAAATACCAAAAGGTAAATTAATAAAGAAAATCCATCGCCATCCCAAACTATCAGTCAAAAACCCCCCTAAAGTTGGGCCAATAGCAGGGCCAGAAATAACACCCACTCCAAATACAGCTTGTGCTAGTCCTTGTTGTTCAGGAGGAAAAGTTTCAAATAAAATTGCCTGCGCTTTGGCAAGTAGTCCCCCTCCACACAGTCCTTGTAATATCCGCGCCAAAACTAATATCTGCAAATTACCCGCAAACCCACACAGCATCGATGCAACAGTAAAACCAATCAAAGAAAATATAAAATAAGCTTTTCGTCCAAAATAATCTCCCAACCACGCAGTCAAAGGAATAACTATGACGTTCGCAATCGCATATCCCGTCACCACCCAGCCAATTTCTGTAATTGTTGCACCCAAACTACTTTGCATGTCAGTAAGTGCAACGTTAACTATACTCGTATCAATTACCTCTAAAATGGCGCCCAAAGATGCAGTAATAGCAATTGCCCATTTCAACCATTCTGGATTACTAACAGTTCCCTTTGTATCGTGTATCATAAATTAGTTAGCATAGCTAACAGTTAGTATAGCACCCATAATTAAACCAAGATGAATAAACAAACCAAAATATCCTCACAATGTGCTGCGACAGTCATCGAATCAATACCAGTAATTACACAATTCTTTCGCGTCGAAATGCGGCGCCATACAGAATCTCTACCCGAATCACTTTCTGTACCTCAATTTCGCACGCTTGGTTTTCTCTACCGCTACCCAGGCGCCTCACTTTCCCAACTTGCTGAATATCTAGAAGTAACAAAAGCTACAGCTTCAAATTTAACAGACCGTCTCGTTCAAAAAGAACTAATTACCAGAACCGAAAATCCGAAAAGCAGGCGCCAGATTAATCTGAAATTAACGCAAGCAGGTGAGTATCATTTAGAACAAATAAAAACACTAATTAGTACAAAAATTTCAACTATTCTCGATGACCTACCGCAAGAACAACTTCAATGTGTCATTGATGGGTTAACGGTACTCAGTAATGCTTTTGCACGGGTAATTGATTAATTATTGACACCACTTTACTCAATAAGTTAAATTAATTTATAACAAACGTTCGATATAATAAGTGAGATTATGCAATTAGAATCACATCTGCTTGGTGAAGAGAGTGTAATATCGATACAAGATTTAAACCATTATTTTGGGGAAGGCGCCTTACGTAAGCAAGCATTATTTGATATAAATTTGGAAATAAACAAAGGTGAAATAATCATCATGACGGGGCCTAGTGGTTCTGGAAAGACGACGCTTTTAACGTTGATGGGTGGTTTGCGTTCAGCGCAGTCGGGGAGTTTGAGGATATTGCAACAAGAGATATGCGGCGCCAGTAAGAAGCAGTTAACTTCGTTACGTCGTAATATTGGGTATATATTCCAAGCACATAATCTCATGACATTTTTAACGGCAAAAGAAAACGTGAGAATGTCATTAGAGTTGCACGATAAGTACTTAGACCAAGATATAGATGCCTTAGCTGTGAATATGTTAGAGACAGTGGGTTTAGGTAATCGTGTTGATTATTATCCCGAAAGTTTATCGGGAGGACAAAAGCAGCGTGTAGCAATCGCGCGGGCATTGGCGAGTCATCCTAAAATAGTATTAGCAGATGAACCAACAGCCGCATTAGACAAAAAATCAGGACGTGATGTCGTAGAACTAATGCAAAAACTGGCAAAAGAGCAAGGCTGTACAATATTATTAGTCACCCACGACAACCGTATTTTAGACATTGCTGACAGAATTGTATATATGGAAGACGGCAAGCTGGTTAGCAATGGTATTGATGCAGCAGCTAAAGTTAAATAATATATCTTGCTTTGTAGAATAAGCTATGCTATACTTAACAAGTTGCGAAAAATTCGGACGTATAGCTCAGTTGGTTAGAGTACATCCTTGACATGGATGGGGTCACTGGTTCGAATCCAGTTACGTCCATAAATCTATACCCTTACAGGGCGTAAAATTTTTGAAAAATATTGTTGTCGATTGCCAAATTATTTTGTCAAGTGGTCAAATAATCTGGCAAGCGACAATTGTACATTAACTAATTATTTGTCAATTTAACTAATTATTGTCACAAATCTTCAACATCTTAAGATACTCCTTAAGCAGTATATGTAGACATGGGCGATGCGTATAGAATGGTATGCTAACCTCGTGTAATTAGTCTACATAGCTTTTTAGCATATTACGCGATGCGAATTATAGTAATTCGCTTTTAATTGGGAGAGTAGCTGTGAGTAGAATTTTGTTACTCCTGGATAATAGACAAAACAGGCGCCTGTTAGTGAATACTTTGGCACAAACCAGTGAAATAGTGGCGCCAGAAGGGTTATCTAGTAAGGAATTAGAAAAGTTAATACAGCAACCGTTTGATTTATGTATTTTGTGCAGCGTGATGTTAAAACGCTATCGTCAAGCACTGCACACACGTAAAGAAGCTGAATATCCCGTTGTTTTACCATATTTACTTGTTATTACCCAAAAACAGCTAAGAATAATAAATCATAATTCGCTGCATAGTATAGATGAGCTAATTACAATACCAATAGTGAAACGTGAGTTACTTTTAAGAGTAGAAGTTTTATTGAGGTCACGCTTGTTGTCGCAGCATATGCATACAGCGAATAAAAAGCTATCAATGGAAATTGAACAGATACGCTGTTTAGAAACAGATATTCGTTCATCTTTAGAACGTGAACGTACACTAAATGAGCTAAAGTCTCGGTTTGTATCGATGGTGTCGCATGAGTTTCGCTCACCCTTACAAGTCATTTTATCTTCTTCGCAAATCATCGAGCAGCATGGTGATAGGCTTTCGTTGGAGAAAAAGCAGCAGTTTTTTCAACATATTAAAGCTAATGTTAAGAAAATGAATCAATTGTTAAATGATGTTTTAACGATTGGTGAGGTTGATTTAAAAATGTTTAAAGCGGATATTAAGCCAATTAACTTATCTGATTTTTCACGTGATTTAATTGAAGAAATTTGTCTAACATCAGAACAACATCGCAAAATCGCATTTAAGTTTTACGGTGGTTATAATGATGTGTATGTTAATGAAAATTTAATTCGTCACATTCTCATTAACTTGCTTTCTAACGCAGTTAAGTACTCATCTCCTGAAAACGATATTAATTTTACTTTACGTTGTCAAGATGGTGAAGCTATTTTTACAATTCAAGACAAAGGTATTGGTATTCCTCGCGAAGATAAAGAAAAACTATTTGGTTTATTTCAACGTGCCAGCAATGCCAAAGATATTCCTGGTACAGGGTTAGGACTTGCTATTGTTAAAAAATGTGTTGATCTGTATGCTGGTTCAATTGAACTAGAAAGTGAAGTAGGCGCCGGAACAACAGTGACGGTAAAATTACCAATACCTCAACCTGCACCTGTTTATCGATAGGCGCCTGGATGATTAAGGTTCAATAAGCTTAAAACCCCAAGGTTTGATGACGGTGAGGGCTATTTCTCGGTCTATACCTTCATAAACTTCCCATTCGGAGTTTTTATCTTTGGGATGTCCCTCACCAACATGGCCTGCAACTTTGATAATGGGCAAACCAGCCAAGCGGTTACGCTCCATTTCCTTTGTAAGCGGTAGTTTAATTATATGACCTCTAAACTTGGAGGTGCTTTCTTTGGCTACAACTTCACGAACGAGACAGATATCACCAGCAGTTCCCCAAGTAGTTTCGTAAATGTAAAGGAACGATATATAGGTTTTTGGTTTAATGGCTCTTCTAAGAACTTCCATTATATATAATCCTGAAATGAGGCACGAAATATACTTTCATCATAAATACTAACAGATTGTTACTGACTCCGCCTCTTGGTTTCTGGCTGTATTTAAAATTACTTATGAAAAAAGGCTAGTTTTGAGGCTAGCCATTTTAAATATTAATGATTGAAATCTGGATTAAATATCTAAGTCCATTAAATCAAGTTTAGAACCGTAAGTCTCAATAAATTCACGGCGTGGTTGTACCCTATCGCCCATTAATATTGTAAAGATACGGTCGGCTTCAGCAGCATCCTCAATTTCTACTTGTTTCAAAGTGCGAGATTCGGGGTTCATGGTCGTTTCCCATAACTGAGCTGGCATCATTTCACCCAACCCTTTGAAACGCTGAATGTTGTAATTAGCGTTTTCTGGGAACTGACTGATAATTTGGTTTTTCTCTCGGTCGCTGTAGCAGTAATAGTGGTTGCGTCCACGTTCTATTTTATATAGGGGTGGACATGCAATATATACGTGCCCTTGTTCGACTAAAGCGCGCTGGTATCGGTAGAAGAAAGTTAGTAGTAGAGTACGGATGTGGGCGCCATCTACATCAGCGTCAGTCATTATTATTACACGATGATACCGTAATTGTGCTACATCGAAGTCTTCACCTTTTACGCCTAAACCAAGAGCAGCAATCAACGATTGGACTTCGTTGTTCTTATAAATCTTAGCGTCGTCAGTCTTTTCAATATTAAGAATTTTACCGCGTAATGGCAAAATAGCTTGGAAACGCCTATCACGTCCTTGCTTGGCCGAGCCGCCGGCTGAATCGCCTTCGACCAAATATATCTCTGATTCGCCTGGATCTCGGCTGCTGCAATCAGCTAATTTACCGGGTAAAGGAGATGATTCGAGTACAGATTTGCGACGTACTAACTCACGTGCATGACGTGCAGCTTCAGCAGCTTTAAAGGCTTGAATAGCTTTATCTAATATTGAATCAGCAATACCAGGATGAAATTCTAAGTACTCACTAAGAACTTCTCCAACGAGAGACTCAACAATACCACGAACTTCGGTGTTACCAAGTTTGGTTTTAGTTTGTCCTTCAAACTCAGGTTCAGGTACTTTTACAGAAATAACAGCCGTCAAACCTTCGCGAACGTGTTCACCACTAAGGTTAGACTCGTGTTCCTTAATCTTGTTGCGCTTGCGGGCAACACTGTTCATTGTCCGGGTTAATACTGCTTTTAAACCCTCAAGGTGTGTACCACCATCAACGGTACGAATGTTATTAGCAAAACCCAGGACATTATCTGAGTAAGCATCAGTACACCATTGTAAAGCGACTTCGACTTGAACATTATTACGCTCGGCTTGCACAAAAATAATTTCTTCGTGTAAAGCTTGCTTATCAACGTTCATATACGCGACATATTCACGAATACCACCTTTGTACTCGTAAACTTCGACTTTAGGAGTTTCACTTTTTATTAACTCCAAACGGTTGTCAGTAAAAGTAATTTTGACACCCGCATTCAAATACGCTAACTCTCGCAGGCGCCCAGATAGGGTAATATAATCAAACTCGGTACCAGTTTGGAAAATAGTGTCATCAGGCTTGAACTGGATAGCAGTACCAGTGCGGGCTTCTTTCAAAGCTTGTATTTTTAAATCTGTTTGTGGAATTCCGCGTTCGTAGCGCTGAGTGTGTACTTTCTGATCACGCCAAACAGTCGCTTCCAACCACTCAGATAAAGCGTTAACAACCGAAACACCAACCCCGTGAAGTCCTCCAGATACCTTATAGCCACCACCACCAAACTTACCACCCGCACCAAGCACGGTCAGTACAGTTTCCAGTGCTGATTTTCCAGTTTTAGTCATGGTATCAACTGGAATACCTCGACCGTCATCTTGCACCCGACACGAACCATCGGCGTTTAACTCAACCTCAACAACAGTACAATGACCAGCCAAAGCTTCATCAATCGAATTATCCACCACCTCATACACTAAGTGGTGCAGTCCACGCGTTCCGGTTGTACCTATATACATACCCGGTCGTTTGCGGACGTGTTCCAGACCTTCCAAAACCTGTATCTGATCGGCGCCGTAATCTGTCGTCATGAAAATTTTCCGATATGAGTGGGAATAAAATCACTTAAATAGCGATTTAGTCAAAATCACTTCAAGATTCTAGCACAAAAGCCTTAATGACGACCGTAGGGCAATTTGATAGTGATTTTATTAAGGGGGTACACCCCACCTCTATTAACTCTTCGATTGCCTTGATATTTTCGTCGCATCAACTAGTAGCGCTCTTGACTATATCTATTATAGTAAATTTGTATTAAATAAGTAGCTATTGCCTATTCTACGTAATAAATTGGAATAAAAGAGCAGAACATTAAATTTTAGCTAAAATTTAAGGATTGATTAACGAATTATTGTAAGGTAAGCAGGGCGTATGAATATTTTGTTCCCAAAGATTATCCCATAGTTTGCGTAGATTTTGCATTATGACCGAATTCAAATTAATAGTCATATGTGGTGCAACAGCGACAGGGAAATCTGGCTTGGCGTTAGAATTAGCAACGCGATTCAACACTATAATTATTAGTGCAGACTCGCGTTTAGTTTACCGTGAGTTTGATATTGGTACCGCCAAACCCACACAATCAGAGCTTGCAATGGTACCCCACTATATGATAGATATCTGCGACCCACTTGACACAATGACAGTTGCAGACTACCAAGACCAAGTTCACAACTTAATACAAACGTTAAAAGAAGCAACCCCTCTTTTAGTAGGAGGTACAGGTTTATATATAAAGTCAATTGTACAGGGTATGAAAATACCAAGAGTGGCGCCAAATAATAACTTAAGAACCCAACTAGTAGAAACATTCACTCAAAGTCAACTATACGCAATGCTGCAACAAGTAGACTCAACTGCCGCATCAAAAATCCATCCTAACGATCCAGTACGAACCCTTAGAGCATTAGAAGTATATTATATTACAGGCATACCAATATCAAAACAACAAGGAGAAAACCCTCCCTCTTACCCCATCCTACAAATAGGTTTAGATAGCGACCCTAAATATCTAACACAACGTATTGCGCAGCGTACCGAAAAAATGATAGAAGACGGGTTTATTGCAGAAGTTGAATATTTATCTTCTAAATACGGCGCCGACCTACCACTATTAAATACACTAGGTTATCAAGAAATTCGACAATACTTAGCAGGCGAAATTTCTCTAGAAAAAGCCAAAGAGTTAACAGTACTACACACCCGACAATTTGCCAAAAGACAACGGACATGGTTTCACGCATATCCAGAAATTGAATGGTTTGACATTGAATCACCTAACCTATTAGAGCAAATATGGCAGAGAGTACAAAAGTTTTTATGAATATTATAATATTAATCTCTATTAGTCTTAACTTGCTAGTATTTATAGTAGCTTGTTTCTTGACCATTAAAAACGGAGGAATAGATTACTGGCGCCAAAAGTTCTCGAACTTAAATACTTCTAATATATTTGATGTACACAACCCACCATATTACATACATAAAACGAGTCAATTTGAACAATTGCCAATAAAACTTAACACAATTATTTTTCTTGGAGACAGTATAACCGATGAAGGAGAATGGACGGAGCTGTTAGAAAACCCGAATATTCAGAACCGTGGTATATCAGGTGACACCACAGAGAGAATATTAAGGCGCCTAGATACAATCATCAAAAATCATCCCAAACAAATATTTTTGATGGTTGGTATTAATGACTTACATATGCTCAAAAAATCTGTGGAAGCAACAGTAGAGGGGTATAAACAAATTTTAAACCAGTTTCAAGAAAAACTACTTAACACGCAAGTATATATTCAAAGCGTTTTACCTGTAAACAATAATATCTACTTGTATTGGATAGATAACCAAAAAGTTATAGATTTGAATAGGGAGTTACAAAAGTTAGCGACACAGTATAACTATAAATATGTAGATATACATTCTCATCTTGTTGATACACAGCAACAATTAGGCACTGGGTTTACGAGTGATGGACTACATTTAAATGGCAAAGCGTATTTGATATGGAAGGAACTATTGGCAACGAATGTAACAGATGTAACGGATGGTTGATTTTCTCTTTTGTGATTTGTATATTATATGACATTATAGGTATTTTAATATTAAGTAAATAAATAAGAGGACAGTTTGTAATCTGTCCTACAAAATAATGTAGATATTATGTCGAATCGCTATTGAACCTTAAATAGCGTGTTGTTATAATATCTTTTCATCAGGCTTTCATAAGTTTTTGTAATTTTGGCTTGCTCCGTTTGTCGGTCAGCCAATTTGATAATAAATATAAATGGCAAAAAAAGTAAAACTAAGCCTAAAAATGCACCTAACCCAATCACCAAAAAGCAAGCAATCAACACATAAATTAACTGTGATGTATAATTAGTCGCAGGCGCCGCTGTTACATCACCACAACCTTCTAAGTTACGATACATATATGATTGGGTTAAAAATAAAAATACACTTAACATCGTTATCATATCCTCTTACCTAGAAAATACAGTGTTAAAAAGGTAACAAGTATTAAAGATTATCATTTTGTTTTGTGCGCCAATGGCGCACAAAACAAAATATATATGTAATAAATCAATTATGTTTACCCGTAGTCGTCGTAACCTAGCTTACTTGTTTGCTCTGCCAATGGGTAGTATCCTTGTTATCTTTGCAGGGGTTGCTTATTACTTGGGAGTTGAGCAGGAACTAAAGGTATTTGATGAGACTTTGCTCAATAAAGCTAAAGCTGTTGTAAATCAAGCGCGTTACTCTGGAGGCACCCTACAATATAATTTAGATAGCTCTGTACTCTTAAATGGTGATTCTAAGGATATACGCTTATATAATAGTCAACGCAAATTAATTGAGCATCGCGGAAAAGAAACGGAACGTGTATTAACTGTATCCCCAGGTTTTCGGACAATATATATAAGTCAAACAAAGCAGCGTTTGAGAGAAGCAACGCTGGCAGTTCACAAAAATAAATATGTATTGATTGGATATATACAAATAACTGCTCCATTAACTTCGCTGGAAGAAAGACTTAATCGTTATAGATTGTTTTTAGCTGTTGGTGTACCCATTACCTTTATCATCATTGGAATAACAGGATGGTATTTAGGAGGACTAGCGATGCAACCAACTCGTCGAGCTTACGAGCAGTTACAGCGGTTTACTGCTGACGCTTCTCATGAACTACGGGCACCTATTGCCGCAATGTTAAGTAATGCCCAAGTTGCGCTTATACCACCATACGACGAAACCGAGCAACAATTTAGATTACAGAATATAATCAAAACAGCCAAGTCCATGAGTAGCTTGGTTAGTAACTTACTATTTCTATCACGCCATGAAGGCGCCTTAAATTTAGATAGCTTACCCAATGTCAACCTTGTTGAAGTCTTAAAAACACTTGCTTTAGAATATCAATCCCAAAATAACCATTCTAATCTAACAGTACAATTACCAGAAAAACCCATATATATCAAAGCCGATGCTGATTTATTAAAACAAGCTGTTATTAACCTGCTAGATAACGCCTTTAAATATACTCCCAATAATAAAACAGTAGAATTAAAACTACTGTCACAGCCACACGGCGCCATTATCGAAGTCAAAGATAATGGTATCGGTATTCCTCTAGAAGACTTGCCACATATATTTGAAAGATTTTACCGTGTAGACAAAGCTAGAACAAGAAACTCAGGAGGGTTTGGTTTAGGGTTAGCTATAGTTAAGCAAATAGTACAAGCGCATCAGGGAGAAATAACAGTGAATAGCATTTTAGGGAATGGTTCTACTTTTCAAATAAAATTGCCAGTTGCATAGGCGTCCCGCCTGTGCTTGGCGAGACGTTGTATTATTATATTGTTGAAACCCATTCTTTAATAAGTGCATTCACTTGGTCTGGTATTTCGTCATGAGGACAGTGACCAGCATTTAGAAAATGCTCAGTTAAATTTGGGTAATAACGACGAAACTGTTTAGAGCGTTCACGAGCATTCATCCAAGGGTCGGCTTCTCCCCATAATATAAGTAATGGGCAAGTTAATTGTTTTAATAAGATATCAACCTTTTCGCCTTGGGGAGTGCTGAACATCGAAGCGAAAACATCAAAGGCGCCTTCATCACACGATGGACGATATATATCTTCTACTAATTGGTCGGTGATAGCACTTTTATCGAGATATACTTTTTCAAGAGTTTGTCGAATTACCCAACGCTGACGTGCGTATTGAAACATCAAAAATTGAGCAAATGGCTGTTTGAATATTAACTTTGCCATATCTCCAAACAATTTTTGCACCATATCAGGTTGTTTGGGCGGTTGAATTTCGCTTTGTATAGCTTCCGGTTCTGAAGATGACTGAGTATCACCAAATGGGCCAGCACTATTAAGTAATATTAACCCTGCAGCTGCATCTGGACGCTGTGCAGCTAGACATAGAGAAGCATAACCACCAAGTGAGTTACCTGCAAGAACAGCTTTATTACCAATAACCTGGGTAATAAAATCATAAAGTTGGTCACACCACAAATTACCGCTATACTCTAACTTTGGTTTTGCCGACCTACCATAACCAAGTAAATCGATAGCATACACCTCAAAGCTCTGCGAAAGCTCTGCAATATTTTTGCGCCAATGGTCAGTAGAGGCGCCGAAACCATGTACTAATAATAAAGCTGGTCTTGACGGACGCTTTTCTCCGGCTTGGACATAATAAATATTATGTCCTCGCCATTGCCAATACTTGCCAGGAATAGAAGAGGTAGGATATACCGTAGCTGCCTGCATAATTAAGAAATGTAAAGTCACCTTTAACAATCTTAAACTTTTTACAGTGCGGACAGGATACGGAATACACACCTCAGTTGGAGAGTTTATCGTAAATTAGCAGGAACCTCTTTAGGAATAGTCCAGTAATAAACCGTTCGACCATTAACATTAGCAGTTTGCTCAGGTTTCCAATCACCCATATCAAAAGCGTGAGAAACTATACGAGTACCTGGTTTAAGCTGTTTAAACAACTGTGGTCGCAATTTAACATTAAGCTCTGGTAATAAATAAAGCGTCACCACAGTAGCTTTACTAAAATCACTCTTAAATAAATCCTGTTGAAGGAACGTAACCTTATCGCTAACACCTTCTTTTTTCGCATTTGCGTTAGCTTCTTTAATACGTTCAGGGTCAATATCTATACCAGTTCCCCTAGTGCCAAACCTTTTTGCCGCAGTAATAGGAATTCTACCGTCACCGCTGCCAAGGTCAAACAAAATATCATTTTTTCCGACTTTAGCCATAGACAACATTTTGTCTACAACCTCTGGTGGTGTTGGTACATAAACCACATCAGGAGTACGTTCTCTGGGTTGTGCAGGCGCCGTTTGCTGTACTTCTTGTGCAGTAGCTGTAGGCGCTTGAGCTACGTTTTTTGAGTCAACTTGTTGTGTGCAGCTAGCCAAAAGTAAACTGCTTACACCTAATGTTGCAAGTAAAGTTTTGAGCATAATGTTTTGATAAGGGGGATAGTAAAAGTGCATAGAAACCGGGCTTCTTAGGAAAATTTGCTTGATAAATTAAATTTTTGAAAAGAAGCCCGGTTTCTTTCTGGTTAGTTATTCCTTATTACCTAAAAGCAATATGGGAACTCCAGTTAACAAGACCAAAACACCAACAGTACCGCCTATACCTGTATAGTTAATGCTGGAGTACAGCAAGTATGCACAGGTGGCACAAAATAGTAGAGGAATAATTGGATAAAGCGGTACTTTGAAAGGACGTTCAATTTCTGGCTCACGATGACGCAGTACAAATAAGGCAATACCAGACAGAAGGAAAAAGAACCAAAATACTGGCGCCGTATATTCCACCATTGTCTTAAAGCCGTTACGAGTTATGGCGCCAAGTATGATGAGTAAAAGAGCGATGCCAGCTTGAACCAACAAAGCATTCGCAGGTGTACTCTTACTACTCCAGCGACCGAGGAAAGCAAATTTACGAAAATCTTGTCCAAGTGCATAGTTACTGCGGGCGCCCGTAAAAATAGTAGCGTTTGCCGCACCCAATGCAGAAACAGCAATTAGAAAACTGAGAAACTTCGCTCCGCCTTCACCTAAGGCACGACGCATCAAATCAGCGGCAGGCGCCTTAGAATTTGCCATATCTACCATACCCAAACCGTGCAAATATGCCAGGTTAATTAATAGATAGATAACTGTTATGATGGCGATACTTCCTAATAATACCTTTACCATATTACGCCGTGCGCCGCGTACCTCCGCAGAGAGATATGCAGCTTCATTCCATCCACCGTAAGTTAGCAATACAAACACCATAGCTAATCCAAAAGTAGTAGTTTGGTTAGGAGCAGGTGCCGTACTTGCTCTTTCGGCAGTAGCAAAAAAAATACCAACACTAATAACAAGCAATAAACCTAAAACTTTCGCAGCAGTCAGAAGATTTTGTGTCCATCTACCTGAATTAATGCCTATAACGTTTAAGAACGTCAGCACTACAACTGCCAAAACAGCGTAAATATCTGCAGAATATTCTCCCAACGGTAAAAGCTGTGCAGTATAATCTCCAAATACAAAACCTAGCAAAGCAATTGAACCCGTTTGAACAACTGCCATACGTGCCCAAGCAAATAGAAATGCGAGCTTGTCACCAAATGCGCGATGTATATAATGATAAGTTCCACCCGCATGAGGGAATGTTGTTGCTAACTCCGCATAACACAAGGCGCCGACTAAAGACATAATTCCACCCAGCAACCAAGCAGTTAGTGCAACTTGTGCATTTGCAGCGTTTGCTGCTACCAAAGCAGGTGTCTCGAAAATGCCTACACCAACAACCATTCCCACTATCAAAGCACCCGCATCAACAGTCGAAAGCGTTGGCTTTGGAGTAGATATTGCTGACTCAGACAGTGTAGTTTTTGATGCCATAACATTTATTGGGATGGTTTTACTGATAACGCTCTTCCGCAGCAGAAACTCTAGTTTTATTAAAATTTCAATAATAAATACGCATCACTTATATACATTTTTCAACAAATGTGTATGTATAAAAAAATAGCACCAGTGCCAGTGTTTGCTTGACAGGTCAAGACATACTCATACGTTCGTACATCATCAAGTATTCAAAACTTTGATAAATCCCCCATGAAAGTTTTATGAAAACATTTTAATATTTTGGGTAGAGATACGTTCACGTAGTGTCCCGCAGGGAATAATCGTGTCTTTCTTAAAACAAATATTACTTTAGGAGGATGCTAATTTAAAGAAACCGGGTTTTCACGCATTTATTGTCGCAGACAAATCGTCATTTTAATTACAATATTTCAACAAAGAAACCCGGTTTCTAAGATTTACGTTATGTCAAACATCACATGCCAAAATAGAATGAACAGTAAACACACAACAACACTATGCATCTCGACTCTAAAAACCATGCCCGACTCACGTGTGAAGTCGAATCAACGATAAAAGTGATAGGAGGACGTTGGAAAGTTTTGATTATTCGTGAACTAATGACAGTCAAACGCTTTGGCGAACTACAGCGCGCGTTACCTGGAATAACTCAAAAAATGTTGACTCAACAACTGCGCGAACTCGAAGACGACGGAATTGTTAAGCGCCAAGTTTACCCACAAATTCCGCCAAAAGTAGAATATGAGTTAACACCGCTCGGAGAAACGCTCAAACCCCTCCTCTATGCAATGCACGAATGGGGTGTAAAATATTTACAACAAAAAAATCAATAACATTATATATATATCAATTTTCCAAACCTTCTAAATATTCAACTGCTGCATCTAACTGAGATGGATACCCTTGAGAAAAACTTTCAAACCAAAGTCCCTCTGGAGAAAGCGGTTCTAACTCAGATAACCAAACTTGCGCTTGCTGCTTTAAAACATCACGCTTTTTCTGCTGCTGCTCTAACACACGAATACGCTCTGCTTCAAGCTCTTGCTGTCGTTGTAACTCTACTGCTAAATCTTTCTCATCAAAATCAGCTTTGACATCAGCCAACAGTTTATCAAGACCAATCGGTTTATCTGATGATACAACATTATTCAATGTACGTATGTTTGGACGCTGGGATTGAGATTGTGATTTAGGCGCCTGTGTATATTCGTTCTGAATTTCAGCCAGTAGCTTATCAATTTCATCCATATGGTGATGAATATTATTTATTTAAAAGATATTGAGTGCTATCCATCACTATAACAACTAGTTATATGAGAATCAAAGAAACCCGGTTTCTAAGAGTTTCTCAGATTTTACATAACTTTACATTCCTTGCCAAATACAAATTAAATGTTAAGTTAGACTGATGAAATGTATAAAGGATATCAATGTGATTTTTTTAACTTATGTAGTGACGTAAGCAACTCTGGCTATGGGATTCAACAATGAGTCTGAACTAAGAATTTAAAGTCTTAAATGTATTTATGTACGTGTTTAGCGCTATTTATTTAACGCAGTAAGGATAGATAAATATGAGTTACATGCAGGTAATGTTAGATTTCATTACATGTAAGTTTCCGTTTTGGGGAACATGTAATTTTCAGTTTGAGCCAGAAACGAAAACAATATTTATTCAATGTTTAACTTCAGAAGGGAGAGCAAAAGTACTCGCAGATGCGTCGAAAATATCAGCATTAGATATTAATGTGGAGCAATTTATTATTAAAGTTCCGCAATATTCAGATATTATTATTTCTCATATTCGGTAAATCTATCGAGAGCGAAGGGATGTAACCAACTCATTCGTTGCATCTGTTACATCCGTTGCCAATATATCGCGAGTATTGTATATCAGCCTATTCAAGGTTGATATACATTGTTATTCTTTTGGATGGCGCCACATATGTCTTGAGTAGGGTTATTCGCAAATGATGTTTTGATAACTTGACATCATGAGAGTATAAATACCAATCGGAGGGAATCATGACCTATACTCAAAGCCCTAACCAAGAGATTAATCAAGTCGCACAGGCTTTTAGCGGCTTAGAAGTAGATGACCAACTAGCATTATTCTGGTTTGTTTACAAAGAAATGGGTAGTTCTGTAACTCCTGCTGCTCCAGGCGCCAGTACAGCTTCAGATGCAATTGCTGAAGGTCTGTTTAACCAAGTTAAAGAATTATCTCATGAAGAGCAGCTACAACTTCAAAGAGACTTGATAAACAAGGCAGATACTCAATTAAGTCGTGAGTATGGTTCTTTAAGCGATACAACAAAACTATTGTTCTGGTACTTGCTCGCTCAAGGTATGGATAATGGTACAATTATTCCAATGCCTGAAAATTATCAACTTTCTAGTTCTGCACAAGAAGTGTTTGACCAAATCAAACAAAAAGAATTTGAACAACAAATGACCATTTTCCGTGATTATGTAGCACCAATGGGCGCCGAAGCGAAGCCAGGTGCAGAAATTTAGACTTTTATAGCGTGAAGGGGGAAAGGAAAACCTTTCTCCAACTTCGCGTCTACCTAAAGGTATATAAATATATTTCTACCTTTTAATAGTGAAGTTAGAAGCTTACATTTTCTAGTCTAGTGGCAAGTACGACGTTTACAAAGCAGTAATTATTAAATGGTCGTATACAAAAGCAAATAAAGAATCAAATAATTGGAGGTTGTGATGACTTTTGCAAATGTCAAAAATGTAGAAACTGTTGTATTAAAATTCCGCGCATTAAGTGCTGACGATAAGTTAACCGTTTTAGCTCAACTTTATGGAGAAGTAGCAGCAGAGATAGCTCCGACTGTTTCCCAGAGCAATGTAACTGATGACGCTGCTACCAATTTAGTCAAGCAAATTCAGCAAATAGCTTCAGAGCAACAGGTTGATGCTTTGCGTGGGTTAGTTGAAGGCAAACAAAGCGACGGAGAAACTGTACTCGATGAGCATCCGACCAAAGCGTTAGGTGAGCTTTTTACAGGTGGTGAGAAAAGTACTTCATTTTCCAGTAAGGAATATGACTCGTTAAGTACTGACTCCCGACTGTTCTTCTGGTTTCAAGTAGCTCAAAACCTAGGAAAATCAGTTGTTGGTATACCTGATGACCATATGCCAAATGAACGGGTTTCTGAAGTATTAGATTTAATTGGAACTCCTCAAGTTGAAGACTTGGTGTCTTTGTTGAAGAAAGTACTGTAGTTAAATTTATATAAACCGGGTTTGTTATATGACCCGGTTTTTCATTGTGCTTTAGCTATAATTTTAAAGGCTGGAGGGGCGCCGTTAAAAACGGTATTATAAACTAACCACCCACTTTTTGTTTTTCGCAAGTAATTAGTTTGTGGAACATCAGAACCTGGAGACTTTGCCAGCAATTGATTTGATTCAAGTGAAAATATTTTATGACTCCAAGTTTCTGTTAAATCTACCTTTGCAGTAGAGCCATCTGAGCTAATTTGAAAGTTATGAAAAACTTGTTTCCGCAATTTGGAATATATATAAGTTTGATGAGATTTTAACTCCGAAACTAATTTTTGCTTTTTCTGTAGCTCCTCCCCTGTGTATGCTTTGCTAAGTACATCAGAATTTAAAGACTGATTAACTTCTCTATCGATATCATCAGCGTTTTTTATAGCATTTTTGAGTTCATCAATCTTTTTCTCAGCTTCCGCTCCATCTTCTGGTTTAATAGTAATTAAATTTTGTTGCAATGTTTGAGCAGAAGCTTGACTTGATGCAAAAGATGTAGCTAACGTAGCCGTAGTACGGCTAGCAATGTTTTCAGATGTATCTGTATTTACTTTTTTCGATTCAAGGCTTTTACAACTAGTTAGTAGTAAGGCAATAGAGGTTGCGTAAAAACAAGTGTAGATAACATGGTGTCTAATCTTCATCGTGATTCCCCCTGATTTAGCTTAACGCTACATAATAAAAACTATTTTATGTGTGCGGACAAATGATTCTTATTTGCATTGTAAAGTATAAATACTCATACATATGTTAAGTGTTATTAAACGAAAATCAAATTTTTCATAATCATTGTTAATAGAATTAAAGATTTTGGCGCCGAAAACAACTACAAAGTTAAGAATTTTTAAAATTCAGCCGCGAGCATCGAAATTACCCCTGACAAAAGAAATTCTTATGCTATAGTGTTTACGGGTGACTAGCTCAATGGTAGAGCATAGGACTCTTAATCCTCAGGTTCTGGGTTCGAGCCCCAGGTCACCCACCTAAAGAGCATCAGCAATTTTCCTTATGTAAAAATGCACATAAGTTTTTGGTTATGTTTAGGTTTTTTGAGCAAAAAGTAGTGTACTCAAGAAAATCAGAACATGGCTAAAAACAAGTTAATAGCTTTTGGATGGTATGGTGGTAAATTTAGTCACTTAGATTGGCTTTTACCCCTTCTGCCTGAAGCAGTGCATTACTGTGAACCATTTGGTGGTTCGGCAGCAGTTTTAATTAACCGCAAGCCATCTCCGGTTGAAACATATAACGATATTGACGGCGAAGTTGCCAATTTTTTTCGTATACTACGCTCCAACAAAGAGAAGTTAATAGAGGCAATTGGCTTAACCCCTTTTTCGCGCGAAGAATTTGAAGTTGCTATTTCTCCGATAGCTGCTGATATATCTAACTTTGAACGAGCAAGGCGATTTTTTATTTGGGCAAGGCAGGTGAGAACGGGTTTAGCGCAAACGGCTAGCTCAGGAAGATGGGCGCATTGTAAATTAACGTCGTGTGCAGGAATGGCAGGCGCCGTTTCTCGATGGTTGGGAAGTGTGGAAGATTTGCCAGAAATTGTGCAGCGACTTTTACGAGTACAAATAGAAAATGATAAAGCGATTAAAGTAATTCAACGCTACGACAGTGAGGAAACATTATTTTACTGTGACCCTCCTTATCCGCATAATTCTAGGGGTGATAGTCAGGCATACGCTTATGAAATGACCGATGAGCAACATCAAGAACTTGCAGCAGTATTACATAATGTTAAGGGTAAAGTGGCTGTTTCTGGTTATAAATGTCGCTTAATGGATGAATTATACGGTGACTGGAAAACTATTACGGCGCCTGAAAAAGTTTGCCATTCGACCAAGGGATTACGAACTGAGGTACTATGGATTAATTATGATGTTAATAGTATTTCTAAATCTAATTTAAACCAAGCTAGTTCAAAACTTTTAGGAACTGAATGTCAACCCCAGCAATTATCCTTGATTTAACCTTTGAGAAAGTTATTGATAATTTAAATCAATCAGTTATTCAGAACGACGCAATTTCTAAATGTGTTGAATTTGTTTGCCGTAATCCTCAAAACCGAGCAGGTGTAAGATTGTTACTTGCATGTTTGCTCTTCAAAAATCCACAGACCAAGTTTAGATATTCGTAAACCTTACACAGAAATGGGTGGTGATGACTGCTATTCAGGTCGAACATACGATGAAGCATATATCACAAGTTTTATTAACAAACATCAACTTCCGTGTAATCCAACTACAGCTTTTCTGACTCCAGCCTTACGCAATCGAAATATTGTTTTAACACCAGACCTAAATTTAGTTGGTAGACCGCCTATTCTTTATAAAACCGTTCTCCAATTACTTGATGACGTTTATGTAAACCGAGTCTTAGCTGAAGATTTACTATCGAAAACGATTAGATATCTTCTTCTTGTCAGAAATGAAAGGCAGCAAAGATAACAAGTTTACTAGCTGATTTAAATACATTAACACAAGGAATTGCTCTTTCAGCAGAAGCTATGTCAAATTAATCGAGCAGCATTTAAACTGTCCTAACTCAAGTCGTTTACCTGTCTTGATTATTGCTGCGGTCTATCAATCAGCATCTAGTTATTTAGGGCGACGTATTCTGTCTCTAGGTAACCACAATGCCGCAGATGAGCAGACAGGAGCGCTTGGAGATGTTGAGATTACATTACTTACTGAAGAAAATATAGTAACTTGTTATGAGATGAAAATGAAAAAAGTAACGGGAGATGATATAAATCGTGCGTTACAAAAGATTAGCAATTCTACTCATATTATCAACAATTATATTTTTATTACCACAGATATTATTGAGCCTACTGTCCAAGAATATACTGCTTCAATTTATGAACAAACTGGTGGAATAGAAGTGATTGTTCTTGACTGGATTAATTTTTTACGTTATTTTCTACATCTTTTTCACTGGATACGAATGAATTTTTTAGAAGCTTATCAAGAATTTGTGCTTTCAGAACCAGAAAGCGCTGTCAGTCAGGCTTTAAAGGAAGCTTTTTTAGCACTAAGGCAAGCTGCGGAGAGTAATAAAGGTGACAAGTAAGTAAGCAGTGGAGTACTACAGGTAAATAATAATACATGTAGAGACGTTACATGTAACGTCTCTACAATGTTGGGGTATATGTTTCCGAAACCTAAAATTTGCTAAATCTATCGATCTATCTATACGCTTCGGGTCTGACAGTGCGACGACTGCGAGTTCCAACAACGGCGCCAATCATAGAAGCAAGTAAACTTAGTAAAGAACCTAGTACAAACCACCATAACCCTTGACGTACACTAGATGCTGCTTCACGAGCTTGTTGAGCAGATACGTTAGGCGTATTTTGCGGTAAGTTAACACCTTGTTGCTGTACTTGATTTATTACTTCTCCGGCGTTAGAAGCGGCAACACCAAAAGCACCAGATACACCACTAGCTAATAACCAAGAACTAAATGCTAATGTTGTTGCCCAGAGTATTGCACCGTTGAGCAGAGCAGTATTACGACTCATGGGCCCACAAGCACGCGCTGTTACCCAACCACCTGTAAATAGAGAAATTAATAAACCAATGGTTGACCAAATTCCTACATTCCCTGCAACGTCAGATGAAATTGTTCTAGGTCTTCCAGAAGCTTCTACAGTTCCGGCGCCAATTGCACCAAATAATGCGCTCAATACTAACTGAGTAGCAAGTGCAACTAGTAATCCAGAAATGATTGGACCCCAACGAACACGGTCATGATAATCAGCTACTGGGGTGGTAATAATAGGCTCGGTACCTATATTATCTGTTGTCCTATTTACATATGCCATTGATTATTTACTTCCTTTTTTATTTCAAGATTTCACAACAAAACTTTACAATAATATGCAGATTAATATATTCTGTTTGTAGCTTTATCTTTATTGCATCACTACAACAAGAATACCTTCCGTACTGAACTTGATATTAGAATAAACTAGTTAACGTCACAATCCATCTCTCTATCGAGCTAATTTTAATACTACTTAAATCAGATTGACAGTTAATCTACGTAGGAAGCAACCAACCTGCAGTGAGAATATTTAGCAAAAGTGACAATATCCACCATTAATTTGATGTGACATAGCTTACTCAGAAGTCTATAGTTTTGAATCTATCTTTATAAAGAAGATATTTTCATCCTATTGGAAGATGACTTTAACGTCTAAGAAAGGATCTCAATATATTTTGTTTAAATAATGTAAGGGCATTTTTAAAAATTCTCATGTATTCAACAAATATGAAAGAAAATAGTGTGACTAGTTTCTAGCCTAACTAATCATATTTATAATCAAATAAATATTTTTTTAATAAAAAAGTAGTTAAAATGGAAATAAATTAGTATAGCTTTTGGTAGAAAACAAGTTTATAACAAACGGTCGATGTCAAGTCACGAAAAAAATAGTTAAGTATAAAGAATCATCAAATTCAATAACTCGGTAAACTTTTTTACCGCGTAATTATTCAAGTAATACTTAATAACACTCAGTACACAGGAAGGAATAGTATGGAAACCCAAGTGCAACAACAAGAATATATGAATTCGACTCAAGAGTATGTTAATAACATGGATTCTAGTGGTGCCCAAGCCATTGAAAAAGTAGAGTCTAAAATCAAGTCTACTGCAAATGAAGCAGATTATCAATTGCAGGTAGCAGGTAACAAAGCATCTAATTTTTTCGCGACACTACCACAATATATCAGTGCATTTTACCAACAATACAAACTGCCTATTATAGCAATTGGTGCAGTTTTTCTCGCCATAGTCGCACTTAAAGTCTTCTTTGCAGTCCTTGGTGCATTCAATGATATTCCCCTTGTGGCGCCATTGTTCGAGTTGATAGGTATTGGTTACACAGCTTGGTTTACTAATCGCTACTTACTCAAGGTTGAAACACGAAAAGAATTAGCAGGTGAAATTCGCTCTCTAAAAGCAGAAATGCTAGGTAGCAGATAATGTACGCAAGTTCCTCTGGTACAAACTTATAAGCTGACATTCTTGTGGGATGGGCTTTCTCTTGCCCCGTCCCATTCTACTTCATCAAAAAGAAATATGCTGTAAAAAGCGTCATGCACCAATTTTTTCTCAAAAACAACAATAATATGACTTTCAAAAAGAGCTTGTAAATCCATTTAGAGTTAAATAATTTATTTTTTGGTCTCTAGGTATTATTTGAGCAGGTTTACTTATTCAGCTTTATCTCTCACCAGATAGAGATTTATTTAATATATTTGAATTTATACACAAATGTAGAGACACCATAAAACGTTGTGTCTCTACAAAGTCTTTACAACAAATGTAATTAATCTTCCAAAGAATTCACTTTAGTTCGAGTACTGGAAGGTGAAATATAAATCACCTGCGTACTAGTATTTTTGGATTCCTTGGTTTGCTCACTACTAAATCGCTGATTAAGAGCATTGGAGCGCTCTTGATATTGAATATCTGGATTTTGTGATGGGTTGGAAGAATGCACGGTGTACTTAGATGTATCAGAAGTACCTGTTACTACTGACATGCTGCCTTCTTCAATACCTATAACTGCATCTCCTACACCTTGATTTGTGTGTTTCACACCTTCATCTACAGTTTTGGCGCCGTTTTCTTGACAGGAGGCAGTGTGGTTAAAACCCTGAACACGTTTTCTTCGTGCCAAAACAGCAGCTAACGAACCTAATGCACCTAGGGCAAGTCCACCTATTAATGCTCTATTTAATACATTATTTTTGCGTTTTTCGGATGGATAAGGATTTGATTGAGGTATTTCAGCATCCATTTTTGGGTTTACTGAACTACTATAAGGTTGCTCAGACTGACCATAATTTATCCGGTTGTTATATTCGGCATCAGTATTTATGTTGGTGCTTCTTTGTTCAGCATCAGGCTGATTGTCTATGATGCGATTTGCATTCTCGTTTTGAGAGTCAAACTCCTGCCTACCTTCAACCATGATTCTTTAACTCCTTAAGTAAAAAGGTGATTTATATCGTTAATTTAATTGATAGTTTTGTGAGCAATATTTTCTTATGCTTCAGTTACAAGGTTAAAAACATAACTGTATATAATCATCTTTCTAAAGAATTATCTAGTTATTTTTTTATTTATAAATTCTTTGATTCACAAAAATAATCATGTTTACATCAAAATGTAAGGTCGTAATGATTAAAGTAAAATCAGCTTTTTCAGACTTTATTGGCATTAATTGTGACCAGTTTCTAGCAAAAATTTGTGACTAGTAGTCTGTGTCATAAAATTTGGTAATAAAAGTACATCACTGCACAGGCTTTCCGGCCTGTGCTACGATTGTCCAAAATTTTATGATATTTTTGTTTGGATAGTCCATTCAGCAGGGACATTCGTTACTGTACTTCCTGAAGCAGTTGTACCATTCATAAACCAAATCGAATTATCACCAGTAGTAGCGTTACGCCAGAAAATATCTGTTTTTCCATTACCATCATAATCACCAATCATATATTGTAGTGATGGGTCAGTTTGCGGTAAAAATGCAGATGTTGCAATTGATGAACCGTCCATTAACCAAGCTGTATTCTCACCAGTTTTGCTATTGTGCCAAAATACATCTGTTTTTCCATCACCATTAAAATCACCAATACTATCTGTCCAGTCGGCGCCCATATTATTTAAACTACTACTAAACAGAAAAGTTCCATTCATCATCCAAACAGATGTATCACCTGTAGTTTTGTTATGCCACAATACATCACTTCTACCATCACCATTAAAATCGCCGACTGTAGAATCCCAAAATGAATCCATTTTTTGTAAGAATGAGCCAGAATAATTAGTACCATCCATTATCCATACCGCTGTGTCGGTTGTGGCACTATTTCGCCAAAAAATATCACTCTTGCCATCCCCACTAAAGTCAACTATAGTAGGAGTCCAAGACAAATCTGTTTTATCTAGATATGCTGCGGTTGTTACCGTAGTATTATCCATTAACCAAGTAGCATTTTCACCAGTATTTGTATTGTGCCAAAAAACATCGCTCTTACCATCACCGTTAAAGTCAGCAATATCTAACTTCCAACCAGGGTCAATAGTTTGTAATTGAGTGGTACTTACGACATTATTACCATCCATCATCCACAATACATTTTCACCTGTTGTACTATTGCGCCAAAAAATATCACTTTTTCCATCACGATTAAAATCACCCAGTTTATATTGCCAGTCTGCACTCATTTTCGGCAAAAACTTCGCATCCGTAATATTACTACCATCCATTAACCAAATTGCAGTATCACCTGTTTTAGCATCACGCCATAGTAAATCAGTTTTACCGTTACCACTAAAATCAGCGTGTGTAGCTGCGCTGCTAAAAATAGAGTTCGGATTTGGATTAGTTATTGGTATATTATATGCCTGACTAGAAACATCATTAGAAAGAGAGGGTTGAAAGCTTGAAGAACGTATAGAATGACTCGAATAATTAGATTGATTAATATCAAAATTATTATTTGTGAAAAAAGAATTATTTGTAGAGTAAGTATTCTCAGAAATAGGAGAAGCAACAGATAAACTAGAAGGATTCATAGTATGTGAGTAAAGGTAATAACGGAAGCATCCCAATTTAGAAAAATCATGTCATGCTGAACGTAGTGAAGCATCTGGTTTATACATTAAGACCTTAGATTCTTCGCTGCGCTCAGAATGACAATGCTACGCGACTAATAACAATGCAGCGCGACTGTTAAAACATTCTCTTACGCGGTGTACCAACCAACAGGAGTAGTATTAACTGCGGTGCTGGTACCATCTCCAGACCAAATCATATTTTCGCCAGTTTGACTATTGCTCCAGAACAGTTCGGTTTTGCCGTCACCATTAAAGTCACCCAAGCTAGATGTCCACTCAGAACCCATTGATGGTAAAGCTGTTGCGGTTGCAGTGGCGCCATTCATAGTCCAACCGACATTTTGACCAGTAGATTGATCACGCCATAATACGTCAAGGTTTCCATCACCATTTACATCACCAAACGAGTACTTCCAATTAGAACCGGCGCCTTGTGTTGGTAAATCTGCGGCTGTAGCATTAGTACCACTCATCAACCAGGTTTTGTTTTCACCTGTTTTGCTATTGTGCCAGAAAATATCAGTTCTCATGTCACCGTTGAAGTCAGTTGCAGAAATTTGCCAATCTGAATCGGCGCCGAAATTAGCTAGCGCAGTTCCATTCGCAAGCTGAGTACCATTCATACTCCACAAAGAATTTTCACCTGTTGCAGAATTATGCCAAAGTAGATCAGTTTTGCCTGTACCATCAACACTTACAATAGTAGAAGTCCAGTTAGCATCAGTAGTTGGTAGCATTGCAGCAGAAGCAACATTTGTACCATCCATTACCCATGCAGCATTTTCACCTGTACTCTTGTTATGCCAAATTAAATCACTCTTACGGTCTCCGTTTGTATCTCCAACGGTAAAATCCCAATTGCTATCTGTAGTGGGCAACATAGTATCAGCAACTATATTTCCACCATCCATTACCCAAGCTTCGTTGGCTCCGGTATTCTTATTACGCCATATCAAATCAGTTTTACCATCACCGTTGAGGTCTGCAATTTTGTAATCCCATTCAGCACCGCGCGATGGTAGAGCAGCACCAGCAGGAGTGGCGCCATCCATCAACCAAACGGCAACTTCACCTGTTTGTGAGTTTCGCCAAATTTTATCAGTCTTACCATCACCGTTAAAGTCAGTGTTAACAGCTGCACTACTAAAAATTAAGTTGGGATTAGGATTCAAGCCTTGAGATTCAACTGACTGCGATGACCCCTTTAAGCTTGAAACATCATTTGAGTATAAAGTTTGATCAAAACTGTTCGCATTACTTGTATATATCGAAGCACCAGTACCAGTAGAAAGCTCTGTGGATTTTGTCGAATTAAACATAGATGAGGATTGTCAACAGTGTTCATCACCCTTTTTATTATCTATTTACAATTAAAAGTGTTACTTGAGAACTTTCAAACCTTTTTTCGGCTTTTTTGCTTAAATTATATTGTTTGTCAATAACAATGTTTTAACAATAAAGAAACCCGGTTTCTATAAAAAAACCGGGTTTCTAGTTTATTTTTCTTCAAATATGTTTACCGATACCAAAGCTTTATTGAAGATTTCGCTATAGTATTTACATATTTTCTCTGATGACGATTGATTGTAATCGAGTATAAGCTGATTAGTTAGAATCTAAAAAAGAATTATGTGGCTTTTAATATTTGTCGTGGTAAATTTTTGTAGTATTTTTGCTGGATTAATAGCAGGTAAAGAAATTAAAGCTTTTCTTAAAAGACACAAAAGTATTGCCGATGAGTATGTCTTAGAAGAATTTAAATCTTTAGTCAGGCGCCAAATGTATATGGTATACTTTCTATTATTCTTTATAGTTATCGGGTTGTTTATGAATATTGTTGTGGTAATTCATCATGGGCTGTTTGGCTTTGCAGTTACGCTACTTGTAAATGCATATAGCTTTTTGCAATCACAATATTTCCGTAGATTACAAAAAAAAGCAAGGTCTTTAAATGCTGCAAATGAACTTCTCGCACGCAAATATTACCTAGTCAGCAATACGTGGGAAAACAAACCATTACCAGATTTTTAAAGGACATGGCTTAGAAATACCGTAACCTTGAGCATAATCTACACCTATTGTCTTGATTATTTCAAATATTTCTTGATTTTCTACATACTCTGCAATCGTTTTAATGCCCATCAAATGAGCAATTTCATTGATAGCTTTTAGCATTGCTGTATCAATTTTTTCCTCTACGATATTTTTTATCAAAGTTCCATTGATTTTAAGATAATCTATTGATAAATTTTTAAGATAACCCCACGATGACATGCTGCTGCCAAAATTATCTAAGGCAAAGCGAAAACCAAGTTCTTTGATAGCACGCACTTTTGAGGCAACTTGTGCTAAGTTAGCTGTAACAACCGTTTCGGTAATTTCAAAGCAAATTGCTTGCGCTGGAATTTCATGCAACGCTAGCTGCTCACATAAAAAGTCTATAAATTTATTATCATTTATGGTGGCGCCAGAAAGGTTGATGGCATATATAAAGCTACGATTACTGTCTTGAGTAGTACAATTATTCGATTTTTCCTTTTTGCTGTTTCCTAGATTCGCAAAAAGTGTGCTGATTACCCAACGGTCGATTGCTGGCATAATATTATAGCGTTCAGCCGCTGGAATAAACGCCATTGGTAACGTCACATTACCCATTTTATCCATGAACCGTAACAAAATTTCATAATGTTTATCGTTAGAGTCAGTTGAAGTGATGGGAACAATTGGCTGGTAATAAAGAGAGAAACTATTATTTTCTAAAGCTTGATTAATTTGGGCTACCCATTGCATTTCACTTTTGGCTTTGATAACCTCGCTATTATCAGTCTGATACACATGTACGCAGTTACGTCCTTTGTTTTTAGCGGTGTAACAAGCGACATCCGCAGCGTTAAGTAAGCTATTCAGACTTTGGCTGTCTGCATTAATCGTAACTATCCCAATGCTAACACCAATATTAAAAGTCTTATCTTGCCACACAAAACGAAACTCTTGGATACGCTGTACTATTGTGTTGGCTATTTGTAATGCTGATGCCAAACGACAACTTTTAAGCAATATGCCAAATTCATCTCCCCCCAAGCGTGCTAAAGTATCAGAGCAGCGTATAAAACTTTGAAATAATACAGCAACTTGTTGTAATAGTTCATCACCTGCCATATGTCCACAGGTATCGTTTACTACTTTAAATCTATCTAAATCTAAATAGCAGAGTGTGTGTTGTTGATTTTCTTTATTGCTACTCAAAGTTTCAAACAGACGATTTTCAAATTCTTTTCGATTAACTAGTCCTGTTAGAGCATCGTGAGTTGCTTGCCAAGATAATTGGCGTGCTATATTACGTTTGTGGCTAACGTCTTGAAATACTATCACCGCACCAATAATTCTACCATTTTTAGCATGAATAGGCGCCACTGAGTCATCAATAGCAACTTCGCGACCATCACGCGCAATTAAAAGATATTCTTGGTTAAGACTAACACTACAACCAGAGCGTAAAACTTCTTCGACAACATTTAATGGTTCACGGGTAATTTCGCTAATAATTTTAAATATTTCTGCGACTGGTTTAGATAATGCATCTGCTTTACTCCAACCAGTAAGTTTTTCTGCCACTGGGTTAAGATACTTTATTCGTCCAGATGCATCAGTTGTAATCACAGCATCTCCAATACATTTTAGCGTCACCTGAGCGAGTTCTTTTTCTTCAAATAACTGCTGTTCAAGAAGCTTTTGCTCGGTAATATTAACTGCCATACCTCCAACTAATTGCTGTCCGCGACTGTCTTTAAATGGAAACTTTGAAACTAACCAATAATGAGGATATTTATCTAGTGTAGGAACATCTTCAATTACCTGTATACTTTCACCTGTAGAAAGTACGTTAAGGTCGTTTTGATAAACTTGGTTTGCGATATCTTGGGGCAACCAATCAAAATCTGTTTTTAAGTGCAAATCATTGAATTTAACATTAAATGTATGCTCGAACGTCTGATTAACATAAATGTATCGTCCCTGATAGTCTTTCATAAAAGCAACAGTCGGGCTATTGTTCATAAAAGTTTGAAAGCGTTCTTCACTTTCAGATAACGCAGTTAAAGCAATTTCGCGTTCTGTTATATCTCTACCAGTATAAACAACATAATGTGAACCTTTTGGCTCTGTTGCAGCTAAAGAGCTAGAAAAAGCAACAATTAGGCTTTTTCCAGTTTTAGTCTGACAAATAAATGGCTGATCTTTTAAACATTCTTGATGTAATGAAAAGTTTGTTTTTTCAAGGTGTAACAAAAAATTATTATCATTAGTAATTATCGATATTGATTGATTTATTAATTGTTCTTGATTATATTCAAATAGTTCAATAGCAGCTTGATTTACCGTAATTATTTTACCGAATTCTGTCGTCACAAACAAAACATCTTTCATTGATGTAATAATTTGGTTAAGGTAATTTTGGTAAGAAATCAACGAATTTAATAAAATATTTTTTTTATGATTTTCTTGTAATAATCTTTGCTCCAAAACCATTCTTTTAGTAGCATCTTCTAGTAAAACTATTAAAAAATCTTCATAACTTGTAACATACAAATCAAGGTATAGAGACAAACTAGGTTCACTCGACCGAGCAATACCCGTAAGCTCAAAACTTTTTTGGCGCCCTTGAAGTATATTAATTAAAGTGCTTTCTATTCCTTTCAATTCAGGAAATGCCAACCTGATATCCTTTCCTGGTAATACCTCATAACTGGACTTTAGACTAAAGCACGCGACCGCTTCGCGGTCGCGGCGCCAAAAAAGCT
>NZ_MRCD01000074.1 GCF_001904745.1 Calothrix sp. HK-06
ATAATACTGAAATTTGATTAAAAATTATACAAGTGAATACTTGAGTATCAAAAAATCAAGGTATTTTTTATTTTTTGGTTGTCAGACAAAAAGAATTTCTTTCGGCGTTGCATAATTGGGCAATATAACACCCATTAGATAATAGTACTATCAAATTAAACCTACGAAGTTAGTCAACAGGGCGCCACAATCTTATTTTGGTGCCATTATTTAGCTTGCTCGTTGGCAAGGATAAAAGAGTCAGATGGGACTACTTCGTTTGGCAGTTAGCTAAAAAAATAATCTTGTAGCGTTACGCATCATCAATATTTGTAAGATATATGAGCAATAATAACGACAATCACGATTTTTTCGATAATTTAATAAGCCTTAAGATAAACTTTCTGTAAGGTGCGTGACGCTACGAAAATATTTCAACGTAGCGATAAGACTCGTAGCGTCACGCACCCTACGGTCGAACTGCTGCGAAGCCAGCTTGCTCTATGGCGCCTTGCCCTTGGTCGGTAAGTAATAGTTGGGTATAGACTTCACCTGCTTGCTGTTCTCTACCTTTGTTTTGTTTAATAATTACGAACAATTTATTAGTTATTGGATAGCTACCATTTTTGATGGCTTTGATATTGACCTGATTACGCTGATTTGGGCATTGATTAGGGGATATTAATGGTTCTTGGTAAGGAGGTATTAGTTCGGTGTTTGTGCGACCTAATGGTAAAGGTTTTACAGTGCATTGAGGTACTACTGCACGAGCAGAAGCGTAATATATACTACCAGGAGTTTTGCTAACTTGGCGCAGTGCTTCTGTAGTGGAGTTAACATACTGCACGTTGGAGTTAAGGGCGTCAGAGTTGAAAATTACTGCATCTGCGTCTTCTGGGCGCTGCGAGAAAGGTGTAATGGGTAAGTTTGATCCACCTACTTGTTTCCAGTTAGTAATTTGCCCTCGATAAATCTGTTGCAACTGCTCAGTAGTTAACCCTGGTACGTTGAGTGAAGGGTTGACGACAACCGCTATTCCATCAGTCCCAATCTGATGTTGCGATAATGTAAAACCACGAGAATTAGCGATGGCATATTCGTCTGCTGTGAATGGACGGGCTGAGTGAGCGAAGTCTAATTGCCCATCAAGCAACATGCGAATACCTGAGTTAGAGCTAGCACTACCGTTATTTGGGTCTACATAGCGCAACTGTAGTTCGGGACGGGCATTTTGAATTTGAGAATCTACCAATTGACGAATAGGCGCCCAAGCTGTACTGCCACCATAGTTGAATGAGCCGGGTGGAACAGAGCCAATTGTCTTAAAAGTAGATGTCGCATCAATGGCAGTGTTTAAGGTTTGACCTCTTGAAGAATCAACATTGGTGCTAGTCAAGCGTGGTCTCAGCAGCCACCAGAACAGTCCACCAATAACCAAAATTGTCAATACTTTGCCAATAATTAGACCTCTAAGAAAAAGTCCGATTTCTGCGTTAACTAAAGGTTTTTTTTGGTTTATAGTCATATTATTAGTGAATTTATTGCCCGAATTATGAAGTGGTACTAGGACAAAAAGATCTAACATTAGGATAGATAAAATAATAATATTATATATTATTAATTAAAATACCACTAATGGTATATTTTATAACGTTAGGTGTTTTAGTAAAATTCTTGGAGTCGGCATGTTAGTTCGGGGTAAGGCATTTTGAGAGGGCGATTGAGTTTGTTGGTCAATAAGGAATATTATGGAATTAAAAAATATATAGATTAAACCTGCTACTACTACACTAGTGATAGCACCAAGACTTAACCCGAACAACACGATAGAGTTTTTTTTAGATGGCAAAGAAGAATCGAGTGTTTCAAGCTGCTGTAGTGTCGGTTCTAGAATTTGTTGCTGTGTAGCTTGCTGGTGGCTTGGGTAATCAGTAATATTTATAGGTATATTTTGTGATTTTGAAAAAGCCAACTGCTGCACCACTTGTAGTGCCTCAATAGCTGAGTGGTATCGCTCCCGAAAATCATATCGGGTCATTTTGTCTAAAACATCTGCCAACTCAGGACTTACTTGTACCAAATGGCGCCAGAGAATTTCAGCAGTATGTTCGTCTTTTTGCAGTTGCTGTGGCTTTAACCCTGTTAAGGCTTGAATTCCAATCATGCCCACAGCATAAATATCGCTACTCAGCTTTGGACTACCTGAAGCCTGTTCGCTAGGCATATAGCCAGGAGTACCTACAATTACAGTAACATGCGTTGTTTCCTGTGTACTCAAATAGCCAGTGCCTATTTGCTTAATTGCCCCAAAGTCAATTAAAACAATCTTGCCATCGCTAAGGCGCCGGATTATATTGCTGGGTTTGAGGTCGCGATGAACGACATTATGTTGGTGGACGAACACTAATGGTTCTAAAATACCTTGCAACAAGTCAATAACATAAGCTTCACTCAACCGCTGTTGAGGAGCTAGTTCCGAACTCAAAGGATGACCATCAATCAATTGCTGAACTAAATAAAATTCCTGATTTTCTTGAAAGTGAGCTTGCAGGTGAGGAATTTGATCGTGAGTTCCCAAGCGATGTAATAGTTCTGCTTCCGAGTCAAATAGACGTTTGGCTATCTTTAAAGTCTTAAGGTCACATGCCAGCGGTTTAAGTTGCTTAACAACACATTTTGCGTCAAAAAGTTTGAGGTCTACAGCAATGTAAGTGTGACCAAAGCTACCAGTGCCCAAATTTTGGACGATTTTGTAACGTCCGCCTAGTAATTGACCTAACATAATCGTAATCAGTTATGGATATTATAAATTTTCTATAAAGACAGAAAAATGCTGGTTGACACAATATATGTTAGTACAATAATGCTAAGTGTAATCCAAAAAAGTATGAAAAATATCTAGTACCAGCGAAAGGTGCAAGTTAATACAGGTGCCTACTTTTGACTTCAAACACTATACTTCAAAGCATACAGGGGCAGACATGACAAAATATTGATGAAGATGTAAAAAGTGGAAAATTTACTCAAAGCTCGTTTCGGCGCGTTTGACACGCTCTTTTATTAAAATTATTCCATCACTATTAGCGCTACCCACTGAGGAATATACTCGCTTGTTGCTGGAATTATCTGGTGTATCGAGCAAAGAGTTAATTAATCGTTTTAGCTTGTTTTTAATTTTATTAATCTTGTGGGATGGGCTTTAAGAATGCCCCGTCCTAACATAGTACTATACATATATTATCAAGCGATAGCAGAAAAGAAGTTAAACCAGTTGGGATACAGAAAAATTAAGTGTTGTGGCAACAACAGGCGCCTTACAGAAACATTCTCCTCAATCATCGACAGTGAAGCTTCCCCAGACAAAGATAAGCGCACAATACAACCACATCGGCGCCGTACCATATTCGTAAACAGGGGTACGGCAAAGGTTTAAAGTCATGGCGTTACGTATGGATTAAAGAAACTATAATCTTATAAAGGATAAATACTACATCTACGAAGTTAGCGAGCAAACCCAAGCATAGTAAATTTTTAAATCATTATCAGACATGATTAAAAATGTAAATAAGTCTTTGGATAGATGCTGTCTTTCTTTGATTTCTTTGATATAGTAATAATAATTTATTTTCTGGAATATACGTTTAAGTGGCATTAGAATAATTTTTCTAGGAATGTAAAGATGACTAATCTTGAAAAAACAACGATTTTAGTGTAATTATGTCTGAAAAGCTTTTTGATGGTAACTCTGAGATGGCAGGGTTAATGCGCTCGCTTGACTGGTCGCAAACACCTTTGGGTATACCTGAGCAGTGGGCGCAAAGCTTAAAGACTTCTATTCGCATCATGCTAGGGTCGCGTTATCCTATGTTTGTTTGGTGGGGAGAAACACTCACCAACTTTTATAATGACGACTACATTCCAGTTTTAGGTCAACGCCATCCTTGGGCTTTGGGTCAACCAGCATCTCAGGTGTGGGCAGAAATTTGGGATACGTTGGGTCCGCAAGCCGAAGCGGTTTTACGCTCTGGAGAAGCTTCTTGGAACGAAGCGGTACTTTTAATTATGGAGCGTAACGGCTACACTGAAGAAACTTATTTTACGTTTTCTTATAGTCCTGTTCCAAATGATGATGGTGGAATTGGGGGTGTATTTTGTGCCTGTACTGAGGAAACGAGGCGCGTTTTAAGCGACAGACGGTTGCAAACACTACGCTCATTAGCGGCTCAAATAATTACAGCGAAAACAGTTAAAGATGTTTGTGAGATTTCGGTACAAGCCTTAGCAAACAACCCTCATGATGTGTCCTTTGCATTATTATATTTATTAGATGAGACGCTAACCAAAGCGCGATTGGTTAGCACAACTGGATTGGTGCCTTCTTCAGCTAGCCCAATAGAAATTGATATACAGGCAGACGAAGTAAATGGACATTGGGAGCTTGCTTCTGTTTTGGCAACGGGTGAAAGTCGGTTGATTGAGCAGGTAGAATCAAAAGAAAGCGCCAATTGCGGGGGAGTTTGGTCTGAATCTTCTCGAATGGCTGCTGTGTTGCCACTCACGACAGGTGAACAATCTCAAATTACCGGATTTTTGATTGCGGGGATTAGCCCACGACGAGAATTTGATGATGATTATAAAGGCTTTTTTGATTTGGTTGCAGGACAAATTGCCACCGCGCTCACAAATGCCCAAGCTTATGAAGCCGAGCGTCAACGTGCCGAAGCATTGGCAGAACTTGACCGCGCCAAAACCGCATTTTTTAGTAATGTATCGCATGAATTCCGCACACCGCTTACTCTCATGCTGGCGCCTTTAGAAGACACAATTACTAATTTAGATGGAACAATTCCAGATCAAGAGCTAGAACAACTTCAATTGGTGCAGCGCAATGGAATACGGTTACTCAAACTTGTAAATAGTTTACTTGATTTTTCACGCATTGAAGCAGGCCGAGTGGAGGCAGTTTATGAACCTATAGATTTAGCAACTTATACAGCGGAACTTGCTAGTACGTTTAGGTCACTAATTGAGCGGGCAGGAATCTCACTAATAGTTGACTGTCCACCCTTGCCCTCTTCGGTTTATGTTGATAGCGAAATGTGGGAAAAAATTGTTCTTAATTTATTATCAAATGCCTTTAAGTTTACATTAGCAGGAAGTATTACAGTTCGATTGCAATCGTTCGGTAATCAAGTTAAGTTATTAGTTATAGATACTGGAGTTGGGATTAGACATTCCGAATTACCACATTTATTTGAGCGATTTTATCGTGTTGAAAACTCACAAGGTCGCAGTTTTGAAGGTTCTGGCATTGGGCTATCGCTAGTCCAAGAACTTGTTAAACTACATGGAGGCGCCATCAATGTCACCAGCACTTTCGGACAGGGTAGTTGCTTTACCGTTACCATTCCTACTACAGGCGCCTCAAAACCCCCAGAATATGTTAACAATACCACTCCTACCTTAGCATCAACAAAGTTAGGGGCGATACCTTATGTCGAAGAAGCGCAGCGCTGGTTTCTAGGCGAAAGTACTGAGTTAAATATGCTGAGTGCAGAGATAGAAGACCGCACTCGACACGCTCCCACTGCCAAGATTTTACTTGCTGATGACAACGCAGATATGCGTGATTACATTCAACGGCTTTTGAAGGGGTCTTATACCGTTGAGGCTGTTGCAGATGGCGTTGCTGCTTTGGCTGCTATTAAGAATGATTCTCCAGACTTAGTGTTAACTGATGTAATGATGCCGGGAATAAATGGGTTTGAATTGCTGCGCGCGCTACGGTCTAATCCTCAAACTCAGGCAATTCCAATCATTTTACTATCGGCACGGGCAGGCGAAGAAACCCGTATTGAAGGACTAACAGCAGGCGCCGATGACTATTTAATTAAACCCTTTTCGGGGCGCGAACTGCTGGCACGAGTTGAGGCAACATTGAAACTATCACAGTTGCGGCAAGAAGCTCAACAAAAAACTGAAGCTGCATTTCGACGCATTAATCAGCTATTAGAAAGCATGAGCGAGGCGTTTATTGCTGTTGATTTTGATTGGCGAATTACTTATCAAAATGCTACTGCCGAACGAATTAACAATAAACTTCGCTGCTATGTGTTGGGCAAAACTCTTTGGGAGGGATGGCCTGCCGCAGTGAGTTCAATCTCCGAGCAACAATACCGCCATGCCCTAGCACAACAGGTTCCCGTTCATTTTGAGCAGCACTACTATGAACCACCTGACCATGACGTATGGTTAGAAGTTCATGCCTACCCGTATGAAGATGGTTTAGGTATATTTTATCGTGACATTTCTGCTCGCAGACAGATAGAACAAGCTTTGCGCTCTAGTGAGGAGCAGACTCGGAGTATTCTTTCAAGTATTGCAGAAGCCTTCTTTGCCCTGGATGAAAACTGGCGGTTTACCTACGTCAATCGCTCTGCTGGGGAACTGCTCGATGTAACTCCAGAGGATTTAATAGGTAAAAATTTCTGGGAAGAATATCCAGGTCTAAGTAGCAATGAGTTGGCGCAGGTTTACTGGAGCGCCATGCGAGACAGGGTGCCTGCGTCACTGACAGCATTTTATCCAGATGATGGTCGTTGGTACGAGGTTCGCACTTACCCAGCTTCAAATGGTATCACCGTTTATTTTAACAATGTTACCAATCAAAAACAGGCTGAAGAAATTTCGCGTAAAATTGCCGAATTGAATGTTTTCCGCATTTCTCTCGCCGATGCACTCCGACCGCTTGCCGACCCAGTAGAGATTCAAGCTACAGCCAGCCGTGTGCTTGGCGAATATCTCGGTGCCAATCGTGTCGCGTACTTTGAGGTTCGTGGCGCCGATTACGTCGTTGAGCGTGATTATGTTAACGCTGCCTCAGCAATCGCTGGCAACTACCCAATTGATTCGTTTGGTTTAAAATTACTTGCAGCGTACCGCACTGGTCACGCTGTGTTTTCGTCAGATGTGCAAGCCGATGCTAACCTTTCCCCACAAGAGCGTGAAGCCTACAAAGCAATCGAAATAGGCGCCTATATTGGGGTACCACTGGTAAAAGAAGGCGAGTTTGTAGCAGGGTTGGCAGTTCACACATCTAGATCGCGAGCTTGGACACCAGACGAGGTGTTCCTAGCCGAAGAAGTTGCCGAGCGCACTTGGGCAGCAGTCGAGCGTGCCCGCGCCGAAGTAGCGTTACGTGACAGTGAAAACCGTTTCCGCATGGCGATAGAAGCTGCCCAATTAGGTACCTGGGACTGGAATCTCATCACCAATGAATTGATTTTAGATGAGGGTTACAAAACTATTTTTGGCTTACCACCATCCAGTTCAAACAGCATTGAGGTCTTTTTTGCAGGAATGCATCCAACAGAGCTTGAACGAATACAACAATTAGTGCAAATAGCTTTGAACCCAGCAAGCGAAGGCAAATATGACGTAGAATATCGCATAATTGGAATTCAAGATAAAGTCGAACGGTGGGTTGCGGCAAAAGGACAGGTTTATTTTGATTATGCTGGCAATCCGCAACGCTTTATTGGTACTGTACTTAATATTACCGAGCAAAAACGTATTGAGGTAGTACGAGAACAATTTCTTGCCCGTGAACAAGCTGCAAGAGAAGCAGCAGACCGCGCTAACCAGATAAAAGACGAATTTTTAGCCGTGCTGTCGCATGAATTGAGAACACCCCTTAATCCAATTCTTGGTTGGTCAAAATTGTTACAGCAAGGAAAACTAGATGCACCAAAAACGAAAACCGCACTAGCGACTATTGAGCGCAACGCCAAGCTACAAGTGCAACTAATAGATGATTTGCTTGACATCTCTCGGATTTTGCGTGGCAAACTAACTTTAACCGTGGTTCCCGTTGATTTAAGTACCGTTATAATAGCAGCACTAGAAACAGTTCGATTAGCCGCAGAAGCCAAAGCTATTCAAATTCAAACCAACGTATTACCTAATATTGGTATAGTAATGGGAGATGGTGGACGGTTACAGCAGGTAGTGTGGAATATTTTATCCAATGCAGTTAAATTTACACCTCAAGGCGGACAAGTTACTATTAACCTAACTTCAGATAATAACCACGCTCAAATTCAAGTCACCGATACAGGAAAAGGAATTAGCGCTGATTTTCTACCTTATGTTTTTGAACATTTTAGGCAAGAAGATGGAGCCACAACTCGTAAATTTGGTGGGTTGGGCTTAGGATTAGCGATAGTGCGGCAAATTGTCGAAATGCATGGGGGAATGGTGGCTGTCAATAGTTTGGGTGAAGAAAAAGGCGCCACCTTTATTGTTAAAATACCACTAGCATCTCAATTATCTGTATTGCCAGTTATTGAGGCGCCTTTTGACGATTCCGAAAATTTAAACGGCATTCGCATCTTTGTTACAGACGATGAACCAGATTCACGCGATTTTATCGCATTTGTATTAGAACAAGCGGGTGCAAGTATTACAACCTTTGCCTCTGGAATTGAAGCATTACAAGCTATCTCTAAAGCCCTTCCAGACCTAATAGTAAGCGATATTGGAATGCCCGAAATGGATGGTTATATGTTTATACAGCAAATTCGTAGCTTGCCGCTTGATATTGGTGGAAAAACTCCGGCAATTGCCTTAACTGCCTACGCTGGAGAAGTTGATCAGAAACAAGCTCTTTTATCTGGCTTTCAATCCCACATTTCTAAACCAGTAGAACCTGCTGAGTTAGTTCAAGCAGTTTTAGGTGTGCTGAAAAATTGTAGCATAGGCACCAACCAGCCAAATTTAATATGATTTGAATAATTCTTTGATGGTTGTAATTAAGAGTTCTGGTTCAATAGGTTTAGACAAATGTCGTTGAAATCCTGCTTGCAAAGCTTGTTTTTGATTTATTTCTCCAGCGAATGCGGTGAGGGCAATTGCTGGTATAGTTCTATATTGCGATGCCAAAGTTTTTAATTGCTGAATGAGTGTATATCCGTCCATGTCTGGCATTGCGATATCACTTACTAATATATCTGGTTTGTTGTGGGCTATAGTTGAGAGAGCTTCGGCGCCTGAACTAACGGCTGTCACCGATGCTCCATATATAGATAACATGGAGGCGATAAACTCTAGTGTATCGGTATTATCATCAACTACTAAAACTTTGATACCGTCTAAATTAAGGGATGACTCGGAGGGTTTGTTCTCGACGTTTGTTTGAAAAGAATTTGGTATAAGTGGTAATGTTACGGTAAAGGTTGCCCCTTGTCCTTCACCTAAACTCTCTGCATAAACCGTTCCCCCATGTAGTTCTACTAAATGACGGACTATTGCTAATCCTAAACCTAATCCTCCAAATTTTCGGGTTATGCTACCGTCTTCTTGACGGAAGTAATCAAATATATAAGGAAGAAAGTCGGGGTTAATGCCTTTACCATTATCGCTGACAATGATTTGGACTGTGTTATTAAAACGTTTAAGAGCGATATTTACTTTTCCACCTGCGTCGGTAAATTTTACTGCGTTGGAGAGAAGATTCCAAACTATTTGCTGTAATCGATTTGCGTCACCTGAAACTTGTCCTATATTTGGTTCAAACTTCGCGTCTATTTGGATTGATTTTGCTTGTGCTGCTAATTGTACTGTTTCCATTGCTGCTTCAATTGTCGGCGCCAGATCAACAGGACGAACGGTTAGAGACAATTTGCCTTGTAAAATCCGAGAAACATCAAGTAAATCTTCGATTAGTTCCGATTGTAACTTGGCGTTCCGTTCGATAGCGTTGAGTCCTTGAGCGGTTTTCGTTTTGTCGAGGTTGCCTGTTTGAAGTAACTTTGACCAGCCTAAAATGGGGTTTAAAGGTGAACGCAATTCATGCGATAATACCGCTAGAAATTGATCTTTAATTCGGTTGGCTTCGTGCAGTTGCTGTGCTTGTTGTTGAATTTGTTCATGAGCTTGCCGTTGCTCTGTTTTATCCTGCAAAATATTAACAAATCCCTGCACATTTCCCGCTTCTGAAAGCAATGGCATCATTAAACCACTTGCCCAAAACCGACTGCCATTTTTCCGTATATGCCAACGTTCGTTTTCTGCGCGTCCCTGTGTTAGCGCAAGTTCCATTTCTCGTTCGGCTCTATTAATTTCGTTGTCTTCTGGTGTAAAAATCAACCGACTGCTACAACCAATAGCTTCTGTTTCTGTATAACCCAAAACCCTTTCGGCGCCAGAATTCCAACTAGAAATTATGCCGTTAAGGTCAAGGGTAAAAATTGCGTATTCTTTGGCACTTTCAACCATGAGGCGAAAACGAGATTCACTTTGGCGTAAAGCTTCTTCTGCCTGCTTACTAACAGTAATATCACGGAAGAATATTGTAATTCCGTTAATAGCGGGGTAGCTGCTAACTTCATACCAACAATTATGGTTTGGATAAAACCCTGTAAGTGACTCAGCCACGCGATTACGCATTACGCGATGGTAAAGTTGTTCAAATTCACTATCCGTAAGTTCTGGAAAGCATTCCCAGACATTTTGACCAAGCAAGGCGCCTGCATTATAATCAAGCAAATGTTCTGCTGCCTGATTTACATATGTAAATTCCCAGTTAGAATTGAGCGCGAAGAAGCCATCTTTTATACTTTCTAGGATATTTCGGTTTTGCTTCTCACTTTCGATTAAAGCTATTTCCGCAATTTTACGCTCAGTAATATTAGCTGCAACCGCGTAAACTACCTGTTCTCCGGGATACGACTGTGCGTTCCAGAGCAACCAATGCTGGGAGCCATCTTTGTGACGATAACGGTTTTCAAATGCAAATGATTTGTTACCTAACACAACCCTCTCTACTTCCGCTTCGGATCTAGCGATATCATCTGGATGTAAGAAATCAGTCCAAGGACGCGATGTCATTTCTTCCACCGTCCAGCCAAGCATTCGTTCAAAGGTTGGACTGGCCCATTTAAAGTAACCATCTATTCCAACTACTACTTGCAAATCTGAACCAACAGCGAGAAACCGCTCGCGTTCCTGTTCAATTTTTTTACGTTCGGTAATATTTGTAAATAAGGCGCCGAACTTGTTGCTTTGCGACTCGCCAAGTTTAAAAGCATTGACATCAAACCAACGATTCATTGCAACCGATTGATTTTCAAATCGAACGGGTTCGCCAGTTTTCACAACTCTACCATAAATTTCAAACCACTCGCCTTCAAAATCGGGGACTAGAGAGCGCATGGTTTTACCTGTCGCTTCCTTAAGTCCCGTAAGCATTTCAAATACTGGGTTAACTACAAGGAACCGATAATCAATTGGTTTATCCTTTTCGTCAAACAGCAATTCGCAGATACAAAATCCTTGGTCAATAAACTCGAACAACGTGCGATATTTTTCTTCAGATTCACGTAAAGCTGCTTCTGTGCGCGTGCGTTCCAATTTTGTCCAAATGCGGTTCGCCAATTCCTGCATCAATTTAATTTCGTCATCGCGCCAATTATAAGGCTGTGAATGAAACACAGTAAACGAAAATTTCCACTCTCCGTCTCGAATTAACGGGATGTTCACTTCCGCACCAATGTTAAGCTTATGGAAGCTTTGCGAGTCAACAACACGTACATCAGTATTAACATTTCTCACAACAATTGGTTTTCCAGTTTGGGCACTAATTAAAAATTCGGCGTTAACAAACTCTGAAATGCGATAGGCACCAACCAAACTAGGTATATTATCTTGATGCCAATTATATTCAATTAACGCTTCATCTGTCGCCAAATTCATTCTGGTAAAAACACAGCTTGAAATGTTGATATAACGCCAAAGCTTTTCGCCGACTAGTTGCACAATTTCGTCTACATCATCTATACCAACCAATTCTTGACTAATATTATCAAGAAATTTGGCGTTGAGTTCTGCACGTTTAGGCTTGGTAATGTCTCGAATTTGCTGCAATGCCCGTATTACAGATGGTACTAACCGTTTGATTCGTTGCTTGAGTACATAATCGGTGGCACCATTTTTAAGTGCTGCAATCTCTAACTCATCATCCAAACTGCTAGAGACAAAAATAAATGGAACATCAGCACTAATATTACGAGCTAGTTCTAGAGCAGAAAGTCCATCAATATCAGGCGCCGTACAATCAGCTAAAATTAGGTCAAATACATTACTATCGAGTGCCGCAACAAAATCAGAGCGAGTCTCCACCCTTACCAATTCACAATTAATGGCGCCATTAAGTAAGGTACCTTTAATTACATCGGCATCCTGAAGATTGTTGCCAAGCAAGAGAAACCGAAGTGACTTCATATCAAGAATATCAAGGGGGGTACAATCTCATATAGCTGCTAATGCAATATAGCATTAGTACTAACTCAAATGAACCTACCCAAAGAAATACAAAAACCGTTATATATATCAAAACGGTGCGTATTCATGGTGCGTGAAAGCACTGTAATTTTGCGTTACATTGATTGATGGTAATAGCTTTCACGCACCCTACCCAAAAAATGCAAAAACCGTTACATATATCAAAACGTAGGGTGCGTGACGCCATTAAAATCCTGAAACGAAGCGCAGTTACTCATAGCGTCACGCACCAACCTCTAGTTAATATAATCACAATTAATTTACAAAAATAAGTACTTAGCGCAAAATAAGCGCTATTTTACAGGATAAATATCTATAATAAGCATACTTTTTATACATAACTATACGGTGCCTGCGAGCTTTGTGTAGACAAAACAGCGCCTGAAAGCATTAATCATCAAAAAATATGTACTATAAGTTTAGACAATATTATAGGAAATTTAAAATGAGGCGCCGAAACAGCTTGTACTCTATCGTAGTAAGTCTTGCACTTGTAGTAATAACTACATTAGTTATGTTAAGTATTTTGGGAAGCACTGCCCCTGTAAGCTATGCAAGCACAATTACTCAGCCAACGTTAAAAGCTCAAACACCGAATATTACCGTGTATCGTAGCCCTGACTGTACCTGTTGTGGTAGGTGGATTAAGCATTTAAAAACAGAGGGTTTCTCTGTCCAAGATTTTCCTACATCTAATATTGAGGCAGTAAAACAAAAGTTTCAAGTTCCCAATGACTTAACATCTTGCCATACAGCAATGATAGATGGGTATGTTATTGAAGGACATGTTCCGGCAAATGACATCAAACGTTTGCTTAAGAAAAAATCAAATATCTCTGGATTATCTGTTCCTAATATGCCTGTAGGTACACCAGGAATGGAGATGGGCGATAAAAAAGACCCATTTAGCGTCCTTTCTTTCGATAACAAAAACAGAATTGCAGTATTTAACCAATATCTGTAGTGTAGATTACTTTCATCGCCGCAAAAATTGAGAGCTGCTGTTATAACAATTTACATATTGCTGGAGTTCTTGCCGCAAAGCAGTATAAGAAGGTGAAAGCAAAGATATCATTTTCAAAGCACTATCAATACGCCCTGCTTGAGTATACATTTTTACTATTGATATTAGTTTGCCAGTGTCAGGTTTCTCAAATAACCACGGTGTTAATTGGGTTTGTATAGCTAAATTTAAAAAAGTTGGTGATGTTGCAATTGCTTCAAGTTCATCCAGTTGACGCGCAACTACATCCGTTGCAATAGTCTCTGGTAATGGCTTTACTGGATACCACTTAACTTGACTTCGCTCTGAGTCCAATAAGGCTTGACAAACTTGACCAGGGACTTTTGCCTGTGCTAATGGGAACGATAACAAAGTGGCGCAAGGAAGGCTGAAAATTAAAACTACTTTAAATAAAGAGCGCATAATAAAGTAAAATTAGACACAAACACTTTCTACGCTCTAGGTTGATTTGCATCCGGGCAGCAAAAGTATAATTTTAAAAGACTTCCGAATAAAAAAATATCCACTCATCTCTTGTAGGGTGTGCATCCCCCGCCCGCTCTATTGATAGAAAGACGCAAGGATGGTCATTTTACAATATGGAGAATTAAATTGTTGCAAAGAAATTGATAGTATTATCAATGTCGCGTAATTGAAATACCTAACCAATTGCTTAATTGCTGACCAAGCCATTCAATTTCATGTTCCGATTCAACACCAGTACCTACATTGATTTTATCGTCAAATTTACCTTAATGCAATTCGCTTGCAAGGAACTTTTCCCTCTTTGAAAGTAAGGAGTGTTCCCAAACAAACACCACCTTATATTCCATTAAAAGATGTGATTAGTCAACAGTCAAATATACAAGTAAATAAATATACATATTTTTATGTATATTTGCAAAAAATATATTAATTGTGTATTTTTATATACTATTACTAAAGAACGTATAACACTTCCGGCGCCTGTTTATCGCAGTTTAAAAATAATATACAGGCGTGATATAACTAAAAGATATATAGTTTATTTTAAAAATCATGACCGAAGATACCCAAAGAGTAAATCGACAATTCCGACTCTTCTCTCGTCCAATTGGAGATATTAAAGAAAGCGATTTTGAGTACTCCGAGGCGCCTGTTGTATCACCCCAGGATGGAGAAGTATTAGTAAAGAATTTATATTTGTCGCTTGACCCAACTAATCGAATTTGGATGAGCGATATGGTGCAATACATGCCTCCTGTAGAATTAGGGGAGGTAATGCGAGGTGTAGTACTAGGAGTTGTGGAAGAATCCAAAAATCCTAACTTACAACCAGGAGATTTTGTAACAGGACTTTTTGGCTGGCAAGATTATGCATTGTTAAAGAAAGACCAAGCAAACTTCTTGACTAAAATCAATCCACCTTTGCCTAATCCTATATATGCAACAATTGGCCCACTTGGTGTTACTGGTGTTACTGCTTACTTTGGGTTACTAGATATAGCACAACCAAAACCAGGTGAAACCGTGGTAGTATCGGCAGCAGCAGGCGCCGTAGGTTCGGTTGCCGGACAAATTGCTGCTATAAAAGGTTGCCGCGTAGTTGGAATTACAAGTTCAGATGAAAAATGCCAATGGTTAACTTCTTCGCTTGGTTTCGATGCAGCAATTAACTATAAAACGACTGATTTAAATAGTGCATTGGCATCTGCGTGTCCAAAAGGTGTTGACATATACTTCGACAACGTTGGTGGTTCTATACTAGATGCAGTTTTGCCACATATTAATCTATTCGCGCGTATTCCCTTATGCGGTTTAATTTCAACTTATAACTCAACTGAACCCGTACCTGGCCCTTATAACTACAATTTGATTTTAATGAAGCGTGCCCGTGTACAAGGATTTATTGTTAGTGATTACCGTGACCGTTGGCATGAAGCAGTTAATGATATTAAACAATGGATGCTTGAAGGTAAAATTAAACAAGAGTTTGAAATTATTGAAGGTTTAGAAAAGGTGCCTCAAGCTATTCTTAAACTTTTCAACGCCGATAAAATAGGAAAACTTATTGTCAAAATTTCTTCTAGAAACTAATAATTTATTTTTCTGGGCAGAAGCCAAAATACAAAAAATGTGTCAATGGCGCCGTTAAGACTACTGACAACTAATGAAATTACATATTTGATATGCCTTTAGTTTAGCGAAAATTGAGTAAAAGTAATCCTTTTGAAAGAATATAAGCAATTTGCTTTCAACTAAGATGAAAAGTTAGTTTGTTGTAAACAATTACCATCATGGAACAGCGACAATTTGGTACTAGTCAGCGTAAGGTTGCCATAATCGGTCAAGGAACCTGGAAAATTGATAATGATAACCGTGACTCTGCAATTGCCGCTCTACGTCAGGGTTTAGACCTTGGTATGACTCATATAGATACCGCCGAGATGTATGGTAAAGCTGAGGAAATAGTTGCCGAAGCAATTAGTGGGCGCCGTGATGAGGTATTCTTAGTTTCCAAAGTTCTTCCAAGCAATGCATCTCGACGTGGAACCATCGCAGCTTGTGAAAAATCACTTGCTCGTCTTAAAACTGACCGTTTAGACTGTTATTTATTACACTGGCGCGGACAGTATCGGTTAGAAGATACAATTGCAGCATTTGAACAACTTAAGCAAGAGGGAAAAATTCTTTCTTGGGGTGTTAGTAACTTTGATGTCCCTGACCTTGAAGCCGTTTATAAGATTGTGGGCGATAATCATATTGCTTGCAACCAAGTGCTTTATCATTTAAATGAGCGAGCAATCGAACATGCCGTTATTCCCTGGTGCGAAAAACATAATGTTGCCGTAGTCGCTTATAGTCCCTTTGGTCAAGGTAACTTTCCTAGTCCGCACAGTGAAGGAGGTAAGGTTCTGCAAAAAATTGCAACTGCTCACAATTCTACTTCTTACCAAGTTGCACTTCGGTTTTTGGTACGCTCCAAATCGGTTTTCGCAATACCTAAAGCAGCCAATTCCAAACATGCCACCGATAATGCAGGAGCAGGAAAACTTAATTTAAGCGAAAACGAACTTGCTCAAATCAACGATACATTTCCAATCGGTTCTCGTCCCCGTGCGCTTCCAATGCTCTAATTGTAATTATTTTTCGCAACAAATACCATTCTTATCACGGTCAAACCCATGAGTATCTGGTGGTAACACTTTGAAGTTGCGCTCCTTTACGTCCGAACATTTCAAATTCGATAAATTTTGAGATAAACAAAGCTGTGGGTACGAAGGACCACAGTTTTGTTTGGACGGCACCTGTGCTTGAATTATTTAGCATCATCAACATTTCAACGAACCAAGGGATGTAGGGTGCGTAACGCAATAACAACATTTCAACGAAGCAGTTTTGCAGTAACATTTATAAATATAACGCTTAATAGTGCGTTTCGGGAAACTAAAACACAGACAATAAAAAACCTCGCTTTATATAAATTGCGAGGTTTTATGCTGAAACCAACGTAAAATAACTTATTGCCTTTCCACTACTTACTATTTACTCTCATATTTATTAAAAATAATTCCTGCTAAAGTCACGAGTTGCATATGACTTTAGTCACGGATTCTCAATATATGATAACGGCGCCTGTCGCAGAAGATTATAAAGTAGACGCCACACCAAGACAGCTAGCAACAGTGCGGGTTGCGGATGGTGTAGAAACTGGCGCCGTTTCAACAAGTGCCGAGATGCTTCGGCGCCAAGGGTTTTGTCTGACATAATCTGGGCTACTGATACATATTAAAACAGCAGACGATAAAGATGAGTCACTGGCACCGGCTTACTTACCACTCACTACTTACTCATGAGAAATACAGTGTTAATGTTAAATATTTATCTACTTAATTTGAAACTGCATAACTTTGAATTGGCATCACCTATAAGTAAGTAACAAGGTTAGAACTCAATACTAATCAGGTTTTAGGAGAAGGGGTAAAGTATAAAAAGCTGATGAATACAAAGTTTTTTCTTTTTACCTTTTACTTAACACCTAAATAATATTGTATAAGTTCTTTACAATTAAAAATTCAGTACACAAACACAACAAGTATTCGGAGAATTAATTATGCCTAATGTAACTGTAGACAACTCAAATGACGAAACAACAATGGCTAATGCGACATTGCAACAATTACAAAAGGAAGTTGCTTTCGCAATGATGGAAACTTTGAATGACTCAAAATTCACCGACTTATTGGCAAAGTATAGTTTATTGGAAAATGGGGTAGTCAAGATTAAATGTGAAATCAATAAAAATAAAATTCAATCTAATCAAGCTCAAAATATGGACTTAGAGCTTAAAGATGCTTTAGACCAAATTCCAGAAAGCCAAGTTCTGCTTTTAGATTGCTGTATGTGTCTAAAACTCTGTTGTGTTTCCGTAGGTACTTGTGCTTGCTGTAAATAACCCTCCTGCGTGCAGTAGTCCATATCATTAATTCTAAGGTTTTGCCTGTAACGGATATAACTTATTTAACGGATGATTTATTTGTTACAAACAATACCAGGGGGCTTCCAAATAAAAAATCTCCACTCCTAACTTATGGGGTGGCGTTGCTGATTTGATGCATGAAGACTACTTTGCGCTACGTTCAAACCCTTGTAGAGACGCGATTAATCGCGTCTCTACATTTGAATTCATACCTTGGTTCAGCAACGCCTATGGGGTGGGTATCTTTTGGAAGTTTCTAAGCGCACACTCATTGTCGCAGAGCATAGCCAGATTCTTGCTTTTCAGAGCGGGAGAGCGGAATGATTCGGTTGTATTACCTCACCAGAGTGTATGTGCGGCATTAAATTTAGGACAGTCGCAAGATATAATTTACCTATAAATGATATTTTCTTTAGAGAGGTACAATCTTGAGAATAAATCATGACTGTTTCGAGACATTGCATTCCAGAACTAGCAATTGCACTATTAATGTGTACTATATTTTGCCCTAAGTTAATTAATGCCGAAATTGTTCCCGACACAACTCTACCTAATAATTCTAGTATCAGGCGCCAGGATAATGTAGAAATTATTGAAGGCGGAACCCAAGTGGGAAGTAATTTATTCCACAGTTTTGAGCAATTTTCTATACCTTTTGCTCAAAAAGCATATTTTAATAATACTATAAATACTCAAAATATTATTACCCGCATTACAAGCAGGAACATTTCTAATATTAATGGTATAATTGGCGCCAACGGTACAGCAAATTTATTTTTAATAAATCCGAATGGAATTATTTTCGGTAAGAATGCTGCTTTAGACATTGGCGGCTCATTTTTAGCAACTACAGCAAGTAGTATTAACTTTGCTGATGGAACGAAGTTTAGTGCAATACAACCCCAAGCAACACCTCTACTAACTGTGACAGCTCCTATTGGATTGCAATTTAATGCAACTGCTGCACCGATTCGTAATCAATCCCAAGCATCTATCAATAATGCAGTTAATATTTTAAATCAACCTACTGGTTTACAAGTACCTACAGGTAAAACCTTAGCACTGATTGGTGGTAATGTAATGCTAGACGGTGGCAATTTAACCGTTGAGTCAGGACAAGTCGAATTAGCTGCTGTTGAGGATAATAGTTACGTAAGTCTTAACTCAAATGATAAAGGTTTGGTTTTTGGATATGGAGGTGTAAAAAATTTCCAGAATATTCAACTAATTGATGGTAGTGCTAATGGTTCTGAAATTTCATCGTCTGTAGATGTTAGTAGTAAGAGCGGCAGTGGTAGTATTCAAGTAAGAGGCAATGTAGTAGAATTAATAGGCAATTCTACTACATTAATAAGTTTTAACCAAAATAGTGTAAATGGTAGAGATTTAAATATTTATGCGAGGAAATTAATTGTTCGAGATGGAGCGCAAATAAATAGTTCAAGTTTAGGTGAAGGTGCGACCGGAAATATAACAATAAATGCACTTGAATCAGTAGAAATTATTGGAGGCTTTGGTGAATTCCCTAGTACCTTGAATAGTAGTGCTAGTGCTGTTGGAAAAGCAGGTAATCTAACCATAAATACTGGTAGATTACTAGTTAAGGATGGAGCCGTGATATCTACTAGCTCATTAGGCTTTTCAAACGAAGGCTCTAAATTGGTAATTGCTACAGGAGAAGGAGGAAATTTAACAATAAATGCTTCCAATTCTGTAGAATTAATTGGATACTCCCCAAGCTTCCCAAGCAGTTTGTTAGCCATTACACAAGGTTCTGCAAATGCAGGTAACTTAAACATTTTTACAAAACAATTAATCGTGAGAGATAAAGCTGAAATTAACGTCAGTAATATTTCCTCTAGAACAATTAATTTAGGTAATGCCGGAGACCTTAATATTACTGCCGATTCTATACTTCTAGATACTCAAGGCAAACTTCTTTCTGAAACTGACTCAGGAAATGGAGGCAATATTAACCTTCAGTTACAAAATTTATTAATAATGCGTCGCAATAGTCAGATTTCCACTACTGCGGGTAAAGCGAGCGAGAGCGGAAATGGTGGTAATATAAAGATTAATATTCCTGATGGTTTTGTTGTAGCAGTTCCGAAGGAAAATAGTGATATTATGGCAAACGCATTCACTGGAGATGGCGGGAGAGTAGAAATTAATACTAATGGTATTTTGGGAATAAAACCACGTAGTCGGGATGAATTATTAAAACTTTTATCTACGAATGACCCGAATGAGCTAAATCCGCAAAATCTCCCTACGAACGATATTTCCGCAATATCTCAGGTCAACCCGAATTTAAATGGTAAGTTAATTATTAATACTCCAGATATAGAAGTTTATAAAGGAATAGTAGAGTTACCATATACACCACTGAGTACGCACGTTTCTCAAGTTTGTAAACTGAGTAGAGATGGTATTCAAAACGAGTTTACTTATACCAGACGTGGTGGCTTACCTCCCTCACCGTGGGGAGTGTTAAGAAGCAGTCTTCCGGTCAACCTGGATTGGGTATCGCTTGAGGAAAATAGAGAAAGAGCAAGAAATGGAGAGAGGGGAGTCAAGATTCCAATAATTAAACAACCTATACAAGCGCAAAAAGATAAAACAGCAAATCCAATTGTAGAAGCTAGTGGTTGGAAGGTTGATGGTAGCGGTCAAGTGTATTTAGTTGCTAGTACACAAGATAAAGATATTCAATTTCAATATCTTCCACCACAATCTAATTTGTGCCCTAATTAATACGCTACCACAAGCAACACCGACTTCAAACAAATAAGTGCAAGTCGAAATAACAGACCAAAACTGTATGAAATTTACTGCTATTCTTAATCCAAAAAGCTGGAAGATAGCATGTGATAAATTATTATGCTTAAACAGCTTACCCTAATTAGTTTAGTCAAAGGCGCCTGACGGGTTTATGCAATCGGCAATATCTTTACAAAAGTTTATTTCGTTTGTTCTATAGCCCCTAAAGATATTAAAATATTTTTATGAGCATCTGTTAATCCAGTAGTATTGTTAATATTCATACCTTCATACTGTCGCATACACCTCAAGGTTTGAATACATTCACCTTGCAAGTTCCATAATTTTATCGTTTGGTCTTCGCTACCGCTAGCTAATAAACAATTATCGGTGCTAATTGCAATTGTCCATACAGCTTTATCATGCCCTGTAATGGTTCTGATATTTTCACCTGTGTTTACATCCCACAGTTTGATTGTACAGTCATCACTACAACTTACTAATATTTTACCATCTGGACTAAAGGCGAGTGAGCGAATTCTAGACGAATGTGCTGATATTGTTTGTATACATTCTCCTGTGCTTACATCCCACAGTTTAATAATTTTATTACAGCTACCACTGGCTATAATATCAGCATTAGAACTGTAAACTACGCAGCAAACACTATCTTCATGTCCCGTAAGTGTTTGTAAACAAGTACCATTATTTACATCCCAAAATTTGATAGTTTTATCATCGCTAGCACTAACAAGCGTAGTCCCACTGTTGTTAAAAGTAACCGATTTAACACGGTTTTCATGTCCAACGAAAGTATGTAAACAGGCACCTGTATTAGAATCCCATATTTTTACTGTATTGTCACGACTACCACTAGCTAAAATTTCACCTTGAGGACTAAATGCGACTGCATACACCCAAGCTGTATGTCCCCGCAGTGTTTGCTGACATTCACCTTCGTAATTCCATAGTTTTATAGTACTATCATCGCTACCACTCGCTAACAAACGAATATGAGCGGGTGCAAAGGTAAGGGTAGAAATTAAGTTATCATGTCCTTCTACGGTTAAAGTGCATTTTTGAGTTTTCATATCCCAGAATCTAATTTTTTGGTCTTGAGAACTGCTAACTAACGTTTGACTGTCGGGACTAAAAGCAAGCGATAATATCCAGTTACTATAACCTTTTAATGTTTTTAAGCAGCGTTGTGAGGTTATATCCCAAAGTTTGATGGTTTGGTCTTCACTGATACTTAGTAAAGTCGAATTATTTGGGTGTAAATCAACTAACCAAATGCGCTGTTGATGTTCACATAATGTTTGTAGACATTCGAGCGTTTCTACATTCCAAATTTTAATAGTGTTATCTTCGCTGCCAGTAATTATAATTTTATCATCGTGACTGAATGTAACTGACCAAACCAAGCTATGATAATTTGGTAGTGTTTGAATACATTCACCGTTGGATATATCCCAGAATTTGACGGTATTATTATCACTTCCGGTTACTAAAATTTTACCACTATGACTTAACGCAATTGCTAGGCGCCAGTTAATGGCGATATTAAAAATTTGTGTACAACCAGTTACAATATTCCACAGTCTTACAGTCTTATCGGTGCTGGCAGTAATTAATATTTGTTCTTCAGGATGAAAAGCGACAAAGGTTAAATTATCGGTATGTCCAGAAATTATTTGCAAACAATCCCCAGTGGAGACATCCCATAATCTAATTGTTTTGTCGTTGCTCCCACTAGCTAAAAGATTACCCTTAGGGTTAAAAGCAAGAGTTTGTACTGAGGATGTATGACCTCGAAGGATTTGCAAGCATTGTCGGGTTTCGGTATTCCACAACCTAATTGTGTTATCGTTACTACCACTAGCCAGAATTTTACCATTTGGATGAAAAACTAGCGACTGTATCCACGCACTATGACCGTTAAGTTGAAATAATTGTTGGATGTTATCAACTTCCCAAAGATAGATTTGATTTTCGATTGCAGTTGCGAATAATTTACCTGTAGGGTTAAATTTGGCTCCAAGTATACTACCTAATGTTTGGGTAAATACACTTTTTTCAAAATTGCAATTAGCAAAATTGGTTTGTTGTAAGTTGATTCCTTCTAGGTTTGCTTGACAAATATTTAAATGCGAAAAATCATAATTATTGAGTTCTATATTTAGTTGTCGCAGCAAATTAATAATATTTCCCGCTGCATATCCTGGTTGAGGTAGTTTAAAAGATTTAAGATGAGCTAAAATTTGATTTAAATAGATTTGGACATTTGCTTTAGTTAGCCAAAAATCTAATAATTTATCTGCGATTGGTTGGAGAATAAATAGAATTTGAGCATTTCTTGTGTAATCTTGGTTTTGAACTTGGAGAAAAGCATATTTATTTAGAATATCAATTTGACCTAAATAAATCTCTTGAGTAACTTTTTCTATAAAGTCTTCAGTTACATACTCCATTAAAACTGGTTGCTGAGTAAATTTACCTCCTTGATTTTCAATTAAACAACGCGATTGTAAAGACTCTAAAGCTGTAATTAAATCTCGTGGTTTAACAATATCAATAATATCGCTTTGTAAATTTTTGATAGACACCCATTCTCGATTAATTGCTAACCAATACATAAGTTGTCTTTCCAACATTGATAGACGTTCAAACTGTCGATCTAGCAAATCAAAAATATCGTTACAAAGAATTGTGCCCGCTTGCAAAAAATCACTGATATTACCAGCAAATAATTCTATAATAGTGTTTGCGGCAATCTTTAACGCTAACGGATTTCCCCCATAGGACTCAACCAAGTTATGTATTTCTGTTACTGATGATGATAAACCTTTTTGTTTGAGTATCGATTCTCCCTCAGTATAACTTAACCCTTTTAAACTTAACACACGCACAGGTAAATTTTCACCTACTTTCGCATTTAATCCTTTGGGTTTTTCACGACTAGTAACTAAAACACAACTTCGATGAAGCGTATCTCCAACACATCGCAAAATTTGTCCATATCCTGCTTGTTTATCACCATCTAAAACCGATTCAAAATTATCCAAAACAACCAAACACCGCAACTCACGTAAACAATTGATGAATTGTGAAATTCGCTTATCTAAAGAATTAGCAATAACTATTTTATCTTCTTTTGTTAAAAACCCAATTAAATCGGTCAACAACTCTTCTACAGATGGAGCATTTCGTAAACTACGCCAAATTAAACAATCAAACTCATTTTCAACTGATTCTACTAACTTCACAGATAAAGCAGTCTTTCCAATTCCACCCATTCCAATAATAGTAACTAATCGGGAATTATCATTTACCACCCATTGCTTAAGAGTGTTAATTTCATCATTCCGTCCGTAAAAAGCAGAAACATCAATTGCATCTCCCCAATCTTGACGTTTATTTTTAATTTGAATTGCTGAACATTTTTCCTTTAAACTTGCCCAAGTCGGTGGTTCTTCTGCAGGATTAATAAAAATTACTGGCAACCAACTCGCACCAGGAAAATTATCTTCTAATCCTTGTAATCTGCGTCGTGCTTGTTGGACTGATATATATAAAGACTCTTGTGCAAATGCAAATGCTTGTAAAAAATAATTAAAAAATTCCTCTGCAACGCGATTTGGCACAGGTTCACGCATCACAATTGTTGTTGGTAAATTCAATTTTTCCAAACCTTGTGCTAAACCCAAACCATTGCATGAATTAAAAATGACTATTTTTAAACCCTTTTCAATCGCTGCTTTCAAAGCTTCTGTCAACTGCTCAATAGTTAAACTATTATTAGTCAGATTCTCGTTAATATAAATTATGCCCGTTTCTTGCTCAGTTTGACTATGCCCAGCAAAAAACAACATATCCCAACCTTGAGAATCCCAAAGTCTATCGTTAAATTCTTGCCGCGTCGGCTTGACAACGAACTCTACTTCTGCATCTGGTAAACTTTCTAAAAACTTTTGTTCTTGTTCTAAATCAATTCCTTGAGAATTACCTAAAATTGCCAGAATTCTGACTTGATTTTTGGAAACTTGCGGCGATTGTAAATATGAGGTACTTTTATACTCTATTCTAGCAAAGGAAAGTTCTGCGCGTGGATAATCTTCAAAAAAATTGCAACAATGCCAAGGTAATTTTTGAATGGTAATATCTTGAGTTTCGATAATTACTCTAATTTCATCAGCAGGATTAAGTGCAGCACGTAGTTGTCTACTAATGTTGATAACCCCAGGTGAATCTAACCAATTATTAATACCGAGTTCTAACTGCTGGCACAAATCATAGAAATCCACCACAGAAACATTTACAATATCACCTTCCTCAATTTCTAGTTCATCATCCTCAATACTTCTAGTGGGTGCAACAAATCCCAGACGACCTTGTAAAGTTTCATAAATCATTCGCCACTTTCGATACAATTCTACCAAATACGGTGCAGGTGCCAGACTACCGATAAACTGTTGTGGACGAGGATTATTTGCCGAGCGTAACCCAACAGTAATAACAGGGAACCCCTCGAATAAATTACCATACCCCAGATTGATGACAACTGAATAAACCATTGTTTGTGCAATAAAGCCGAGGGTGAAAGTGTTCTCTTCTTAAATAATCGTAATAGAAACCCGGTTTCTTTGTATACATGAGGGGTCAAACCTACCACCCGTTAAATGTTATTAACAATCAGAAATAACTCCTAGGGAGGATGTAAATATTATGACAATTACTCAACATATAGGTTGTTTTATTAAACGCAAGTAATTATGAACGAGCATACTCAAGAACCCAAGACAACTCAAGCAGAGGAAGAAGAAACGAATGATTCATCATCTCGCTCACCAGGAGTAACTGACAGAGGAGCGAGCAATACAGAAAAAGCATCAAAAGATACGGAAATTAAACAACCTACTCAGCCAAATCAAACCAAATCATCGTCAACAGAAGATAAAAATTAGAATCATTACTTATTGGAGTATTTTACCCATTTTTGAGGCGCCGCACTATATAATAGAACTGGCGAGGACACCCATTCCACATAAAAAAGGCGCCCTTATAAAAAGGCGCCAATATGCAAGCAATAAAATTAATTAACAAGCCAAATGTTCTTGAGCGGCAGCTACTAAAGTATCAGTCCAATATTGTGTCAGTTCAGCATCTTCAGCTTCGACCATGACACGAATTAAAGGTTCAGTACCCGATGGACGAACTAACACTCTACCGCTATCACCCATTGCGGTTTCTGCTTTCGCAATAGTATCTATTAATGGTTGACATTCTTGCCAACTCATGCGTTTATTACGGTCTTCGACACGCACATTCTTTAATATTTGTGGATAAGTAGTAAAGCTTTTATTTACGAGTTCGCTAAAAGTTTCTCCTGACTCACGAACTAAAGCGGCAATATGTAACGCAGTTAGTAAACCATCACCAGTAATACCATAATGACGGCAAAGGATATGTCCTGATTGTTCGCCACCTAGCATTCCACCAGTTTTTAACATTTCTGCTTGTACATATTGGTCACCTACAGCAGTGCGAGTTAAAACACCACCTAGTTTATTCCATGCACGCTCAAATCCTAAATTTGCCATGACGGTAGAAACTATAAGCTTTTCGGGGAGTTGTTGTTTATAAACTAAACTATTACCCCATAAATATAGTATATAGTCACCATCAACAATACGTCCGGTGTTGTCAACAGCTAAAACTCTGTCTGCATCACCATCGAACCCAAAACCCATATCGGCGCCGTTTTCGACGACAACTTGCTGTAATAATTCTAAATGGGTAGAACCACAGTTAACGTTAATTCTATCACCGTCGGCTTTGTTATGCATACAAATTACTTCGGCGCCCATTGGCTTGAAAACCGAGGCACCTAAACCAACTGCGGCGCCCCAAGCTAAGTCTAATACTATTCGCATTCCCGTAAAGGGAGTATTTCGTAAAGGTTTTATTAAAGATTCGGCATATTCTGATACCATCTCTGGACGCGTATAGTGACGACCACATTTTGCATGTCCAACAACAGCGACTGACTCACCTCGTAGTCCAACTTCAATTTCTGCTTGTAACTCTTTTGATAATTTTCCACCCAAGGCGCCAAATACTTTTATACCATTATCCTCTGGTGGATTATGGCTGGCAGAAATCATCACACCACCAATTGCAGGACTAATACTTGTTAAATAAGCTACACAAGGAGTTGGACATAAACCTAAATACCAAACCTCAACACCAGCTGCGGTTAAACCAGCACTTAAAGCCATTGCTAGCATATCGCTAGAGTTACGAGAGTCTTGACCCAATATAACTGGACCTGGGTTGATGGCGTGACTACGTAGTACAATACCAGTCCAGAAACCAATTTGTAACGCTAAGGGCGCCGTTAATAAATCTCCAACTCTTCCGCGAATACCATCAGTTCCAAATAAGGGAGTTGTTGGTATAGCAGCATTTAGCCCTAAATTGCTCATGCTTGAGGAAGATATTGCACTTTTATCAGCTTGAGGCTTCGTTAAAAAAGAGACCATAATTTAAACGCTCCACACACTCACATTGGAGGATAGCACTTTACACTTTATTCAACAATTCCCTATGAATACCTTTCTTTCAGGATATGTTTATTTTTTGTTTATCACCAATGTAAGCGAGTCTAACTCAGGTATCAGTAAATTTACTTATATTTTTAGTAAATTTACTGTAAAGAAAGCGAGAAAGAACAAAAAGCAAAAAATATATGAAGCAGAATATACAATGCCCCTCCCTACTTCCCGCGTTCGTGTCAAAAATTACAATTTGTTGCGATATGCTTCATTTTAAGAGAATTTCTCATCAAACTATTTTAATGTAGCTGAAGCGCGGTTTTTAATTTCAAAGTTGAGAAAATAAGCATGAGTAGTAACTTAGCATCCAAATTACGTGTAGGTACCAAAAAAGCCCATACGATGGCGGAAAACGTTGGTTTTGTCAAATGCTTTTTAAAAGGTGTGGTGGAAAAAAACTCTTACCGGAAGCTAGTAGGCAACTTCTACTTCATCTACTCAGCGATGGAAGAGGAGATGGAAAAACATAAAAATCACCCCATCGTTTCTAAAATCAACTTTCCCCAACTTTATCGCAAGCACACACTAGAGCAAGATTTAGCATACTACTACGGCGCCAACTGGCGTGACCAAGTGAAGTTGTCATCCGCAGGAAGTGCATATGTACAACGCATTCGTGAAATATCAAACTCAGAACCAGAATTATTAATTTCTCACTCTTACACTCGTTACCTTGGTGACTTGTCGGGGGGACAAATTTTAAAGGGTATTGCACAAACTGCAATGAACCTCACAGATGGCAACGGAACAGCGTTTTATGAATTTGCCGATATTTCTGATGAGAAAGCTTTCAAAGTTAAGTACCGTGCAGCTTTAGACGAAATGCCACTTGATGAAGCGACTTGTGACAAAATCGTTCAAGAAGCAAACGATGCTTTTGGTGCCAACATGAAAATGTTCCAAGAGTTAGAAGGTAATTTAATTAAAGCTATTGGAATAATGGTTTTCAACTCCCTAACCCGGCGCCGTTCTCGCGGAAGCACAGAACTCGCGACTGCTGAATAATTAAAATATATCTACTTAAATAACAACTAGGGGTATTTTCCTTGGGGTTAGCCGTTATAAAGGCGCCTAATCTCAAGGAAAGTACCCCCAAATTTTTTATTGCCCTCTGAGGAAGATGTTTTTTGTTCACCAACGCGACTTTGTAGAATATCTAGCGAATCATTATCGGCGAGTTCAATGATTGCTTCTATAATTTTGTGCGCCATTGGCGCACAAAATTATCACTTAGTAGGCGCCTGTCTTATTAAACACAACACCTGCACCACATCCACAGGCGCCAAAATGCAGATATAGACTTACTTCTTCTAATAACCAAGATAAATTTATAGTGCTAATGTATTATAAAAAGCTTGAGATTTCTTTTGTGCTTCAGTAGGTGTTTTACCCTGAAACTCAAACCGCATCAATGTTGTGTTATCAACAATTTTAATTTTAGGCGCCCCAAAGCACTGCATTACTAATTACAAGCATCAGGAACAAAGATTTCCAACGATTCATAATCATTAGTATTAATTTACTACTGCGGAAATTTCATAATTACCGTCTTTTTTATGCGTGCGATACCACTGACTTTTTTGACATTGTTCGCACCAAAATTCTTCTAACCAACTTTCATATGAATTAATTGTATTTAATGGGTATTTTTGGCTAATGCTATCTAAGTAACATTTATGCGTTGGACAAAATATTGCCCTCCGTTTAGAGCGTTTTCGGTTTCTTTCACACCTTTTTTGCAATTCTAAGTACTCCTCTAAATGAGAGATTGTTCACAAAAATTTAATATTTAATTTTACTTAGATAGCTGTAAAAAACTGATAGATACTATTCGGAATTACCTGATATGTACATTAATAACAAACATCAAGTAATCGTGTTGCCATTTTGGCAATTTTATGAACTTGGCTTCATATTAAAGCGCGAGAGACAATAAAATCATTATATTGATATTGATTAATAATTATGAATGAGTCAATATCGAGGCACCGAATCCCAAAAATACATCATTATCCATCCGGATAAATTGCCTATAATTAGGTACGTTCCGTAATTGTGGAAAAGTAACCGTGACCATTACACCCATTAACCCCAATCAAGTTATGCAGCGTCCTGATGCACAAGGACGCTTTGGACGTTTCGGTGGTAAATATGTACCCGAAACGTTAATGCCAGCTTTATTTGAATTAGAAGCTGCGTATAAACAATATCGTAATGAACCAGGTTTTCAAGTTGAGTTACAGCAACTATTGCGCGACTATGTAGGACGTGCAACTCCTTTATATTTTGCTGAACGTTTGAGTGAGCATTATGCACGCAAAGATGCGACACCACAAATTTACTTAAAACGTGAAGATTTAAATCATACAGGCGCCCATAAAATTAATAATGCGTTAGGTCAAGTCTTACTAGCTAAACGCATGGGTAAAAAGCGGATTATTGCTGAAACAGGCGCCGGACAACACGGAGTAGCAACTGCGACAGTATGCGCGCGTTTTGGATTGGAATGCATCATATATATGGGTGTTCACGATATGGAACGCCAATCATTAAATGTATTTAGAATGAAATTAATGGGCGCCGAAGTACGTCCAGTGGAAGCAGGTACAGGTACACTTAAAGATGCCACTTCCGAAGCAATTCGTGACTGGGTAACAAACGTCGAAACAACGCATTACATTCTCGGTTCAGTAGCAGGTCCTCATCCATATCCAATGATGGTTCGTGACTTTCATGCTGTAATTGGACAAGAAACACGCACACAAGCAATGGAAAAATGGGGTGGTTTACCCGATATTTTAATTGCCTGTGTAGGTGGTGGTTCTAATGCAATGGGTTTATTTCACGAATTTATCGATGAACAAAGCATTAGAATTATTGGTGTTGAAGCAGCAGGGTTTGGAGTTGATACCGACAAACATGCAGCAACACTAACCAAAGGTAGAATTGGTGTATTGCATGGGTCGATGAGCTACTTGTTGCAAGACGAAGAAGGACAAGTAATTGAACCTCACTCAGTCAGTGCAGGTTTAGATTATCCTGGTGTTGGCCCCGAACATAGTTTTCTCAAAGATATGGGACGTGCGGAATATTATAGCGTTACCGATGCCGAAGCATTAGATGCATTCCAACGTTTATCACGTTTGGAAGGTATTATTCCAGCATTAGAAACATCTCATGCTATCGCTTACCTAGAAACACTTTGTGGCCAACTTACAGGTAGTCCTCGCATTGTCATTAACTGTTCTGGACGTGGTGACAAAGATGTACAATCTGCCATCAAATATCTAAACATGTAATTTCACATGATGTTGTAGAGACGTTACATGTAACGTCTCTACATGTGAAATCGAAAAATTGGTGCGTGACGCTACATCGCTTATTATTAATTTGAAGTTTTTGTATGGTGTTACACACCCTACGTTTTAAATTAATTGACGTTGAAAGATAATCATTTCATTCCCAATTACTGGGTTGCGAGCAACGAGTTTATCTTGAGAGTCAAATATTTCTAAATGGGTAAAATCTAATTCTTGCGAACGCTGGAACATTTCTGCTGCTAGTTTATCTTGTTGCGATTTTTTGAGTGTGTACCAATCGTCACTGATTGTGACAATTAAACTACTACTACGAAAATTTGCTTTGATTGATTTTACTATTCCTGAGAAGGTATTATTACTGACTTGTGAAACTTTATTTTCTATTGCAGCTATCAGTGTTTGTTCGGGTGTTAATGGTATAAATTGCGGTGTCTGTGTCGGCGCCGGTTCTGGAGTTTCTTCTGCAATAGGTGTTTGTTCTATTTCTGGTTGAGGTGTTTCTACTGCGATGGGTGTTTCTTCAACTTGTGGTTCTTTTGCCGTTTCAGCAACAGGTGTTTCTTCTATAGTAGGTAAAGATGTTGCTTCGACTAATGGAGTGGGTGTAGGTTCGGGTGTTACGGTGACAGGTGCTGTTTCTGGTGGAACCGTTGCAATTTGCGGTGCTGGTTTACTATTAAAAGATGAAGTCGTCCATACAACAATTACAGCAACAAAAGCAATTATCCCAGTTAAAGCAGCGACAATACCACCCCCCACTCTCGAAGACGGGTCTTCAAGTTGATTGACTGTCGTTTCTAAGACTCTGATAGTTCCTCGCAAAAATTGGATAATTTTTACCTTCCAAAATGGTAGTCGTCTCTGGTAGCGTTGTTGACGACCTCTTGGGTTTGGTGGTTGGGGGGTTGGGTTATCTTGGGACATGGAACTTTTGATTCAGGGTGCAAATCAACATTGCTGCAACACTTGACCTAATTTAGCATTGTTCTGCAATTCAATTTCGCTAAACTACGTACATTTATAATCAATAATTATGAAGCTCAAACGACGTGAATTCTTATTTCTAAGTACTGTTGGTACTATATCAGCTGCTTTTGCAGGTTGTGCAACAGCAATAAAAGCACGCATTCATAACTCAGTTCAAGTTATAAAACCTGTTGTACCTGATAGCAAAGTATTGTATCAATTTGTTTCTGTGGCAGATACAGGTACAGGTGCCGATGGGCAATATGCGGTAGCAAAAGCCATGACTAATTACCATGCTCAAAACCCTTATGATTTAGTAGTGTTAGCAGGAGATAATATTTACACAAATGGCGAAATCGAAAAAATTAACTCAGTATTCGAGCGTCCTTATGCAGAATTATTAAAAAAAGGCGTTAAATTCCAAGCCGCTTTAGGTAATCATGATATTAGAACTGCCAACGGTGATTTACAGTTAAAATATGCTGCATTTAACTACGGAGGACGCTATTATACTTATAATCGTGGGGCAGTACAATTTTTTGTGCTTGATACCAACGGTAATGCTGACTTTAAAACCCAACTATCTTGGTTAGATACAGAACTAAGTAAATCAAAGGCGCCTTGGAAGATAGTATATGGACATCATCCTATTTATGCATCGGGTGTATATGGTAGCAACCCAGAATTTATCAAAACCTTCACACCCATCTTTACCAAGCATAACGTCCAACTCTATATTAACGGACACGAACATCATTACGAACGCACCATTGCCATTAATGGTACTACATACTTAATTTGTGGAGGAGGCGCCGGAACTCGTCCCGTAGGAAAAAACGAATGGACAGCTTATTCAGCAGAAAAACTAAGCTTTGCTGCATACAAAGTATACGCAGATAAAATAGAGGTGTCAGGTATTGGAACTGATAACCAAATTTTTGACAAAGGCATTATCCCTATTAAAACTGCGTAACAAATGTGTTTGAGGGTTTTGGTTAAAGTTTATGATAGCTATGTACCAAATATCCCTCATACATATGCCATACAGCGAATTTACAACAATTACAAAAGCTGAAGAAGCTTTTGGTTTAACTACCGTTGAAGGAAGAAGGTTTATTCCAGAAATAGAACTAATCAAACCTTCTAAACAACTTGTAGACTATTTAGAAGAAGTTTTACCAATTGCCATCGCGACTGGTAGTGAAAAAGCGCGCTCTGAGTTAATTATTTCTCCAATATTAATAGATGTATGGAGAATATTGGAGAAACAAATCGGTGTTTTCTCTGGAGAAGAGTTTAATGTTGATAGCTCAGTAGGGTTAAACGGGAGATGTGATTTTTTGCTTAGTCGCTCACCTAAACTCATAGAAATTGACGCTCCAGCAGTTGTAATTGTAGAAGCAAAAAAAGCAGACTTAAGGTCTGGAATTGGACAGTGTGTAGCAGAAATGGTTGTTGCCCAAAGATTTAATAAAATAAAAAATAAACCTGTAAACACCATATATGGGAGTGTTACTAGTGGTACCCAATGGCGGTTTATGAAGCTAGAAGAAAACACAGTAACCTTTGATTTGTCAGAATATTCAATTCCTCCAATAGACTTTATTATCTCTTCTTTAATTTGGATGATTCGCAATGCATGAAGAAAAATTGGCATTTTAGGGACGTTACATGTAACGTCTCTACAACAGGGATTTTCTTACGATTACTGCAATTTGCGTGTCAAATTTATTACAAGATGAGGCTGACTAATGCAAAGTTATATATCAAAATGCAAACAAAATTGAAACTATACTTAATTTTTTGTAATATACAGCGTTAGTCCAATCGGGAAACCGGATTTTATGGCATGATGCTTTAAGTAGACATTATGGCTTCAAAAGTACAGGGAATCTCTCATGGCTCTCCGTTTAGGCGATACAGTACCAAACTTCACTCAAGCATCAACCCACGGTGAAATTAACTTTTACGACTGGGCAGGTGATAGCTGGGTAATTTTATTCTCTCATCCAGCCGATTTTACACCAGTTTGCACCACAGAACTAGGAACCGTCGCAAAGCTCAAACCCGAATTCGATAAGCGTAACGTTAAAGCAATAGCACTTAGTGTTGACGACGTTGAATCACATAACGGTTGGGTTGGTGATATTGAAGAAACTCAAAGCACATCACTTAACTATCCTATTTTGGCAGACTCTGACCGTAAAGTCTCTGAACTTTACGATATGATTCACCCTAATGCCGCAGCAACAGTAACGGTGCGTTCCGTATTTGTAATAGACCCACAAAAGAAACTACGTCTATCGTTTACTTATCCTCCAAGTACAGGACGTAACTTTGACGAAATCTTGCGTGTGATAGACTCGTTACAACTTACCGACAACTACAGTGTTGCTACTCCTGCTGACTGGAAAGATGGTGAAGACGTTGTAATTGTCCCCTCTCTCAAAGACCCTGAAGTTCTCAAGGAAAAATTCCCCAAAGGTTATCAAGAAATTAAACCTTACCTTCGTATGACACCTCAACCTAACAAGTAATTATATTTTCCATAACATAATTAGGCGCCATTAATTCAATGAAGGCGCCTTTTCTTTACTAATAACATGATACCGCGCACTTTGAAGGCGCCTTTCACCGTGCGCTAGTTAAAATTAAAATAATATAACTGTATTTCTATGTATAGTTGTTTGTTTCAAATATTATACTGACACGTACAATATTTGAAACAATACTGATTTATGGCTAGAAACCTGGTTTCTAGGAGATTTTGCATAAAATTCCAACTTAATTAGAGTAAATCATAGTAATATTCTTGGTCTATAAGAAAGTTATTAACATACTCATAAAGGAGTTGTTGGATAAATGTTGAATCGAAAATGGTATTTATTATTTGCTATTTTAGCGGTAATGCTTTCAATGACTGGTTGCAGCAGGCGCCTGCGAGGTGGTAATACTACTACTATAAGTAGGCTAGATACAATTAAAAGTCGGGGTAAACTTGTTTGCGGTGTGAGTGGACAGTTACCTGGGTTTAGTTTTGTAAAGGCAAACGGGGAATATGCAGGATTGGATGTAGATGTGTGTCGTGCTATTGCTGCTGCCATATTCGATGACCCGAAAAAAGTTGAATACCGTAATTTAAACGCGAAGGAACGTTTTACTGCTGTACAAACGGGTGAGGTTGATATATTAAGTCGTAACACCTCCTGGACTTTTAGTCGAGATACTTCTACTGGTTTAGAGTTTGCACCTGTGGTGTTTTACGACGGTCAAGGTATCATGGTTAGGAAAAATAGTAATATTAAAAGTTTAGAAGACCTTAAAGGTAAATCTGTTTGTACGCAGACTGGTACTACTAACGAGCAAAATTTAGCAGACCAAATGCGACAAAGAGGTATTAGTTATAAACCTATTGTTTTTGAAGATGTTAATACTGTTTTTACTACTTATGAGCAAGGTCGGTGTGAAGCTATCACTTCTGACCGTTCGCAGTTAGTTTCTCGACGCACTACTTTATCTAAACCAGATGAACATACAGTTTTAGATTTATTGATATCTAAAGAACCTTTGGCGCCTGCCGTTAAAAATGGTGATACTAAATGGTTCGATGTAGTAAAATGGACTATTAATAGTTTGATTAATGCCGAAGAATTGGGTGTTAATTCTCAAAATGTGAATCAGCTAGCAAATAGTAATAATGCAGAAATTAAGCGCTTGTTAGGTACAGAAGGTGATTTAGGTAAAGGCGCCGGACTTTCTAATGACTTTGTAAAACGTATTATTATACATGTGGGTAATTATAGCGAAGTTTATGACCGCAATTTAGGTAAAAACTCGGAGTTAAAGTTAGAACGAGGTAAAAATAAGCTTTGGAACCAAGGTGGAATTTTATATGCTCCTCCTTTTCGGTAAGGTGCGTGACACCACGGTATTTTTTGCTTCGTTTTAAGATTGTTATAGTGTCACGCACCCTACGTTTAAAATTTATTATGACTCCTTTTTGGCGCAACCAACGTTTTCTAAGCATTGCCGCTCAATTAATTTCTGTTTTTACCGTTGCCATTGTCGTATTTATATTATGGGATAACCTGACGTATAATTTAGAACTATTGGGAATTGGTTTTGGGTTTGATTTTCTACAATCGCAAGCTTCTTTTGATATTGGTGAAACTCTTATCCCTTACAAACCTACTGACTCTTATTATCATGCGCTATTAGTTGGGTTACTCAATTCATTACGAGTTTCTATTATTGGAATCATTTTAGCAACAATTGTAGGCGCCGTTGTTGGTATTGCACGGTTATCTACTAATTGGTTGGTACGTAATTTAGCTTTGATTTATGTAGAATTATTACGGAACACACCATTACTTTTACAATTGTTCTTCTGGTATTTTGCCGTTTTTATCAGTTTACCAAAAATTGAAAATCAAATTTCTTTCTTTGGCTTAATCAATCTTAATAATAAAGGTACACAATTACCTTTTGGTCTTGAAGTTTCTTCAGAGCTATCTGCATTAATTCTCGGATTAACATTATATGCGGGTGCGTTTATTGCAGAAATTATTCGAGGAGGTATTCAGTCGGTTGCTAGAGGACAATGGGAAGCTGCACGTGCGCTGGGTTTGAAACCAGGGTTAATTATGCGGTTAGTAATTATTCCTCAAGCTTTACGGGTAATTATTCCACCTTTAACTAGTCAATACCTAAATATAGCCAAAAACTCTAGTTTAGCTATTGCAATTGGTTATCCTGATATTTACTTCGTTGCTTCTACCACTTTTAATCAAACTGGTAAAGCAGTAGAAGTCATGTTGTTAATTATGGTAACTTATTTAACTATAAGTTTGACTATTTCCTTAACAATGAACACATTAAACCGTTCCTTTCAACTTAAGGAAAGATAAGCAAGTGAATCAAAATGAAATTATAAAATGGTTGCGGAAAAATTTATTTGACACCTGGTACAATAGTATTTTAACTATTGTTTGTGTATTCTTCCTTGTTTGGGGTGCCAAATCTATTTTTACCTGGATATTGTTTATCGCACAATGGAAAGTTATTGCTGTCAACCTACAGCTATTTCTAGTCGGTCGTTATCCAGTGCAAATGTATTGGCGAATCTGGGTATCAATATTTATTATTCTGGGTTTAACGATTGTAACTATAGGGAGTTTGGTTAAGAAAATACCGAATAGGTGGCTACCATTAGGATGGGCAATATCTTTTCCTGTTATTCTATGGTTAATTGGTGGTGGTTTGGGACTACAAGCAGCAGACAGTAATTTATGGAACGGTTTACTGTTAACTTTGATAATGGCTGTAACTAGTATAGTTATTTCGTTTCCTTTGGGTGTACTTTTGGCTTTAGGGCGCCAGAGTAAGTTGTTTGTGGTGAGAAATTTTTGTATTCTATATATTGAGATAGTGCGGGGATTACCATTAATTGGGATTTTATTTATCGCTCAGGTAATGTTACCTTTGGTTTTACCCGATGATATTACTTTGGACAGAGTGTTGCGGGGTATTGCGGGTTTGACTTTGTTTAGTGCTGCTTATTTGGCAGAGAATGTTCGGGGTGGTCTTCAGTCTATACCTCGTGGACAGTTTGAAGCTGGTAAAGCTATTGGGTTAAATAGTGCTTATATTATGATACTAATTATTTTACCTCAAGCTTTGCGGGCGGTTATTCCTGCATTGGTGGGTCAGTTTATTGGTTTGTTTAAAGATACTTCGCTGTTATCTATTGTTGGGTTGTTGGAGTTGACAGGGATTTCTCGCTCTATTTTAGCTCAACCGGAGTTTTTAAATCGTTATGCTGAGGTTTATTTGTTTGTTGGATTGCTTTATTGGGTATTTTGTTATTCGATGTCTTTAATTTCTCAACGTTTGGAGAGTGTTGCTCAGAGATAGTATTTAAGAGTTTTTACCACGGAGACGCAGAGTACACAGAGGAAAAGAGGAAGAGAGTATGAGTACGCAGGAAGTTGTTATTGTTGCTAAGAATGTTCAAAAGTGGTATGGCCAGTTTCAGGTTTTACGGGGTGTGAGTTTGACGGTGAACCGGGGAGAGGTTGTTGTGATTATGGGACCATCTGGTTCTGGAAAGTCTACGTTTATTCGCACTTTTAATGCTTTGGAGGAGTATCAGCAGGGACATATTGAAATTGATGGTATTGCTTTAACTGATGATTTGCGGAATATTGACGCTGTTCGTAGAGAAGTGGGGATGGTATTTCAACAGTTTAATTTGTTTCCACATCTAACTGTACTTGATAATATTACACTGGCGCCGATATGGGTAAGAAAATGGTCGAAAGCGAAAGCGAATGAAGTTGCTATGCAGTTGCTTGAGAGAGTTGGAATATTAGAACAAGCACAAAAATATCCAGGACAACTATCGGGTGGACAACAGCAACGAGTTGCTATCGCAAGAGCTTTAGCAATGCAACCCAAAGTCATGCTATTCGACGAACCAACTTCTGCTCTTGACCCCGAAATGGTGCGCGAAGTTTTAGAGACAATGAAAAAATTAGCTGCGGATGGTATGACAATGGTCGTCGTTACCCACGAAGTTGGGTTTGCGCGTGAAGTCGCCGACCGAGTAATATTTATGGATAGCGGTGTAATAGTCGAAGAAGCAACCCCTACTAATTTTTTCCAAAACCCCACCCAAGACCGCACCCGCAAATTCTTATCACAAATACTGTAAATTAAACTCTAAATAATTTACTTAGGTCGCTCTCGTTTGATTTTACCTCGTGTTCCTGGTTTTTTTGTAGCTGATTTGGCGCCGACTCGGTTTGTACGTTGACTGAATTCTTTAGGTTGTATTTTGCGTTTATCTGGAGTTTTTTCAGGTTTAGTTTGTGGGTTAGAACTAAAACCAGTAATTGTTTCCCTTGGCAATTTAACTGCAATTAGTGTTTCAATATCTGCCAACAACTTAGATTCTTCGGGACATACCAACGATACAGCTTCACCTGAAGCACCAGCACGACCAGTACGACCAATACGATGAACGTAATCGGATGGGACATTGGGTAAATCGAAGTTCACGACATGGGGCAATTCATTTATATCAAGACCCCTTGCGGCAATATCTGTTGCTACTAGTACCTGTAAACTACCATTTTTGAACTTCGTTAAAGCAAAGGTACGAGCTGACTGACTTTTATTGCCGTGAATTGCCAACGCTTGAATACGGTCTTGTCCTAACTGTTCAACCAAACGGTCGGCGCCATGCTTAGTGCGCGTAAATACAAGTACTTGATACCATTTGTCTTGTTTAATCAAATGAGATAGTAATTGGCGCTTTTTATTACCATCAACTTGGTATACTTTTTGTGTCACCGTACCAGCGGTAACATTACGGCGTGCCACTTCAATCATTGTGGGATGATTAAGTAAACTTGCGGCAAGTCCTTTTATTTCGTCAGAGAATGTTGCAAAAAATAGTAAATTCTGTCGTTTTCTAGGTAAAAGCTTCAAAATACGACGTATATCGCGAATAAAGCCCATATCTAACATTCGGTCGGCTTCATCTAATATTAAAAACTCAATGTTTGATAGATTAATTGTACCCTGCTGCACATGGTCTAACAGGCGCCCAGGTGTAGCAACCACAATATCTACACCATTCCTTAAGCGTCGTTTTTGCTGATTAATGTTTACACCACCAAACATTGCCATCGACCTCAAATTTAGATATTTACCATACTGATAAACACTTTCTTGTACTTGTGCTGCAAGTTCGCGCGTTGGTGTCAAAATTAATGCTCGAATTGGTGGGTATCCTTCGCTTTGACTGTTTTTATTGCTACTTTCAGATAACCGCTGTAGTAAGGGTAGAGTAAAGCTCGCGGTTTTCCCCGTACCCGTTTGGGCACCTGCTAATAAATCATTCCCTAAAAGTACAGCAGGAATTGCCTGCATTTGAATCGGTGTAGGTTGCGTATATCCTAGCTCAGTCACAGCACGGATAATTTCATTCGACAAACCAAGTGTTGAAAAAGACATAATACTCACGTTGTATAACATCGACCCATGCGCCTTCGGTTGGCGCCAGTATGCCAAGACGTTATCGCGAGTGCCACAGCCACTAATTATAGCACATAACAACACAAATAAACCAAATTTCTATATTTGGTGCCTGTGGAAATGTGAACTACGGTTCACATTTTTCTACCTCACATCTTGCAGCATTCTCAATAAGCTTAAAGAAACCGGGCTTCTGTACGAAAAATCAACGTTTTATAGCAAAGTTTTTGTCAAGAAGCCCGGTTTCTAGGCCTGGTGCAAGATGTGAGCTACCTTAACTTATTTTTCGCGCGTATAAGCTTTCACATAAGTTCCATCTTTACGGTAATAACCCTGGACATGTATCTTATTATTTGATGTTGTCGATGAATTGCTAACCCAAAAATTATTTTTCGTCAATAAATTAACATCGCAGTTAATAAATATTGCCACAAGCTTCATTTGCTGGGACTGCAACAGTCATTTTTTCAGGATAAGGCAAATTCAAATTATTCATCAATTCAATAAAACTATCACGGTTATGTCCTTTAAATCGTGTGTTAAATAGTTTTTCTTCACCAATAGTAGATACTGTAAACCCTTGATAATCATGACCAGGATAGACTAAGGTATTATTATCTAAAGTAAATAATCTTTGAGTAACCGAATCATATAAAGTACCTGCATTTCCACTTTGAAAGTCTGTTCTACCACAACCACGAATTAATAACGAATCTCCTGTTAACACTAAAAGTTGATTTATTAAATAAGCTACATGACTATCTGTGTGTCCTGGGGTTGCTATCGCTTTGATTTCTATCTCACCTAATTGTAAAATTTCCCCATCTTTAATTTTACGGTCAGCGCAATTATTTTTAGTATATTTTGGTAAAATTTTTAAACACCCTGTTGTTTCTTGCAACTTTTCGGCGCCTGTAACATGGTCAGCATGAATATGTGTTTCTATACTATAGCATAAAGTTAACCCCAATTCTCGCAGCATCCGTAAATCGCGTTCGACTTGCTCTAAAACAGAGTCAACTAATACTGCATTTTTTGTCTTTTCATCAGCTATCAAATAAGTGTATGTACTGCTTTGTTTATCAAAAAGTTGGCGAAATAACATGTTTTGCTGTTTCCCATAAATAACTAATTTTAGGTGAAACAAGATTATCTAGTTGTTCAAATTGACCTTTTCCTAAATGCTTGTTGCAACCAGATTTTTTAGTATAGGTGCGTGAAAGCAGTTTGATTTTACATTTTATTGATGTATTGTAAAAGCTTTCACGCACCCTACGTTACGCATTTAATGTGAATTCGGGACAACTTCCTTCAGGGGCAATTTGACGGTTGTGAAATATGCTTTCTGGCATTAAACATAAACTGCCATCAAAGTATTTACATCTTGCACAGCAATTTCCAGCAGTTATCATTGGTAGTTTTTTTGGTATTTGTTTCTTTGTTATTGGTAGTAACATTAAACTATCTCGATGCCATTTGGCTCGAATAATACCTACTTGTGATAAAGTTTGCCAACGAGGGTCTGTATCTACTACTTCTTGAGGAATACGAATCCAGGCGCCGTCATGTTCTGCTACAATTTCTAATTCAACCTCTTTCGGATGTTCTATTTCTACTTGCCGTTTTTGACTCAAAAAGTCTGGAAACACTCCATACTCTATAGTCTCTCCACAAGATGGAATATGCACAACATGATTCTTTTGTAAATCGGTTCGCGCTAAATCGTAAAGACTATCGGGCATCCCGTGTATTAAAATTAAATGACGCGGCGCCACTTTCGCAATAACTTGTCCTATACCAATCCTGTCGGTATGAGCAGATAAATTAAATTTACGAATCTCTGCTTTTACTGTATAGTCCACTCCATCCATCGTCACAACTTCACCCGACTTCATACTTTGTAATAATCGTCCCGGTGATTCTTCGTCGGTATACCCACTCATAAAAATAGCTGCATCATCTCTTTCTAACAAAGATTTGGCATAATAAACTGAGGCACCACCAGTCAGCATTCCAGAAGAGGCAATAATTACACTAGGTTGAACCATCGCAAATGGACGTTCCTTAGTATCAGTGACAAAAATCACCTTTTTCCCATCGCAAAAGGGTGGAATCCGACAATTTGCTGCAAAATTACTAACTGCTTCGGGTAACAAGTCTAAATTATCATTGAATACATCAGTAATTTTTCTCACCAACCCATCCACAAAAATCGGAATATTACTATTCGCGAATAAAGCGCTGGTTTTGAGTAGTAATATAATTTCTTGGGCACGTCCGAGAGCAAAAGCGGGAATCAACACATTGCCACCTTTGGCAACTACATTCCAAACTGCCTGCACTAACTCAGTTTCTTGCTGTTTGCGACTGGGATGAATTGCGGCACCATAAGTTGCTTCTGTGATTAAAATATCAGCAGTGGGTAAATCAGCTAATTTTAGTCCCACCGTAGTTCGACTATTGGCAATATTATAGTCTCCTGTATATACTAAACTACGATTGCCATACTTTAAATAAATACAAGCGGCGCCTACAATATGTCCAGCATTGATAAACTTGACCGTTAAACCTGGCAATGGTTCAAACTCTACACCAATAGGTTGAGTTTCTAGGTGTAAAAGCGTTTGATATAAATCTTGCTCTTCAAATAACGGTTCAAAATCTTCATTCTTCAAATTTACCTTCAAACAATCTTCCAACATTACCCGTGCTATAGACCGAGTACCTGGGGTACAAATCATCGGTGTCGCTTTAAACATACGATGTAACACAGGTAAGGCGCCGATATGGTCGGAGTGCGCGTGTGTGATTAATATAAGATTAGGGTTTTTCAGCAACTCAAACGCTGGTAACGGATTATCCCCTTTCGGCCGAGTCCCCGCATCCAGCACTATTTCATACTTTCCTATTTCTACTTTAAAACAAGAGGCACCTATCGAACGCGCGGCGCCTAAAGGTGTAACTCTTAATACATCCTCTTCGTTTTCCTCTTCGTCTTCATCATCAAAATCATCATCATCTACGTCACTATCATTGCTCAATGCTGGTTGGTGATAAGACCCTAACTCATAAATGAGTAAAGAAGTAGACCCAACAGTACCCTGAACTCGATACCTTTTCTCTTGTACCGTACCTTCCCACTCTAAAACCCCAGTGTACACATTAAATTCAGAAATTTTTATTCCAGGTATTTTCTCTAATATCAGCGGTTCTAATTTTTCACGCCACTTTTGTTCTAATACTTTTGGCGTAGCAACTGTAGTAGCTGTAGTAACTGTAGCAGGAATTGTCACAGCTTCCACAACTTCCTCTGGTAACGGTACCGATACTGGTTGATTTTGGTAATCGGAATCAAATTTAGTTGCTGTGGTTACATATAACTTTCCAGAAATGAACTCAAAGTCTAATCGATAAATACTACTGACGTGTAAAACTTGTGCAGTAGTAAAAGTAATTTTACAGCTATTGGATACCTTGACTAAAATAGTGCCACGTTTAGCGACTTGTGTGACTCTGCCAATACAATAAGACTGTTGTGCTGACTCTATTTGAGAAACAATTGAAACACTCACTACAGTACCATTCGAGTCGGTAGCAGGAATGCATATCCAAATACCCGTACCAGAGAACTCACAATTGCCCTTTATTTTAAGGACTTCACCAGTTATGGTTGTCAAACATTGGTTTTCAATGTTTCCTTCTAAACAGCAAAATATTTCTGTTAAGTTTTGTTGAGTATCTGCCATAAAAATTAGAAAAAGTAATATAATCTAACCACTAAAAACTTCTAACTTAGAAAAAAGAAACCAGACTTCGCTATTGATGTCAGGTTTCTTTCTTTTTATTCACCTAATATACTATGGCTCGTCGATTTTATGTAATTCAACTTGGTTGTTACTGGAGCTTACCAAAACCAGAATATTTAAAACTATTACAACAAGGCGCCGTATCCAACCTTGTTGATATAGATTTAAACACATATCAAGCGCGCATAGTCAAAAAGCCACCATTACAAGCAAAACCCATTGACTTATCAGATTTTGAAATTGAACATTTTCAAATGGAACTCGAACACTTCATGAAAACAGGTGAGCAAACCGGGTTTGACGCAAAAGAATATATCAACATATTCTTTGACGACTAAATATATATTTAAATAATATATTTAATATCGAACGACTTCTTCAATAAAATGATGAGTTTCGTCTAAATACCAGCTTTTCACATCCCTAGCTTTTCCTTCATAGACAGAAACAATAATATAGGAATATGATTGCCAAGCATACTCACGGTCAAACTCAGAAGGAACCGCTAAATTATCAGTGTGCGAATGAAATATCCCAATAATATTCAATGAATCTTGTCTTGCTTGTTTTTGCGCTTCCATCAAATCTCTAGGTGCAATTGTATACCTTCGATTACGACTTGCTTCTTGATTTATAAACAAATCAGGTATGTCTTGCGTATTCCAAGCATTCTCTGTAGTAATAACTTTGACGCATTCCTTATTGCTCCCCGAAGCTACACCAAGTAAAATACCACAGCACTCTTCAGGATAGGCGCCTTCTGCATGGTTGTAAATAATTTGTAAATGTGAGGGAGTAAGTTGTATCATGTGGAGTTTATTAAAAAATATTACAGCCTAAAATTTATTATTGAATTTTGTAATTAACTCATTTATCGCTTCTCTCACGTCCACAGCTTTACTTACCAAACGGTCATAATCTTCAATTCGTAACATTTTTAACTCGTAACTGAGTAAAAGAAAGTATTGAACTTCTATAGCATTATCGCTTGCCAATTCCAAATAATTAATCTTTTCTTCATAATCTTCTCTATCATATCCCTGAGCAATTTTAATTGGAATAGCTGAACAAGCTAAACGTATTTGCTGTGTCAAACCCAAAATTTCCACCTCTGGAAACTCTTGTGTAGCTTGATAGACAGCAACTGTTAACTCATGGACTTTTTCCCATTCTTTAATTTCTCGAAAGTCGCTCATTTGG
>NZ_MRCD01000075.1 GCF_001904745.1 Calothrix sp. HK-06
GCTGCATCAACCCATGTAAAACTATAATACTTACACTTTGAATTTGCCTACTAAATGATTTATTTATTTCATTTATAAAAATATCTATACTAGGCTTTTCTAAGCTGAGTAACTGAGATTTTACATTAGTTATATCCTGAGCAAATAAATTATTCCATCGATTAATTTTATTTTGAAACTCTGTTTCAGCCGTCTTTTCATTAAAAGATGCATTGATGTTAACAGATGTAAATGCTTGAACAATATTTTCGTATTTTAAATAAAGAATCTTAAAACCTTTTGATTCTAATTGCTCAAGAGCGCCTTTGGTAAAAACTCCTGCTAAAATAACACCTAAGAAAGGGTTGAGATTACTATAAGTTTCCGATAAAGGAATTAAGGCACTTTCAATTTCTTGTGCTTTGTTTCGGGAATGCTTAGTATAACGGCGCCATGCTGTTTCAATAAACGCTACGGGAAGTCCACGGGTATCTTCATTTCCACCTCTTTCTAATACATAGTCAAGGTCATGAAAATTACCATACCTATCTTGCCAAGATACCTTTTTACTGGTTCGTGCTTTACGTTTTTTCTGATAATCTAAATAAAAGCCATGTTCATTGGCAACTTCTTGAAGTGTTTCCCGAATAAACTCTTGAATAAGATTTCCAATAGTTTGCCCCCATTTATGAGAATATGATTCTGCCATATTTGTTTATAGTTAACCCTCAACCCACAAATAACCTTCACAAAGAGGAACTTGATGTTTACGATTTTTCCATTTCACATTACGGTCACGAATTTTTTCAAATTCAAAGCATTTAAACCCTGCTGACTGTGCTAATAATCCTAACCATACAATTACTGGAACATAAATACCATAAGGTGCTGAATCTCCAATCACAAAACAAATCTTTGCAGGTGATTGACAAACTCTACGCAATGCTATCCAAACTTTAGCCATATCTAAAAAATAGCAAGCAATCATTAAATGATAATTCTTTTTGCCACCATGTAATAGTCTTTCTTGAGATAATTTATAGCAAATTTCTGTAATCGCTGGTTGAATTGCGGCTAATTCCGGCGCCGCTAATACTTCATCTAAGTTAACATTTTTGGATGTTACATGTTGTGAACATGAGCGAATTAAATATTGTCGTACAGCAGTTTGTAAATCACTCCAACCAGAAATTTCGTGTAAAAAGCACATTTCTAACCTTGTTGCATCTGCATAATCATAGTTATTTGCATAAGGTGGTGAGGTAATGACTAAATTAAATTTATTATCAGGTATTCCTTGACAGTAGCGCGCGTCTGACTGAATAATTTTTGCTGTTACAGATGCGCTATTTTTGGTAATCCTCATGTCAGAGGCAACAGTTTCTGCCATTAATGTAAATGCTACGGTTGGTTCTAAGTAAGATTGCTTGCTTTTATTTGGTAAAACGTATTGCCAAGGAGCAGTACCAACATGAGAAACATGACGAAGAATAGCTACAAGTGTTAACCAAGCTAACTCTGATTGAGGAGAATTATTTGCTAGCTCTAGACAGGCTTTTTGTAATTTATCTAAACATTCTAACGAAGAATCCTTAAAACATTCACGAATTAATTTTGGATAGCTTTCTACGCTGCCTTGTATATTATCAGCTACTTTTATAATTTTCTGTATATGTTCTTTGTAACTCTCTACATCAGTTTTATATAACAACTTCGCTTTTGCTACACGCGCGATAAAAGGATGAGCTTCAAAACCATAACATTCTACTCCTAGTTTTTCACATGCGATTAACGTTGTTCCAGAACCCGCAAATGGGTCTAGTACAGTAACATTTCCTTGCTGAAGAGATTGAGAAACTAAATTCTCAACCCACATTGCCGAAAATCCTGCACTATATCTAAACCAGCGGTGAACTGGTAATCTCATATTATCAGCAAACGTTGAAGAGGTGTTTATAAGAGTTGTAACCATGCCATTAAACTTGTACTAATTGTTTGATAAACTTTAATATTTGTAATACCCTGTATAGTCCATTTTCTATCTAAACATTGTTTTTCGTATTCGTTTAATTCAGGTAAATCAAGTTGCCACTCTGGAAAAAAGATAGCGTTTTAACCTGCACTAAGTTAAATTTTTCTTCTACTTCATACAATGATAAATCACTTGCTTGGGTTGTTTTAAGCATTTTAGTTGTGTAAGTTAAGGCCTGGTATTATTATAAAACATTAGTACTTTATTTTTTCGTTTTGATTATAGATCGCAAATGCAACCTCTCTTGCCTCTGTTTCTCTATGTCTCTGTGGTAAATTAAATAACCAGATGCTTTACTGTGTTCAGCATGACATGGAAAGATACTTTTAAACAGCTAATTTATGAAAATTCAACGATTTGAGGACGCGCGTCAATTTTACCAACAAGTAAAAGATTACTTGTTGCAACAAGAAGCTATGCATAATCTACAGTTGGGAATATGCAATCGGCTTATTAACGACCCCGACTATTATCCTTCACAAAGCTATTTTGCAACCGTTGTTAATGAAAGTGAAGTTATTGGAGTTATTATGCGTACTCCCCCCTCTCCTTTAATAGTATCCCTAATGCCAACTACTGATATCATGCCTTTAATTGTTGCCGATGTGTATGATTATTATCAATCGCTACCAGGGGTAAACGGGCCAATTATTGAATCACAAGCATTTGCTCACGCTTGGTGTAAATTTACTGGCAATAAATACAACATTAAAATAGCTACGCGCGTATACCAGCTAGAACAGGTTAAAACACAAATTCCCACTCAAGGAGAATTACGTTTAGCAACAACTGCTGAAAGAGAACTACTTAAAATTTGGTACGAAGCATTTTGTTACGAAGCATTAGGAAAAATAGATGTTCCTGCTGACACATGGTTAGAAAGACAGTTAAGCCAAAATAATGCTTATTTTTGGTACGATAAAATACCTGTTTCTATGGCTTGTCGTACCCGTTCTACACCAAATGGTAGAGCAATTAGCATGGTTTACACACCACCAGAATATCGCCGCCAAGGTTATAGTTCTAATTGTGTTGCTGCTCTAAGTCAGGAATTGCTCAACCAAGGTTATAAATACTGCTTTTTATTTGCAGATATTGATAATTCTACATCAAACCATATTTATCAAGAAATTGGTTATCAAGCAGTTGGTGAATGGCAAGAGTACAGCTTAAGTTGATAAAAGCTGGTTAATAGCGAATTGAGATGTTGGTTTTAGCTTTGGGGTTTCTCCTTGCACAATTAACACTGAGCAAGAAGCGTTACATAAAACATAATTACTAGTTGAACCGAGATTAAACTTACATGAGTCACTACGTCCAACTAGAATTAAGTCAGCATCCCAGCTATAAGCAATTTCGCAAATAGTTTTTCCTGGGTCGCCTAGATTTTGTGCTACTTCGACGCTGATGCCTAATTCAGTTGCTTTTTGACAAAGTTGATATAAATAATTTAAACCTTTTTCTGTTAATGATTCCCATGCTCGTATGTAGTAGTCAATATTATGCATGTTAACGGGATACAAATTGTCAGAACAAGTTTTTGTTGAATTTAGGTAACTGACATCGAATGGAGAAAGAACGTTAAGAAGCATTAAATGGGCGCCTGTTGATTTTGCCATAAATAGAGCTTCTTCAAAGACTTTTTCACTGATTGGTGAGTTGTTGACTGCTACCAAAATTCGATAGAACATAAAAATTCCTAGGTATTTTAAATGATTTTTGAAAATCGCGTGTTCTAGAGACGCGATTAATCGCGTCTCTACATTATTGTTTATGCAATTGAAGATACTTCTAATAGGGTTTTGAGAACAGAATCAGGGTTGAGACTGATTGAATCTATTCCTTCGGTAATTAAGAAACGCGCGAATTCTGGATAATCGCTCGGCGCCTGTCCACAAATACCTATTTTGCTTCCGTGTTTCTTGATTGTGTGAATGGCTGAAGCAATCATTTTTTTGACGGCTTCGTTACGTTCGTCAAATAAGTGCGCTACTAATTCAGAGTCTCTATCTAGTCCTAATATTAATTGCGTTAAGTCGTTAGAACCTATTGAAAAACCATCGAATATTTGGCTGAATTCTGAGGCAAGTATTATATTACTCGGTAATTCGCACATCACGTAGATTTGCAAGTTGTTTTGTCCCCGCACTAACCCATTCTTCGCCATTTCCGCAAGTACACGGCGCCCTTCTTCGGGTGTTCGACAAAATGGCACCATTAAAATGACGTTTGTTAAACCCATTTCATCGCGAACTTTTTTCATTGCTTGGCATTCTAGTGCAAATGCTTCGCGATAACGTTCGTCGTAATAACGTGATGCACCACGCCACCCTAGCATTGGGTTTTCTTCTTGAGGCTCAAATTGTTTACCTCCTAGTAGGTTGGCATATTCGTTGCTTTTGAAGTCACTTAAACGCACAATTACTGTTTTTGGATAAAATGCTGCCGCAATAGTACTAATACCCTGAGCAAGTTTATCAACAAAAAATATAGCTTTGTTTTCGTACTGTGGTGTTAATTCTGCAATTTTATACTTCGCGAGTTCGTCTTCTAACTCGTCATAATGAATCAAAGCTAGTGGATGCGCTTTAATGTGGTTGGCAATAATGAATTCCATTCGCGCCAAACCTACACCATCATTAGGTATTGCACTCACACCAAATGCTTCTTCTGGATTGCCCACATTCATCATAATTTTAGTACGTGTACGAGGCAATTTTTCTAATGAAATATCTTGAACTTGATAGGATAATAATCCTTGATAGACTTTTCCTGTTTCTCCTTCTGCACAAGATATTGTAATTTCTTGTCCTGTTTTTATTCGCTTCGTCGCATCCCCAGTCCCTACTATAGCTGGAATACCCATTTCTCTGGCAATAATTGCTGCATGGCAAACGCGACCACCCGTATTTGTAACGATGGCGCCTGCCTTCTTCATTATAGGCTCCCAATCTGGGTCTGTACGATTTGTGACTAGTACTTCTCCCGGTTGAAATTCATGAATTTGGCGAGTGTCTAATATTACTCTGGCTTTGCCTTGTCCAATCATTTCACCAACGCTACGTCCTGTAACTATAACCTCACCTTTTTTTTGTAGGTGGTAAGTACGAAGAACGTTTTTAATTTTTTGCGACTGTACAGTCTCTGGACGTGCTTGCAATATAAATAATTCGTTCGTTATACCGTCTTTTGCCCATTCAATATCCATTGGTGTGTAAACACCACGCACTTGAGAATAGTGTTCTTCTATTAAACATGCCCAGTGCGCTAGCTGGAGAATTTCGGCATCAAGAAGGGCAAATTGTTGGCGCTCATAATGCGACACTGAAAGATTTTTAGTTTGTTTGGAACCACCTGTGTCATAAACCATTTTTATCTCTTTGGTTCCCAAACGTTTATTTAGAATTGGCCGATATCCTTGTTTTAATGTTGGTTTAAATACTAAGTACTCATCTGGATTTACGGCGCCTTGAACTACAGTTTCACCCAAACCGTAAGCAGCGGTAATAAGTGCAGCATCTTTAAAACCTGTTTCGGTATCAATAGAGAACATTACACCAGATGCTGCTAAGTCAGAACGCACCATTTTTTGCACACCAACAGAAAGTGCCACGCTCAAATGGTCGAATCCTTTGATTTGACGATAAGAAATTGCACGGTCGGTAAATATAGATGCGAAGCATTTGTGACAAGCTTCGAGTACCGTTGATAACCCATGAACATTTAAATAAGTTTCTTGCTGTCCGGCAAAACTAGCATCGGGTAAATCTTCCGCAGTCGCACTTGAACGAACTGCAACATCTATATCAGTTCCATATTTCTGACATAGTTGGTAATACCCTTGAGCAATTGCATTCTCCAAATCTTGAGGAAATGGGGTAGAGAGCATTAATGTCCGTGCTTGTTTACCTACAGAACGCAAGTTATTTATATCTTCTACATTTAAATCAGCAAAAATTGAGCGCAGTTTGTTCTCTAAACCAGCACTTTTAATAAAGTGACGGTAAGCATGGGCAGTAGTTGCAAAACCTGTAGGAACCTTGACTCCTTTTTTGGCTAGTTGTTGAATCATTTCTCCTAATGAAGCATTTTTACCACCAACCACATCTATATCTTGAATCGTAACTGCTTCAAAAGGCAGTACTAATGACTCTTTAATATTCAAATCTGTTTGTAAATCAAATTCCAGCATATTTAAAATGTCCTTCCACGCTTGCTTCAGGGACTTATTACCCAATTCGCTTTCGCTTTTTGGCTATATACCCAAATCATTTAGACCCCATGTCTTAATTTATAGCCATATAATTTGAGGAAATTGTGAGCATCGATTTTTAATTCATATTAGACGTGATTAATCGCAGGCGCCTATTATTAATGAATAATTACTTATATTACGATATGTTGCGAAAAGTAATCTTCTTCACAAGTTTCTCATATTTGGAAAATATGTTGAAATCAGATTATGACTGGGTGCCACACTATGAATTATTGTCCTTGCTGTTCTCACATCTTACTGCGTCACATTCGCTCCTCACACATTTATTGGTTCTGCCGTAATTGTTGGCAAACTATGCCAGTGCTAGAAGAAGATATTTCGTATCTTTCTCATCGAGTAACAATTTTTGAATCTCACCCTTGTATCCACATCAGAGATAAGCAATGGGAGATTTATCACGCAGTATAAATCCTATTTTTCAAGGCTAGATGTAACATCCGTTTCAATTACCAAGTTTCACAGTTGACATTTTTGATTTCGTGTGAGTGTAATTGTGACAAATTTGGGTAAGTTTAAATCAATCCCTCGATTTAAATAAATTGCAACTGATGCGATTATGATTGAAGTTCTAGCCGCACTATCTGCTTCTGCGGCAGCAGGAATCAGAACTGCCTTACCTTTACTGTTCGTGGGGTTATTGCAGGGTCATAGTCTGTGGTCACAAGTCCCAGTTTTATCGCGAATTTCTTCGCCACTTTTATTTGGTGCTTTGACTAGTTTATCGATTATAGAAGTACTTGCGTCTAAAAGATTAACAGGACAAAGGGTGCTGCAAATACTTCAACTGATATTTAGCCCAATTGTAGGCGCCATTATGGGGTTAGCTTGTGCAAATGTTACAGAAACTCCGCAGTGGTTAGTAGTGTTATTTAGTGCCAGCTTGGCATTAGTTCTCAAACTCGTGCAAGTGGGTTGGTTTTTTCGGTTGCAAGGGTTACCCACATGGGCAGTTTTTATTCAAGACTTCTTATGTGTCATCTTAGTAGTTTTTGCTTGTAATGCTCCTTGGCAGGGCGGTTTAATTGCTTTGTTACTACTATGGTTTGCGATTCGTAGCGGTACAAGTTGGTACAATTGGTATCGCTATACACCTCGTCCGTAATTACTTTTTCTCTCTTGTCTTGTGAGGTGGGCATCTTTGCCCGCCCAATAATGTGAACGGGCAAGGATGATCATTCCACAAGCCCATTCTACAAGATTTTTAATATAATGCTAGGTTAGCACCCAACCTACTGTAAGATGCCGATGAAGTGGAGTAAACCGCGACCTGTTATCATTTCTACTACTAGGGCGATAAATCCAAGCATTGCAATTCTACCGTTCCAAACCTCAGCACTTGTTGTAATTCCCCATTGCCATTGTTCTTGAGGATACATTTTTATGCGCTTCTTCATTTGCGTGACTTGTGATAAGTCAAGATTTGGAGATTTTAGCGCGTTAACAACTAAGTCAGCTAATGCACGAATAAATGTTGGATGTGTATTTAACGCTGGAACACGACGGAAGTTGTGTATTCCCGCTTCAAGAGCAAGCTCACGATATTCTATATCGATTTCTTGGAGTGTCTCAATATGTTCGGATACAAAGCTAATTGGTACAACTACTAAATTCTGAATACCTTTGGCACCTAATTCCTGAATTGCATCTTCTGTATAAGGTTGTAACCATTCTACTGGACCTACACGACTTTGATAAGCTAACGTGTGAGCATTGGGACGGTTGAGAGTACGCATTATTAATTCGGTACATTCCTCTATTTCTTGCTGGTAGGGGTCACCTGCTTCTTCAACGTAACTCTTTGGTACACCGTGTGCGCTAAAAAAGATATGTGCTTGTGAGGGGTTTGGCAGTTGGTCAAGTTCTTGCGCGATAAGGTCTGCCATTGCCTTCAAATATCCAGGTTGCTTGTACCAAGATGGAATGACAGTATACTCGATTTGTTGAAGCTTAGGGTCTGTTTTCCACATCTGTTCAAGTAAGCGGAAACTAGAACCACTGGTACTAATGGAAAACTGCGGGTACAAAGGGAGAATAACTAACTTTTCTATCTCTGTATCGTGTGTCAAACTAGCTACTGCTTCTTCTGTATACGGATGCCAATAGCGCATTCCTACGTATATTTCAGCATCTTCCCCCAAAGTTTGCAGTTCTTGTTTAAGAGCTTCACCTTGAGCTTCGGTTATTTGCCGCAGTGGTGAACCTCCACCAATTTGTTTGTAATTTTCTTGCGAGGTTTTTGTACGTCGTGAAGCAATAAACCATGCCAAAGGTTTTTGCAACCAACGAAACGGTAGGCGAATAATCTCTGGATCTGAAAATAAATTGTACAAGAATGGCCCTACGTCATCCAGCTTGTCTGGACCACCGAGATTTAGCAGTAATACGCCTACACGACCCATAGCAGTTACTTTCTCCCAAGCACTTATCTAGTTTTTTTACTAATAATAGCAATATATCTTTACTTAATATATAGTTTATTTGTGAACTTTGATGCAACTATTTTAAAAATTTTTGCAATAAGTTACCCTGTGCAACAGCAACTCCAAACCCACGTACACGCTTCCATGATTCTGTTCGCACTATCGGGTAGCGCCAGTCACCTCAATTATAAAGTTTCTTAGCAACGCTTAACAATATGCTCATATATTAATCTAGAAACCCGGTTTCTATGCATAATCGTTATTTTTATTACAATATATCAACGAAGAAACCGGGCTTCTGAATTATCGCATCAACACGGTAAGGCAACTCCTGACCTTTTAATCCTGCAATCAAATTTTCAATCGCCATATCTGCCATTTTTTTGCGTGTCTTGTAGCTTGCGCTACCAATATGTGGTGCAATAACTAAATTATTCAGACCTAATAACAGACTGTCACTGTTAATAGGTTCAGGGTCGGTGACATCAATAGCGGCGCCTGCGATTTGCTTATTTACAAGCGCATTATATAATTCATCTTGGTTCACAATGCTGCCGCGTGCGGTGTTGATGAAAATAGCACTTCGTTTCATCAGTTCAAACTGCGTTTTCCCGAACAAATGATATGTATCACTAGTTAATGGTGTATGAATTGTAACAAAGTCTGATTTTCTTAATAAAGTCTCAAAACTTACAAATTCAGCATTTAACTTCTTTTCTAACTCTTTATACAGCGGTTTTTACTGGTATAAATAATTTTCATATCAAACCCGTTGGCACGACGAGCAACAGCTTGACCAATACGTCCAAACCCAATAATCCCCAATGTGGCGCCAGTAATATCTGCACCCAATAATAAATCTGGTTCCCAAGTTTGCCACCGAAGAGCGCGAGTAAATTTATCTGCTTCAACAATACGACGTGCGGATGCCATTAACAATGCCCAAGTCAAATCAGCCGTTGCATCAGTTAATACACCAGGAGTATTACCAACAGGTATTTTTTTAGCGGTAGCAGCACTAACATCTATATTGTCATAACCGACTGCCATCTGACTTATTACACGTAGATTTGTCGCAGTTTCGATTAACTGTTCGTCAATTTTGTCTGTTAACAAACATAACAAACCATCAATACCTTTAACTTTTGAAAGCAACACTTCATATGCAGGAGGTTGACGTTCAAGCCATACTTCAACGTCAGCAAACTCTTGTAATATACTCAAATTAGTAGGAAGGTTACGAGTAATAAAGACTTTGGGCTTTGTCATGGCTTAAAGGCAACTAATTAAAATGGCTAGCTATGGCGGCAGCAAATCCATCAAAAGAGCTAAAATCGTCAGCAATAATAGAGACGTTTAACCCTAATTTTCTCGCATTGGCGCCTGTATATGGGCCAAAACAAGCTATCACGGTATTTTGATAATCTGTTGGGCCACACATATTTAAGAAAGCGCTAACCTCCGCACTGCTACTAAAAGCTATTACATCCACTTTACCCTGACGAATCAAATCTAACTCAACGTTATATATCTCTTTGTCCAAACTCCGCGTTTGATACGCAGTAACGTGAGTAACATTCATTCCCAATTTTTCTAGTCCAGCTACAAAGTTAGGAATAACATCAGGTTCAGGAATGCCAATTACTTCGGATGCTGGAATTAAAATATTTTTACCCTCGATATCAGATATTTTTGCTAGTTCCCGAATTATACCTGTTGGACTTGGTTCTTCGGGTATTACATCTACTTCGGCGCCTAAAGCTTCCAAAAGTTCAGCATCTTTGCCTATCGCACACAAATGTATCTGCTGAAGCAATGAAGTATCCATTTTTAACTCTCGCATCCGCTTACTAACAGCATCAATGCCATTTCGACTAGTGAACGCAATCGAATCATATGTATTAATTTTTCTCAGATGCTCATCTAATACAGTAAAATCTTTTAGCAAACTAGTTTCAATTACTGGCATAAACACTGGCAAAGCACCTTGATTAATTAATGCACTAGACAACCTTACCGCATAAACTCGCGGCGCCGTTATAATTATTCTTTTTCCGAACAAAAGTGATTTATTATACATTTGATTAATGATGTTAGCTTCTCGAATTAACTTCAGCACTTACAATAAGCTAGATTTTAAATAGAAGCAACTTGAAGAATAAAAAACGTCTCTACTGAGAATTGATTTATACATTGTAATTCTTAAATGGTTGTTAATGATGTAATTAACTTTTCTTAATCATCAATTTAGCACTAACAGGGTATATTACAGGTCTGTATGCGTAATTTTTAACAATAAAGTACTTAATTAAGCCGCAATGACCAGAATATTCGGCACTTTCCTAGCGGGTGGACTTGTTATGTACCCCTTGCTAGCTTTATCAGTTGTAACTTTTGCTTATGCTATGGAACGGGTGTGGTATTGGTTTAAATTAATTTTTCAAGAAAAACAGGTTGTACATGAAGTCCTCAGAGCAGCAAAAATAGACTTAGACCAAGCTTTAACTCTTGCCGAACGCTCGGAAGGTTTGGCTATTGGTCGTGTACTCGCGGCGCCACTTAAGTTAAAATTTGCATCACCAGAAACATTTCACCTCGCTCTCTTAGCTGCTTTAGACAGAGAATTTATTGAAATGCGTCGGGGTGATAAGCTACTCGAAAGCATCGCGGTTGTGGCGCCTCTATGTGGTATCGTCGGAACTGCAAACGGTTTAATTACCATGTTCTACAATCTTAAATCTGGTGGAGCAGATAGTACTAACGTTTCGGCGGTTACAAGTGGTATTGGGCAAGCATTAATAGCTAGTGGTGCAGGAATATCGCTAGCGGTAGCAGCATTTGTATTTCTTCGGACTTTCGTGATTTTACGCGCACAACAGATGGACTACTTTTCCAAAGTTGGTAGCGAACTAGAGTTAATTTATTTGCACTCATTAAATCAGCAAATGCAGCCAAGGGTTACAATTCCCGAATCTTAGTAGATATTATCAAAGCATTCTACCTCAAGAAAAAAGAATGACCAGAACTATAAAACTGTAATCTCCCGTATCCGAGAAATTGTCCATAAGCTTTTTCTCCTACGGGAAATGCAGTTACACCATATAGATAAACACCAGGAACCGTAGGGTTTTGCACTGGTTTCATAGCAACTGTGATAGTTTTGCCCGGTGGTATGGGAGGATTAAAAGTCATCGAGACGGTTCTTTCCTTACGTTGAGAAGTTACATCAGAGAGTCCTAACTTTTGACCTTCTCTCCTGCGTGTTCCTTCAAAAGCATAAGTACGTTTGAGGTCAAAGCTAATATTATCAACCCCTTCGCGCTGGTTAAGCGTAATTTTTTGTAGAGGTTCAACGGCATTATCTGGAACACTAATCGTAAAATAATATGTGGCGCCCCAAACATACACATCATTATACGTAGTTGCAGCTTCGACAAGACGCGGCGGTTGATTGAAGTAAACCGTTCCGCGTATTTCTGCAGCATGACTAACTGATGCCATCATTGAAAATAACGCTGCACTAATTAGATATCTAGTTCCAACCCGCATGTTCATTCTTATAGAGGATAAACCCAAGCTGTTAGTTACCTATACATGTAAATATACGTAATTTTCAGCCTGCTACTCTAACTCTACATTTACTTCCTCTGTAGATAATTAAAGTTTTGACAAAATTTCTGGCAACGGACGTAACGGATAAGTTAGTTACAAACAAAAATTATATTGCATATAATAATGTATAAACAAATTATATTTTTAATATTTATTAAGTAATTATGCGTAAACTAGCTGTACTTTGTATATTGTTTCTAGGGGTAATGTTACCCTCGGAAGCTCATTCTAAAAAGCCTCAAGCACAAGTAATTCAAGGTAACTGTGGCAAGCGTAATTGTAGCGAAGTTGTTAAAAACTTACGTAAACAATACCCGACGTATGTTCAGGACTTTGAAAAACAATGTCCCCGTCCAAAAATTCTTGGTTTACAGGTAATAACTGATGAAGCAAGAGGACAGCGTGCTTTATTTAACTGCTGGGAAGCAAAGAAACAAAAACGAACTCGTTACGGTCACTATTTGGGTTCTTTACCCATGCCAGGAAGTGAGTCTAGGTTTTTAATTCCCTTACCCACATCAGCATACACCCAAGAATTACAAAGTAAATATTTAGGAGAAATTAAACAAGCTCAATTTAAGTGTGGAACTAAGAGCGGCGACTTTAATATTTTAGAGGATAAACAAAATAACACCGTTCAGCTACAGTGTTATTTTACAGCAGGTGTCGTCAGCTTAGATCAAACGGTGACTTTGTATCTGATGGAGAAGCATCTAAAGGCGCCTTCGTGGATGAGATACTAGGTACATTCTCAGTAAAAACTAACTAAACTCCTCTCTGGAGTGAACTCTGCGTCTCTGTAATAGAAAACAGAGGCACACAGTTATGGTAACGAGAATTGTTTTTGATAAAGCTGTATATCTTGATTTTGCCAAAAACTAGAAATTTTGGCGCCGACTTTTTCAGGGTAGAAGCAGTGAAAGAAGTGACCACCTTGAGGACACTCCCAAAGCATATCTTGTAATTTCAGATATTTTTCCCAGTCATGTAGTTCAGGATAACTTACAATAGGGTCAGTTTTGCAACCACACACCATCATCGGGACTGATACTCCTCCCTTAGTTAAATTCTCCCTCTGATACATAGAATGCATCAATGGTAAATTTTCTAAATCTTTATTTAAGTTATTAATTAATTTATTCGCATGACACGGTAGTTTATCGCGAAATAAGTTATACACTGTATTGACTAAAACTTGGGTACGAGTCAAGTTGAATAACTGACGCTGCTGATAATAGTGTACGTGCCAAGTATTTGCAGGTTGTCCTGCAACTGCCAATAGCGTCAATGAATTTACATACTGTGGATATTTACGAGTAAAAATTAGTGCAATTACTCCACCGATGCCATGTCCAACTAAATGCACTGGACGACTAGTTTTGAGAAAATTATGCAGCAAATCTACTGCAACATCAATTGAGGCGCCTTCATCAGCGGTTTGAAAATACTCCCAGTGTGCAATCCTTTTATATTGATTTAAATTTATTAGCAAAGGCATGTGTAGACATTTCAAAGAGGGACTACCGCTAACCCAAAGTGCGTCAAAATCAGCAGACATTTTATCTCCAATATTAAGTACAAACATGTGTGGCGCAGTTATTCCCCTTAATCATCACCACCAGGTGTTATTGCTTAATGATTATTTATTTCAATAATTCCTAATTAACATCATACTCGATACCTGTTGAATAAAAGTTCAACCCTAACAAAATAAGTTTTTATAAATGTTTAATCCTAGAAATCGGGTTTCTTTACGTTCGTTACAAGTAAAGTTTTGCATTACGGTTTGTAAGGTTTCAAAATAAATTTTCAAAAGCTTCAAATTAAAAAAAGTATTGTATAAAGGGTATTAGAGAGTTATCCCAAATTTAAAAACGAATGGTACGAGGTTTACTATGAGTGCATCACCAGCTGTTTTACGCAATTTTGGTCAGGTTTACGATAATCCTGTTTTATTAGATAAAAGTGTTACTGAGCCTGTTTGTGAAGGCTTTAACATTGCATTAGCAAGCTTTCAAGCGTTGTACTTACAATACCAAAAACATCACTTTGTAGTAGAAGGCGCTGAGTTTTATTCGTTACACGAGTTCTTCAATGAAAGTTATGAAGCTGCTCAAGAACATGTTCATGATATCGGTGAACGTTTAGATGGACTCGGTGGAGTGCCTGTAGCAAGCTTTACTCAGCTAGCAAGACTATGTTGCTTTGAACCAGAAGCAGACGGTGTTTTTTCTTGCCGTCAAATGGTAGAACATGACTTAGCAGCCGAACAAGCAATAATTGGATTAATTCGGCGCCTTGCTTCCCAAGCAGAAAGTTTAGGTGACAGAGCAACCCGCTATTTATACGAAAAAATCCTCCTGAAGACAGAGGAAAGAGCTTATCATTTAGCCCATTTCCTCGCTAAAGATAGTTTAACTTTGGCTTACGTTCAAGCAAGCAACAATTAATAATGTAGAGACTGTACATGTACAGTCTCCACAATGACATTATCTGCCTATATATTGACTTGCCATTCGCATTGCGTCAGCTATATCAACGTCACCATCTCTATCTGAGTCTAAAAAAGTATTTAAAACTGAGTTTCCACCACCACCAGAAGTACTGGCACCTGATTGTAGAAAGTTGAGAACCATTGGTACAATCATAGGTAACATTTGTTGGATCATGTTTGCATCTACACCTGTACGCTGTGATGCCATTTGGGCAACTTGTTGTTGCATTCCGGCTGAAAATAGGGATGATACTGCGTCAGGGTTAGGAGAATTTCCAGCAAATTGACTTACAATATTTTGGACTGCATCTGGACCTTCGTTTGCTTGCTTGTCTTGCAATGCTGAACGAACTTGACCACCAACAATCGACATTATTGTTTGCATTGTTGAAGAGTCAGTACCAGCATTACCGCTCATTTGTTGCACTGCGTTTATGATACCGCCAAGTTGACTCATGCTGCCTTGCTGGTTTGGGTTGGCAACTGCACCGAGGATTTGGTCGAAAAGTCCCATATCGTCTCCTTTAATTATCATTCCACATGATTAATTTAATCAAAAAATAAGCAATTAAAAACCGGGTTTTTATGCAAAATCTTTATTTTCATTACAAGCTACCAACAAGAAAACCCGGTTTCTAGGGTTTATGAGTAACTTTACCTAAGCCTAAAGGGTGAAGCGCTTTTTTACTTATATATGCAAATGTATATAGAAAATATTAATTTAGTTACAAATTGGCTATATAAGTGTATGGGTAAAAAATTAGAACAGTCTAAAGATATACGTCTTGCCGCAACAACTCGTATTTGGGGATTTACTCTTGGAATTTTAGCAATTAGCGTGCCTCTGTCAATACCTCTACGTAGTTCATTAATTCCCCTCGCCGCTCTCACAGGCGCCACAGTTGGTACAGTAGCAGTATGGCGTTCTGATGATAAAAAATCTAAAGGATATAATTTGGCGCCACAACAAGTAGAATTACTCGAACAGCGTATCCGAGATTTAGAGGCAATTGTCAGTACTGAAGATTATGATTTAAAATCCCGACTCAAGCAGCTTGAGTCCAAATCTTTATGAAGGGATATTACGAAAGTTTTCAAAAATATTTAGAAATTGTCAAATTTGAAAACATGCCTTTAAGGTAGAAATTAAAGCAAACTCAAGGGAAACTTATGAGTAATATTCAAAAATATCGATTTGTCTGTACATTAACTTTTGGTGATATCTACGGTCAAATCATTGTTTGGCTAATCACCATTACAATTAGTTTAGCTGCTGCGTTAGCATTGATGGGCGCCAGACGACCTATTTACGCACTTGCAACAGTCGGACTTATTGTCCTGTTATCATTACCATTCTTACTATTCGCTTTTGTCACCACCTTATTGAACCATATCGAAGTGGCGCCAATGGAACCAAACACCAGAATGGAACCAATCCCAGGTAATGTTTCTCAACAACAACCAGCACAGGTAACAAATTAAAGAGCGAAGGGAAAGGGGTAAAGGTTTTCCCTTTTTCCTTTCCCCCTCGTACAATAGAGATTTGTATGCCAGATTACTTATGCTTGAACATGATGTAATTATAGTGGGTGGTGGATTAGCTGGATGTCGTGCGGCAGTTGAAATTGCCCGTAAAGACCCCAGTTTAAATGTTGCGGTTGTCGCAAAAACTCATCCTATTCGTTCACACTCGGTTGCTGCACAAGGGGGAATGGCAGCTTCTTTAAAAAATGTTGATTCACAAGACAGTTGGGAAGCACACGCTTTTGATACCGTTAAAGGTTCTGATTATTTAGCTGACCAAAATGCTGTAGAAATACTCACCCGCGAGGCGCCTGATGTTGTAATAGATTTAGAACATATGGGTGTGTTATTCTCGCGTCTTGAAGATGGTAGAATTGCACAGCGTGCTTTTGGTGGACACTCACACAATAGAACCTGTTACGCTGCCGATAAAACAGGACACGCAATTTTACACGAGTTAGTTAATAATCTGCGTAAGCATGGTGTTAAGGTTTACCAAGAATGGTATGTAATGCGCCTGATACTAGAAGAAGGTCAGGCGAAAGGTGTTGTAATGTTCCGTATAGAAGACGGGCATATTGAGGTAGTGCGGGCAAAAGCAGTGATGTTTGCCACTGGTGGTTATGGTCGCGTTTATAACACTACTTCTAACGATTATGCATCGGCTGGTGATGGGCTAGCGATGACGGCATTAGCTGGTTTACCGTTAGAAGATATGGAGTTTGTACAGTTTCACCCCACAGGATTATATCCTGTTGGTGTGTTAATTTCCGAAGCAGTGCGAGGAGAAGGCGCCTATTTGATTAATAGTGAAGGTGAGCGATTCATGGAACGATACGCTCCGAGTCGTATGGAACTGGCGCCACGCGATATAACTTCACGTGCGATAGCTTATGAAATTCGTGCAGGTCGGGGTGTTAAACCTGATGGTAGTGCAGGGGGAGTATATGTATATCTCGACTTGCGTCACATGGGTAAAGAAAAAATCATGAGTCGTGTTCCCTTTTGCTGGGAAGAAGCACATCGGTTAGTGGGAGTTGACGCAGTAACGCAACCAATGCCAGTTCGACCAACTATTCATTACTGTATGGGTGGCATTCCCGTTAATACCGACTGTCAAGTTCGTAGTGGCGCCGACTCTATTGTAGAAGGATTTTTCTCAGCAGGTGAAACTTCGTGTGTATCAGTACACGGTGCCAATCGTTTGGGTAGCAACTCACTATTAGAATGTGTTGTATATGGAAAACGTGCGGGTGCAGCTATTGCACAATATGTCCAAAATCGTAAATTACCCAATATAGACGAACAACGTTACATAACAGAAGCAAAACAGCAAATACAAGCATTACTCGACCAACCAGGAGAATACCGCATTAACCAAGTCCGCACAGCATTCCAAGACTGTATGACCGAGTACTGCGGTGTATTTCGTACCGAAGAATTAATGCAAACAGGTTTACAACAACTGCAAGAATTCCAAAATCAATACTCAAAAATATATTTAGACGATAAAAGTAAAGACTGGAATACCGAACTTGTAGAAGCATTAGAACTACGTAGCTTAATGATAGTTGGACAAATTATCATGACCTCAGCAAACTGTCGTAAAGAAAGTCGTGGCGCCCATTTCCGCGAAGACTTTCCCCAACGCGAGGATAATAACTTCCTACAACACACATTCGCTTACTACTCACCCGCAGGAATAGACATTCAATATTGTCCAGTCAGCATAACCATGTTCCAACCCCAAGAACGAAAATATTAATCATATGTAAAAAAATGTAGAGACGCGATTAATCGCGTCTCTACATGTCTCTGTGGCCATAATCAAAAATCAAAACAGCATTAATTACTATGTCAAATATAGAAGAAACAGATTTTGATGAAGCTATGTCAAAAATTGATGAAAGAGTTAATTAAGCGATTAAAGGGGAAGGCTTAGTTTTCTATTCTGCGTATGACCATGACTCTAATGAAATACCAATCGATAATCTTGATGAGATTGCGGTTAAAGGCAAAGTGTAGGAAATAGTATGTTGACTGTAGAATTTCAAGCAAAAGTCGAAAATTGAATTATTCTCATTACTGAAAAGTATAACAAAGAACTAACAGAAGCAAATTCTGTGAAAGTTATTGTAAATAAATAATATGAATAAAAAGTTAAGGAATTTGATATTATGGATGAATTGGCACAAAATCCTGTTCAAGTGCCAGGTGTTCGTTCAATTTTTCGTGAACAGATGCACGAACGGTAAATGATGAATGATAAACCTTGTTTTATAGACCTTTTTATAATCGGGCTACAGAAATAAAGATAAATAAAGAGATAGTTGAAAATGCGTGCAACTTGTGGAGTCAATACAGTTTCTCTTTTTGGAATGGCTTAATCGTTTCAAGTGCTTTATCCACAAGCGCAACTATTCTTTATTCAGAAGATATGCAAGATGGTTTAGGTGTAGAGAAAAAGCTAACAATTGTCAATCCTTTTAAATAGTAAATCAAAGCATGTTTAAAGGATGTTTTAGATGTGTTCAGGATTGTCATGAGTTCCGCAGTGCATTTCAATTTTGTTTGCTAATAATTGTGCAATAATCAATAGTGGTAATAATTATTTATATTGGGATTTTTCACAAAATAAAAAAGTTAAACTAGGAAGTAATATAAACTTAGTGGTATAAAAAATGGAATCTTATATAGAGGTAGTTGGTGAATCCAGTTATACAAAAATAGTCCAAGAATACGTAGCGGATATTAATCTTAGCGTTCGTGCAGTTAAGTCTGAGACAGCGTTTGATGAAGTTATGGTACTTCGTAACCGTTGTATAGAAACTCTTTTATCTTCGGGTTTAGAGCATTCAGAGTTGCAAGAAGGAGGCGCCGAAGCTTAGCAATCGTGGAATCAAAGAAACAAGCCAGGACAAGAAGCATATCAAAAAATTCTTATTTCGTCGCAAAGTATGCCGCGTTTAACAAAAGCGCTTTCTGCTATGGAAAAAGTATTTGATAACCAACGCTATAAGTTAAATCTCAACATGCGGCGCCCAATATTTGGAACCAATAAAGAAAACAGAGATAAAGCCAGAAGCGAAGCAATAAAAAATGCACATGCACATGCGATGATTTTAGCAGAAGCATCCAATTTAAAACTCAATGGAACTATTCAATTTGTAGAAATTAGACCAGAAACACAATCTTCAGGTGTATATGGTGATTATAGTTGGGGTATGGCGATGGCTGCTCCTGGAGGCCATAAAGGAAGTTACAATGATGATGAATACTCAGATTTAGATTCAGCAAATCAAATTATCAGCCTGAAATATAAAGTTCGCTATAACATGATTGATATATAATTATGCTCCAGATTGAACTTACCGCGATGAAACCCGGAGAAAGTGCTTTAATTGCACGAATTTCGGCAGAAGCTAGCTTAGAACAGCGTTTATTAGCACTCGGATTTCGTCCTGGTCGCGAAATTACTATGTTACGTTCTTCACCTTTTAATGGTCCTATTCACGTTCGTGTGGGGACAACCGAAGTTATGTTGCGTCGTCGTGATACAAAATCAATTCAATTAACTAAAATATCTAATCAAACATCTGACCAAATATCTAACCGAGGCGCCTAAATGACTCATTGTAACACTTGTAACCCATCTGAAAACCAAATTATTGAAGGAGTCAAGCAAATTGCTGTATTGGGAATGCCCAACACAGGTAAGTCTACCTTTTTTAATCGACTTACAGGCGCCAACGCGAGTGTCGGTAACTGGCCGGGTATTACGGTTGACTTGATGACGGCTAATATTAAAATGGGTGGTCAAGAAACCCAAGTTGTTGATTTGCCTGGTATATATGATTTACGAGGGTTTTCAGAAGACGAAGAGGTAGTCAGAACTTTTTTAACCTCTACACCTATTCATTTAATAGTAATTATTCTCAATTCTGTTCAACTCGACAGACAAATTAGTCTAGCTCTACAAATTCAAAGCTTAGGCGTGCCAGCAGTGTTATTGTTGAATATGGCAGATGAGGCGCCTGCTTTTGGTGTAGAAGTAGACCATGAGAAAATATCTGAATATCTAAAAATGCCCGTTGTTCCTTTCAGCGCAAAGTTTGGACAAAATTATGGGCAAGCGTACAAAACAATTCGTGATGAATTAGCAAAACAATATCAATCAGTAATAATTGGGGATATTGAAGCGAAACTTCCAAAAGAAGCTGAAATAGCTGTTGAAATGGAGAAGTTATTACAAAATGCAGTTAGTAATGTTGAGCATGTCAAAGAAAACTTAACAACTCGCTTGGATAGTATTTTACTGCATCCTGTGCTAGGGTTGCCGATATTCTTTGGCGCCATGTACCTAATGTTTCAGTTTATTTATGCTTTGGGTATACCCATGCAAGATAAATTAGCTGAATTGTTAACTTGGTTCAAAGATACAGCAATTGAACATCTACTTGTTGGATTAATTGATTTAGGTACGTGGGGCAAATTTTTTCATGACTTTTTGATTGATGGTATTTATGAAGGTATAGGAACAGTTGCAGCGTTTATACCTGTTATATTTTTATTCTTTATTTGTATGGCAGTTATTGAAGATAGCGGTTATCTTTCTCGTTCCGCGTTTCTAATGGATGCTTTTATGGAACGGTTGGGTTTAGATGGCCGCTCTTTTGTAATGTCGCTGATGGGGTTTGGGTGTAACGTTCCTGCAATTATGGGGTTACGAGTGATGCGTTCTCCTGCTTTGCGAATGCTGTCGATGCTGGTAATTCCTTTTTCTTTGTGTTCTGCGCGCTTGAATGTATTTGTTTTTATGACTACTGCACTGTTTACTCAAAGACAGGCGCCTGTCGTTCTATTTAGTTTATATTTATTTAGCTTCTTAGCAGCAATTTTTACAGCAGCAGTATTTAAAGGTCAATTTCCGAATACAGAACCGTTAGTGTTAGAACTACCACCCTACCGTTTCCCAACCTTCAAACAAATGATACTACGTGCTTGGCGTGAAGCAATGCACTTTTTATTCTGGTCGCGACGATTTATTATCTTTGGAGTTATCGCAATTTGGTTTTGTAATAATTTCCCTACTAATGTACCACCAGCCAGCGCGCAAACTATTTCTGGGATGATAGGGCAAATTACACAGCCAATATTAGCTCCTCTGGGAATCAATCCACAACTCGCAGTCGCATTGATATTTGGTTTTATTGCCAAAGAAATAGTCTTGGGTGGTTTAGCTGTAATATACGCAACTAGTGAAGACAGTTTAGGAACTGTTATTGCTCAACAAATCAACTGGGTACAAGCATATAGCTTTATGCTATTTACTCTACTGTATGTTCCGTGCCTTTCTACAGTAGCAGCGATTAAAGCCGAATCTAAAAGTACTAACTTTACATGGATGTCAATTGCTTGGTCAGTCACTTTAGCATGGGTTACTAGCTTTATATTCTATCAAAGCGCTAGATTTTTTTTACATGCTAATTTATTGTAGAGGCGCCGAGTATATGCGTCTCTACGTGATATCAATCTTCATCCCATTTTTCGTTGCTTAGAAGGTCAATGACTTTATCACGCAATAAAAAGTCATTCCTTTCTAACTCGATTTCTAAGCAATTCCAGTCACAACTGGGCATAAACCTACACAAACTATAAATCGGCTCGTTACGCCTTATATCACCTTTTTTAACCAGCTGACGAGCTTCCTCTTTGAAAATTTCTAAGTCATAATTCACAGATGTATCCATTTGTAACATCTCCTTGTGCTTTATAAGGCAATATAAAGCTAAACTTAAATTAATTTAACCTTCACTTTGAGATATACACTACTTTTGATTCCCCATTCACTAACTATTATCGCTTCTTTTATTAATTACACAAATTCCCTAAAATGTCGTTCTTGCTTGTATAAAATGTTCTATTTTATCTAATTTGTACAAGTTAGAACTATTTCAATCAAGTTAGAATGACGATTGAGGCGCAGTTCGCCAATTATATCAGATTTACCTCCGGGATACATACAAATTTTAGTAATGAAACATGAAGAAGTTTTAAGACATAGGCGCCTTTGAACGGTTACATTTGCTTATAATTCTAAAGTTAGTATAAAACTAACAGGTAAGTTGACAATAGTCGCATATTATACAGTTCACATCTTTCAATGGTCGAAAGAATGAGCTAATGGCGCGAAACTTCATGAAAAAGGCTAAGAGCGTTAATCAACTGACTTTAATCGCTCGTCGGTACCCAGGATTTGTTGTCCGGTGTTCATATGGGGTAATGGTTGTAGCGTTTACTGTGCTATTGAGTTGGGGAATTTTCCAGTCATATGAGCAGCAAATAGTACAGCAACAACAAGAAGTATACACAAAAGGGCTAAAGATAGATAAATTTCTGGAGACTACGTTCAGCAATGTTAATCTATTGCGCTCTCAAGCTGAATATTTTTTAAAGTCAACACCCTCACCTGAAACTCAGTTAACTACTTATAACTACTTAAAACGATTAGACAATAAGCGTAATTTGAACTTATTTGTACTCAAAGATGCTAATATAGGTGCCGTCAGTCCTGTTTTTACACGAGGAAAAGATACAAATTTAGGACACGAGGTAGAGATGAGTTTATCACTTACTCCACTCTTACGTCCGATTTATGAGCAATTACCAATCGAAGGACGCATACGTTACACTTCGTTAGCTGCACTTACAATGACTTATCCAGCGACATCCCAAGTTACTGATGATGAAAAGATAAAAATATTCAAAAATGCTATAAATCAAAAGATTATTACAGGTGGTATACAAAAAAATAATTTTACACGCGAAACTTATTTAACTCATCCTTATAAAGATATATTTGGCCAAGGACTAATGGTGACAGTGACCAGTCCCATTTATCAAGGAGATAAACATCTTGGTAATATCGGTATCGATTTTAAACTAGAAGCATTAAATCGTTTCGTCGAACAGCTTGGTGGTGAACATTCCTTACTATTAACTGTTGACGGGGAAGTATTAAGTCACCATACTACAAAAAGTACATCATTAATAAGTTTAGAACAGCTTGTCAAAAATCCTGTTGTTCGGACCCAACTGCTCAAATTATTCAAAAAAGCTAGAAATAGTCAAGTTACGATTGATGGATATGTTTTGACTTATTATAAATTACAGAATGTAACATGGGGTATTGTTAACGTTACACCAGTAAACGCTCTTGGTAAAAATATATTAATTAGGAATTTAGCTGTAATTTGCGGAGTTCTAATTGGATTTATAGGTATGCTGTTGATAAGCATACGTACTATAGATAAAATATTTAAGAAATTAGACAAAGCACGTATAATCGCAGAGCAAACAAATAAAAAATTACAAAGGGCATTAAACGAATTAGAAGTTTTGGCTTTAACTGATAAACTAACAGGTGCTTGGAACAGGCGCCACTTTGAACAAGTAATATCAGCCGAAATGAGTCGTGCTTCGCGCCATAATCAACCATTATCGCTTCTAATGTTGGATATTGATTACTTTAAAAGTATCAATGATACATACGGTCATCAGATTGGAGACGCTGTGCTGGTTCAATTGACTCATATTTTAAAAGAAAACATTCGTACTTCGGATGTATTAACACGTTGGGGTGGTGAAGAGTTTGTTATTCTTACTCCTTCTACTTCAGTTAGAGAAGCCACAGACTTGGCTGAGAGGCTACGATTAAAAATTGCTAGAGCTAGCTTTAATGCGGTAAAAAATATTACAATTAGTCTAGGTGTATCTCAATTTCAAACAGCGGAAAATGTAAGCAATTTCCTCAAACGAGCGGATACTGCACTGTATCAAGCCAAACATAGCGGACGAAATATGGTTGCTGTGGCGCCTTCAACGTTAGATACTTGGATACAAGGAGTTGAAAAGAATATGTAGAAACCTGGTTTCTTCATCGATATTTTGTAATAAAATGATAATTCTGAATAGAAACCAGGTTTCTTCAAGAAACCTTATTTCTGCGTTGAGCTAGCAATCCGTGTCTTGGTGCGAATATCATGGCAATGAAAAAGAGTATTGTTAGTAAGACGACGATACAACCACCTGTGGCACCATCTAAATAATAGCTAATGTATGTACCAGCAACGCACGATATTACACTGGCTGAAACGGCGGCGCCAATCATATAATTAAATCGGTCGCTCATTAAATAAGCGATGGCGCCTGGTGTTACTAACATAGAAACTACTAAAATAATACCAACTGCTTGTAATGCTGCTACTACTGTTAATGACATCAATGACAGAAACATGTAGTAGAGGAATTGTGTATTTATGCCTATAGAACGTGCGTGGTTTGGGTCGAAGCAGAATAGTAGTAGGTCTTTACGAAAGATATATACGGCAATAAGTGTAATTACACTGACTATTACGGTTTGAATTATGTCTTCGTTAGAAATACCAAGCACGTTTCCAAATAAGATGTGAAATAAATCAATATTGCTACGTGCCCTAGAAATTAATACTAAACCAAATGCGAAAAAACCAGTAAAAATCACGCCAATAACTGCATCTTCTTTAACACGGGTTTTTTCTTTCACAAAACCTATTGTTACAGTTGTCCCATATCCAAATATAAAGGCGCCGATGGCGAAGGGTATTCCTGCCATGTAAGATAAAACTACCCCCGGAACAACAGCATGGGAAATAGCATCTCCCATTAGTGACCAACCTTTGAGTGTAACGTAACAAGAAAGTACAGCACAAACGACACCAACTAAAGCGCTGACGCATACCGCTTTCACCATAAACTCATATTGAAATGGAGCAATTAACCATTGCCAAGCAGATAGAAACATATAGTTTGAAATTTTAGATTAGATTCTAGATTCTTTATTGTTGTAAAAACTGCGATGATGTAAAACTCCACCGAAAGTCATGGCTAAGTTATCGTCTGTAAATACGTCTTCTACCGAACCATAAGCAAGAATAGTTCTATTGATAAAGACTACTTGGTCACAGAAAGTAGAAATAGACCCTAAATCGTGAGTTGAAATTAAAATTGTATGTCCTTGTGCGCGTAGTGTTATTAATAACTCAATAATTTCTTTTTCTGTATTCGCATCTACACCTGTAAATGGTTCATCTAAAAGCATCACTGTTCCCTGCTGCGCTAATGCTCGTGCCAAAAATACCCGTTTGCGCTGTCCACCCGAAAGTTCCCCTATTTGGCGCCGTCTCAAAGAGTACATACCTACTCGTTCGAGTGTTTCGCGAACAATTCGATGGTCTTCAGCAGTAGGTATTCGTAACCAGTTCATATGACCATAACGTCCCATCATAACAACATCTTCGACGCTGACAGGAAAATTCCAATCTACTTCTTCAGACTGAGGTACATAAGCGACTATTTGCTTTTGCTGCGCTTTCCTTATTGGTAAATCTTTAATTACTACTCTTCCTCGATGTGGAGTCAAGAAACCCATGATTGCTTTAAATAAAGTAGACTTGCCACCCCCATTCGGTCCAACTAATGCAGCAATACATCCAGGGTTTAACTCGAAACTCGCATTGTGCAATACGACTTTTTCGTGGTAAGCAACATTTATATCTTCAACTAAAATACTTATAGGTTCGAGTGTCATATATTTATTACGCATAAATTACAGAGGTAAAATAAATGTAAGTTAATACAATATATTCTTCATTTAGATTTGCCTAATAATCCCTGCACTAAGGTATAAGCGTTATACCTCTGAAGGTCTAAAAATGTTGCAGCAGGTTTTCCTACCTCAGACAACGAGTCTACGTACAACACACCCGCAAAAGTTGAATTACTTTCTCTTGCTACTTGCCTTTGGGCTTTATCGCTAACCGTTGTTTCACAAAATACTGCCGGAATTTTACTTTGCCTGACAGTATCTATAACTTTGGCTATTTGTTGCGGTGTTCCTTCCTGTTCAGAGTTCACTGCCCATAAATATGCTTCTCGCAAACCATAGTCGCGTGCCATGTAAGAAAAAGCTCCTTCACAGGTAACTAAATACCGTTGAGTTGGCGCCAAAGTAGCAAGTTGCGTTTTTACTTCTTGACTTACCTGCTGTAACTTCTGAATATAAGCTTTAGCATTCGCGTTATAGGTTGCTTCGTTTGCAGGGTCAAGCTTGACGAAAGCCTTACGAATATTCTCTACATATATAGCTGCATCATTAGGAGACATCCAAGCGTGGGGGTTTGGTTTATTTAGATAAGAACCACTAGATATTTCTATGGGTTTAACTCCATCACTGAGATTTGCAGAAGTCACATTTCTTACAGACCCCATGAATTTCTCAAACCACCGTTCTAACCCCAACCCATTGAATAAAACTAAATCAGCTTCTTGTGCGCGTTTAATATCGCTAGGTGTTGGTTCATAATCATGAATTTCGGCGCCTGGTCTTGTGATAGATTCTACAACTAACTTATCTCCTGCTACATTGCGAGCCATATCAGCCAATATAGTAAAAGTCGTCAGCACCTTTTTCTTACCATCAGTTTTAGATGACGGTGAGATTTGCGCTTGTGTAGAATTATCTGAAGGATTTGCTTCGGAAGCACACCCAAAGACAGTTGCCAATATAAGCGCACTCAATATAATGCACGCTGGCGATTTTAGCTGATTCATTACACCCTTCTTGCCATTATGATTTATATCTATTCATTTTTATCTCATTATTTTATCATATTGTTCTCATATTTCTGGCAACGGATAATTAGTTATCCCTTACATCCGTTACATCCGTTGCCAGCGTTTCTTGGATGGCTTTTGCGACCCACTCGCTTATAACTAACCCAGATGCTCTGGCTGCATCTTGTATCAAAGGTTGTAAATGTGAGGGAAGTTGGATATTTAAGTTAAAGGTTTCTGATTGTTGACTTTTATTCTCTGCTAGGGTGTTACGGTGATTCCAATACTGACATTCTGCTCCCCGTTCATTACCGTTTTTCTCTAGTAAGCTTAATTCTCCGAGTTTATTGCAGTAAAAGCTTTGAGGGTTTTCTGGTAGTTCTTTACTACAGTACGAACAGTTCCAACAGCTACGAGTTTCTTCAGTCTCTATATATATATTATCTAGATTCGATTTTTTATTTGGCAGGGCGCCTTTTCTACGGTATTCATTTACTACACACGCTACATGTACTGCTGTCACCTTTCCGTTTGGTGCCGTGGAAACAACTTCATTCCAAGCTTCTTGCTGCTGTTTAGGAGATAATGCTACTAGAGGACGAATTTGGCGTTCATTCGCTGGTAGAACTTTGATATTTTGTCGTCCATAAGTGACAGAAACATCATCAATAATATTCTCTGAAATATTCCTGTAAATAACTGCTGCATCAATTAACTGGTAAGCAGAACGTCGGGACATTTCCCAACGTGTCATGCAATATTCCTCAAACGTTTTGTAGTTTTCACGGTACAAACGCTCATCTCTAATCCTAGCTAGCGCACGTCCTATTTCCCAAAAAGACTTTAAACACTCTTCGACCCTTGTCTCTAAATACCTAAATTCTTCTGCTTCGGCTGTTGTTAGCACATCTTCACTATCTTCACTAATATCATCATGCAAAGGTGCCAGATGTTGGTTGGAATTATCCAAGCTAGATAATATGGGTGGCATAAATGCTGGTATTCCTCCTTTTTACGGCATAATGTATGTGTCGAACGCTAGGTGATACCTAGAGGCGACATCGTCAAAACACGCTTTTTTCACCATGCAAGTCCTAAACTTGCAGGTTGCAATATCTAGGTTTGCACAATGCAATGCAATAGTACATCAATGCTTAACATTTCTTAATATTGAAAGAAGTGTAGTTAAGAATACAGAAAGTTGAGTGTAAAAGTGATACGAGAAAATAATCAAGAATTACTAAAACCCTTGTAAATATGGAAAATTTGGTTTTAAACTAGTTACTAGGGACTAATTCCTGAACCTCACAACCGCTCCCAAACAACAGAAGCATTCCGCTTTGGTTGGTAAACAGTGGTATAAAGACTACACAAAGTAAACTAACTATGGAAAACAGGGCAACACTAGTGACTTGTAATTCCGGGTCTTCTACCATCCAGGAACGCCAACGACGATTAACAGTGTTGCTTGAGCATCTTACGGATGAAGGTTGGACTCAATCAACTATAGCGGAAGCGCTGGGCGTCGATTTTACAACTGTCTATCGATGGTCGAAGGGTAAAACAGTACCTGAAGCTGAATCTCGTAATTTCCGGCGCCTAGCTGCATTGACAGGGGGTGACGGTGCATCATTGGAACTATACTTAACTGGAAAGATACCGCTTGCAGCATATCGTCAAGGCAAGCAAACCTTGCAAACCGACGAGGCACCACATCAAATACTTCCTCCAGAAAAAATTAAACAGCAACTACTAGCACAAATTTATTTATTAGATCCTGCGGATATTGCGGATGTTATCTCTAACAGTGTGGCTTTTTTAGCAAAGCGCGCTTAACCCTCGTAGGTTGGGTGGAGAAACGGGACCCAACATAATGTTAACTAAATAATATTAAAGTGTTCAACAGTTGCGTGTTTGAATAGTTTGATCTGAAACGGGCAAGAATGCCCGTTCCACAACAGTGTTTCAGAAGAGTTTATATTTAGCGTCTAAAGATTAATTGTAGTTAAAGTTGATTACACGCTTGTCCAAGCTATTACTAGTAGTATATTGCTATACTTTTGATAAAAAATCCAATTACAATCGAGGATTTAAAATTTTGTGCGCCATTGGCGCACATTTTGAAATTGTAAAGTTTTTGTATACTTAGCCCTCTCTGTGATTCTTATGCATTGGTAATATATGTTTTTACCACAAAGATACAGAGAGCGCAGAGAAAGGGGTTTTTAATGGGTTTGGAGCTAACGCTTGGTGGTAAGGTGAATGTAGAGATTTCTTCAGTTATTGAAAGTTATCTTATGTAAATGATGCTAATTCTAGAACACGATACTGTACACCTGTTTCAAAAATTCTAGTTCCTCCTCCTTCAGCTATTGTCTGTCTTAGTAACTCCTTCTGAGTAACTGCAATACCCGCTAAATAGTCAATTCCCATTTCTCTTAATTCTGGCAACCAAGGTACAGTCGGTCCCATCAACACGAGTTTCGCGTTTTGTGATAACTCAACTAAACGGGGAAATGTTTTGTTGACTATTGAGGTTGCCGTTAAAAATACCCAATCAGCTTCTGGTAAAATATATTCGCAAGCTGTATCAGGAAAGTCTTGTGAAGTTGGTTGACGTTCTAGTACTTGCAAGTCTATTTCTTGTTCGTATTGTGATAACCCAGGATAACGTCCGATAACCACTACTTTTTTTCTCCGAATTAGTGGTAAAAAGTGTTCAAAAACCGCCAAATTAGCGGAAACTTTGGGATATAATGGTGCCGATGCTGCAATAAGAGGAGAGGAAGCGTTAATAACAGCGTTAATAACAGCCATACCTATAGTAGCTTGATAACTGTCCCAAGATTTTAACCAAGGCGCCAAATCTTTAATTTTTTGATTTACTAAGGTTCCCGACCAAGGTAGGGTACGGGTTGGTTGACCGGGACTCATACATAACCCTATTCCTTCTGCTTGGCAGTATGTCCAAGTTAGTCCAATAATTATTTCTTTTACTAGTGTGTCTGTTGAAGCCGAGTCTAATAAAAGATTATAAATTTCTCGTGGGTGCATTTGGCAACGAACTCTGGAGCGGATAATTGATTTTAGACGATTAAATTTTGTTTGTAACCCATAACTCATCCGTTACATCCGTTACATCCGTTGCCTATTTCCGCTGTCCAATGTAACTCAGATGATTGGTAAACTTTAACACCTGTTATTCCAGCAATTTCTAGCATTTCTTCAACTTCTGGAATAGTAAATGCGGCATGTAGTGAGTCTCGAAATAACATTGTTTGGTGTTCATTATACTCAGTGCCAACACTTTCAACTATGCTATTAATGGTCGCTTCATTTACAGGCCGGAGTAAATCGCGAATAAAGATTGCTCCGTTCGGTTTCAATACTCGTTTAATTTCAGTAAAGAAAGGTATTGGGTCGGGTAGGTGGTGAACTAAGCTGTTGGACATCACCATATCAAATTGTCCATCTTGATATGGTAAATTTTTAGAATCGACGAGTTCAAGTGATATTTGTTGTTGTAACCCTGCTGTTTCTATATTCTTGGCGCCTATTTTCAGCATATTATCGGCAAGGTCTATACCAATGATTTGTAAATTTGGGCGCCGTTGACATAATAGTTGACACATTAAAATAGGTATACGCGCAGTTCCTGTACCCGCATCTAACACTAAACCAGAGGCGCCTAAGCTAATTGCGTGTTCTGCAAATGCGGTGTTAACATTACTAAAATCCATTGCATCATATTCGATAGCCTCTTGTAAGGTATCCATAACTTCTGGTTCGAGTACTCGCTGCATCTAAAATGTCTCCACATCTTGACCATAAGCAACGCACGGACTTTCTACCTCATGCATTGGTTGAAAAGAACTACAGAAAGTAACATTATAACAATTAATTTCAAACTCATCAGGATGTGTACACTCGATGGCGCCTACCCTTGAAACATGAAAAATACAATCATTACATAGAGTTTTATTTCGTTCATTAATAAGTTCTGACATGTCACTAAACTTCTCCTAGATACTTCTAAGAGTATGGTGGCATTATCGCATGAATATTTTCAATCAAATTATCAAAATCAAATGGTTTAAAAATCAATTTATTAAAACCATCACTTGTTTCATACTTGGCTAACTCAGTTTCAGCTAAGGCAGTTACAGCAATAGCGGATATATTACTGATTTTTTCGTTGACGTGCGTTCTAATTTTCTTAATTAGCGAAAAACCATCCTCCACAGGCATGACTATATCAGTAATCAATATATCTGGCTGAACTTGTGTGACAATTTGCCAAGCCTCACTAGCTGATGTCGCCGTTAATACATTCAAATTAACTGAGCTATCGAGAATCGTTTTTAGTAATTCTAAACTATCGGCGTTATCATCAACAGCCAATAAAGTTAATTTACTCATTTTTAATTGTGCTAAGTATTTGTGAACTTAGATAATTGAGTCTTAAGCGTCTATCTTAACACTTTTTTAATATTTACACCAAAACATATGCACTAATTAAACATTTAATAGATAAAATGTGCTAAAGGTAACAAGATTACCTAAAATATAAGACTGAAAGGACAGCCGATTAGCTATCCTACGGGATGATTAATTTTTGGGTATATTCTTGATATTGTTTCTCTTTAGATTGCCAATAGGTATCAACACCTTTTTTGATAGCTAAGGCGCCTTCTAATTCATCTCCACCTTCGTTGATAATTCGTTGTTTGACTTGTTTACGTAGATCTGAGACAATTTTACCATTAATTTTACGTGTTTCTGACCAATCTAGCATTGGTTGTGGATAAGTGCTGCGTCCAAGATATGCACCTTGAATAATTTCGGGTATACTATATCCTTTTAGTTCGGGTATCCAATACGAAATAAAACGCAGGTCAGAGTCACGTTCTTCAATATTTTTAGTTGGGTTATAAATACGGAACGTATTACTAAGAGGGTTTGTGACACCTGCTTGCATTTGCCATTGCCAGTTATCAATAGCTAAATCACCATCTACCAAATAATTCATATAATGCTTGGCACCGTGATGCCACGATATACCACAATTAATAGTGAGGAAAGTGGCACACATTGCGCGCATCCGAAAATTCATCCATCCCATTGTCCTTAATTGTCGCATACTCGCGTCAACCATCGGGAATCCGGTTTCACCCAATTGCCAAGCACGAAATAATTCTTGTTTTTCAGGTGTTAATTCGTCGTGTGTATATAACTCATCAAACTCTCGAAAACGATTTTTATGAGCAATTTCTGGGTGAAAATATAATCTTTGGCTAAAACTATCATGCCAACGCAAACGGTCACGAAATGCTTTGAGCGAAAAACCTGCTTTTGGGTCTTGCGCTAACTCTTCCGCACGTCGCTTAGTGCTTTGATATACTTGGCGTACAGACATTGTGCCAAAAGTGAGATGTGGTGAAAGATGTGAAGTGGCGCCTTTTTGAGCTAGCCAAGGACGCGATAACTTCCAGTGATAACCATGAAACCGAGATGTCAGAAAAGAATCGAGTTTTTCAAAAGCCTTAGTTTCTCCCCCTGGAAAATAAACCTTACCAGTTTGCCAAAACGCGCGGTACTTTTTCTTCAATTGTCTAAAAGTAAGCTGCGGAATATTAAAACATAACTGAGGGGTATTAATATGTAAAGGCTGTGGATAAATAGGATGACGCTGGTAACTATAATACTCATTAAACCACTCATCACGGTGATTATCGTCAGCTTGAAGGAAATTAGCTAAACCAACATGATAATTAAGATTAAGCGACTTATAAAAATCAATAATATGATTATCGCGCTCAATACCATACTCAACCTGAACATCACGGTTAAAAAACAACTTAGGTTGACCAAGATTTTTATCAAGTAACTCATAAGTCAAATTTTTGATAACAGTCGCAGCATCACCTTCAAACAAATAAAGTTGACTACCCAACATCCGTAAATTCGCATCAAGATTTTCCAAAGACTCAAACAAAAACCTAACGCGCGCATTACCAATATCAGCCCACCGCTCATAAAACCAGGGGTCAATAACAAAACAAGGCAACACAGAAGCATCCGCTGCACAAGCCAACGAAACGCATTCATTATCAGTCAAACGTAAATCACGACGAAACCAAAGAATATGCATAAATATACCGTAGGGGCGGGTTAACCCATATCCTGCTGGGTAAGGCAAATCTAACTAAACCCGCCCCATGCAGGAATAAAAAGTTAAAAAAATAAATCTAACGACAAGTAGGTGTACAACCCTACCGTCCGGGTTAATCTGAAAATGTAAAGAAATAATAACTACAAGTTAACAAACAAGACAAAGAACTTAAAGGAGGTTTACAAGTAATTATCTACAGTAATTACCCCACCAACCACCTTTCCGACTCAAAACCCTTATAAAACAACCTTTTTAATCAACGTGTTAATCAATCAAACATTCCCCGCAACCCAAACACAGGCGCCTAAACATCAGCCAACAATTACAAAACTATGTTTAGAAATGTTACTAGCCGCACTGCTAGGTTACATAGGAGTATCACTAAACCTAGGTGGAATAACATGGATACTCTCAGGGATAGGTGCCGGAGTGATAGTATGTCGAAGCTATCCACATATATATACATACTTCTGCGGTGACACTATCGTTATCAAACCAAACCGAAAAATTCGACAAATAGGAATGCTGCTAGTTGGTCTAACAATAGGTTTCTCGAACGCACGTGCGGACTTTACCAACATAGCAACAAGTATACCCATTTATATAATTCTTACCTTATTCTTACTCTTGAGCGGCGCCTGTACAGGTTATATATACTCACGACTAGCAAAAATAAATCTATTTACAGCAATGCTTGCGACAGTACCTGGTGGGGTAGGGGTAATGGCAGCAATAGCAGCAGACTATAACCGTAACGTGACACTAGTAGCACTTTCACAAGTATTTCGCGTTACATCTGTAGTTATTCTGATACCATTAATAGCAAGAGCATCAGTCAACATATATTTACCACCACAAACGTTATTTAACAATCAACTAGCATTCAACCTAGAACCCATATATATAGCCTTACTTTGTTTAGCATTACTACTAGCAGGAATATTTTCCACCTTAGCACTTCGTATAAAACTACCAGCCGCGCACTTTTTTTCCGCTTTACTAGTAGGTATAATCTTCAATCCAATCATTAACCTTTTGCCAATTCAAGAAACAACTTTTATTCCACCAGCGATAATAGGAACCATCGGACAAATATTACTAGGAATCACAATAGGAGAATACTGGGGAGAAAAACCAACATTTGGAAAACGCGCGCTCTTGTATATGATAATTACCACAGCCATGACCTTAATATCAGGCGCCGTAGCATCATTAATAGCAATGTCTTTAACAAACTGGGACTGGTTAACATGCTTATTAGTAACGGCGCCAGGAGGAGCAGCAGAAATGATATTAGTAGCACTAGCAATAGACCATAACGTAGATATAGTCACAGCGGGACATCTAGTCAGACTAATAGCTATTAACACCTCACTTCCAATATGGCTGTATTTATTTAGGCGCCTGGAACAAAGCAATCAATAATGATTATATTTATGATTCTTTCGTATATAGCACAGAACTCAGTAAATTAAACTATATGAATGTTTCCGATAATACCGATATCATCGAACATAGAGAAATCGTCAAAAACGTTATTCTCCACCATGCCAGTTCAATACCAAAAGGCAAAACAATAGATGTAGAAACAACATTTGACGACTCTAACAACCAATATGCACTCGTAAAAACTGGTTGGAAAAGAGGGCGAGAAATTAACCAAATAATAATTCTTGTAGTTTTGAGAGGTAAAGGAGTCGAAGTTAGAGTTGATAAAACCAAGAAGAAAATCACAAAGGACTTAATTAGACAAGGTATAAATGAAGACTATATTGCTCCACCGAGAAGATTTTTAAGAAGCATTGAACTCAACCCGACTGCTTCAATATCCGGCGCCCCCCTGAACGGATACTATATTTCGGCAAGTAAATCGGGTAGAATATCCATATATATAATTTTCTTCTTATTCTTGCTAATAGTAGGAGTAGTATTAGCTTTTTTACTAAGATACAACTACATACTTGATAAATTTAGCTTTTTTGGAGCTAGCATAGTTTTAGCGCTCGGCACAATATTAAGCTTAATAATTTGGACAATCTTAGATAACCTACCAAACCAGTTAACATATATTACAGAAAGCAATTATCAAGCTGCTGCAAACTTAACATCTCAGAGTCAAGACAAAGTAAAACCAGCATGGGATATATCAACAGCAACACTTTCAGCATACTTTAATCGAAACATTCAACAAATAGATTGGATATTTCGACTCAGCGTTATTACAATGTTATGCGGCTTTGGGTTAGTAGCATTTACAATTGCACTAGTATATCAAAAACCAAGTTTAACCTTAATACTAGTTGGTTCTATAACAGGTACACTAACTCAAATCATCAGCCTTATCTCTTTATTTATATATAGGTCAAGCATAATACAAGCTAACAGACATATTGAGACGTTAACCATCACGAACTATATTGGCACAGCAATGCAAATATTAGATGGAATTAATCAACAAGATTCTTTAGAGAAATTAACAGATATAAAGGTAGAGATTGCAAAGTTACTACTAATCAATGCTCAAGAAATTCAAAAATATCATGAAAGTCAGCCAAGAAGAAGGCGCAGGCGCCGTTTGAGAGAATAATCTCACTTGTCTTGGCTTTATGTCAAGCCACTTGCGTGACTCAGAGTAAGCCCCAGCATGGTCGTTGCTTATTTGTGTCCTTTGTGGTTTTAAATATTTTACGACTCGTTGCGAAAAAATAAGAACTTTGTAAATAGGTTTTAATAGAAGTAGAAAATCGCGTAATATTTTAGATAACTCAAGTGCTTGGGGAAATTATATGACTATTTGGGTAAATGAACAAGTTGATGCGTCTGGTATGATTCATGCGTGTATTGCTACAAGTAGCGAGTCCCATGCTAAGGACTGTCATGAGTCTTTTCGAGAAAATTTGACCGAAGTTCAAAAAGCGTGGGGTTGGGAGGCAAGACTACGTAAGGTTACTTCTTGGGATGAAGTACCTGTAAATGCACTAACGCTTAATTAAGACTTTAGCAACGGATTATAAACGCATGTAGCGGATAGTTGGTTTTAAATAACTTATCCGTTACATCCGGTCTCATCCGTTGCCAGAAGATTTTTTGTCTAGAACAGCATACTGTGTTCTGAGTCCCAACATTTTTCGTTACGCCATTCTCTACCTCGATGTTCGCAGTCTATTTTTGTGCTTACCCAAGGAAGCGATGTTGGGTACGTATTAGCAGTCTGTTGGTAGTAATTTATCCAAGAACCAACGAATTGACAGCTAAAGTAACCTGTCACTATTAGCTTTAGCACAAGGAAGGCACCGATTACTTTGTTAGTTTTGCTACTTGGATTATGTTGATGCATTTTCAAACCAATTTGTTCTGATGATTTAATTAAAAACGTTTGTTAAGCGCAAAATTGCTATCTGTAAACATTACACAATCTGCCAGAATCTTTTTCAAGATTCAAGCGAGGTATAAAAATACTTTTTGCTGAATGAGTTTAAAAGTTGATTTTTGATATTTCGATTATTACTGATGAGATAGGCAAGTGTGCAGGGTCATACTTAAGGTAGATATGAACTTTGTACTAATTTATGGTAAATCTACCTAAACACTTTAATAAAAGGTTCGGTAGTTCGATTTTTTGGTAGTAAATGGTGCCAAAATATTAAGAAAAGATAAAATTGATGTTAAAAATAATATAAAAATTTTACAATTCAGCATATAAACTATAATTTTGCAAAAAAATAGTGTTTTTTCTTAAAAATTAAGAGTTATTATTTTTATCAAGGACAAGTTTGTACTCTCTTGTAAAAAACAGTATTAATTAGGTGGATTATTTCAGAGTTCGGACTTCGGATGAAAGCTATCCCATTCATTTGGTTGGCAAACTGGGACAAGCTATTCAAATTTCAATTCATTCTCCTAGTCAATATATCTGTACCAACCGCGAGCGGATATTTCCAGACTGGAAGAATAAGTCAATGTGGGTTGCAGTTGTTCTCGCAAAAGCACGTTACGAAATGCTTGAAGACAATGATGTTGTTGAAGCTGAAAAGCAAGTTTTGCGTGAACAATTTATTCGCTATGGGTTTGATGTTGCTTTCAATTTACGTGATGGAGGGTATTTTTCTGATTTAGTTGACCCTCGTACTGGTTATCCAATTCTGTCACGTCCCGGTGAGTTTCCCCATGATGATACTGCTGTGGTCAAAGCTTTACTGGGTTATCCAATTATTAAAAATAAGTGTCGTGTTGTGCTTCATCCTAGTTGGGGTACTGCTGTTTATCCAGGTATTTTAATTAGTGAGGCACCTCCAGTCATAATGGAGTGGATGTTGAAGAGTGTTGCTTCTATGCATGGTTGGCAGGAAGTTAACGTTCAACAACCATTCGTGAATAGTTAACTCCTGTTTAATGTTTGCACAATAACTCGTTAGTTTTATATTAAGTTACATTAAGTCTGCTGGGTCTGCGGTGCGTAGCTTTTGCATGGCAATGATACCAGATACAAAGCACATTATTACTGTTAACACAAAAACACTGGCGCCTCGTTCTATCGTCATAAATACGGGTAGCTTTGTTGTATTTGCTGCAAGTTTATAAAATGCTAACGCAGTTATTACACCTGGTATATATCCTAAAACTGCTAGTAGTAGAGCTTCTTGTCCAAGAACTGAGAGTAAGTAATTATTTGTATAACCTATTGCTTTGAGCATTGCGTACTCGGCTAAATGCGCTGAAATATCTGAGTACAGAATTTGATAGACGATAACGCAACCAACTATAAACGACACCATGACACCAACTCCAAACATAAAACCAATGGGGGTTGTTTTTCCCCAGTAGTTTCTCTCCATATCTATATATTCGTCGTGCGTTAATATCAAAACATCGTCGGGTAAACCTAATTTTAAGTTGTTTTTAACCTGTTTAATATCGGCACCTGTTTTCAGCTTAATCAACCCTGTACCAATTTGGTTGGGTTCATGAGTTGCAAAAAGTCTTAAAAAAGTAGAATCACTAGTAATGATATTTCCATAAGTGGCAAATGATTTACCCAGAGAAAAATAACCACCAATACGCACTTTGGTTTTATTTACTTCTGTCTCTGGTATGGTTTGATTTTCAAATAACAAAGCAATATAGCTGTTTGTGGGTAAAGCAGTTTTATCAAATAATACTTGGTTCTGAATTTGCAACTCGTTCAAATCACTATTGAGTTGGGAATTGGTGAAAATTTTATTTGCTGGGTCTGTACCCATAATCAAAATCGTTTGCAGTCCTTGAGTTTCTGGGTTACTCCACCTACCTAAACCTATATACACAGGATTGACTTCAAGAACTCCCGCAAATCCACGTGCTTGGTACAACCGTTCAGTAGGAAAATCTTTGATTGAGTAAATAGTTTCAAAATTACGACTCACTAATACTAAATCGGTATCGAAACTTTTATGAGGAGCAATTGCGCTTTCAAACAATGCTCCCTCAAATCCCATTTGAGCAAACATCAGTATATTTGCAAATGTTATACCCGCAACAGCTACAGCCAAACGTGTCTTTTCTTTAACTAACAGTTGCCAAGCGAGGGGAATCTTGGCAAAAAATTTACATATCATTTACGCAATCATCCGTATATTATATTATCTTCACTTTCTTTGGGAACGGCGCCGAGACTTGGTATTTATGGGCTCGATAATTTGGTTGAGACTTCGCAGTTGCTCTGCTGTTCCCATGCAGATGAGTAAATCTCCTGGCAGTAATAGCGTATCTCCCGTTGGACCACCAATCACAGAGCCGTCCGCACGTTGAATAGCTAATACTAATGCACCAGTTTGAGCGCGTAAGCAAGCTTTCTGCAATGTTAACCCAACAACGGGACAAACTGCGGGGTCGAGGACAAGTTGTTCCATATAAACTTGACGGTCAGCGCCAGTCAGGACACCTTCAACAAAGTCCATAACTTGAGGTCGCAGTGCTGCTGCTGCCATTCGCTTTCCACCTGTAATATAAGGCGAAATTACCACGTCGGCGCCGCCACGCTGCAATTTTTGTACTGCTTCTTCGGTACTAGCGCGTGCAATAGCACGAATACTAGGATTTAAAGTTTTAGCAGAAAGTACAGTATAAAGATTTTCGGCATCAGATGGAAGAGCGGCAACAATACAAATTGCTCTTTCAATTCCAACTCGCAGTAAAGTCTCATCAAGGGTAGCATCTCCTTGATAAACAGTATATCCTTCCTGTTGAGCGTGCTGCATCGAATCAAGGTCTTTCTCAATAATTATAAACAGTACGCCCTCTGCCTGGAATTCTTTGGCAATTTGACGACCTGTTCGACTAAAACCACAAATAATATAATGACCTGATAACGAATTCATGAATAGGCGCCGTTGTCTGAGACGAAGATTTTCTTGGAAATAGCCTTCGATTACAGCTTCAGTAAATCGGTTGACTATATACCCAATGGTAATTACACCCATTAAGATTAACGCAATTGTAAATAATCTACCTCTATTTCCTAAAGGATGTATTTCACCATAGCCAACAGTAGCTAGGGTAATAACAGTCATATACGCTGCATCTTGCCAAGACCAACGTTCTACCAGCGAGTACCAAGTAGTACCAATGAGGAAAACACCTACAAGTGCTAGTGTCCCTGCCATCAACTCTTTTTGGATGCGCTGATATTTTTGTTCAAGCGTTGAGTATACAGTTCTTTTTTTCACACCGCCACTCGCATTTGAGATATTTAAGTATTTGAACTAAGATTTAGTATTGGTAAAAACGGCTATAGAATTTGGATATTTTTAGGGAGGCACATAACTGTGAGTATTGAGCTAGCAACATTAGAACCAACATCACCCACATCACATAGTTTTGATAATAATGGCTTTGATAAAGCTGTAATGTCTACTTATGGACGATATGCAATAGCTTTAGAACGAGGTGCTGGTTGCCGTGTTTGGGATACACAAGGACGCGAATACTTAGATTTTGTTGCAGGAATCGCTACTTGTACACTTGGACACGCTAACCCAGTAATGGTTGAAGCTGTTACACGTCAAATTCAGAAACTACACCATGTTTCAAATTTGTACTACATTCCTGAACAGGGAGAATTAGCTACATGGCTAGTTAAACATTCTTGCCTAGACCGAGTGTTCTTTTGTAATTCCGGCGCCGAAGCAAACGAAGCCGCAATTAAATTAACACGTAAATACGCGCATACAGTATTAAAAATAGAACGTCCAATCATTCTAACAGCACATTCGAGTTTTCACGGTCGGACTTTGGCAACAATTACAGCCACAGCACAACCAAAATATCAAAAGAATTTTGATCCCCTAGTACCTGGTTTCAGTTACGTTCCATACAACGACTTTGCAGCAGTCGAAGCGGCAATAGGTGAACTCGACGAAGGAGACTACGGAGTTGCGGCAATATTAATCGAACCATTACAAGGAGAAGGAGGAGTTCGACCGGGTGATGTTTCCTACTTCCGTAAACTCCGCCAAATTTGTAATGAGACAGGAGTACTATTAATATTTGATGAAGTGCAAGTTGGCATGGGACGTAGTGGTAAACTATGGGGTTATGAACAGCTTGGAGTAGAGCCAGATATTTTGACTAGTGCTAAAGGTTTGGGTGGTGGTATTCCTATAGGCGCCATGTTAGCCAAAAAATTCTGTGATGTATTTCAACCTGGTGAACACGCTTCGACATTTGGGGGAAATCCTTTTGCTTGTGGAGTAGCGTTAGCCGTATGCGAGACCATAGAAAAAGAAAATATACTTGCGAATGTTGAAGCGAGAGGAGAGCAATTACGGGCAGGATTGAAGCGATTAGCCGCTAAATATCCACAGCTTATCAGTGATGTCCGAGGTTGGGGTTTAATTAATGGTATGGAATTACACGACAATGTAGAGTTAACTTCTAGTGATGTAGTAAATGCTGCGATTAAAGAAGGGTTGCTATTAGTCCCCGCAGGGCCAAAAGTAATTCGTTTTGTACCACCTTTGATTGTCACCGAAGCTGAAATTAATTTAGCACTCGAAGCACTCGAACGCGCATTTACAGCAGTTCAAGAATAAACTTTGGGGCACCTTGTCATGCTGAACGTAGTGAAGCATCTAAGTAATATCTAGTTAGTACGTCAGATTCTTCAGATTCTTCGCTGCGCTCAGAATGACAATATTATGCGACTAATGACAATGCTATGCGATTAATGACAATTAACTTTGACATTGAGGACAATAATAAATGCGTCTGGCGCCCATTACACTTTTAATAATACTCTTACCACAAACGTGACAAGGTTGATTATCTCGATTAAAAACCCAGTGACGATAAGCTTTGCGTGGTTTACCAGCAGCTTTAAGCTTCGTCGCAATGGCGATATCATTTGTAATTCCCTTAGTAATATAAGACTTACGAGGAATTACAACCACCGCTTCTGCTAGTTTTTGAATTTGCCTGCTAGTACAGTCCATAGGACGAAATGAAGGATTTATACGTGCTACAAACAAAATTTCACTACGAAGATAATTACCGATTCCACAAATAAATTGCTGATTGAGTAATAACGGCGCCAACCCTCTCTTATAGAATTGTTTATCAAGCAACCGTTCTTCAACTTGTTCTATAGTTGTAGCTTCATCCAATACATCGGGCCCAAGATTCTTTAAAAATGGATGTACAGCGATTTCAGCATCATTGAGAACAGATATATCTGATGCACTGTATAATAAAGCGGATTTTTTGTGCGTGTGAATTGCCAACCTTAGTTGTCTATTTGTTTTGGGAAAAGTATTTGCGTCACGTATATACCAAAGTCCATAAAGTTGATTGTGACTATATATACTTAGGTCATTACTAAATCGAATTAATAATGCTTTGCCTTTGGGTTTGACGGACACTACTTGCTGACTTGCCAGAATTTTTTCAAACTCTTTCAGTGAATCAAAAGCAAAGAATATATCAGTTATAGGCAAGTTGCAAATAGCTTTGGCAATTTTGGCTGCTGCTAATTTAATCTCAGGTCCTTCGGGCATTTGATAATTTCATCTATAGAAACAAAATTTCGCAATTGTCTTCCCTCGTAAGGCATAGAATAACATCCCAAGGATTTTAAATATTCTACTGCCATCGCTGAAAGCTCCCAAGCTTGCTCCTCATTTACCTTGACTATCGATGCCTCAAAAATTGGGGTGCCTGTAAATGTGTAGAGTTCCTTTATTCTCTCAGATTTTACCCGTAAACGCTCAAGTATCGACGAATTTGCCCACGACCATTGCCATGTATCACTTTTATACGAAAAACTACCAATAGGTGTAACAAGCGCTTCAACTTGTACTTGTTCAAGGTCATCTTGAAATTGGAGCGTTCCGACTTCTTGGTCAAAGCAATACTTGGGAAAGCTACCAAAAGCGTATTTGTCTTTTAAATCTTCCTGCTTACGCTGGAGATTATCTATAGATTCTTCAAAAAAAATAGCAAATTCATCTTTATTCATAATTATTATCTTGGTAGGGTGCGTAACGCTATGAACAAATTTCAATTTAATTATAAGACTTGTAGCGTCACGCACCAGCTTCTAATTGTGTAATTGGTGCTGCTTCTAAAACTTGATAGTTCAGAAATGTCCACAAACGTAAGTCTGTAAAGTCCGGTATTGCCATACAAGCGCCTATATCACATAATTTTTTTGGCTCATGAGTAGATGCAATCCCGATAGTTTTTATACCTGCACCAACTGCTGACTTAATTCCGGATGGTGAGTCCTCAAGAGCAATAGCATTTTCTATATTAACGCCTAGACGTTGTGCTGCAACTCGATAGGGTGTGGGGTCTGGTTTGGCTTTTTCTTCGTCTTCTGCTAATACTATTAATTCAAATGCGGTGCCTAATCCTAATACGTCTAACATAAAATAAGCGTTTGCACGTGGTGCGTTTGTAACTAATGCACGCTTGATATTGTGCGTGTCGGTCCAAGCTAATAACTCGGTTAATCCTGGTAAACGCTGTAAAGATGGCGCCATTTCTCGAAACATCGCTTCTTTTTCATCAGCAAAGTCCAAAGCTTGCTGCGGTGATAACTGTGGCAGAATATCCACGAGTATCTCCGGATTCAATCTACCACTAATAGTTTTCTGGTAAAAGCTTTCATCTATATCTATACCATAGCGACTTAGCATCTTCTGCCAAGCTAAAAAATGGATGGGGTCTGTGTTCACGAGGGTTCCATCTAAGTCGAACAGAAGTGCTTTCAACATAAGCTATGTAAATAAAATTAAGAAAACATAAACTTTCTTTACATATTTTACACGAGAAAGGGCACCTGTCCAAAATTCTAAGCACGTCAACATTTATATATAGATATAAAACAATTAAACTATGTGGTAATAATTTACTTAATCAAAATCTACCACGTCTCCAGGTGTGAGCAAAAACTGAATGACAGCAGATCCACTCTTCTACAAAATCTTCCAAAACCTACCAGAGCTATTTTTTGAACTCATTGGTGAAGGACAGGATGATAAAAGCAGATACGAGTTTAGTGCAGAAGAACTCAAACAACAAAGTTATCGCTTGGATGGTTTATACAAAGCACGCTCAGGATATAGCTTCATGCCACTTTATTTTGTCGAAGCACAAGGATATAAGGACAGTGACTTCTACAACAGCTTTTTTGGCAAAATAATGATGTATTTAACCCATTATACAAAACGCACTTTACCCCTCGTGTTGAGGTAATTAAATTAATCCTTATTACATTATTTAGTATTATTAAAGAACAAAGTTACCATTTTTTATAAGGCAGAAACTTACCAGACATAATAATTCTAACCCTATCGCCTTTCGGGTCTTCTTCCTTTTCCACATTTAAAGTAAAATCAATCGCGCTCATAATTCCATCGCCAAACTTTTCTTGAACTATATCCTTGAGAGGTAATCCATATACCTGCATAATTTCATAAAAACGATAAATAAAAGGGTCAGTTGGCACAATCGTATCACTACCTTTAATAGGATATTTCGTTAACTCAGAAGCATAGCGTGGGCTAAGTTCTAGCGCATCAACTAAAATTTTTGCTTCTTCAAGTGAAGCACTAGCTTGACGATAAATTACAGAAGCAACCCAGACTTCATTCCTGTTCACAAGTTTGGCTAAATCTTCAAAACTTAACCCTTTCTCTTGTTTCGCTTCCAACAGTATTTGAGTAGTTTCGGGAATATGCATTTTAATTATATAT
>NZ_MRCD01000076.1 GCF_001904745.1 Calothrix sp. HK-06
AGTCTTATGCAATAATCATTACGTATATTATTGTTATCAATGTTCCATCTGAAGGTGCCGCTCGAAGTCGGAAGAGCAAGTAGTAGTTTATCTAGAAAAAATAAAGTTTGACATTTAAACCCACATCTAGAAACACAGATGCCATTTGTTCACATGTTTGTCCTGGTATCAGTTCGCGAATACCTTAAAATATAGTATTAATAATTAGAAGAGCGCCAGTGAACACAAACAATGCAAGCTGTACCGAACCAACTTGATAATAGGGCTAACAGTGCCCAAGCTGTCACCAGCCGCCATGCAAGTGATGAAAAGCATACAGGATAAGAATTTCAGAAAAAAATTTCCGTTTTGAGATGCCGATAGCGTTTAACGTACCAAAATACTCAAGCCCCGGGCTATAGCAATTAAACCGTCCCATTTTTAGAGTCTGAAACCCTTATGACTACGTTGCTAAATGCTATATTAAATAGCCTAAAGTTCAATTGGCACACCCAAAATCAGGTTATGGAGCAATTTTCAGATCATAGAGCTATTTTATTTTTGTAGCCCTTTCATAGCAAGGCTTTCAGTCGCTATGTGGCAATTCAGATCACGTTGGCTACTTTTACCCCTACCAGGCTGTCTTTATAATTCGCTCATATTAGGAAACCTTACTGATGGCACTTTTGTAAAAAATCGTAATTGACTGTATGTAGCAAATTTCTCAACCACTGATACACTCTACATCGAGGCTTTTTATTGGTGCGCTAAAAATTCATCTAAGTTCCGAAATGGCACTTATGACTATCTTTGTGAATTTGGGTTTTATAAAGATAGGTACATGAGGGGCATATGAAACTTAAATTTTCATTTAAAGCTTTAATCGGAGCTACTGTACTTACTGGTTTACAGGTAGCAGCGCTGGTTCAATATCATTTAAAAGATGTGGGAACCGACAGCAACGGCAACATTTATTTTGTTGATAATAGAACTGTTCGCCCTTATCAAGGATTTCAAGTTCGCAAGCTGCAAAATGAAACCATAGTACAGCTGACAATGAAGGCTAACTGCCAAGAACGAAAAATTTGGGTTACTAAGGTTGAACGGTTGTCAATAGATGGGCAGTTAATAGGGCAAGGTGAAGACCGCATGGAAGAAATACCATATCAAGAAGGTACGCCTCCCACTAATGCCTTAAAGTACTATTGTTCTTCCGTAGCATCAGCTTCCGTAGCATCGGCGCCTGGTTGGTAATGTTAGCGCGAATCGGATTTTGGGTTTAATAAGTACAAGATTAAGAATTTTGTATATGATGAAACGCCAAATTAACAACAAGCAGTTTTTTATTTATGTTGTCTTCGCTTTCAACGCCACTTTTTTAATTAACCTGTATCTAAGTCAATTGGTCGTTGAAGCTCCTTTACGCTCGCTTGACGAGAAAGCCGAAGATGCTCTCGTTCGCTATCAAAGAACCTAAGCAGCCAAAACAAGATATCGCCAGTATTCGGCAAGTTGATAAACACATTCGTGAAACCGAGAAGTTTATAACTGATAAATATTGGCGCCTTGTAACACTTTTGGTGGTAAAACGGGTATATCAATACCTTTATAGCGCCAAAATAGGGTTCTAGGATGAATTGGTGCTTCTCCTTTAATAATAGGAAGTAAATTCTCACCATCAAGAGGATAATTTGGGTCAGGTAAGGTATCTGTTGCAGCTAAAATTGTTGCAGTAATGTCGTGAGTGATGATTACTTGTTCGTTAACTTGGTTCGGTACTATTACACCTGGAAAGCTTATATAAGTAGGAACTCGAATACCTCCTTCATAAAACTTAAAGTAGTATACAACTAAAGCAGGAGCATTGCATAGTTACCATAGAAACAAAGCACAAAGCACTCTCTGCGTAAAGGCGCCCTCTTTGTTATGCACAAGATAAAAAGTAAAGTTACTCTACCTCGAATTTACCGTTAACAAGAACTACACGCCAACCATCAGGGTCTTCAATTGTTACACTTTTTCCTTTCCAATAAGGGTTCTCTGGTTCCACTTCGTTATAACCCATAAGAGCTAGGCGATTTTTGATTTCTATAACCTTTTCTTGAGTAGAAATGTATAGCACGAGCAAATTATCTTTTGTTGGGGCTGGACAGGGACTTCCATCTTTATGACTTGTAAATTCAAGGTGATACTCAGTATCAGGCAACCCTAGCATCACCCCATTATAACCTTCATGATTTTCAAACGAGTATAACTTTCTCAAACCCAAGCCATTCTGATAAAACTCAACCACCTTTGCTAATTTATCAGTAGGTCTTGCGATTCTATATTGAACAACAGCTAAATCTGTATTTTTTTGATTCATAATACTTCTTAATTATTAAGTTAACTACATCAATTGCTCCTTCATCTTTATCACTGACGAGAACTCTAATTGTAACTCAATTAAACGCGCGCCTTTGAGGACAGGTTTACAGGATTGTAATGTATTCGGAAATTTTGAGTTAACCTGCACGCCAGTCCCCTCAACGGGGGGAACCCCCAATGGGAGAGGCTGCACTCACCGCACGGGGCTGGCTGCCCTATGCACGTATGATTACTACATTATGCCCTTTTTTTGTTGTGGTGTTTTTGGTTGACAGCCGATCAATGAAGGCAGGTACATTTGAACGTCTATCAAAAATACATAACCATCCATAATTTGCTTTTATGCGGTTCAAATAAGTTTCTAATTGACTTAACCCTTTTTCTTCTGGGTCTGAAGTTTTATTCCGCCAAGTTTTTACTTCTATTCCTAAAGTGACTTTTTTATATTTTAAGCATAAGTCCATACGACCGTTGCCAATTGCATATTCCCGCTCTAATGTTCCTCCCCCATTTACAACGCGATGTAAAAATGCCATTAGTACTATATGAGGTGCTATTTCTTGGTATGATGTAGTACTAAGTAATGGTTCTCCGTGTTGGCGCCAAAAATCTATAAATGCTTCTTGTAAAGCATCTAGGTCTAATTCACCATCTTGATCCAACCAGGTAGGGGTAATACTTGGTAAACTATCGGAGGCGCCTTGAGTTAAAACACGGGGAATAACTTCGCGATAAATAGGGTTAGCAATTACTAGTCCACCATTTGGTTCTCGACGTAACAAACCTAAGTCAACTAAATATTGTCGGTCATCATCTGGTGTATTACCTAACGTATCTCCCGCTAACATTGGTTCAATTATTGCTTTAATTCTTGTTTCAGTAAGTCTATCTGCAATCGAATCGAGGTGAGTGAGTGTCTTTACGTGCGATGAGTATTTCTTTAGCTTGATTAATATGTTCTACTGTAACAGTTACTTGTGTATCGGTTACTAATTCTTCTACGATTTCTTTTGCTAAGGCATTGATTAACCAAGGTTGTCCATAAGTTAAATCATAAGCCATTTGTGTTGCTTGGGAACTAAAAGCTTGTTTTGTATCTTTTGTATGCTCCTGATATAATTTTACAACCTCAGTGGCGTTAAAATATCTCATTGTTAAAGAGCGGTATTTGATATTAAACGGACTTGCTGTATTTAACCTATCTTTACCACCAGAAGCAACTTTATAATCTCGTACATCCCGCATACCAACTAACCCTACAGATGAAGGAAAGTTTTTTGGACGTTCAGAATAACTATCACGCAACTGTCGTAAAATAGAAATTAATACTTGATTTTATAAAGAGTCTATTTCGTCAATAAATAATACTAAAGGTCGTGGACAATTTTGTGCCCAGAGCCTAAGATTAGCTTGAATTCTCTGGCCGGGCGGTCCTTCTATCCAATCAGGCGGTTGTAAGTCGGATGGTAATCGATCTATTATCTTATTACGCCATGCTGCCAAAATTGCAGACTCGGCGCCTCCGATATCATCTTTAAAAGGATTTCCTACTTCTACTGATAAATTAGCTGCACAATACTCTCCCATGCTAGTTATCTGTTCAGCTAACGCTATCATTGCTGTAGTTTTACCCGTTTGACGTGGTGCGTGAATTACAAAATAACTACGCTGCCTAATCAACCGCTCAAGGGAAGGTAAGCGAACAGTGGGTGATAACATGTAGTGGTCGTCCCTGTTACACGGACCTGAGATGTTGAACCAACGAGACATAATAATGGAACATAGGCTTGCTGTGACAATGCCCAGTGTAGCGTATATAGGTAACTCGCATCTTACAGCGAATGGGAAAACCCGTTGAAGGCAAACAAAGAGCGTCAATATTAAATTTATTGGGAAAGAACGCGCGATTAAAATATTAGTAAATCACAAATTTTTGGAAAATTACGGAAACACAAGCTTTCAATTTGAGCTTTAACCTATCTATCACGTCAATACTATTGAACTGATTTTAAACAAGCTTTAAATTGGGTATCGGTCGCAGGGCTAATATTAATTTCTGGCGCCTATACATGATAGATGGTGCGTAACGCTACTGGTTTCTCGCTTCGTTTCAGGGTTGTTGGTGGCGTTACGCACCCTACTTGTATTCTTCTAAGGCGCCTAAATTTCGCATTTGAGGCCAAATTGTTGCTACTGCTATTACTACTAATATTGTTCCAACTCCTCCAGCAACGACGGCTACTACTGGTCCTAAAAATGCGGCTGCTAATCCTGACTCGAAACTTCCTAATTCATTTGATGCGCTGATAAATACGCTGTTTATTGCGGCGACTCTTCCACGTAAGTTGTCGGGTGTGCGTATTTGAACTAAGGTGTGACGAATTACTACGCTAATACTATCTAAGGCACCAGCTAATAAGAGCATTAGTAATGATAGCCAGTATGAACGCGATAGTCCAAATATAATGGTGACTACTCCAAAGCCAACTACTGACCACAATAATGCTGGGCCTGCTTTACGTAATGGTGGTAGATGCGCTAGTGTAACCGCCATAATTAAGGCGCCTATTGATGATGCTGCTTGTAAACACCCTAGTTCAAATGGCCCTACATGCAAAATATCTTTGGCAAATATAGGAAGTAATGCTACTGCACCTCCTAACAGCACGGCGAACATATCTAGAGATATTGCTGCTAGTATTAATTGGTTGTCCCAAACAAATTTGGCGCCTGATACGAGTGCTTTGAGAGAAATTCGTTCTTTGGAACGGGTGAATGGTGGCTCTTTAATCATTGCTGTTGATAGAAAACACAGCAATCCTGCTATTGCTGCCATGATATACACACCTGTGGCACCTTTCATAACTGCAATTGCCATTCCTCCCAAAGCTGGCCCAACTACTGAAGCAAGTTGAAAACTACTGCTGTTCCAAGTTGCCGCATTTGTAAAGGCTGTTACGGGTATTAACTGAAATAATAAAGCGTCACTTGCTGGTTTGAGAAATGCTCTAGCAATGCCTGTTATTATTAAGATGGTGTAAATAAGAACAATTGCATTTGGTATGTGGGTATAGGAAATTAGCGCTAAACCCAAGGAGCAAAGCGCAAGTATGAAGACGGAAACTAACCATATTGGTTTGCGACGATAACTATCCGCAGTGTGACCAGTTATTAAAGTTAGCAAAATCATCGGTGTGACTTGTGCTAGTCCAATACCTCCTAATACTAAGGCTGAACCAGTACGCTCGTATAGTTCCCAACCTAGGGCAACTGTCTGCATTTGGGTGCCGATAAATAAAAGTGTGCGCCCGATTATAAATAATCGATAGTCGCGATATCTTAAAGCTGAGAACGCATCGTGTTTAGCTTCTGCTAATGGGCGCCTGTTTAAGTTTTGATTTTGAGGAGACATATTTAGGTAGATTTAACCCTTATTTTAAGTATAATTACAATGTTTATGTGACCTAAAGTTTAGGTTATCTAAATTTTAGTTTATCATATATTATTGTTGTAGAGACGCGATTAATCGCGTCTCTGGATGTATATTTTTTAAATAAATTAAGGCGCCTTTTTAACTTCTGATTTTGAGAAGACATTTTTTAGTAAGGTTAATCCTTGTTCTATTTGTGTTATTTCTTCTTTTGTTAAATCTTGTAGTATGTCTTTAATGTGCGCGCGTGTTTGTGACTGAGTTTGTTCAAAATGCTGTTTCCCTTCTGCTGTTATATTTAGAACTATTCGGCGCCGTTCTTGGGGATGGTCCGCACGTTGTACGAAGTCACGCTGTACTAATCGCTCGATTGTTGTTGATGCTGTAGCGCATGTTACACCTAGATGCTCTGCAAGTTCTGATAATGAGGTGCCTGGGTTGCGTTTGAGGAATGCTAGCGTTCGCAGTTGCGGTATAGATAGCGACGCTGCGCTGTTTTCACGCATATCGGCTCGGATAAACCGCATTAGTAATGGAATTGTGTCCATTACGCTAGCAGCACATTTTTCTTCTGGTTTATCCGAACTCATGAGCTTGTTTTTCTCCTTGTTACATTGCGACTCTTGGATAAAGTCGTCCACAAATATATGTTAAACTTATTAATGTTAGCAGGAGAATTGTAAAGTCCCAAGCATAATTGTAAAGACAAGCACCATTAAGGAGCATAGCGCCACGTAAAGCATCTACCTCGTAAGTTAGAGGGTTTAGGTGGGACAGCCATTTTAACCACTGTGGCATTAGGGAGATGGGATATATCGCATTACTGGCAAAAAATAATGGCATGGTGATTAACTGCCCTATTCCCGTCATTCGCTCGCGTGTTCTCACTACACAACCAATAATTAACGAGAATGTACAAAAGCAACCTGCCCCTAATAGTACTATAGCCAGTACTTTGAGAAAAGCTATTGGGTTGAGATTAAGTTTGACACCTAATAAGAAAGATAGCCCGTAAATTATAAATACCTGAGACAAGCATCGCACACCGCAAGCTATAGATTTACCTAAAACCATTGCCATACGGGGAGTGGGACTAGATAGTAATTTATGCACTACTCCTAAATCTCGTTCCCAAATTAACGCCATTCCTCCTGTAAATATTGCCACGAATAAAACGCTTTGAGCTAAAATTCCCGGCGCCATGAAGTCTAAGTAAGCTAAATTTCCTGTAGGGATAGCGCGCGTTCTAGTAAAAACTTGTCCAAAGATAAGTAGCCATAATGCAGGTTGAATGCTTCTTACTACTAAATCTGTAGGGTCATGTCGAAGTTTACGCACTTCTAACTCAGCAATAATCAGGGTTTTGTTAATTAACTCAGTTATTGCAAAGATACTATTATTAACCCAACCTTTCAGCGGTGCGTCTATTTCTTGCGGTTTCACGGTAGCTGACTCCTGATGCTAGTTGATCCCCTGTGTAATGAATAAAGACATCATCCAAAGTGGCATTGTCTTTTTCTAAAGAAGCTTTTAAATCACTCGGCGCCCCAGTTACAATGACTTTACCCCGGTTCATAATTACAACTTGGTCACACAAATTATCTGCTTCTTCTAAAAAATGCGTTGTTAAGAATATAGTTGTGCCAAATTCCTCACGTAATTGCTCTACAAGCTGCCAAACTGCCGCGCGCGCTATTGGGTCGAGTCCTACAGTTGGCTCATCGAGAAACAAAACTTGTGGTTGATGCAATATAGATTGAGCAATTTCTAATTTACGAATCATCCCCCCTGAATAAGTACGTACCAAACGGTGCTGTACATCTTGCAAACCCATAAAAGTTAAAACATCTTGAATACATCGTTGCCGACGCTTAGACGCAATGTTATACAACTTGGCAAAAATTAACAGATTTTCATAACCCGTTAAACTACCATCCGCAGACAGCGCTTGTGGTACATAACCAATAGACTTTCTAACGTTTTCAGGTTGATGTGCTATATCATACCCTGCTAATGTTGCCCTTCCTCCACTTGGTGGTAGCAAGGTAGTTAGCATTTTGATGACAGTACTTTTACCTGCTCCGTTTGGACCAAGTAAACCAAACACTTGACCCTGTTTTACCGATATATCCAGCGAGTCCACAGCTATGAATTTGTCGAAGCGGCGCCTTAACCCCTCTGTTTCTAAGACAACTTGATGGGTAGCACTATTAGGCGCTCCTGTTTTTTCTATAAGCCTAGTCATTTGCTTCGCAACCCTAATAATTAGTTTATCTAAATATTAGGGTTATATAGATTACGAAGTCAAGTGTTTGTTTTTTAGCATCATGCAACGCTTGTATTTCAAGCTTCTTTGTGTGATATTTCTATCTATATAAACAACGGTAAGGCAATCGATTTACCGTATGATTAATCATGATTAATCTTACTGTATACGTATTTACACTTAAAGAGATAGTGTTTATGTTTATAAAATTATTTGCAGTACGAGTGCTAGGTAATTTACTGGGTTTATTTCAAGAATTCCAACAGCAAAGAACCCGTGTATTTGTTGCAATGTTTGCAGTGGGATTCACTGTGGCATTTGCTTTGACTGCTTGTTCTGGTGGTGATAAAGCGGCACAACAGGCGCCTACGTTAAATTCGACGACAGCACCAAGCGGTGTTGTAATTAGAATTGGGTATCAAAAAGCAGCAACTGTGCTGTATGCGCTAAAAGCAAAAGGCGAGTTGGAGAAAGCTTTTGCGGCAAGTGGCGCCACTGTAACATGGAGTGAGTTTCCCGCTGGCCCACCAATGTTAGAAGCTGTAAACGCAGGTAGCATTGACTTTGGTTACACAGGAGAGGCGCCACCAATATTTGCTCAAGCTGGTGATAATCCGTTTGTTTACGTTGCTTATGACCCTTGGGGTGCAAAAGCTGAAGGTATTGTAGTTCCACAAAATTCCAAAATTTTGAGACTTGCTGACCTTAAGGGTAAAAAAGTCGCTTTTGCAAAAGGTTCAAATACTAATTACTTATTAGTCAAAGCTTTGGAAAAAGCAGGACTGCAATACAGTGACATTCAACCCGCTTTTTTAACACCTGCCGACGCGCGTGTTGCATTTGAAGGTGGGAACGTTGATGCTTGGGCTATTTGGGATCCATATCTCGCAGCAGTTGAAAAAGCTCTGACACCACGTTTATTGACAGATGCAACAGGACTGGCGCCGAACCGTGGATATTTTCTGGCTGCAAAAGCTTTCGCCGAGAAGAACCTAGAAGGATTGAAAACTGTTTTAGATGAAGTTAAAAAAGTGAGTGACTGGGCAAAGAATAATTCATCTGAAGTAGCGAAGTTACTCTCTCCTGTATTAGGTATAGATGCTGCCGTTCTAGAGACAGCAGAAAAGCGACGCGAGTATGACGTACTTCCACTTACTGATGAAGTAATTAAAAGACAGCAGGAAATTGCTGATACATTCTACAGAATCAAACTGATCCCCAAACAAATTAACGTCAAGGAAGCTGTTTGGCAGGGAAATAAATAATACTAACGTGTAGGGAGACGCAATATATCGATATTAATGTAGAGACGTTACATGTAACGTCTCTACATTTTTAATATAATACTGTAAATCGGTCAAAATATAGTAGTATGCATTAAGCGTTACAAAAATTCGCACTTTTTTGGACTATATTATGATTAGTGGAATTTTTGAGAATTGCATCGGGTCGCGCGATGTAGAAGCTAGTCTCAAATATTGGGCTGAGTTGGGGTATCGAGTCGTAAGTCAGGCACAATTAAAAGCGACGCAAGCAGAGTTACTTTATGGATATGCATCAAATTTAACGTCGTTCAGACTGCAAAATGGCAACTCGTCACAGCATGGACTAATACGACTGATGCTATGGTCAGAACCACTCAATGAAGGTTTAGGCGCCACTTTACCATTAGTTGTTGGTAGTCGTTGGTTTGCTTCATTAACAAAAGATATTTATACTGTCGCGGATGCTTTTACTGATGATCAATCTAACGGAGGTAACTGGTTATTTACTGAACCTGTGCGCGCGATAGAAGGTGTTGGGAATGTAGGAAAGAGTTTACATGAACGCTTTGTAGGAGTGCGGGAAATGTTTGTAATTGGTACAGAAACACGACAAGCATTTTTTCAACGATACAACTATAATCGTCCGGGTTATGGTACGGTAGAAGCAAGTTCTCCTTTGGCAGTAAGTGAAGGAACTCATTCAAGTTTAGTTATAGCTGACCACAGTTTGAGTTATTTCTACGCGGAAGTATTTGGTCTTACACCAATGGAGTTCAATCCTAAACGTTCTGGATATCAAAATCCTTCAACTCGTCAAATTTTGATGTTAGAAGAGGAACAAGAATTTTATGTATCAGCTTTTTGTCCACCGAAAGCAGTTGCAGGAGTCTTACAAATATACAGTCCACTATATCCTACACCTGATAGACGTGAATATTCTAAACCCGGTTCTTTAGGACTATCTTTGTTTACTTATCAAGTTGATAATATCGCTGCTTTTCATGAACAAATCAGTCGTAGCAGTGCAACCAATGTCACTCCAATTTTAAATAACGAATTTGGCGAACCCTCTTTTGGACTAGTGGCGCCGGATGGAACATACTGGATAATAATTGCACAACAGTAAAATTATTAGGTTTAATTTGTGTTAGAACTTTATAGCTATTATCGTTCAACAGCATCCTACCGAGTTAGGATTGCACTAGAGCTAAAAAAGATTCCCTATCTTTATAAGAGTGTTGCTAAATTACGAAAAAATGACCTAGAGTTTACGATAGACTACAGCCAAATTAATCCTCAAAAAATGGTTCCAACTCTAATCGATGGTGACGCTATTATTACTCAATCTTTAGCTATTATCGAGTATCTAGAAGAACGTTATCCTCAACCAGCGCTTTTACCCAGCGATGTTTTAGCAAAAGCTTATGTACGTCAAATTGCGCTGTTAATAGCTTGTGATATTCATCCGTTGAGTGTGATGAGGGTTCGTAAGTTTTTTACTTCAACAATGGGTTTTAGCTTCTCACAAAAAATGAGTTGGTATCGTCACTGGGTAGACGAAGGTTTAAAAGCTTTAGAAGAAATATTAAGTAACAGTAAATTTCGGGGTAACTTCTGTTATGGAGATGAGCCAACTATAGCAGATGCATTCTTGGCGCCTCAAGTTTACAATGCCGAAAGATTTCAATGTTCTTTATCTCCATATCCAATCATTCGCCAAATCAATGAAGTATGTATGAACCATCCTGCATTTATTGCTGCCCAACCGCATTTACAGCCTGATGTTTCAGAATACAGCCCTAACGATGAATATTAAAACATTAATATAATGATACAAATCCGTAAAGCATACCCAACCGAAGCATGTGAAATTACTCAATTAGGTATTCGTTCCAAACTTTACTGGGGTTACAACTTGGAACAAATGAGTGTTTTTGTACAAGAACTTATGCTACAACCAGATGCTATCACAGCATTGCATACGCATGTTCTGGAACTGGATGATGAAATTATTGGCTACTATAACTTGTTACCACATGAACAAACAGTAGAGTTAAAGCATTTATTCATCGAACCCTCTCATTTTAGGAAAGGTTTCGGTAGTAAGCTTTTAAAACACGCGCGTAGTACTGCTGTGTCTCTTGGTTTTCGACAGATGATTATTTTAAGCGACCCAAATGCAGAAGTGTTCTACTTAAAACATGGTGCCCAATTAATTGAGTATATTCAATCGAGCATTCGTGGGCGCCTTATCCCGCTTCTAAAAATTCAATTAGAATAATCATCTAAATATCAAGTTTTTGAAGTACCTGACTTAAATTTCCATTTCATGTACGCCTCAACCGAATCGAAATATTGTAAGATACCATCTAACCCTTCAGGTCTTCCTTTCAAATAACCTTCCAAATAAACAGAGTCTTGCATTTGTGGCAATATTCCAGCATCGCGATGCCTTAAGCCTTGTTCATATCGGGTGTTAATAAAGTGATTAAACATAAATCTCCTTATCCCTATAACTCTATTATGTAATATCTTGTTTGATAACAACAAATGTTCTTTATTGTTAAATCAATAAATTGAAGTTATTGAAGTTAGGATTGATCCCCTTCCTTTTTTGTTCCCCCCGCGATTTCGGGGGCTAGGGGGATCAAACAGTATAACATTACAATAGTTATCTCTACACTAGAAAAATGACAATTTACGATTCAATTGGCAAAAAATACTCAACAACGCGCGTTCCCGACTATCGCATTGTTAAAAAAATAAATAATTTACTAAACTTACCTAGAGGTAGTAATATAGCTGATATCGGCGCTGGTACAGGTGGTTACAGTTTAGCGTTAGCGAATCAAGGATTTGATATTTATGCTATTGAACCTTCTTCGATAATGCAGTCTCAAGCAATAGAACATCCAAATATTAAATGGAAAGCTGGTTATGCAGAAGAAATTCCTTTACCAGATAATTCAGTTGATGCAGTGATAAGTATATTAGCAATTCATCACTTCTCTAACTTAGAGAAAGCTTTTCAAGAAATGAATCGTATTCTCAAATCTGGAACAATAATTTTATTAACTTTTGATATTAGACTAGCTCAGAAGATATGGCTATATGATTATTTTCCTTGGCTTTGGGAAGATGCATTACTATTTCTACCCATCAATGAGCTTATAAATTTAATTGAGAGAAACACTAAAAGAAGTGTTGAGGTTATACCTTTTTTATTATCACATGACTTGTCTGACTTATTCGCTGCTGCCGCTTGGAGGCGCCCAGAATTATATTTACAACCAGAAGTGCGCGCGGGGATATCCTCGTTTGCTAAGTTCGACCAAAGTATTATCGAATCTGGAGTTAAGTTATTAGCAGCAGATTTAAGTAGTGGTGCTTGGAATGCAAAATATAAAGAAATTCTCAATCTTACAGAAATTGACGTAGGCTATCGTTTCTTACGAATATTTTAACTCAGTTAATTTATTTTTTAAATGCTTCATCTACTGGTATTTGATAGCCATTTGCGAGACGATTTGTCATATTAGCGGCGCCAGTAATTGCCATCAGTTCTCCAAACATATTATCACTCATTCCTTTATTATGCGCTGCTGCTGTATGGGAGGCAATACAATATTCGCAGCCGTTTGTCACACTGACAGCAATATAAATTAACTCGCGGGTGAGTGGGTCAATTTCACCTGGACTCACCATTACTTCTTTGAGTGTATCCCATGTTCTACGTAAGGTTGGGGGATGATTAGCTAAGGCTTTCCAAAAGTTATTTATGTAATCAGTTTGACGGGTAGTGCGGATATCGTCGTATACCGCGCGCACTTCTTCACTAGCATCTTGGTACTCAATAAGATTTGTCATAATTGCTTAGTATTTATAATTTGAGGTTTATTTTACAACTTTAAAGCACCGCGCGTTGCAACTCAGGAAAGACTTTTGATACTTTACTTAATACATAATCCCCATATGTGCCCTTAAGTTCATGTACACTGGCGCCATCCCATCGTTCGCTTTTATTGTCTAATATTAGCTTATCTAATTCAATTGGTTTGACTTCAACATTAAAATTGGGGTCAAAGAAGAAGGGAAATGAAAGACGGTGTTTTCCTGATGTATTTAAAACGCGGTGAGGTGTAGAACGATATAAACCTCCTGTCATTCGGTCGAGCATATCACCAATATTACACACAAACGAACCAGGAATTGGCGGTGCCTCAATCCAACCTGATTTTGATTTTACCTGCAATCCACCATTAGAATCTTGTTTGAGGATTGTTAAAACACCATAATCTGTATGTTCGCCAACGCCCCAGTTCTCTTTATTATTGGATGGTGAGGCATTAGGAGGATAATTAAAAATACGAAATAATATTAATGGGTCGGATGTGTAACGGTCGGCAAAATAAGACTCTTCTAATCCTAAACTGAGTGCAATACCCGCCATTAGAGTATGTCCTAATTGCGTCATCACGTCCATATATTGAAGTACTGTCTCACGAAGCGGAATGTTTGATGGAAATAGGTTGGAACCATGCATAGGAGTATTCGCTTGTACTAATGAATGCTCTTTTCCTAGTTCGGCGCCGAAATAAATTCCTTCTTTTTGGTCGGGTTTTCCAGATGTTAACTCGCCACCAACTCCAAAGTAACCTCGCCATGCTCTACCACCCAATGCCATGCGAATTTGCATTTTAGTTTCCAAGTCTTGAGCGAAAAACTGACGGCTAAGTTCTTCTAGCCGTTGTTGTAAACCCTCATCTACTCCATGTCCAATAATATAGAAAAATCCACACTCACAACAAGCTTGTCGAATTTGATTTGCAACTAAATGACGGTTGTCAGTTCCAGAGATCAACGGACTGATATCAATAATAGGAACTTGTGAGATTTCCATTTTATTACCTTTGTGTACTTTGTGTCTTTGTGGTAAATATTAAAATTGTAGTTTTATGTTGGGTCACTAGGCGCCTCCACCTAACCTACAGCGTTATGAATACTTTAGAGTTAGATGATAGCACCATTCGTAACATCCTAATTTAGACTAAAACTATTGTTGTAGTTGGACATTCTGATAAACCAGAACGTACTAGCTATCAAATTGCTCAGTTTTTGCACTCCTGTGGTTATAAGGTAATTGCTGTTAATCCAATGGTAAATGAGATTGATGGATAACCCAGCTATCCTACACTTAACGATGTACCTGCAACGTTATAAACAGGAAGGTTGAGAGCAGTGCATTATCTTCTAACAAGAGTACGGCTTTTAATGGAAAGGGGAATCAAAAACAGCAAATATTTTTACGCAATGTACGTTGTGCTTGCTTTAATTTAAAAAAAGTAACTCACATCTTGCACCAAGAAAATTTGATGGGTTTTAAACACTCAGTATGAAACCTCAAGCGCTTAATTTAGCTATAAAAAGCAATAAAAATAATGTAGCTTTATCCCTCTGATTTGTACTTAGCCTGGGTATATACGGAGAGGTGCAAGATATAAGGTAAGGGTTAGTAAACTTTACTGCTATGCATTATCAAATCTCAGATTAATAGCTATGAAGCAAGGCACTAACCTTTATAACAACCTAAAATCTATCAGGACTCGTCTAGGGATGAGCCAACAAGATTTAGCAAATATTGCGGGTGTTACTCGTCAAGCCATAGGTTGTATCGAGTCAGGACAGTACACTCCATCAGTAGCTATAACCTTGCGGTTAGCCAAGGCACTTGGTTGCAAAGTTGAAGATTTATTTTGGATGGAGGAAGATTTACCAATTATTGAAGCAACACTTGCCGCATCAGTTTTAACAAAAGGAAAGTTACGAGTTAGTTTAGCAAAAGTTGGAGGACAATGGATAGCCTATCCTCTAATTGGGAAAGATGCATTTCGCACGGAAATGATACCAGTAGACGGTGAAGCAGTTTGTAATACCAACTTGGAGTCAGAGGTTTTTGACCAAATGCATACAAGCAAAGTTTTAGTGCGACTGCTAGATGATACTGAAAAACTACTAAATTCAGTTTCAATAGCAGGTTGTACGCCTGTGATTTCCCTTTGGGCTAAAGCTAGCGAACGTTGGCATCCACAGTTACGAGTGCATTATACTTTTGCAAATAGTATGGATGCATTACGCTCTTTATCTAGAGGTGAGGTTCATATTGCAGGTATGCATTTATACGATTCACGAACTCAGGAATACAATATTCCTTTTGTGAGAGAAATGTTATCTGGTAAAGAAGCTGTTTTAATTACTATTGGTGTTTGGGAAGAGGGACTATTAGTACCACTAGGAAACCCGTTAGGAATTAAAACAACAATTATTTGATATTGCTAACTTACTTATCAAAAATTGAAACCTAGGAGGATTTAAAGATGAAAGATACGTTAATAGCAAATCAAAAAGCTGACTTTAAGACTTGCTGTAGGTGGGCAAGTAAAATTAAACACATGTCAGTATCAAATCAAACATATCATCATTCAAAAACTTTGACTCTAGATAGTTATATTGAGCGAAATAACAATCAAGTTAAAGTTACAATAAAATTAGATGTTTATGTTTCATCTGTTAAAGACAATAACACTCTTCCTTTACTTCAGGTAAGTACTAACCCAAGCATAACGCAAACAGAAAAAGAAGAAATTATTAATATCCTTGATAACTTAGTGCAAACCTTAAAAATAACTTCTCCTCCTTAAAAAGATACTTTAGATGCTCTTATTTTTTATATTGCGTCGTACTTTCCAACCAACGAGAAGAGACAAACCAACAAAAGACATCGGCGCCATTGATGGTTCTGGAACGGGAGTAATTACGAGTGAGAGGTTATCGAAGTAAGCATCGTTCACTCGTCCTTGCTTATAGTCAGCGTTCAACAACACGTTAATTTGACGTGTACCAACTGGAACTATTCCGTTTGCAGATTGTAAAAATAAACCTGTGGTGTTGTTTCGTTGTTGTGCAGTTCGTGAAGTGATGCTTCCGGAACCTAAAGATTGATTGTTCTGACCAAGAAAAAAAACATTGACTATAGCGCTGTCTGCATCAGTGCTATATCCACCCAACCAACCACTGAGACTGTAGGTGCCTTTTCCACCATCGATAATTGATGCAAGGTTGCCTACATTAATTAATTGAGAAGCACTAGAAGAAGCTCTATTGCCACCACCATAAAAGAAAGCCTTTCCACGATTAATTGGCCCCCCACTATTCGCATCGGGAAGTCCGCTAACACGAACTGTCTCACCTCTGGGGTTTACAAACTCAAAACCTGTTGCACCATAGCACAATACACTAAAACTACCAGTCGGCACCCAACCAGGAATAGCAGGAATTGCAGAACCAACAGCGTTTCCTACGGCATCGCATTTACCTTGTTCGGCATTTCCATTCACAATTAAATTCTGACCAACTGCTGCATCTACACGACTAGAAAACATCAAACTAGTGCAGGCTGTAGCAATGATGCAAAAGGGAAAGATATTGAGTTTATTCATAATGCATTTACTAGGTAAATTTGATTTTCAATACTTATGTGGTTTCCTAATTAATTCAAACAATACCAACTTTGTTAGAGAAAATCAATATAAATACGTACCTAAAAGCCAACTTTATTAAATCTTCGCAATCCTACCCAAGACTGATTTGAAGGTATTATATTTATTTACACAGTCTTTGCATTATTACCAACTATTTTACGCATAATTAGTCTTCAAGTAAAATCAACCGTAAAGGATCTAAATGTACGTACCACGGCAAAGGCTCGTCTTTAAGAGTAGCCCATTTTTCTTTTAATACTTCTACTTGTAAGTGATAATCATTCGCGTTGTGAGAAGGAGAGTTTAGTTTGAGAAATAGGGTCATTCTATGAGGTGTTTCGCTAGTTCTTACTAAATAACAAGGAAAAGTATTTTCAGAAAAGCGATTAGCTCCTACACTAATATGATGCGCGCGGATGGCAATGTGAGATAATGGATTAGGTATTGGTTCGATTACCTGTAGAGTGCAACCCCAGTCAACAGCCTCTACTTGTTGAGGTTCTGTCATTATAGCTTGTGAAAAATTCTTACAGCCAGTAATTTTAGCTACGCTGACTGTAGCCGGATGTTCAAAAATATCATGTTTGGAAGCATATTGCACTGATGAACCTTTGTCTAACACTAGTAAATTTGGACAAACTCGATAGGCTTCTTCCATATTATGGGTGACAAATAAAGCGGCGCCGTTATAATTGGCTAACCTATCTATCATTTCTTGTTCTAGCTGACTTCGTAAATAAGTATCAAGAGCAGAAAACGGTTCATCTAACAATAAAGCTTCTGGTTGCGAAGCTAATGCTCTTGCTAATGCAACCCGTTGTTGTTGACCACCAGAAAGTTGATGAGGATATCTATCTCCTAACCCTTCTAATTGCACCGTTAGAAGTTGAGTTTCGACTTGTTGCTTAATTGCCATTTTAGACAATCCCTTTGGCAAACCGAAAGCGATGTTTTGCGCTACAGTCATATGAGGGAAAAGCGCATAATTCTGTACTAAAAAACCAATACGTCTAGAGCGACTGGGAATATTAATTTTTTTTGTTGAGTCAAATAACACTCGCCCATTCAATACAATTTTACCTGAGCTTGGTGTTTCTATCCCAGCAAGACAGCGTAATATCATACTCTTTCCGGCGCCTGACCCTCCCAACAATCCTAAAACTTCCTCCGAAGCAGTGAAAGCAACCTTTAAATCAAAGCCAGGAAAATTTTTTTCAATATCTACAAATAAACCAGAATCTGTAGAGACCGAATTAATTCGGTCTCTACTGGAATTTGTATTTTTTCTTCCTTTATCTACTTGTACTCTCCTTCTACGAGTTCTTGTTTCTCGCGACTGTTGCCAAATGTTAACCGCGATAATACCAGATAGAGATGTACTCATAATTACGAGTGACCAAAACCATGCTTCGTTATTCGCTCCTCCTTCAACGGCAAAATAAATAGCTAAAGGCATCGTTTGAGTTTGCCCTGGAATATTTCCTGCTAACATCAGTGTGGCGCCGAACTCACCTAAAGCGCGCGCGAATGCTAAAGTAGTTCCTGCTAAAATACCTGGAAGCGACAACGGAATCATAATTCGCCAAAATACTGACATTTGTGATGCTCCAAGGGTTTTGGCGACTAGGAGAAGATTTTCGTCAATTTGTTCTAAGGCGCCTAATGCAGTTCGATACATTAATGGGAAAGATACAACCGTTGCCGCAATAGCAGCACCATACCAGTTAAAAACAATACTAAATCCCCCGAATGTACGATCTAAGAATTGTCCCGCAAGTCCAAACTTACCAAAAAACATCAGCAGTAAAAATCCAACAACCGTAGGAGGTAAAATTAGAGGTGAGACGAAAATCCCCTCAATAAAAGATTTACCTTTGCCTCGATAGTTGAGCATCCAGTAAGCAGCAGCAATACCAGCAAAGAAAGTAATAATTGTTGCCAGTAATGAGGTTTTGAGCGATATCCAAAGTGGGGAAAGGTCTTGTGGCATTTTGGGATTTTGCTCCGCACATGAATATATTGTAGAATAACTAATGCCTGCGCCAGCACCCTGTTCAATTTGGCGTTGCAGCGCACCTGATGAACCAAAATTGTAAGTTACTTAACGTTCGATTTTTGTTGATTGTATAAAGGTTGAACTTGCTCCATTGCATCTTAAGATTTGCTGCCGATACAGTTAAAGTCAAAGAAGCGCTAACTAGACTGTTATTTGGAGACTCTGAGTTAGTTGTAGTTGTTTGATTGCAACCTACAAATACCAAGAGTGATAGAAGCACCAAACTGAAGAAAAAAATAATTCGTGTCTTACTCATTTTAGAAAATTGCTTACCCTAGAGAACTAGTCTATACCAACTTAGTTGTTTTAGAGTTGGTATTTAAAAAATTACAGAGTAAGACATTTTTCCATAACATCCTTTAGGTAGATTTTGGTTTGGGAACAAAACTTTGAGAAGTCTTACAATAAATTGACTTAAGGCAAAAGAAAACCGTATTTTTTCAAAACAGCTTTAGATTGGTCTCCAGATAAATACTGTACAAACTCTCTAGCTGCTTGTTGATTTTTACTCTGCTTAAGCGCTGCCATTGGATATATGATTGGCGAATGATATGTTTCCGAAGCTGAGACGACAGTTTTAACTTTGTTAGAAATTGCCGCATCAGTTCGATAAACCAAACCTGCATCTGCGTTTCCGGACTCTACAGCTGCCAAAACTTGCCGCACGTTATTAGTGAAGACAAATTTGGGTTTGATTTTATTGTAGATTTTTAGCTGTTTCAGAACTTGTTCGGCATACTGTCCGGCAGGTACACTTCTCGGTTCGCCAATTGCAATTTTCCTGATATCGTTTCTTGTCAGATTAAAAAAGCTAGTAACATTTGTTACATTTCTTGGCACAATCAACACCAGACGATTTCTTGCTAGAATGCCACGAGTACCTGGAACTAGTTGTCCTGCTTGGTCTAATGTATCCACTTGTTTTTTAGCAGCAGAAATAAATACGTCTGCTGGGGCGCCTTGTTGAATCTGTTGCAGTAAGGCGCCGGAAGCGCCAAAATTATAATTGATGACTACCCCAGGTTTGCTCTGTTGGTAATTAGTCTTGATTTCTTCCATCGCCTCTTTTAAACTTGCGGCAGCGGAAACTAGTAAAGTGGCGTTTGATTGCGCTACTACAGTAGACGGTGCCATAAATGGCAAACTAATTGTAAGCAGCAAACCAGCAACTGCTGCCCCAACAAAGGCAAAAAACCGTCTTCTGTTCATGGAAAACTTGTTCATGAGAGATTTTCTTTGTAGAATTGAGGCTTGGTAGTATATTACCAACATTTAACCAACTTACCAATAACCTTGGTAATATTTATGCCAAGAACAAGGATGGATAACATTTCAAACGTCAGCTATGGGAGCGCAGGCTCCTAGAAAATTACAAACCCTCAAGCACAACTGAATTTGCTGATGCATTAGCTGAACTCCTGAACAGCGTGTCATACATAGTGCATATGTATTTAGAAAGCCTGTAAATGTAAATGCAGTAATTGTACTTACTACTAGTAAATTTACTGAGGGCGTATTTGTTTCCAACTTGTTAAATTTAACTAGTTCTCTCAACTTAAATAATTTCAGGTATGAAAGTTAGCGCTAGAAACTCTTTTAAAGGTACTGTCAAAAAAATTATTCCCGGAGCAATCAATACAGAAGTACTTTTAGAAATTTCACCTGGAGTAGAAGTAACTGCAATTATCACAAAAACTTCAGTGGAAAACATGAATCTAACGATTGGCCAACCTGCTTACGCAATGATTAAATCATCTGACGTAATGGTTGCTGTAGATTAAAGTAGTACACACAAATTAAAAATAAGCGGTTTATGATTAAAAGCAAGCCGCTTTTACAGTTGATAAACGCGGTACATGTCAGGTAGCTGAAGCATTCGCCGAATTCCTTTTTACCCCTGAAGCTCAAAGAGAATTTGCGAAAGTTGGATTTAGACCTGTTAACCAAGGTATAGCCAAAGAAGTAGAAAAGAACTTCCCTCAAATTAATCAACTATTTTCAGTTGTTGACTTAGGAGCATGGGACAGAGTTCAGACGAAATTCTTTGATAATGGCAGAATCTTCGACCAAATTAAAGGCAACCGTTGCTGAACCTAAATTGTAACTTTTGCTCCCATCAATTTCTCCTATCTTTATCTTGTGGAACGGGCCGGAAAGCCCGTTTTTCATATCAAAACAAACAGTTATTATTAATCTTAGAGCAGCTATTATAATATCAGGGCGGGCAGAAATGCCGCCTCCACAAGAGAACCAGGTTAGCAAATGAAAATATTTCCTATTAGATTAAAACCCAACGACGACTTAAGACAGAGTTTAAAAAATTTTGCCATACAACAAAATATTACAGCCGGATTTATCATCACTGCAATTGGTAGCCTCAAGCAAACCACCATCCGGTTTGCCAACGAAAATGAAACTACAACATTAAACGACAAATTTGAAATCCTCTCTCTCAATGGCACAATTACAACTACAGGTGTACATTTACACATAGCCATATCAAATAAACAAGGTAATACCATCGGCGGACATTTAGCTGATGGTTGTATAATCTACACTACGGCTGAAATAGTCATTGGAACAAGCGAAGAATTTACCTTTTTGCGAAATCCAGACCCTGAAACCGGATATTTAGAATTAAAAATTATCCAAAATATCTCTCAAAATTTCCCTTAAAATTTTGGTAAGATAATCATGAGCTACGTTCACTCACTTCGGGCCTTAATTATAGCAGGCGCCGAATCAATAAAAGTAGAGACCAGGAGAAGTACACAAAGACCTAATCTCTATGTGAATTATCAAGTGCTACAATTTATTAACACTTCTTTGTTATAGTCGTAGTAAATGCTTACATTGAGGGATTGTATAAATGGAACCGCAAGAAGAAAGTGATAAAGATAAATTTAAAGATGATAAAGACAAATTTCTTTACCCAAGAAGTCGCTATTATGGTCAATTCGACCCGAAAAACTTAGTTTTTAATGCGAATCTTCAGGAATTTGCCCAAAAAATTGGATATATTACTGCTTTAGAAACATCTGGGAAGTTATCGCCTGAAGATGCCTACAATCAGGTTAAGGCACTTTGGAAACAGTTAAAGCGCAGTAAAAAAGAACTGGGAATTGGTGAGGAGCCAACAACAGAAAACTAAACTAAGATATCGAGTATATCCCTTTAAATTTTCATAAAAATTTAGTTTATAAATATCAAAATTTTAGGAAGTTAACTATGAGTTATGTCCACTCACTTTGAGCATTAGCGGCAGATAAACCAGTTATAGAGCGCTTGCTTCACAATTTATCTTACAGTTAGATTTATTTATAATTTTAATAATGATGATACAAAGTGCTATTGAACATTTTATGTGGGAGGCAATTTACGAAGGAAGAAAGGCATTACCGAAATGCCTTCCAAATCCTCCTGTTGGCTGCGTGCTTGTCGAAGATGACAACATTATTGCTAGAGGTTACACCAATGAACCAGGGCAACATCATGCAGAAGCAATGGCATTAAGCCAAATAAAACATCAGGAATTAACAAATGTTATTGCCTTTGTAACGCTAGAACCATGTTCGTTTCACGGTCGTACACCATCTTGTGCTAAAGCATTGGTAACAAGAGGAATAAAAGAGGTGTATGTAGGTATTATTGATCCACATCCAAAAAATAATGGGGCAGGCATTATGCTATTACGCGAAGCGGGAATACAGGTTTATGTGGGTGTATTGAGCGAAATAATTCAGCAAGACCTTCAACCTTATTTAGTATTTAAGTATTAATTACAAAATAAGTGAAAGTCTTATTGGTGATACTTTTGCAAACGCTGTTTTAATGTTCCTGTGTGTAACTCAAACAAGTGATTATCATAATCATAGAAGTATAAAGAACTTCCTTCTCCTTCTACACGACTACGCCCTACTCTGACATCTACCCCAAGATTTTTAATTCTGTTTTCATATAGTTCAAAATCTTCTTCTTTAATTTTAAATGCAATATGATTATAAGTCCTTTCTGCTAAAGGTTCTCCTTCCATAATGGCAACCCATAAACCGTTTACGAGGAAAAACTTCTCCTTTGATATAGAAAAAATTTTCTCTTCACTATAATAAACTTCCTCGGCGCCAAATATATCTGTTAAGAAGTGTGTCATCTTCTCCAAATCTTTGACAATAAATGTTATGTGGCTAATTCCTTGAATCATTTATTTTACCATTAATGTTAAAGTTTAATATTATTGATTGCTCCTTGTGGAACTTCCCCACGTAGCGCTTGAACAATACAATTAGTAATTACAACGCGCGGTTTCATCAGCTTGATTTGTATATGGCGTTAGAAAGAATGTTAGCATAATTTACTGCATATTGATAGAATTTTAGATGTATGCACTAAATTATCCTCTTGCACCTGTTACATACGCGGCAGTTAGGGGATGTTGTGGAGAGTTGAATATTTGCTTGGAGGCGCCTATTTCTATTAACTGTCCTATGTTATCTTGTACCCAAAATAAAGCTGCTTTATCGGCAATGCGTTTGGCTTGTGCTAAGTTATGAGTGACAACTAATAATGTATAGCGTTTCCTTAAACTGACAATTAAATCTTCGACAACGCCACTAGAAATTGGGTCAAGAGCGCTACATGGTTCATCTAGTAATAAAACCTGCGGTTGTAATGCTAAAGCTCTTGCTATGCATAAGCGTTGTTGTTGTCCTCCTGAAAGAGCTAAAGCTGAAGTATGTAATCTATCTTTTACTTCTTCCCATAATCCTACATCCCTAAGAGTTGTTTCTATAATTAATTTTATTTGCTCACGGTTACGGATACCATGTTCTTGTAATGGTAATTCCAAGTTTTTCCAAATCGATAAGGGGAATGGATTTGGTTTTTGAAATATCATCCCAACTCGACGACGTAGTGCTATTGTGTCGATTTTCTTATCTAGTACTTCTAAGGTGCCGATACGAATTCGTCCTTGTAACCGACAATGAGGTATTAAATCAGTCATGCGGTTGAGGCAGCTAAGAAAGCTAGTTTTTCCACAACCACTTGGTCCAACTAACGCTAAAATTTCTCCGGCGTTTATTGATATAGTAACATTACTAAAGGCGGTTTTTCGTCCGTATTGAAGAGTCAGGTTTTCTGTTTGAATTAACGGTTCTGTATTTATAATATCTAGCTGTTTCATTTAATAATCCTACGTTGTAACCAATTTTCAGCAATCCACGCAGCTGTGCCGTTTATTAATAGTAGTAGTAATAGCAATACTAACGCTGAAGAATAAGCGTTTTTATCACCACCAGATACATTCATCGATAAATCATAAATATGAATTGAAAGCGCGCGTCCTGAATCTAGGAGTGATTCGGGCATTCTATCAACATAACCACTGGTAAAAATTAATGCCGCAGTTTCCGCAATTGCCCTGCCAATTCCTAGTACTAATCCTACTACTAAACCAGGAACGGCAGCAGGTAACAATAGTTTAAATAATGTAGTTGTACGAGAAAAACCAAGAGCAGCGGCGCCTAATCTATACTCATTCGGAACAGCGCGAAACCCTTCTTCTGTAGAGCGAATAAGGATTGGAAGAACCATACAAGCTAAGGTTAAACCTCCTGATAAAATTGAAAATCCTAGCCCTAAAAACTTGCAAAAGAAGACGTTACCAAATAAACCAAAGACTATCGAAGGTACACCAGCTAATATATCTAAGCTACGCCGTACTAAAACGCTAAATATACTATCAGTTGGTGTAAATTCTGCAAGTAGAACTGCTGTTCCTACACCAACAGGTATAGAAACCGCCATACATACACCCATTATTAAAAAAGTAGAAACAAGAATCGGTGCAATTCCCCCTTCCCTACCTGCATTTTCTGGTTCAGTAGTCAGAAATTCCCAATTTATATTTCCAATGCCATGCCATAATAAATCACTAAGTATCCAGAAGAAAATACTACTAACTAAAATAGCAGTTCCCCAGACAATAATTGTTGGCGCCGATTGAAAGCTTATTTGAGAATATTTACGATTTTTGATTGCTGCTTTCATCATTCGTATATTTTCCCTTGACTGATAAATTCAGCAATTGCAACTAACAAGGCAATCAATATCATTAATACCAAACCACTAACAAACAATGCAGAACGATGGTCTCCTGTAGCATAAGCCATTTCTAAGGCAATATTCGCCGTTAAAGTCCGAATTGGGTCGAATAAGCTTTTGGGAGTTTGTACAACATTGCCACAAACCATTAAAATTGCCATTGTCTCCCCTATCGCGCGTCCTGTTTCTAAAATTAAACCTGTAAATAAACCTGATTTTGCAGCAGGTAATACAACTTTGCGAATAGTTGCCCACCGCGATAATCCTAAAGCAGCAGCACCTTGAATATAAGAAGCTGGCACTTTTGCCAAACTCGCATCGCTTGTCAGAGCAATAGTTGGTAAAATCATCACTGTCAAAATAGCAATACCAGCTAATAAACTTGGGCCTGGTGGGTGCATCTTGGCAATCAGAGGTACTAGTACTACCAATCCCCAAAACCCATAAACCACAGAAGGAATTCCCGCGAGTAATTCAATTAACCGACGGTATAACCCAGCTACTGAAGCAGGAGCATAAAATTGGCAAAATATAGCGGATATAATTCCTATAGGGGTAGCAATTAACACGCTGCCAGCCATTGCTAATATCGTACCCGATAACATTGGTAAAAGGTTATATAAACCAGCGCTAGGATTCCAAGAAGAGTCGGTAAAAAAGCGGGTGATTCCCACATTATTAAGAACTGATAGCGATTCTAATATCAGGAAAAAAACAATTAAAATCGCAATCGCAGCCGCAATTACTCCCAAGACTCGCAGTATCGAAACCAACCAAATATCATTTGGAGACGAGAACGAAGTTTTGTTTTTTAACAATGTCACTTACCTGTTGTGATTCTGCAAAATGAATAAATTGTTTTGCCATTCCTTGAGGTTGGGTTTTTGTTACTAAATTCAGCGGACGGGAAATTGGAAAAGTACCATTTTGAACATTAGCTATTGTTGCTTCAACTCCATTTACAGGTAGTAATTTTATTGCAACTCCATTATTGGCGCCCTGTTCAGCAGAACCAATAGAAACGTAACCAATAGCATTTGGATTTCCTGCTACAGTTTTAATTCCCTGCTCATTTTCACCAATCACTACCTGTGCTTTAATATCTTTATTTTGCAACTTGAAGTAGTGGGTGAATAATTCTAGAGTAGAACGTCCTTCAGCTTTGTTAACAACGGTAATATTTCCGTCTTTACCGCCAACAGAGCGCCAATTGGTTACCTTACCTGTATAAATATCAACTATTTGCTTATCGGTAAGCGATTTGACAGGATTATCTTTATTAAGTATTACCGTCACTCCATCACGAGCAATTGAAAACGCTTTTAAATCCTTCTCTTCTGGTTTGAGCGCGCGGGAAACTAAGCCAATATCAGCTGTACCTTGACGAGCATCTGTAATACCGCGCGAAGAACCACCCGACTGTACATCAACCCTGACTCCAGAATGCTCAGACTCAAATCGTTTAGCAATTTCTGCTGCTAACGGCGCCACAGTACTCGAACCAGTCAGCACAAGTTTAGTTTGAGACTTATTAGGTGTAGAACAGCTCTGCAAAGAAACACAAGCAGTCACAAGCATTCCGGTAACTAAAAATTGTTTCATCATATATAAATTTCAGTTAAACCAAAGAACACAACACCCAAGATTCAAAGCTTTACTCGCAACCACTCTTACAGATGGCGCCAGACGGTAAACAAATCCTTTGCGATAACGTTCTCGAATTACAAATTCTGCTGTACGTAAAACTTGCAAGTGATGAGAAAGCAAACTTTGTTCCAAGCAAAGAACTGCATTCATCTCTCCCACCTGCATTGGACTATCCATAAGGAGTTTTAACACTGCTAGACGGGTATCATCTGCCAGCACCTTGAGCTTTTGAGCGCAATCAACCTCGGTGTCTATATCGTTCATGTTGTAAATCAATTTTCCTTCATATGAAAAATTATTCAACTGTTATGTAAAAATTATCACTGCTTTCAATCTATTTTAACCTTTTCTTAATTAAAAATTAATATATCTTCAAATTACATTATTAAGAGTGAATGTAGCGAATTTATCTTGAAAAATTTGATTATATGCGTATAATATTTTTGATTAGCAAAGGTATTTCTCCCAAATCATCTATAATTCCATCTGCATGTTGTGCTTCGTGCCACCCAGAATTTCTTTTCCAAATGCTTTTCATTCCTGCGTTAGAGGCGCCTAAAATATCTACCTCTGGATGGTCGCCGATAAATACACTTTCATGGGGTCTTACATTAAGCTTATATAAGGCACGGACAAATATTTCTACGTCTGGTTTGCGAACTCCTTCAACTTCAGAAATCAAAATAGTTTGGAAATATCTATTTATACCTAGACCTTGAATCGCGCGTTTTTGAAAAACACCAAGTCCATTAGTAATTATTCCAAGTAGATAACCTTGTATTAATAGGGTATCAAGAGTTTGGTGTAAGTTGGGAAAGGGAGTGCAAGAGTAAATAAAATGTATATTGTAATCGCTAAGTAATTCTTCCCAAGTAATAGCGCTAATTTCAAATTCAGAAACTAGACTTTGGTAAACTTTATCTTTCCATACATAACCTCGACAATCCAGTTCAATAAATCGCTTAATATAATCTTCTTTGGGAATTTTATTTAATTGCGGTTTAAATCTTTCGTATTGACTAACTATAAAATTTTGAATTGAAGTATCTCTATCGAGAAGTGTTCCATCTAAATCAAATAGTATTGCTTTAATCATTTTATTGTATAAGGTTAACTTGCAACGGATGATAAACGGTGAGACCACTTGGTGGTGTCGGTTTCCGTCCCGCCAAAGTGGCGAACCCTTCAGGATGTAACGGATAAAAACTAATTAGCTTCTCATGCTGAATTTTGTAAAACAATCGTGAAAACTATAGTAAGTCTATCGATTTACTGTATATTAAAAGAGAAGAATTGCTTTTGTATAGAAGTAATTTTGTATTTATGCTAAGTATCAAGCTTTGGATTTCTTTCAATTATGAGTCAAGTTTTAGACGAAGTTCTATCAGCAAACCGTATTTATACAGATAATTTTGGTGACAAAGGTAATCTGGCAATTTCACCAAAGCGCCGCTTTGCAATTCTAACTTGTATGGATGCTAGATTAGACCCAGCTAAGTTTGCGGGATTATCTGAGGGTGATGCTCATGTGATTCGTAATGCTGGTGGTCGTGCTTCGGATGATGCGATTCGCTCGTTAGTCATTTCTTACAAATTACTTGGTACTCGTGAGTGGTTTGTCATTCATCATACTAATTGTGGAATGGAAACCTTTACCGATAAAATTATGCACAATTTACTCGCCAGTAGTCTTAAAACAGCCACAATTGATGATACAGGTTGGTATGATCTTGGTGATGGTTCTGGAACGAATGAAGCAAAGTTTATCGATTGGTTAACTATTGAGGACTTTGTTAAAAGTGTCTATATAGATGTGAAACGGATTCGTAACCATCCATTAGTTCCGCGTGGAATACCTATTTACGGTTATATCTATGATGTTAAGACAGGAAAATTGGCTGAAATTTCTGAAGCTACGAAAGTTGGTCAAGTTCTATAATTTAACTCCTGCCTAGCTTACTTGCTTTTTGAAACTGCCTGTGAGATGCTGATATCTGCTTATACTACCTTAATCTTACCAAGATACAGTAGTTTAACTAACTGCTTAGAGGGAATCGAGTAGTTAGTTAATTTTTTGATAAATGCATTTATTAATCAACGGTGCCACTAATTCTATACAATAAAATCAAGTATACGTAATAGATAAGTGCAAATTATTCGTCAATCTAAATATCGATATTGAGAGGGAGCGTAAATTGTCACTATTAAAAACACAACCATCAACTTTATCAAGCTCACAAAAACTTTGGGCTTTATTCGGTGTAGGTGTTGGAGTATTTATGTCTACTTTGGATGTAGGTATTATCAATGTCGCTCTACCAACGTTAGTTAGTCAGCTACAAACTACCTTCCCTGAAGCTCAGTGGGCAGTATTAAGTTATCAACTGGTTAGTTCAAGTTTAGTTTTAGCCGCCACTCGTTTAGGTGACATGTGGGGGAAAAAATCTTTATACCAAGCAGGTCTAATTACATTTACTTTGGGTTCATTGTTGTGCGGACTGGCGCCTAATATTAATTTTTTAATCGGGTTTCGTGCTTTACAAGGGTTAGGCGCCGTGTTTTTATCTGGACTTGGTTTGGCTATTATTGCAGAAATATTTCCCAACTCTGAGCGAGGTCGAGCTGTTGGTATTATTGGTAGTGTTGTTTCATTAGGAGTTGCGCTTGGTCCTTCGTTGGGAGGTTTGTTTCTATATTTAGCAGGTTGGCGCAGTGTTTTCTTGATTAATGTGCCGTTAGGTATAATTGCTACTGTACTTGTTGCGAAAGTAGTCCCTTCTTCTGTACTCAGTAAAGAAAAACAACGCTTTGATATGATTGGCGCCATTTTAGCATTGTTAACGTTGAGTAGTTTTGCGTTGGGAATGACGCAAGGACAACGAGAAGGTTTTAATAGCAATCACGCAGTTACTTTACTGGTATTGAGTATTATAGGTTTTGTTAGTTTTTTGATTGTTGAAACTCGTATTAAACAGCCTTTACTAGAAATTAACCTGTTTCGCAATTTACGTTTGAGCATGAGTCTATTAAGCAACTGGCTCGTATTTATCGTTTTATCCGGCTTAATGCTGGTTATTCCTTTCTTTTTAGAGCGCGTCAAACAATACCCTACTTCAAAAGTCGGATTACTACTTGCCATATCACCCATTGTTAGCGGTTTAATTGCCCCAATATCCGGCGCCATGTCCGACCGTTTTGGCTCTCGCTTAATTGGTGTAACTGGATTAGGATTAATGGTAGGCGCCTGTTGGGCTATAAGTACTTTTGATGCTCAAACAACAGAGCTAGGGTATACGGTGCCTTATTTTATCTACGGAACAGGGCTGGGTTTATTCCGTTCACCGAATGATAGTACCGTAATGGGAGCAGTGCCTAGGGAACGATTAGGAATTGCCTCTGGATTGTTATCTCTATCACGTACTTGTGGAGTTACTGTTGGTATTGCTGTGATGGGAGCAATATTTACAGGTTTAAGCGCAAGTATAGATGTTGCGACTGCTTCAAGTGAAGCAATTGTTGCAGGATTTCAAGGAACGTTCCGCGCTTCGGCAATAATTTTATCTGTGGCAGCACTAGCGTCAGCTTTTAGGTTCCACAAATCTAATGCTGCTTACCGTTAATTCTATGTGCCTCTGTAGTAAATAAAATGACCTAAATCATTAATCATTGCACAGGCAGGATGCCTGTGCTACAAGCTGTGACAAAAAGTTAAAAATACTCTTGCTTTATTAAGCAATATGTGTGATTCTCTAAATACATACTACACTAATCCGACCGATTAACTGTATTTAAACATTTAGTAGTTCATGAATCAGAGTGAGGGGTGAATTATGGCTCTTAAACTTGAAGGAAAGGTGGCAATTATTACCGGAGCATCTTCGGGTATTGGTGAAGCAACAGCAATTGCATTAGCCCAAGAAGGCGCCTCTGTTGCGATTGGCGCCAGACGTGGGGAACGTTTGGAGGCATTGGCAAAGCGCATTGAAGCGAGTGGTGGTAAGGTATTGCCTATTGTTACCGATGTCACAGATGAGGACCAAGCTAATAATTTAGTAGAAAAAACTAATGCAGAGTTAGGACGGGTAGATATTCTTGTTAATAATGCAGGTGTGGCATTAACTGGCAATATCGACGGTGGAAATACTGCTGACTGGCGCCGGATGATTGATGTAAATGTTCTAGGGGTACTTTATACAACTCATGCAGTTCTACCAATTTTCAAAGTGCAGCAGACAGGACATGTTGTTAATATTTCATCGGTAGCAGGTCGCGTTGCACGAGCTGGTGTTGGTATATATAATGCAACTAAATGGGGGGTTAATGCTTTCTCGGAAGCATTGCGGCAAGAAGTATTACGAGATAATATTCGTGTTACTATCATTGAGCCGGGATTGGTAGATACAGAAATCAATAACCACACTACTGACCCTGTAGCAAAAAAAATTAATGAAGAACGACGCAAAGCAATAGTGCCACTGCAAAGCGAAGATGTTGCAGCAGCAATAGTTTACGCTGTAACTCAACCTTCCCATGTGAATGTAAATGAAATTCTGATTCGACCGACTTTACAAGAACGGTAAATTGCTACATACAATCCAACAATGAAACACCAAGAAGGATATTTTAAAGGAACCGGGGGAATAAACCTTTACTATCAAAGCTGGCGCCTGCTTGATAATCCACATGCAATTGTTGTAATAGTACATGGTTTAGGAAGTCATAGTAATTTATTCGGTAATATTATTCAGTATTTGGTAAAAGCTGGATATGCCGTATATGGTTTAGATTTACGTGGACATGGACGCTCACAAGGACAAAGAGGACATATCAATACTTGGTCTCAATATCGAGAAGACATACAAACTTTTTTAAAATTAATTGAGTTGCAAGAACCAAAATCTCCATGTTTTCTTTTAGGCCATAGTTTAGGCGCCATAATTGTTTTAGATTATGTTCTACGTTTGGCATCTTCTGTCAAGGGAATTATTACAATGGCGCCTCCATTAGGTAAAGTGGGTATTTCACCTGTAAAAATGAACCTGGGACGCACACTTTCAGCAGTAATGCCAAGATTCACACTTAGTGTTGGACTTGCTGGCGACCAAATTACCCGCGACCAAAATGTACAGGAAACTTTCACTCAAGACGTACTAATGCATTCCAGAGGAAGCGCGCGTCTCGCAACTGAATTTCTAGCCGCAAAAACTTGGATTCAATCTCATACTATTAATTTACGAGTCCCCATTCTAATTTTGCACGGTGGTTCTGACTCGGTGGCGCCTGCTGAAGGTAGTCGTATATTCTTCCAACAAATAGCTTTCCCAGACAAAGAACGCTATGAATACCCTCAAAGTCGTCATGCGCTACATCGCGACCTCGACTATCAATCAGTATTAGCAGACTTAGGAGACTGGTTAGAAAGACACGTTAAGGGGGGAACTGTAATTCCATTCACACCTCGCTCAAATAGTAATGAATATATGCTGGGTTAAATGGCAACGAATGAAAGCAGATGTAACGGATGGGTAATTTGTACCATAGGCTTTCTTCGCCGTGCTTTTGGAATTTATGTGGTGGGCAGTGCCCACCTGACTCGCAAAAGTAAAACAACAAAACCTTGATAGGTTTTTAGTATTTTATTTCCAAACCCCTTGATTCAATGCTCGAAGTGTGACACAATGTGAAATAGCAGCATAATACAGTATTCCGACTGATTAACAGTACATTTGAAAAATAATCGTCCAAGTATTAGCAAGGAGATTAAAAGCGATGTTACATCAAGATATTGAGCAAATGTCTGTACTGAAAGGTTTGGAATCATGGCGCCAGCGCTTGAATTCTCAACAATCGGCGCCTGTGCAATGTAGCTTCCACAGATGGACGAATCAATGGAAATGCAAGTAAGTCACTCTCCGTTAAATTATCGGTGTTTACTGAGTAGCGCAACTAATTAAAGCCTCGTCTAAATAAGGAGAATAGATACATGTCTAATATCGTTGCAATTGCTGGAAGTCCATCTCACCCTTCCAGAACTTATGGACTTTTGGAATATGCCAATACTGTTTTACAGCAAAATGGTTTGAAGACAGATTTAATATCAGTACGCGATTTACCTGCTGAAGATTTGATATTTGGACGCTATGACAGTCCTGCACTACAAGAACCCAAAGCTTTACTTGAAGCTGCTGATGGCATTATTATTGCTACTCCAATCTATAAAGCAGCTTATACGGGTACATTGAAAGCATTTTTAGACTTGCTACCTCAAAAAACACTTTTGAATAAAGTAGTTTTACCAATTGGGACGGGTGGAGCTATTACTCATGCTTTGGCAGTAGACTATACACTTAAACCAGTTCTTTCTGAACTTGGAGCAAGACATATTTTAGGAAGTGTTTATATAATAGATAAACAAATCCAATTAAACGCAGATGCAAAAATTCAGCTTGACGAAGAAAGTGAGCAAAAATTAAAGGATGCTCTAAATGAACTAACACAAGCTGTAAATCCTCAATCAGCATCTAAAGAATTGGCTCACGTCAATTAAGTTTTTTAGACGTTGCCTCAATATGCCATAGATAGGTAGCAATAAATTCTCTACCTGCTACCTTTTCCTAATCTTTTATCCATCTATATCAACATATTTCTTCTTCCAAGCTTTCCTATTCTGTTATTGGTAGTAGGTGGGTATAAGCGTTCCTACCTACTATTTTTCTATCAAATATTTTGTCTAATAAGCTTGAAAATAATAAGGAGCTTTTGTTATGTTATCTCAACGAGTGGAAAGAGAATTATGCGAAGGTGAAGCTTGGGATTGTTTCTCGACAAGCCAAGTTGAATTAGAGTCACCAGTAAAAGACCTTTGGGACGATACCAGTCAGCATGAAGAAAATAAGCATAGACTTTTAATTATAGATTTAATAGCTAAAATTATTTTAATATTTACCAAACGGATTTTTACGACTAATGAATTATCTTAAAAACCGGGTTTTTTCATTGATATATTATAATAAAAAAATATTTTGGTTACAAACCAGATTTCTTTAATTCTAGAGGTGTAAAATGCCAAATAATAGCATATCTACTTGGGAGCAACTACTAGAAATTGCTCGACAAAAAACTGATGCTCGTCGCATAGCAAGACCAGGACAGTCTCCATCTACGGCGCCGATTCCTAGCAGTCTTCATAAATTGCCCAAAGATACAAAACCTCCAGTTTTATTGTATCGTGATACAAACTCTTGGTGTCCTTTCTGCGAGCGAGTTTGGTTTGCTTTAGAGGAAAAAGAGATTCCGTTTGAGACAGAATTTATAGACTTGAGTAACAAGCCCAAATGGTACACAGATATGGTGCCTACAACTCTTGTACCAGCAGCAAAAATTGAGGGCAATCTTGTCTATGAGTCGAAAGATATTCTTTTAGCATTAGAAGAAAAATTCGGTCAAACCTTACTTCCAGACAACCCAGAGGAAAACTCAGTTGCACGGCAGTTAATCGAAGAAAGTGAAACAAATGGGTTCTTCGGCGCCGCTTATAACTTCCTCAAAGAAAACACATCAGATTCTATAGAGCTAACAAATCACCAAGCCGCATTTGAAACGAAATTAGATGAACTCGAACAACTTTTAGGAAAATATCCAGGTGCCTACTTTTTATCAACATTTAGCTTAGTTGATATATTATACAGCCCTCATCTCGACAGATTAGCAGCAAATTTACCAGTCTATCGAGGCTATCATATCAAAGGGAATCCACGTTTCACACGAATTAACGCTTGGTTTGAAGCGCTTAATCAACGTCCTGCTTATCACCGCGTTAAATCAGATGATATTACTAATAACTTACTTCGGAAAAGAAGATGGGGCGCCCAACCAATAGGAAATCTTTTACCTCCCGACCCAGCATACATCAACGTAACTCAATATCGCGCGGAAGCAGCAGAACGATTAAGTGATAACCGCGAAGTCGCCATTGGAGACATTCTAAAAAACTCAGGAGTTCAAGCTTTAGCCAAAGATGGTGACATTTCACAAATAAAAGAAGCAATAGACTTTCATTTAAGACTGTTAGCTGATTATCTTATTCACGGTGACGAAAAAGTTTTACCTTGGGGAAGAGTTGGGGGCCAAGATAACGCAGACCCAACATCCTCAGCAGTAGGCGCCATCACATTAGCTTACGTTAGAAATCGTATTTGCGCGCCTCGTGACATGAGTGCAGGCGCCGCAACTGCATTTAGAGCAGCTACCGATAAAGTACTAGCATCTATCTACTAAAATTAAAAATCTGGGAAGAACAGGCACATTCCTTCCCAGGTTTAAATATAAACATCAGGTGTATATCAATTCAAATGAACAAATTACGGACATGGCATTGTATCAAAATTATAAAGTGATAAAAAAGGCGCCGACCAATATTTATCATAAGTCGGTGCCGGAAGTAATCAAGTCATATTAGTAGTAAAGCCAAGCCGTCTTCTAGTTATGTGTAACATTGTCCCACTAAAACCGGCGCCAACAATTGTAATTACAAGTGATTCGTTATTATGCATAAATATGTTTACTGGTAACAATTTAACTTCTGTCACGTTTAACCGGAAGAATAATTATGATCTTTGCTTTTTTTAATAGTTACAAGGCGTTTTAAATATATAAAAAATCTTCAAAACAATAGGTAAACCAAGCTACTTTTAGGCTTCTATTAAAATGTATTTAACTTATTTCATAGAATTAAAACTGAATAAGCAAAAATTACAAGCAAGTCCAAAAAATGCTTGAAATCAATATATATACCGTAGTTTAAATCTATACTTGGAAAAGTGAAAGTCTATTTGAATACAAACAGTCTCTGATTCTCTGCGTAATTCTTGCAATATTAATCCGGCACCAATAAATCCTACATCAGTTGTGATACCGTGAATTGCTCGACTGAAGCAATTTTCAGATGAAATCATTAGATGCAGAATCTTGATAAATTTACCGTAGTTAAGGGTATACTAAATAAAAGCTTAACCAAAAATTAATTTTTATACTGGTATTAAAATATAGCTGTTCCTGTTCAAGTTAAACTACGGTTTTCAAGTATTCTTTATCTTGATTATAAAAAGCTTTAATGTACAAGCTTCATATGATACAATAAAACAAAAATACTATTTATTGATAAATTTTTGGGAGTGATTATTTTTACTTATTGTTTTTCTCGCTAAAGTATGTGATAATCTAATCTTAATAATTGTACGGTAACTTGACAGAGTTGCAGTACTATAAGAAGAAAGGTAGGCTCTACAATTACAAATTGTAGAGCCTATGGAAGGGGGGTTACATTAATTTGGTATTTTCGGTAGCATGTAAACTAAAGTTTATGTGCTACCTACTTAATGCTAGTAGTACTTAGTTATTTTTACGCTATTTCGGTTTGTTAGTTCTTGACCTGGTATTCAAACTTCATTTATTTTTTATCCTTATAAAGGAAATGAACTATAATCATAAATAAGTTTTCTCATTTAATCTTAATATTAACTACGGTTTGTCGATATATATAAAGTACTATAGTAAAGTATTGCTCATTCCAAAAAGTCAAATCTTGCCATGCGAATTGCCCGCGATATCACAGAAACCATTGGTAGGACTCCATTAGTCCAACTTAACCGTATTCCTCAAAGTGAGGGAGTAAAGGCCAAAATTTTAGTCAAGCTTGAAGGAATGAATCCTTCGGCTTCGGTAAAAGACAGAATTAGCACCAAAATGATCGCTGCTGCTGAGTCAGCGGGGTTAATTCAACCTGGTAAAACTATTTTAGTGGAACCAACTTCGGGAAATACAGGTATCGCTTTGGCAATGGTGGCAGCGGCTAGAGGGTATAAATTAATACTGACAATGCCGGATACGATGAGTATCGAGCGACAATTAATACTCAAGGGTTATGGCGCCGAAGTAGAGTTAACACCTGGAATTAAGGGTATGCAGGGGTCAATTCTTCGCGCGGAGCAAATAGTCGCAAGTACTCCAAATGCATATATGTTACAACAGTTTAGCAACCCAGCGAACCCTCAAGTTCATAGAGAGACTACAGCAAAAGAAATTTGGGAAGATACCGATGGTCAAGTAGATATTTTAATTGCTGGGGTAGGCACAGGTGGAACAATTACTGGGGTGAGTCACGCAATTAAGCAGTTAAAACCAGATTTTAAAGCAATAGCTGTTGAACCGAGCAACAGTTCTGTAATTACAGGAGGAAGACCTGGGGTTCACAAAATACAGGGAATTGGCGCCGGATTTATTCCTCCTGTTTTGCAATTAGATTTGATTGATGAAGTAATTCAAGTCAGTGACGATGATGCTATTAATTACGCACGACGATTGGCATCTGAAGAAGGAATTCTTTCTGGAATTTCAACTGGGGCTGCTTTATGTGCTGCAATTGAGGTAGGCAGACGCCCAGAAAATGCAGGACGTTTGATTGTGATGGTACAGCCTAGCTTTGGTGAACGTTACTTGAGTACACCATTGTTTAAAAATTTAGTATTGACAGAATTAAGTGCTACCAACTAACGCGCTTATTTGGCATCTGGAAATAAAATTGAATATTTACCAACCCGAATTTTGAATCAACCCAAGTTTTTCAAAAAATCGGGCTTATTTTGGTAAAAATTTAAGCATTACATTAGCCACTGCATCTGGTGACTCAACCAAAAAACCATGACCGGCGCCTTCAATAATAACAAGCTCGGCATCATTGATACCATCAGCAAGTCGTTGAGAGAATGCCACAGGTGTAAGAATATCTTCCTTTCCAACAATAACTAATGTAGGGCAGAGAATTTTGTGGAGACGGTCATTAGTGTGATTGTGGAGGATAGCTCGGCTTTGATGATAAATTCCGTGAGGTGTTGGTAAGGGGTAATATTCAATGATACTAATAATATTTTGAATACTTCCACTTGAGTAAAAATTTTCAGTATACATCCAAGGCAGCAAGGTTTTTTGATAAATTTTTCCTTCCAAATGATTAGACAAGTTCCCAAACATCTCAATTATTGAATCAAACTTAGTGTTCCCTTTTGCCCAAGATGAGAGGAGTATTAAACTTTTGACTTTTTCTGGATGCGCCAAAGCTAATTCTTGGGCAATTTGTCCACCCATTGAATGACCTGCTACATGTACTTGAATAATTCCCAAATAATCCAATAGTTCTAAAGTATCATCAGCCATCTGTTTAATAGTATACGGACTATCAGGCGCGGAACTTTTACCGACTCCTCGGTTATCTAAGCGAATCACTTGATAATTCTTTACTAGTGCTGGTACAACCAGCGACCAGTAAGAGCTATCACAATCAAACCCAGCAATTAATAATAAAGGTGTACCCTTTCCTTGAATGTTGTAGTACAAATCAATCCCGTTGACATGGATTTTCGGCATAATTCCTACTGATAAAATTGGGATGCTTTTAAAAATATATCTTTTGATAGAGATGTTTTAACAATTTTCCACTTGATTATCCTTGTTTTAATACAGTATTATGATAAAAAACTGTATCTTAGTCAGTTTACCGTAGTATTTACTTGTTTTCGATAGAGAGCTTTCTTTACCCCTAATAGTATCTTTCAATCCGCTACAAATAATCAGTGGTGCAGACCACAAAGGAGAAATACAAATGACAGTAACTGCAACACGTATTGCTATTACTCCTACCGGAGGAGCGCTCGGAGCTATTGTCACAGGTCTTGATACAAGTCGTCCTGTGGCGCCGGAGGTAATTCTGCAACTCAAGCAAGCATGGCGAGATTATCACCTCCTCATCTTTAAAGACCAAATTTTAAACGAAGAGCAACTGTTAGCGTTTGCGAATTACTTCGGTGACATATTTCAGTAACCAGCGTATAATATTCCCAAAGGCAAATCGGAAACTGTATTGCCGCCACTCGTTCTTACCCTTTCCAACGCATCCTATGAAGAGAGTTCAGTAAACTTACGTCCTGGTAATATTGAACTTTTAGCTCATATAGACCATCACTGGTTCGCTGCTCCATCAAGTGGTTCACTTCTATACGCAGTGGAAATACCCGAAGGTGGTCCAGATACTTACTGGGTCAATTTAGTTCAAGCTTATGAAGAATTAGACGAAGCAACTAAGAAGCAGATTGCTAACTTGCAGATATTGCATTACAACCCTTTTACCAAACTTCATAAAGGTGATATACCGTCTGCTTCTTACGGCCCTGGTCGAGAGCTTGAACCAGGTGAGAAAGTAATAGCACACCCACTTGTTCGTACTCATCCAGATAACGGCAAAAAGATTTTATACCTTAATGCAGCAAACGAAGTAGAAATTGTTGACTACAACCCAGAAGAAGGTGCAAAGTTAATTGAGCGATTGCGGCAGCACATCAAACAACCAAAATTTGCTTACCGACATCATTGGACAAAAGGCGATCTTTTATATTGGGATAATCAAGCAACCGCGCATTATCGTCCAGAATTTAATGAGAATGCAACACGAATTCTAAAGCGTGTTACTATTCGGGGTAGTCGTCCCTTCTAGTTCGCGTTTAATTCGCACATTCTAGAGACGCGATAAATCGCGTCTCCAATTTATCTATATGAACAGCCTCAATTATTACGATAATATTGCACACGTATACGATCAAACACGCTGGTTAACAGAATCTGTTGCCGAGGAAGTAGCTGACTTTATTATTAATCTTACCCGTGCGGCGCCAAAAACTAATTTTTTAGAACCAGGTGTAGGTACAGGATTAAACGTTTTTCCTTTAGTTAAGCGTGGCTATTCCGTAACAGGAATTGATGTTTCTCAAGAAATGCTTGATCAATTTAGTCAAAAATTCAACACTACTCCTCCTAATTTAAATTTAATTCATGCTGATGCCTCACAATTGCCTTTTTCAGATAATAGTTTTGATGTTGTATTAACTGTTCATATGCTTCATACTGTCTCTGATTGGAGAGTATTTTTAGATGATATACATCGTGTGCTAAAGCCTGGAGGTTTTTATCTCAATTCTCAATGGATTACTCCACCTGCAAGAAAAGAATTTGAAGGCTATTTTCGAGAATTTTTAGATAAATATAAAGGAATCAATACAAAATCTAAAGGTGTTAATTCAGCAATACCAGAAATAAACACAGAAGGATATTTAAATCACAAAGGATACGTATCAAATTACTTAATAGCTAAAGAATGGACAGTTAGTAATACAGTAGAAGAATTACTAAATTTATTTAAATTGCGCCCATATGGGTTATGTTGGCAAGTTTCAGAAGATATTTTTCATAAAGTCTTAAAAGAATTTGAAGAGTTTTGTATTAAACATTATGGTTCTTTGAAGACTATTCTCTCATCTGAAGCAAAATTTGAAATATGGGCTTACAGTTTACCTCTTACGCCATAATTGCGACAAACTGAATTAGCGGCGCTACAGCATTCATATCACCGACCACTTGGACATGCTGTCTGGCTTCGTCGGAAAGCAAACTTTTAGTCCAAATTCGCCAAATTATATGAGCAGGAACAATAATAGACGTTTGTGCTGCTGGGTTTATGCCGCTCCATAACGACCAAGTACCACGTTCTCGTTTTAACGTCCAACCAAGTGTCACTGGGTCTGTAGTTGAAATTGATACAAATACCCCATCATGTGCCTCAAATTTACGATATGCAAACGGCAATCCGCGCGCGAAGGTTTCGAGTAGAGGTGTTAGCAGTAAGGGTGCATAAAGTGGCGGACGTTCTGTAGCATCACGTAGCTGCTGTTGGTGATGCCATTTCTCCGTATACTCGCGCGCAATATCAAACCAGTTGCGGGAAACAGTTTCTCCAGCCCAAGCAACACCAAGTCCATCAGCATTGGCATCCATTCCCTCAAACAACGAAATCAGCACTTTATCATATATCTCTATTAGTTCAATTAGAACCTGTGGGCTGACGCGACGCATTCCCATCATGAACTCACGGTTATCTTGCTGTATAAAAGCTACCAGTTCTTCAATCCCACTGAATGATGGCATTGGTGAGCGGTAGCTGTCACGCAAGCTCGAAACACGTCGAATGCTACCGTGAAGCAAATGTGCTGTAAGGTCTTTAACATTACGGTCTTTATGTATAGTCGGCCTAGTCCAGTCAACTGGCGCCAAGTCACGAAGTAAATCGAGCAGCGCTTTGTTGATAACATGAAACGGTTCTATAACGGAAATAGGGACTGTATGGTCAAGACGTGTTTCGGTGGAGAACATAATTTCTTACGGTAGCTAGCATTAAGCTTAACAGTTTTATTACGTGTTGAATGTGGCAACAAAACCTGTTTTGATACCCTTTTTAAAGCCACTTTTTTCGTAGAACTGGTGTATTTCCTCACGTTTATTACCACTTAAGAGCATTACTTTGTAACAATTATGGCTCCATGCAAATTGTAGGGCATGGTGTATCAGGCGCCTTCCAACACCTTGCGGACGATAGTCCGCGTGAGTAATTACATTCTCAATCAACCCATAGGGACGGGCACCGCGCGTCAGATTAGGAACAACTACCAAGGTGCAAGAAGCAATGAGGTGTCCATCGAAATCTGCCACAAAGCAATTAATCTTGTAATCACTCAATATTTGATTCCATATCTTATTATCACCTAACTCACCTAAAATTTTTATCATTTCTTGCTTGGCATCTATATAGCAAAAAAGATCTTCACTTAAATCAATATAGTTATATTCAGGTCCTTCCTTTAAGAACTTTAATCTTTTGACTTTGACCTCATCTTTACTAAATGCGCTTTGATTAAGTTTCCTTTCTAGCTTAAGACTCTCTAATTCCTCTCGTTCGCTAAATTCGACTTTACCCATTCCGAAAATAAAAACCTTCTTAATTGGGACTAAAACAGAACCTCTTTTAGCGCAGTCAATTTTTTGATCATTAGGTGCTGTAATCTCTACAATGTCAAATATCTCTTACTTCTTGCTGTCCTTGCCTGGTAGATATCAGAGGGAGCATCCAGTTTTGGCAGAAACACCAAAACTCAGGGCGCCAGTAGATAACCACTTTAATCTTAAATATAGTTCGTTATAATACTTACTATACATACTACAAAATTAGCTCAAACCTTATTCAAGCTTACGGATTTAATTAATAACTATTCTCAATATCTACTAAAACATTAACCAAAAAAATAATACTAACAAAAACAATATTCAACACAAGCGGAGGTTATAAGCTAAAGCTTATAACGACGCCACGGCGCCTATAATAAAAGCTGTTGTACCGATTGATACTGTAAAAAACAGTACAGCATCATCATTTGTTCGCAATATTTATATATTTTATGAACACCAATGTGTAGTAGTGCTGATGTTTCTAGGCTTTTATAAAAAGATTAAATTTAAATGTTTAGTAAACCATTTAGATAGGCGCAACGCACTCCTAAAATTTGATTAACACTCCCAATATTCCACTTTGCCCCAGAAATCTTAATTCTTCTTCCAATTTGTTTAATTGCAGATTCTACTGCTCCAGAACCAATAGAGGATATTCCTTCAGCTTGATAATAAGTGTAATTAACAATCCTTGATTTATGCTTATCAATATAGGCAATAAAGTTTTTCGCTTGTTTGCCCTTTAAACCCATAAATAAAGTTTTAGCTTCATCAGCAGAACCTTGCCATAAAAGAGTCTTAGCGCGAATGTGCCGGGACAGAGTACTCTGTCCGGCAACTTCGCTAGCTTTTAAGCGTTTTAAAGAACCACCAACTTTATAAAGATTTTCTTTTAAGTGATACCAATCTAATATTTCCAATCGCTGAAAATCTGAAGTTCCAAATTCTCTGGCTATATTCCAAACTCCGTCATGTCCCTTCGGGTTCAACACTTTGGCGGGACGGAAACCGACACCGCCAAGTGTTTCACCATCTCCCAAACAAACTAATGGATTTACTAATGGCTGACTGTTAACATAATCAATTAATGATTGGTTATCACCAAAAAACGCTGCATAATAAATTCCTTGAAGGCGAATTGCTTTATAATCTTTCCAGTCAAACCCTTCTTTTGGTTGTCCACGTAGTCTTACTTTACCACCATCTACACTTACTTCAGAAATTTTTTGTTTTGCTAGTGGTAGTTGAAATTCATGTTCTAAAACTAGTTTTTGTTGTGTTGAATGTCCAACTTTAATACCCGTTTGTGCTTCAATCTCTATTTCTGCGTTCTGGTATGATTCATTCGCTGATATTCTTAAACACAACTTTTGAAGCAATGGGCTTAATCTACTTCTTGGCTTAAATCCAAGTTTCTCTAATTGTTTCGCTTTTAATTGAAGTTCTCCAACAACGCTTTTTATTTTCCTTTTCTTACCTATTTTTGTTCCAGTTGTTTCTTCAATAAAAAAAAGGCTATTTCTGGACTTACATACTCTAATACTTGACTACGTACAGTTTTTTCTATTCCTTCAAGGTCTGTCAAATTAGTTTTGTCTGCTTCTTCATACAATATTTCTGCAACTTCTTTCAGACAAGCATTAAGACGTTCTAATTTATCTTTGTTCATAATGGTTTATGCACGTTTTTACTGATTGTCAGCATTATCCCATAATTAAGATATTTTTATCAAGAAGGCTCTTGATAGGAGGCATTCGTCATTCGTGAATCTGGCTCCTATTCTCTGCCCGTGACCTGCATGGAACAAGTGTATAAAACCTCACCGTCGCGCCCGGTGCTTATAATTGCTTGGGGTCAGAATCACCAACGAAAAAGTTCATAAAAGCCCTATGCTATGAAGGCTTCTGCCTTCTTCAAGCGTCAGCTTCCAAAACATTTTACAATATCAAGGATTTATGAATTTGATTACAGGCGCCGTGGCATCGTTGCAAGCTAAAGCTTATAACCTCCGCTTGTGTTGAATATTGTTTTTGTTAGTATTATTTTTTTGGTTAATGTTTTAGTAGATATTAAGAATAGTTATTAATTAAATCCGTAAACTTGAATAAGGTTTGAGCCAATTCTGTAGTATGTGTAGTAAGTACTATAACGAATTATATTTAAGATTGGAGTGGTTATCTACTGGCGCCCTGAGTTTTGGTGTTTCTGCCAAAACTGGATGCTCCCGCTATACTTCTATAAAACAGTTCTAAAAGCTACTTCACAGGCGGCAACTGTAAAGCAACTGTTGAGAATTGCGCTAGTTGTTGACAAAGGACAAGCTGCCGCTCCACTGCAAGCAAAAATGACCGACCGCTTGCCACCAGCCGT